>NZ_CP049871.1:745335-1408170 GCF_011302055.1 Sphingomonas sinipercae
CGGTGATCGTGATCGCGACCTCCGCGGAGTCGTGGTCGATGCGCACGGTGACCGGCTGGTCCGCCGGGCTGGCGTCGACGGCGTTTTGCAGGAGGTGACATAGCGCCTGCTCGAGGGCCGGGGCGTCTGCATGAACCCAGGCGGATGCGTCGCCCAGCAGCAGCAGCTGGTGACGACCGCGCCTCGCGGCGATGGCGGCCGAGACGATGGGGCGAAGCGCCTGCGGTTCGGCGCGATAGGTTCGTCCGACCGCCTGCGGCGAAAGCCGCGCCAGCAATTCCTTCATCTTGCCGATCGAGCTGTTGAGGGTCGCGATCATGTCGCTTCGGAATTCGGCATTTTCCGCGTGGCGTTCCGCGTTGCGGGTGAGCAGCGACAACTGGCTGACCAGGTTCTTGATGTCGTGCAGGATGAAGGCGAAGCGGCGGTTGAACTCCTCGAACCGCTGCGCATCCGACAGCGCACGCTGGGTTTGCGCTTCCGCCAGCGAACTGGCGGCCTGATGCCCGGCCGTCCGCAGTAAGTCGAAGTCCTCCCAGTCGAGCGGACGCCGGTATTCCGGCGCGGCGAGGAGCAGGAAGCCGGTCATTCGGTCGTTATGGATCAGCGGAACTCCGACCCAGCTTTCGGGCGTGTCGAGGATCCACTGCGGCAACGGAATCGCGCGGTCCTGCGCGTGAGCCCAGCCGTGGCGAACGGCATCGACTTCAACGATTCGCCCGTTCGCCCCGGCGACGGCCCAGAATGCCCGACCGTCTTCGCCGCGCTCGGCACGCGGCGAACTGCCGGGCCAGCCGTGGCTTGCCGAAAGGATCAGAGCGCCGCCCGCATCGCATTCGAGAAGCAGGCCACCCGGGGCTTCGAGAATGTCGGCGAAGGCTTTGACGACCCGTTCGCCGAGCGGCCGATCGGCGCTGCCATTGCGGCCCAGGGTGGCGGTGAACCGAAGCCATTCGCTGCGATAATCGTAGCGATGCTCGAACAAGTGCTTGGCCATCTTGACCTTCGCCCACGCGCGGGCGCGGGCGCTCGGGACCAGCACCATGCCGGCGACGGTGAGGCCGGCGAGGACAGCGATGGCAAGCGTGCGCGGCCAGTCGAGGCTGCTGCCGCGAAGCGCGGTGGCGATGATCGCCATCAGCGCGAAATAAGCACAGATCGCAAGCAAGGAGAGCGACTGGAATGTGGCCGCCCGGGACAGGCGCACCCGCCAGCCCTGCTCGTGCCGGGCGCTAAGCGCGAAGAAGCCGCCGGTCAGTGCAATCGCTGCGCCGCGCCATTCAAACAGCGATCCGGCGCGAGCCGGGTCGAGGTAAGCGACGGTGTACAGGTTGAGATCGTAGGTCCAGCCGATCGTCAGGGCCAGCATCGCATGGCGAATGCTCAACCGGCTTCCTGGCGACGCCTGCCCGTACAGGTTGTGGACAAGGACGAGCGCGCCGGCAGCGGCCGTGATCCGGAGCAGCCGCCCGGTATCCTGGCTGGCTGCCCCCGCCTCCGACAGGGTCAGCGCATCGACGACGAGCTGAAGGCCGAGGACGGCCGAAACCGCGCCGTAAACCAGGCGGACGCCCTTCTGCTGGGCTTCCTGTCCGTTGGGGTCCGCCATGCTGTGTAGCAGGCCGATCCAGACGAGGTTGCGTGCCGTTTCCGCGAACTGCACCACCGCGCTGCCGGGCATGACCACGGCGAGCCAGCTCCAGCAGGCAGTGACCGCGAAGCCTGCGAGGAGCATCCAATGACCGGGCTGGCGAGCCCCTGAAAACAGTCGCCATGCCAACAGCACGGCGAACGCTGCGGCGGCCAACGCATTGGTCCACTGGCCGATCATCCGCGCTTCGCTTTCGTCAAATCTACCGACATCGCGTGGGTGTCGCTAAACTTTACAAATATTCTCTGAATGGCCGGGTCTTGCGGAGGCAATGCAAGTGGCGGAGGAGGGCGGAATGACCAGCAAACGCCCAATCGGCAGCAGCGGCCTTAGCGTCGCCCCACTCGCGCTCGGCGGCAATGTCTTCGACTGGACGGCCGACGAGAACAACAGCTTCGCAGTGCTCGACGCCTTCGTTGCGGCGGGCGGCACGATGATTGACACCGCGGACGTCTATTCGGCCTGGGTGCCCGGGCACAGCGGCGGCGAGAGCGAGCGGCTCATCGGGCGCTGGCTGAAGCGGACCGGTAAGCGGGACCAGGTCGTGATCGCCACCAAGGTCGGGATGATGACCGGCCTGAAGCCGGAAACGATCCAAGCGGCCTGCGAAGCATCGCTTGAGCGGCTCGGCGTGGAAACGATCGATCTTTATTATCAGCACAAGGACGACGCCGACGTGCCGTTGGCCGACAGTCTCGGCGCGTTCGATCGGCTCGTCAAAGGCGGCAAGGTCCGCGCGGTCGGCCTGTCCAATTTCTCCGCCGGCCGGGTCGACGAAGCGATGGCGGCAGCGGCGGACAACGGGCTGACGGCACCGACGGCCCTGCAGCCCTGGTACAATATGGTTGAACGGCAGAAGTTCGAAGGCGATCTTCGGGACTCGGCGCAGCGGCACGGGCTGGCGGTGTTCCCTTATTACAGCCTCGCCAACGGCTTCCTCACCGGCAAATACCGTAGCCGCGACGACTTGGAGAAAAGCCCGCGCGGTCTTCGCAACCTCGAATATCTGGACGGCAAGGGGCCGAAAATCCTCGAGGCGCTCGATGCCGTGGCGGTGGAGTCCGGCGCTTCGCTAGCCGCGATTGCGCTCGCCTGGACGATGGCTCAGCCGGCGATCACCGCGCCAATCGCAAGCGCGACGAGCCTGTCGCAAGCGCAAGAGCTGGTGGCGGCGCTAAACCTGCAATTGACGCCGGCGCAACTGGACCGGCTCGACGCCGCGAGCGCTTAGCCCTTCTTCAGCACGTCCATCGCGGCCAGCGTCAGCGCTTCCGTCGCGGTTGAGATAACCGCTTCGGCATCCGGCGCCCAGAACGGGCTGTGGATGGATGGCAGCTTCTGCGGGTTGCCGCCGGCCGCCTGCCACTTGGCCGTCGGCGTGCCGCCGACCCAGAAGATGAGGCTTTCGATCGACTTGTCGGCCAGCCAGAAACGGCTGAAATCTTCGCCGCCCATTACCGCGGGTGTCTTCACGACGCGCTGGGTACCGAAGTTCTGGCTGAACAGCGCCAACGCCCGGCCGGAGAACTTTTCGGTGTTGAAGGTCGATGGGGTGTATTCATTCTCGCGCACCGTCACGACCGGCATCCGGTCCTCGGGCAACCCGGCGGCGATCGCTTCCCCGCGAGCGACGCGCTTGATCCCGTCGAGCAGCAACTTGCGAACCTCGGGTGTGTAGCTGCGCACCGTCAGTTGCAGCTTCGCTTCCTCGGAAATGATGTTGTGCTTGGCGCCGGCATGAAAGCTGCCGACGGTGACGACCGCCGGTTGCTGCGGGTCGTTTTCGCGGCTCACGAGGGTTTGCAGCGTCGAGACGATGCGCGAGGCGACGACGATCGGGTCCTTGGTCGTGTGCGGATAGGCGCCGTGGCCGCCGACGCCTTTCACCGTGATGTCGACGCTGTCGACGTTGGCAAGCGCATAGCCTGGGGTGATGCCGATCTGTCCTGCGGGCAGGGCCGCAGCGTCATGGAAGGCAAGGGCGTAGTCGGGCTTGGGAAAGCGCGTGTAGAGCCCATCGTCGAGCATCGCTTTCGCGCCGACGCCGATCTCCTCGCCGGGTTGAAGGATCATCACCAGGGTGCCCGACCATTGATCTTTGGCCGCCGCCATCCGCCGTGCGGTTCCCAGCCAGCTCGTCATATGCGTGTCGTGGCCGCAGGCGTGCATCACCGGACTAGGCGTTCCGTCGGGCAGCTTGCCGATAACCTTGGACGCAAAGGGCAGGCCAGTCTGTTCCGGCACCGGCAGCGCGTCCATGTCGGCGCGGATCAGAAGCACCGGCCCCGGCCCGTTCTTCATCACTGCAACGACGCCGGTCTTGCCGACGTTCTCGGTCACGGCGAAGCCGAGCTTGCGTGCCTCGGCAGCGAGCTTCGCCGGGCTTCGCACTTCCTGCATCGACAATTCCGGGTTGGCGTGCAGGTCGCGGTACAGCGCCATCAACTGCGGCATATCGGCGGCAACCGCCTCGCGCAGGGTGGCCGCGAAAGCCGGGGCAGGGACGGCGGTTGCAAGCGCGGCGGCGACGAAAGCGATGGTGCGGGACATGGCGGGGAAACTCCTCAGGAGACGGGGACCAGCTCCATGACATCAAGCTGCGATTCGAAATGGGGGCGCGGCATCAGCAGCCGCCAGCGGGAAGGGCCGATGCGTTCCAGATAACCGGCAACGTCGCGCTGCTCGTCCTGCCCGTATTGCATCGCGCGCGGTTCGTCGCCCAGCACCAACGTGCCGAGGAAAACCTGCCTCAGCGCATCATTCGGGAACAGTCGGCCGACCGGCCGCTGCGAGCCGCTCAGCTTGATCAGGCTTTGCAGCGATCCCGGCTGTTCGACCCGGCAGCGGAAGAAGGGGTAATCGACGTAATCGAGCAGACCCTCCGATTTCGCTCCAAGCTTGATCACCCGGCACTTGTAATCGCCGTTGGGGATCGCTGCTCCAGCAAGGGCGGCGTCGGGTGCAAGCAACACGCCTTCTCGGGCAATGTCGTCCCCGTGCCCGGCCCGGCGAGCGGCGTCGAGCGCACTCGTGAATGCACTTCGCCAGCCCGACAGCCGGCCGCGATCGTCGGCCGTGGCGACGCTTCGCCAATCGCCGGTCGGGGCAGCGATCATCCGCGGGCCCGGCACCGCCGAACAGGCGCCGAGCATCAATAAGGCTGTAAGGGTCAGGCTTCGCATGGCGCGCAGCCTATTGGGCCGTCCACCCGCCGTCCATGCTGATGTTGGCGCCAGTGATTGCCGCCGCCTCGTCACGGCACAGAAAGGCGGCGAGGGCGCCGACCTGCTCGGGCGTGACGAATTGCTTGGTTGGTTGCGCGGCGAGCAGGACGTCGTTCATCACTTGCTCTCGAGTCATGCCGCGCGCTTTCATCGTGTCGGGGATCTGGTTCTCGACCAAAGGCGTCCAGACATAGCCGGGCGAGATGCAATTGGCGGTGATTCCGTCGCGGGCGGTTTCCAGCGCGACGGTCTTGGTGAAGCCGGCAACGCCGTGCTTGGCGGCGACGTAGGCGGACTTGTTGGGGCTAGCGACGAGGCTGTGGGCGGACGCGGTGTTGATGATCCGGCCCCAGCCTTTCCCGCGCATTGCCGGAAGCGCGATCCGCGTGGTGTGGAAGACCGCGGACAGGTTGACGGCCAGGATAGAATCCCACTTTTCGGGCGGGAAACTGTCGACCGGCGAAACGTGCTGGATGCCCGCATTGTTGACCAGGATATCCGGCCCGCCCAGCGCGTCGGCGCAGCGCTGGACCATGCGCTCGATCGCGGCCGGATCGGACATGTCGGCGTCATCGTGAAGGGCGCCAAGCTCCTCCGCGATGGCCGAAATCGCGCCGGCATCGCCGAAGCCGTTGATCATCACCTTCGCGCCTTCCGCCGCCAAGGCTCGCGCGATGGCCAGGCCGATGCCCGAGGTGGATCCGGTAACGAGTGCGACTTTGCCAGTGAGTGTCATGGCCACCCAATGCCGCCGGTCGCCGTCCCTTTGCAACCGCCAAGGCGGCTGGTGCATTACGCATCCGCAACAGGAGGAAATTATCGATGCGGCTGGGCGGCGGGAACGACGACGATTTCATTGACCGCACCGGACAAAGCGGCGGCGGCTTCGGCGGGCTGGGCGGCGGCGGCAACATGCTCGGCTGCCTCCTTCCGCTCGTGGCGAGCCGGTTCGGGATCGTCGGCGTGCTGTTCCTGCTGCTTGGTTATTGTGCGCTGCAGTCGCTTGGCGGCGGCGGGAGCCTGCTTCCCGGCGGCACCGGCGGGGCTCCGACCCAGACTCAGGGTACCGCCAAATCGCGGCTCGATCCGGAGACCGCGCAATTCCTTCCGGCCGTGCTGAGCAGCACGGATAACGTCTGGACCGAAATCTTCCGCAAGAGCGGCGCTGCCTATCGCGAGCCCAAGATGGTGGCCTACACTTCCGGCACGCAGACCGGTTGCGGCTTCGGCCAGGCGCAGATGGGCCCGTTCTATTGCCCGACCGACCAGACGATCTACATTGACCCGGCCTTCTTCAACGAGCTTCGGACCAGGTTCGGCGCCGACGGTGACTTTGCCCGTGCCTATGTGATCGCTCACGAAGCCGGTCATCACGTCCAGAATCTCGAAGGGACGCTGGACCAGGCCCAACGCTCGCAATCTTCGCTTGGCCGTTCCGAAGGCAACCAGGTGCAGGTCGGGGTGGAGCTCCAGGCCGACTGCTACGCCGGGGTATGGGCGGCCAATGCCAAGGCCCCCGACGGAACCTCGGCGCTAGAAGCCGGCGACATACAGGAAGGCATGCGCGCCGCCGAAGCGATCGGCGACGACACGCTGCAACGTCAGACGCAGGGCCGCGTAGTCCCCGAAAGCTTCACCCACGGCACGTCGGCACAGCGCATGGCGGCACTGCGCACCGGCCTGGAAAGCGGCAATCCAGCCGCCTGCAAGTTCAACCGCTAGACCCGGACGAGCATCTTTCCGGTGTTGGTACCGGTGAACAGGCCCAAGAACGCCTCCGGCGTGCTCTCCAGCCCGTCCATCACCGTGTCGCGCGACTTGACCCGGCCGTCGCTGACCCATTGGCCCATGTCGCGGTAGAACTCGCCAAGTCGCGACACATAGTCGCCGTAGAGGAAACCGCGCATGGTGATGCGCATTGCGATCATACGGATGATGTAGCGGAATTGCGCCGGTTC
Source organism: Sphingomonas sinipercae (assembly GCF_011302055.1). Taxonomy (NCBI): domain Bacteria; kingdom Pseudomonadati; phylum Pseudomonadota; class Alphaproteobacteria; order Sphingomonadales; family Sphingomonadaceae; genus Sphingomonas; species Sphingomonas sinipercae. The sequence continues at coordinate 752,169 of NZ_CP049871.1, forward strand.
GCGGCTGTTGTAGCCATCGATCATTCCGCACAAAGCGAAGCGGGCGTGAAGCCGGGCGCGCGCGAAGGCGGCGTCGAGGTGGGCGCCGCCGACATTATCGAAATAAACGTCGATTCCTTCGGGCGCCGCCTCGCGCAATGTGACAAGCAGGGAGCCGGACTTGTAGTCGATCGCCTGGTCGGCGCCGAGCGATCGGACGAACTCACACTTGTCGGGTCCGCCAGCCGAACCGACGACGGTCATCCCCTTGGCCTTGGCGATCTGTACTACCGACGACCCGACCGCGCCGGCGGCAGCGGAGACGAAAACGATATCGCCGCCCTTGGCCTCGGCCGCGTCGAGCAAGCCGAAATATGCGGTTGCTCCCGGCATTCCTAGAATGCCCAGGAACGCTTGCGGCTCGACGCCCGAGATGTTGGGCGCCTTTTGCAGGGCCTTGGCCGGAAGCACGGCTTCGTCGCGCCAGCCGGCCATGTGGATGACGAGGTCGCCCGGAACGAAGTCAGGGGCGTTGGACTCGATCACCGTCCCGATCGCGCCGCCTTCCATCGGCGCGTCGATGGCGAATGGCGGAATGTAGGATTTCGCCTCGTTCATCCGGCCCCGCATGTACGGATCGACGGACAGGAACAGGTTGCGCACGTGCACCATGCCGTCGGTGAGTTGGGGGAGCGTATATTCCTTCAACGCGAAGTTATCCGCCGTCGGCGTGCCTTCGGGACGGCTCATCAGGTGCCAGGCGCGGGCCACATCTTCCTCCTCGCAAAAATCCGGTCTGCGATAAGCCTGCTGCCGGCAATACGAAAGGCCCGGCAGTGTTTGTGGGATGCCAATGGACGCGGCGGTATCGGTGGGAGCACGGGAGTTGCCGGAGGGGCGATTGCATGGGGCAAAAAGCGCGGCTATTGGGGCCGCTCTCCCGGGTCCGGCGAAGGCTGAACCCACGCTCGGCTGGGGCGGGGCTGTAGCTCAGATGGGAGAGCGCTGCAATCGCACTGCAGAGGTCAGGGGTTCGATTCCCCTCAGCTCCACCAGCCTATTTTCCCTTCCTGCAAAGTCATTTGCTCGACACTTGGGCAGGACGCGTTTGGCTGCTAAGCGCCGCGGATGCTCTCCATCAATGGAATTACGGTCCGCCTTGGCGGCAGGACGATCCTCGACCGCGCCTCGGCGACGTTCACGCCGGGCAGCCGCGTCGGGCTGATCGGCCGCAACGGGGCCGGCAAGTCGACGCTGATGAAGGCGATCATCGGCCAGATCGAGCCCGACGAAGGTACGATCGAGATGCCGCGGCGCACGCGCATGGGCTACATCGCGCAGGAAGCCCCGGCGGGCGCTTCGAGCCCGTTCGAAACCGTGCTTGCCGCCGATGTCGAGCGGGCCCGACTGATGGACGAGGCCGAGCATTGCCAGGACGCGCACCGGATCAGCGACATCCATGAGCGACTGCTGGCGATCGACGCCTACACCGCGCCGGCGCGTGCCGCTCGAATCCTGCTTGGTCTTGGCTTCGACGAGGAGATGCAGGCGCGGCCGCTGGATAGCTATTCCGGTGGCTGGAAGATGCGCGTGGCGCTTGCCGCCTTGCTGTTCTCCGAACCGGACCTCCTGCTGCTCGACGAGCCGTCGAACCATCTCGACCTCGAAGCGACCTTGTGGCTCGAGAATTTTCTCAAGAGCTATCCCGGCACCTTGGTGGTGATCAGCCACGAGCGGGACCTGCTCAACAATGTGGTCGACGCGATTGCCCATCTCGAGCGCGGCAAGGTGACCGTCTATGCCGGCGGTTACGACAGCTTCGAACGGCAGCGGGCCGAGCGCGCCGCGCAGATTGCAGCGGCGCAGGCGGCGCAGGAATCCCAGCGGGCGCGGTTGCAGGATTACATTGCCCGCAACAGCGCGCGCGCTTCGACCGCCAAGCAGGCGCAGTCGCGGGCGAAGATGCTGGCGAAGATGCAGCCGATCGCTGCGCTCGCCGATGACCCGAGCCTCAGCTTCGACTTTCCAAGCCCGTCGCAGCTCAAGCCACCGTTGATCACGCTCGACATGGCGGCGGTCGGCTATTCACAAACGCCGGTGCTTCGCCGGCTCAATCTGCGCATCGATCCCGACGACCGCATCGCGCTGCTCGGCCGTAACGGCAACGGCAAGACGACGCTGGCCCGGCTGCTGGCGGCGCAGCTGGCGCCGATGGAAGGCAGCGTCAGCGCCTCGTCGAAAATGCGCGTGGGGTACTTCACCCAGTACCAAGTTGAGGAACTGCACGGGGACGAAACGCCGTTGCAGCACATGACCCGGGCGATGGCCGACGCGACCCCGGGCGCCGTGCGGGCCCAGCTTGGGCGGTTCGGCTTTTCCGGCGACAAGGCCATCACGTTGGTCGGTAAATTGTCGGGCGGTGAACGGGCCAGGCTCGCGCTTGCGCTGATCACTCGCGACGCGCCGCACCTGCTGATTCTCGACGAGCCGACCAACCACCTCGACGTCGATAGCCGCGAAGCGCTCGTGCAGGCGCTCAACGGCTATGACGGGGCGGTGATCATCGTCAGCCACGACCGGCACATGATCGAACTGACCGCCGACCGGCTGGTGCTGGTCGATGGCGGCGCGGCGAACGAATATGCCGGCAGCATCGATGATTACATCGACCTGGTGCTGGGCCGGAACCAGCCGGCGGCCGAAGCGAAGGCGAAGCAGCCCAAGCAGGACCGCAAGGCAGCGGCGAAGGCTCGCGAAGATGCGCGGGCGCTGAAGAAAGCGGCGTCCGAAGCGGAAGCGGCAAGCGCCAGGCTGATGGCCCAATGTTCGGCGATCGACCAGGCGATGTTCGATCCCAAGAGCGCGCCCGCGGAACTGGCCAATTTGCCGATGAGCGAGCTCAGCCGGCGTCGGGCCAAGGTGGCCGCGGAGCTGGAAGCTGCCGAAGCGCGTTGGCTTGAAGCCAGCGAGCGGCTGGAGCAAGCGGCGGCCTAGGCCGGTTTCGGCCGGCGCGGCTTCTTCACGCGCGGCTGCTCGTGCGCCTGCTCGGGCCGGTAATTCGACGGCTCGCGCTGCGGCGCCGGCTCGATCATCAGCCCTTGGTCCTCCGGTGAGATGACGGCCCGGCGAAGCGCCTTGATGAAGCCGGGCGTGGCCCGTTCGCTGACCTGGAAATAGCTTTCGCTTGCTGCGATCCGGATCGCGCCGATCTCGGCCCGCCCGACATGACCGTAGCGGCAGATCAGCGGCAGCAGCCAGCGCGGGTCGGCATTGTGGCGGCGGCCGGCGTTCATCTGGAACCAGACCGCATTCTCGAAACCCGGGCGCGGGCCGTCCGGACGCCGTTCTGCGCGCTCGGCTGGGCTCAGGATATCCTCCGGCGCCGGCATATCCGTGCGCAGCGATTTGACCAAGGCCGCGACGATCGCTTCCGGCGAAAGCTTGGCCATCAGCTGGTTGGCGAGTTCGCGGTCCTCTTCCTCAAGCTCGGCCGGTTCGGACAGGGCGACCAGCAATCGCTCCCGGTCCTTGTCGCGGATCTGGGCGGCGGACGGCACCTGGACCCACTCGGCATCGATGCGGGCACCGCGAAGCATCCCCTCGACGCGCTTGCGGCGCTGGTACGGGACGATGAGGATTGCCGTGCCTTTGCGCCCGGCGCGCCCGGTGCGGCCCGACCGGTGCTGCAGCGCCTCGGCATCGCGGGGAAGCTCGACGTGGACGACCAGCGAGACCGACGGCAGGTCGATGCCGCGTGCCGCGACGTCGGTGGCGACGCAGACGCGGGCGCGCTGGTCGCGCAAGGCCTGCAGCGCGTGGTTGCGCTCGCTCTGGCTGTGCTCGCCAGACAAGGCGACCGCCTGGAAGCCCCGCTCGGTCAGGCTGGAATGGAGCCGCCGCACCGCCTCGCGGGTGGCGCAGAACAGGATCGCCGTCTCCGCATCGTGGAAGCGCAGGAGGTTGACCACCGCATGCTCGATGTCGGTCGGCGATACCGCCACCGCCTGGTAAGCGATGTCCTGATGCCCCTGGTTGTCGCCCAGGGTTTCGATCCGAAGCGCGTCCTTCTGGTAGCGCTTGGCGAGCGCCACGATCGGCCGCGGCATCGTCGCGGAGAACAACAAGGTGCGGCGGCCCTGAGGGGTGGCATCGAGGATTTCTTCAAGCTCCTCGCGGAAGCCCATGTCGAGCATCTCGTCGGCCTCGTCGAGCACCGCGACGCGAAGCGCCGAAAGGTCGAGAGCGCCGCGTTCCAGGTGGTCGCGAAGTCGGCCCGGCGTGCCGACGACGATGTGCACCCCGCCCTGGAGCGCGCGCCGTTCCTTCATCGGGTCCATGCCGCCGACGCAGGTGACGACCCGGGCGCCGGCGCTGGCATAGAGCCAGTCGAGCTCCTTGCTGACCTGCATCGCAAGTTCGCGAGTCGGGGCGATGACCAGGGCCAGCGGTTCGCGGGTGAAGGTCAGCCGGTCGGCCTCGATCAGCTGCGCGGCCATCGCCATGCCGAAGGCAACGGTCTTGCCCGACCCGGTCTTGGCCGAAACAATGAGATCGCGGCCATCCGCTTCCTCAGCGACGACGGCCGACTGGACAGGCGTGAGTTGTTCGAAGCCGCGCGCGGTCAGCGCCTCGGCGAGGGCGTCATGAAGCCGGGGATGTTGCATTCGTGCGCGGTAGCCGGAAGTCGCTGGAATGGCCACCATCGCGCTGGTCGTCGCCGTTCGTTCCGGTGGGCATCCCGATTTCTCCAACACTCTCGAACCGAGCGAATCACGGCATAACATAATGATTTCACGAACCGAATGGCTGGCGCGCCCAAGCCAAAGAAGAGAAGCCCCGCGATCGCTCGCGGGGCTTCCTTTTTTAGTGCATTGAAACCGGCTTGCGCCGGAGCGCAAATCAGTCGGCGTCGTCGCCGGTCAGGAAGGCTGGGGCGAACGTGGGTTCGCTGCCGCCTTCGTTGCCTTGACCTTCACCGCCGTCGCGCCGGGGACCACGCTCGCCGCGGCCTTCGCCGCGCGGGCCGCGATCGCCGCGTCCGCCGCCGTCGCGTCCACCGCCTTCACGACGGGGTCCGCGATCGCGGTCGCCGCCGCGGCCACGGCCACGATCGCCACGATCGCCGCGCGGTCCGCGGTCGCCGCCTTCACGGGGCTCCTTGGGCGGGCGGGTGTCTTCGAGCTCGGCACCGGTTTCCTGATCGACGACGCGCATCGACAGGCGGACCTTGCCGCGCTGGTCGACCTCGAGCAGCTTGACCTTGACCTCCTGGCCTTCGGACAGAACGTCGCGGACGTTCTCGACCCGCTCGTTCTTGATCTCCGAAACGTGCACCAGGCCATCCTTGCCCGGCATGAAGGTCACGAACGCGCCGAAATCGACGATGTTGGCGACCTTGCCGGTGTAAATGGTGCCCGGGATCGGCTCGGCCACGATGCCGTGGATCCAGGCGCGCGCGGCCTCGATCTTGGCCGGGTCCGAAGACGCGATCTTGATCGTGCCGTCGTCGTCGATGTCCACCTTCGCGCCGGTCTCCGCGACGATTTCACGGATGACCTTTCCGCCGGTGCCGATGACTTCGCGAATCTTGTCCTTGGGTACCTGCATCGTTTCGATGCGCGGCGCGTGGGCGGACAGTTCTTCGCGCGTATGATCGAGCGCCTTGGCCATTTCGCCCAGGATGTGGGCGCGGCCTTCCTTCGCCTGGGCGAGGGCCACCTTCATGATCTCCTCGGTGATGCCGGCGACCTTGATGTCCATTTGCAGCGCGGTGATGCCGTTGGACGTGCCCGCAACCTTGAAGTCCATGTCACCAAGGTGATCTTCGTCGCCAAGGATGTCGCTGATTACGGCGAAGTCCTTGCCTTCGAGGATCAGGCCCATGGCAATGCCGGCGACTGGCGCCTTCAGCGGAACGCCGGCGTCCATCATCGCAAGGGAGCCGCCGCAGACGGTGGCCATCGAGCTGGAGCCGTTGGACTCGGTAATGTCGGACAGGACGCGGATCGTATAGGGAAACTCCTCCGCGCTCGGCAGCATCGGATGAAGCGCGCGCCAGGCGAGCTTGCCGTGGCCGGTCTCACGCCGGGACGGGGCGCCGAAGCGGCCGACCTCACCGACCGAGTAAGGCGGGAAGTTATAGTGCAGCATGAAGCGCGAGTAGGAGAGACCCTCCAGCCCGTCGATCATCTGTTCCGATTCCTTGGTGCCAAGCGTGGTGCTGACGATAGCCTGCGTTTCACCGCGGGTGAAAATCGCCGAGCCGTGCGCGCGCGGCAGGAAGTGGACCATCGCCTCGATCGGCCGGATGTCCCTGGGACCGCGGCCGTCGATGCGGCGGCCGTCCTTGAGGATGGCGCCACGAACGATGTTGGCTTCAAGCTTCTTGCCGAGCTTGGTGGCCTTCAGGGCAGTCGCCGGGTCGGCGTCCGCATAAGCATCCTTGAACGGCGTCTTGGCGGCGGCGAGCGCAGCGACGCGCTCAGCCTTGCCGACGATCCCATAGGCCTTTTCAAGGCCGTCACCGGCGAGATCTTTGAGCTTGGCGAGAATGCCTTCGCTCTCGGTGTCCTCGGGCAGTTCCCAAGGCTCCTTGGCGGCCTGCTCGGCCAGCTTGATGATGGCCTTGCAAACTTCCTGGCTAGCCTTGTGGCCGAACATGACGGCGCCGAGCATCTCGTCTTCCGAGAGCTCCTTGGCCTCCGATTCGACCATCATCACCGCGTTCGGCGTGCCGGCCATGACGAGGTCGAGCTTGCCTTCGGCAATCTGCGCCTGCGTCGGGTTGAGGATATATTCGCCTTCGGCCGAATAGCCGACGCGAGCGGCGCCAATCGGGCCCATGAAGGGAACGCCGGAGATGGTCAGCGCTGCCGACGCGGCGATCATCGCCAGGATGTCGGGCTCGTTCTCGCCGTCGTAGGAAAGGACCTGCGCGATCACGAGGACTTCGTTGTAGAAGCCTTCCGGGAACAGCGGGCGGATCGGACGGTCGATCAGGCGGCTGGTCAGCGTTTCCTTTTCGGTCGCGCCGCGCTCACGCTTGAAGAAGCCGCCCGGGATACGCCCGGCGGCCGAAAACTTTTCCTGATAGTGGACGGTCAGCGGGAAGAAGTCCTGCCCCGGCTTCACGCTCTTGGCGGCAGTGACCGCGCAAAGGACGACGGTTTCGCCGAGCGTGGCCATGACGGCGCCATTGGCCTGGCGCGCAACGCGGCCGGTTTCGAGCTTGAGGGTCTTGCCGCCAAGATCGGCTTCTACGGTTTTGATATCGAACATTTGATTTCCTTCTCCCGCGGGCCGGATGCCAGCGGGGTCATCTAGTGGCAGGCGAGACCGGCCTGCGAGCGGTGCGGGGCGTGTAAACCTGCCCCTGGACGCGCCGCCGAATTGCGGAGCTGTCCTACGCAAAGGGCGCCGCAAGGGCGCCCTTCGTAATTACTTGCGAAGGCCAAGCTTCGCGATGAGATCGGTGTAGCGCTTTTCGTCCTCGCGGCGGAGGTAATCGAGCAGCGACCGGCGCTTGTTGACCATCATCAGCAGGCCGCGGCGCGAATGGTTGTCCTTCGCGTGCGTCTTGAAGTGGGCGGTCAGCGTGTTGATGCGGTCGGTGAGGATGGCGACCTGGACCTCGGGCGAACCGGTGTCGTCCTTGCCGCGGCCGTGTTCCTTGATAACTTCCTGCTTGCGCTCAGCGGTAATCGACATCGTCATTACTCCTGTCTTTAAAGGTTGAACCCCCGGACGACCTTGAGGCCGTCAACCGCGGCTTCGACCAGCGCCACCGGGACATCGTCCAGGCAGGCCAGTTGGAGCCCCGGTGTTGCGGGGAACCCGGCCAAGCGCTGTCCATGCCGGAGCAGCTGTGCCTGATCGGGGGTGACGGGGAGGGCCGGGATGTCGTCCAGCGCCGCTTGAAGCGGAACAACCGTCCTCGTCAGCTCGCGCGCCTTAGCGGTTTCGGCCAGGAAGTCCAGCGAAATGGCCGAATCGAGCCCGAACGGCCCAGCGCGTGTCCGCCTCAACATGGTGACGTGGCCGACCGTGTTCAACGCCCGGGCAATGTCGCGGGCCAGCGAGCGGATGTAGGTGCCCTTTGATACGGTGGCCGAGAGGGTCACTTCGCCGCTCCCGCTAAGACGGAACTCCAGTTGTTCTCTATCCTCCGCTGGCTCCTCGCTTTCGCCGGGCTGAAGAATCGAGAGAGCGTGCACCGTGACGGATCGCGGACCCATCTCGACCTCCTCCCCGGCGCGGGCGCGGGCGTAGGCGGCTTTCCCGTCAATCTTGAGTGCCGAATAAGCCGGCGGCACTTGCTCGATCGGGCCGGTGAAGGCGCAAAGCACGGCTTCGACCTGCGCCAGCGTTGGGCGTACGTCGCTGGTGGCGATCACAGCGCCCTCCAGGTCGAGCGTATCGGTCTCTTCGCCGAACCGTATGGTGAAATCGTAAGCCTTGGTCGCATCGAGCATTCGGCCCGCGACCTTGGTCGCTTCGCCAATGGCGATCGGAAGCACGCCGCTGGCGAGCGGGTCCAGCGTGCCGCCATGACCCACCTTGGTCTTCGGCTCGCCAGCCTCGCGAAGGGCGCGCTTGACCGCGCTGACCGCTTGGGTGGAGCCAAGGCCAACGGGCTTGTCGAGAATGACCCAGCCGTGGATCACGGCTTGCGCGGGAGGCCGAGTGAGAGCTGTCGTGCATGGCTTTCCCGAAGCCGCTCGAAGAAGTGGCGGCGGCACAGGGCGATGTAACGGTCGTTGCCGCCAATTTCGGTCTGCTCGCCGGCGCCGACTGCGTGCCCTTCGGCATCGACGCGCAGGTTCATCGTCGCCTTGCGGCCGCATTCGCAAACCGTCTTCAATTCGATCAGCGCATCAGCCAGCGCCAGCAACGCCGCGCTGCCTTCGAACAATTCGCCGAGGAAATCGGTGCGCAAGCCGTAGCAAAGCACTGGAATATGGAACTCGTCCGACACCCGGCACAGCTGCCGCACGTGGTCGCGCGTGAGGAACTGCGCTTCGTCGACCAGGATGCAGTCGAGCGTGCGCTTCTTCAGTTCCTCGGCTGTCGCGACGAACATGTCGTCGGCGGGCGAATAGGTCCGCGCCGGCGCGGACAGGGCAATGCGCGAACCAATGGTCCCGGTCCCGGCGCGGTCGTCGTGCGCCGCCGTCCACAGCGCCGTCTCCATCCCCCGCTCGCGATAGTTGAAGTCCGCCTGCAGCAGGGTCGTCGATTTACCGGCATTCATCGCCGCATAATAGAAATAGAGCTTGGCCATTGGCGCGACGTTTAGCGGGATCGGCGGCGAGATGCGCCATCGATCTATGAAGAGATGCCGATCCCCTTAAGCCAGGTGGCGACCCTGCTTTTAACAGTGGCCGCCGCGCGTCGGTTTGAAATTGCTGAACCGAACGGCCTTGGCTTCGACCGGCCAGGATTCGAGCGCTGGCTTAGCGCCGCCGGGCAGGGTGCAGGTACGCGCGGCGCCCTTGCCGGGCGCGGCGCCGATCAGTTCGGCCTTGAAGGTGTAGCTGGTCGGGCTGTTGTTGGTCACGGTCATCATCGTCCCAAGCATCTTGCTGGTCACCACCTTGATCTCGCCTTTCTTCGGCCCGGTGGCGGAGGAGATGCGGCGGGCGTGGACCGGGTCGCCGTCCTTGAGCTTGAAGACCCAGCTTTCGCCGACCGGCACTATGAGCGGCTTCGCGGCGACGGGTACGGTTAGCGCAGCGGCAGCGGCGAAGACGAGGACTGAGCGGATCAAGGCCATTCCTCGCGAAGAATAGAGAAAAGCACCGTGTCGCGCACGTGGCCGTTCCAGGTGATGCGGTCGGAGCGGAGCACGCCTTCGCGCACGGCGCCGAGCTTGGCCATTGCCGCCTGGCTACGCGTGTTGCGGCTGTCGACGCGGAACTCGACGCGGCGGATCCCGCAAGCGAAGGCGCGGCGCAGCATCATGTCCTTGATCCGGCGGTTAAGGCCGGTGCCGCGCAGGTGCGGGCGGTAATAAGTGCCACCAATTTCCAGCGTCTGGCGCGGCTCGTCGATGCCGATGAAGCTCGACATGCCGGCCAATTCATCGCCGTCGAACAGGACGAAGGTGCGGTTGTTCGGCGCACCCGCGAAGCGATCGATGCTCTCGTCGAAATGCTCGGGATCGAACGAGATGGAATAGATTTTCCAGATTTCGGTCTCTTCGGCGCAGGCGGCCTTGAGCGCTTTGCGATGATGTTCGGCGAACACTTCGGCGCGGCAACCGTCGCCGGCCATGGGCGCGTCGAGGCTGTCGATCATTCCTCGGCCAGGTCCTGAGCGACGTGGTCGGACCGCAGGATCCGGTCGATGTGGGTGCCTTCGTCGAAGCTTTCGTCGGCGCGAAACCTGAGCTTGGCGGCGAACTTGGTCCGGACCCGCTGGGCAACTTCGCGCTGCAAATAAGCGGTATTGGTTCGCAGCGCCTTCAGCACCGCTTCCTCGTCCTGGCCGAGCAAAGGTTTCACGAACACGGTGGCGTGGCGAAGGTCAGGCGACATGCGCACTTCGGTGATGCTGACGAGGTGGCTTTGCAGCGTTTCGTCGTGCACGTCGCCGCGCTGCAGGATTTCGCTCAGCACGTGCCGCACCTGTTCGCCGACGCGAAGCAGGCGGACCGAGCGGCCTTCAGCGGTTTCGATTTTCCTCATTCAGACCTGAACCGTCATTGCGAGCGAAGCGAAGCAATCCAGCTGGATCGCCACGTCGCCACGCTCCTCGCGATGACGACGCGGCGGACCCACTAGAGTGTGCGAGCGCGCTCCTCCACTTCGAACACTTCGAGGCTGTCCCCCGCCTTGATGTCGTTGGTGTCAGCCAGCAACACGCCGCATTCCAGGCCGGCGCGCACTTCGGCGACGTCGTCCTTGAAGCGACGGAGCGAACTGATCGTCGTCTTGGAGACGATGACATCCTCGCGCGTGAGGCGGGCGTTGAGGCCCTTGCGGATGACGCCTTCGAGGACCAGCAGCCCCGCCGCCTTGTCGCGCTTGCCGGCCGGGAAGACTTCCTGGACCCGGGCACGGCCGACGACCGTCTCGATGATCTCCGGCCCAAGCTCGCCGGCCATCGCACCCTTCGCCCAGTCAGTGAGGTGATAGATGACGTCGTAGTAGCGGAACTCGACCTTGTTACGGTTCGACGCTTCGCGCGCCTTGGCATTAGGGCGGACGTTGAAGCCGATGATCGGCGCGCCGGTCGCGCTGGCCAGGGTCACGTCGCTTTCGGTAATCGCACCGACGCCGGACTGCAGCACGCGCACCTTGATCTCGTCGGTCGACAGACGGTTTAGCGCATGGACGATCGCTTCGACCGAGCCTTGCACGTCGGCCTTGATGACCACCGGGAACTCGATGACCGTGGACGCATGATTGGCGAACATGTTTTCGACGCTTAGCGGCGCTGAAGTCGTGCGCTTCCGGTCGAGCACGCCCTGACGATAGGTGGCGACTTCGCGGGCACGTGCATCGTTTTCGACCACCGTGAAAGGGTCGCCCGCCGACGGCACGGCGGAAAGTCCGAGCACTTCGACCGGGAACGCCGGGCCGGCTTCCTTCACCTGGCGACCCTTGTCGTCGACCAGCGCGCGGACCTTGCCGCTTGCCGCACCGGCAACAAACACATCGCCAACGCGAAGCGTGCCGCGCTGGACCAGGACGGTGGCGAGCGGGCCGCGGCCCTTGTCGAGCCTCGCCTCGATCACGGTCGCCTCGGCGGCGCGGTCGGGATTGGCTTTTAGCTCCAGCAGTTCGGCCTGGAGGTGGATCGCCTCCAGCAGCTTGTCGAGGTTGGTTTGCTTGAGCGCGGAAACCTCCACGTCCTGGACCTCGCCGCCCATGTCCTCGACGATGATTTCGTGCTGCAGCAGTTCCTCGCGGACGCGCTGCGGCTTCGCATCCGGCTTGTCGATCTTATTGATCGCCACGATCATCGGGACGCCGGCGGCCTTGGTGTGGTTGATCGCCTCAATCGTCTGCGGTTTCAGGCCGTCGTCGGCGGCAACCACCAGCACGACGATGTCCGTAACGTTGGCGCCGCGCGCCCGCATTTCGCTGAACGCTTCGTGGCCCGGCGTATCGAGGAAGGTGACCTTCGACTTGTCGGGCAGCGCAACCTGATAGGCGCCGATATGCTGGGTGATGCCGCCTGCTTCGCCCGACTGGACGGAAGCGCCGCGGATCGCGTCGAGTAGCGAGGTCTTGCCGTGATCGACGTGGCCCATGATGGTGACGACCGGCGGCCGTACCTGCAACGTTTCCGGGGCGTCGACGTCGGCCGCGGAATCGATGTCGATATCGCTTTCGCTGACGCGCTTAATGTTGTGCCCGAACTCGGTGACCAGCAGCTCGGCCGTGTCCTGGTCGATCGTCTGCGTCAGCGTGACCGGCATGCCCATCTTGAACAAAGATTTGACGAGGTCGGCGCCGCGTTCGGCCATGCGGTTGGCAAGTTCCTGGACGGTGATCGCTTCAGGAACGACGACGTCGCGGACTTGCTTGGCCGACGGTCCCGCCTGCTGGTGGGCGCGCTTTTCCTTTTCGCGGGCACGGCGGAGCGCGGCCAGCGAGCGCGCGCGGCTGTCGTCTTCGCCGGACAGGGCGCGGGTGACGGTAAGCTTGCCGCGCTGGCGATCGTCGCGGCCACGGCCCGGGCGCGCCGGTTCCGGGCGCTTGGCCGCGGGTGCGCCGGCGGGACGGCGGAAACCGCGGTCCTCTTCCTCAGCGCGGGCGGCGGGCGCCGGCGGCTCCTCGAGCATCCGGCGCGCTTCTTCCTCCGCAGCGCGCTTGGCGGCTTCGGCGGCTTCCTCTTCAGCGCGGCGGTTCTCTTCCGCGCGGCGGCGTTCTTCGTCGTTGGCCGAAATCTTGGCATGATCTTCGCGACGGCGCGCTTCCTCGAGCGCGGTCATGCGCGCTTCCTCGGCCTCGCGAAGGAGCTGAGCCTGACGTTCCTTGCGCGCGGTGATGTCGTCGACCGGCGCCGAACGCGTCGAGCGCGGCGCGGGTGCGGGCGCAACCGGCTTTGGCGGCTCGACCGGAGCGGCGGCGGGCGGCGGAGCTTCCGCCTCGACCGGCTTGGGCGCTTCGGCCGCTTCGCCCGGCTTCCCCAGGATCCGCCGCTTCTTGACCTCGACCACGACCGTGTTCGACCGGCCATGGCTGAAGCTTTGCTTCACCTTGCCGGTTTCGACCGTGCGCTTAAGGCCGAGCGGTGCGCGCGTGCCAAGCTTCGGCTTGTCGGACTGGTCGGTCATTCTGTTCCTTCAACTTCTTCGGTCAAGCCGGTGCCAGAGGCGGGATCGCCGCCCCCCGGACCGGTTTCGGGGGCAATGAATTGGCTCCACCGGGAGAGCGCGTGAAGCACGCGCGCCGCGGCAGCAGCGTCAGTCAGGGCGATATGTACCACATTTTCGCGTCCCAACGCCATGGACAAGATAGAACGGTCTTCGGGGAATATAAGGCCCTGGCGGAAGCCGAGATCTTCAGCGCCGCCCATGCGCCACGCCTGGTCCAGCTTCTTGCGCCCGTCCTCGCCTGCGTCGGCGGCGTGAACCAGTAGGCGGACCTTGCCGGAACGGGCGGCAATTTCGACCCGGTCGGCGCCGTTGATCAGGTTCGACGCCTTGGCTTCCATGCCAAGCCGGTCGAGCGCTGCCTGGCGCAGCGCCTGTTCGGTCTGGGCGCCGATTTCGGCCGGAACGGTTACTTCCGATTTGAACGCGCGGGCGAGGGCGCCCTTCAGCTTGCCCTTGGCATTGGCGGCATCGAGATCGGCCCGACCCACCGAGATCCACGCACCGCGACCCGGAGCGCGGGCGCGCACGTCCGGTGCCACAGAGCCGTCAGGCCCCAGCGCAAGTCGGATCAGCTGATCGCGCGTGCCCTTGCGCCGGGTAAGGACGCAAGTGCGTTCGGGCGAATGCTTTACGCCGTCCGCGGTCTCATTGCTCGGATTCCGCAACAGCGTCCTCCTTGGCAGGAGCGCTGGCGTCTTCGTCTTCGAACCAGTGGGCGCGGGCGGCCATGATGATTTCGTTGCCCTGCTCTTCGCTCAGGCCGTAGTCGGACAGGATCCCGCCCTTGTCTTCGTTCCGGATCGGAGCGTCGGACCGGCGACGCGGCTCTTGCCGCTTCTTCGCGACCAGTTCGTCGGTGGCAAGGTCGGCAAGGTCGTCGAGCGTACGGATGTTGGCCTTGCCCAGCGTGACCAGCATCTGCTCGGTCAGGTGCGGCATCTCGGCCAGCGCATCGTCCACACCAAGGCTTCGGCGCTCCTCGCGGGAAGCAGCTTCGCGGCGCTCCAGCGCTTCGCTTGCGCGGTTCTGAAGCTCGCCGGCGATGTCGTCGTCGAGGCCCTCGATCGAAGCGATTTCGTCGACTTCGACATAAGCGACTTCTTCCAGGCTGGTGAAGCCTTCGGCGACCAGCAGCTGGGCCAGCGTCTCGTCGACGTCGAGCTCGGTCTGGAACATCTCGGAGCGTTCGACGAACTCCCGCTGACGCTTTTCGCTGGCGTCGGCCTCGGTCAGGATGTCGATCTGGCTGCCGGTCAGCTGGCTGGCGAGACGAACGTTCTGGCCGCGACGGCCGATCGCCAGGCTGAGCTGGTCGTCCGGAACGACGACTTCGATGCGGCTTTCTTCCTCGTCGATGATGACCCGGCTGACGGTCGCCGGCTGCAAGCCGTTGACGACGAAGGTCGCAAGGTCGTCGGACCAGGGGATGATGTCGATCTTCTCGCCCTGAAGTTCCTGAACGACGGCCTGGACGCGGCTGCCCTTCATGCCGACGCAAGCGCCGACCGGGTCGATCGAGCTGTCGCGGCTGATAACGCCGATCTTGGCGCGCGAACCGGGGTCGCGGGCGGCGGCCTTGATCTCGATGATGCCGTCGTAAATTTCCGGCACTTCCTGCGCGAACAGCTTCTTCATGAAGTCGGGATGGGCGCGCGACAAGAAGATTTGCGGGCCGCGCGCTTCGCGTGCGACGCGCAGGATCAGCGAGCGGATGCGGTCGCCGACGCGGACCATTTCCCGCGGGATCTGGGCATCGCGGCGAATCACGCCCTCGGCGCGGCCGAGGTCGACGACAACGTGGCCGAACTCGACCCGCTTGACGACGCCGGTGATGACTTCGCCGGCCCGGTCCTTGAATTCTTCATACTGGCGCTCGCGCTCGGCGTCGCGGACCTTCTGGAAGATCACCTGCTTGGCAGCCTGGGCGGCGATCCGCCCGAACTCGATCGGCGGCAGCGGATCGACGATGAAGTCGCCAAGCTCGGCGCCCTTCTGAAGCTTCTGCGCGCCCTTCAGATCGACCTGCTTGAAATGATCCTCCGGCTCCTCGACGACTTCGAGCACGCGCCACAAGCGAAGGTCGCCGGTCTCGGCATCCAGCTTGGCGCGAATGTCGTTCTCGGCGCCGTAGCGGGCACGCGCCGCACGCTGGATCGCGTCCTCCATGGCTTCGATGACGATGCCCTTGTCGATCAGCTTTTCGCGAGCGACGGCGTCGGCGATCGCAATCAGCTCTGCCTTGTTTGCGGAGGGTGCGGCTGGGGCAGCGGTGGCCATATCTAGTCCTCTATTTCCTGAATTGAATCGGCGCCTTCGGTGCTGAGCGGCGCGGTCGATTGGATGAGCTTGTCGGTAAGCAGCAGCTTGGCGCTGGCGATTGCAGCGAAGGGGACGGAATAATCCTTCCCGTCCTTGCCGTTGACCCGAACGGTGTCGCCATCGACGCCGCCCAGTTCGCCGGAAAATTGCTTGCGTCCGTCCTGCGGCTCGGCAAGCGCGATCCGGGCTTCGTGGCCGGCCCAGTCGGCAAAATCCTTGAGCCGGGTCAGCGGCCGGTCGATGCCGGGCGACGACACCTCGAGGCGGTAGCCGCCCTCGATCGGGTCACGACCTTCGGCTTCCAGTGCGTCGAACTTCTCCGAAATCCGGCGCGAAATCTTTTCGCAGTCGGACAGGTCGAGCTGCCGCGTATCGGGGCGTTCGGCCATCACCTGCAACGTCGGGTCGGAGGTGCCACCGGTCATCGCCACGCGCACAAGTTCGAAGCCGAGGCTCTTCACCTCCGGCTCGACCAACTGCTGCAACGCGACCAGATCCGTCATGACCACCGTTCGATAGACCAAATCCCCTCGGACCGGCCCGGAGCCCCGGACCAGCCTCAGCATCAATCACGATGTCGAGGAGAGGAGAGCGATATAGGCAGGGGCGCCGAAGGTAGCAAGCGCGGAAGACTCGCGAGTTTAAGCGAGCTGCGGTACGTTTATTCGGTCAGGCACAGGAGGGCACGTCATGAGATTCCTTGTTGTTGCGTTAGCGCTTGCGTCCGCGGTACCGGCTTCGGCCCAGGTGATAAGGCTTCCGCGGCTCAACGTGCCGCCGGCCGCCGTGGCGACCGACCTGTCCCGCAAGGTCGAAATCCTGCAGGCGCAGGGCCTGTCCATCCCGGCCAGCGGGATTCAGGCGCCGGTTGTGCTGTCGCCCCGGCAGCCGTGGATCGATTCCCGAACGCATCTGGAGCCGGTTGGACCGGTCCAATACCGGGTCGATGGCGACATGATCCTGTTCCAGCATGACGGCGACGAAGGAAGCTTCCTGACGCTTTATTGGGCGGAAGATCCGTCAAAGCGGCATATCGTCGACTGCGCGGTCTCGGAAACTTCGCGGCCGATGCGCTATAGCTGGACCGGCAGCGGCGGCCGCTTGGGGAGCTCCGAAGCGACTATAGACAAGGGCAGGGTGGCGGTAATCCTGCCATCCGGCGTCGGGGGGAAGGTCACCCTGCAAAGCATGGCCAATTGGCGGCTGCACGGCTGCGAGATTACACCGGTGGCGACCTAATCCGCCGCCACTTTCAGGGCCGCATTCTCGGCCCGGATGCGGATGGTGAGGGCGGCTGCGTTGAGCACGGTGAAGGCAAGGGCAATCCCCCACAGCCCGAAGACCAGCGGCAGGACCAGGATTTCTCCAATCACCACCAGGTAATTGGGGTGAGACACGAAGCGGTATGGCCCGCGCCTGACCAGCGCTTCGCCGGGAACGACGATAATTCGCGTGGTCCAGCGGCGGCCGAGCGTCGCCAGAACCCAGATGCGGCCGAGCTGGAGCAGGGCGAAGAGCGCTAGTAGCGGAAGGCTGATCGGGTTGCCGGGGGCCTGCCACCACAGGGCGGCCAGCCAAAGGGAGTGAACGGCGACGATGAGCGGATAATGTCCGGGCGCATATTCCCGTGCGCCCCGCGCCATCAGTCGCGCGGTGTTGCGCTTCGCGATCGCCAATTCGATCAGCCTCTCGGCGGTCACGAAAACCAGGATCAGGATCGTCGCCGTCATGGGCGTTCGAGCAGAAGCCCGGCACAGGTGAAGCCGGGGCCGAAAGCGGTCGCGAGCACGGTCTTCGGCAAGCCGCGTGCCAGCAAGCGTTCAAGCACAAACAGCACGGTCGGCGCGCTCATATTGCCGAAGTCGCGCAGCACCTCTCGCTCGAGTTCAAGCGCGCCTTCGGCGAGTTCAAGCGCGCTTTCGATCGCGTCGATCACCTTGGCGCCGCCCGGGTGAGAGCAAAGGCGGTCGATATCCCCGCGCGAGCGGCCCATCGACGCGAGGATTTCGTCAATCGCCGCGGCCAACTCCTTCGCGATGAACGGCGGGATCGCGCGATCGAACACGACGGCAAGGCCCGGATCCTCGACGTCCCAGCCCATGATCCGCTGGGTGTCCGGCCACAATTTCTCTCCCGCTCCCACGATCCGGGCGAGACCCTGGCCTTCGGTGCTCACCACCGCGGCCGCGGCGCCGTCGCCGAACAAAGCGGTTGCCACGACGGCGGCCGGGTCGTCGCTGTCGAGCCGGATCGAGATCGAGCAGGTTTCGACGGTGACGAACAACCATTTGCTGCCCGGGTCTGCCGCCGCCAGGCGCGCCGCGGTCGCGAGGCCGCTAATCCCGCCGGCGCAACCCAGGCCGAAGACTGGGACTCGGCGGATGTTCCCGCGCAGGCCCAGGCGCGAAGCCGCGCGCGTTTCAAGGCTGGGCGTCGCGATCCCCGTGGTGGAGACGGTCACTACCCCATCGATTTGGTCGGCGGTCAGGCCCGCATTAGCGATCGCCTCTGCAGCGGCCGCTTCAAACAGGGCTTCAGCCGAGTCCAGGTAGAGCCGGTTGCGTTCCTGCCAGCCGTGCGGGTGCCCGTACCATTCAATCGGCGCGACCAGGTGCCGCTGGGCGATGCCGGCATTGTCAAACACGCCCGACAGGCGGTCGAACAGCGCTTTTCGGCGGAACGCCTCGCGCCCCACGGCTTTAGCTTCCTGTTGAGCGATGACATGCTTTGGTACGGCAGTCGCCAACGAAAGGAGGTTGCAGGGGTCCATTGGCGCCTTGTGACCGGCCGCGATCTGGCGGCCTTTATAGGAGAGGAAGTGGGATGAGCCTGAAGCTGTTGCAAGCTGCCCTTTTGCTGGTAGCCGGATCGTGCAGCGCCGCCCCTTCGCAACCGCAGGCGCAAGGACCTTCGGCGACCGAGCCGTTCACGACCACCCCAGTGGCATCGTTCGACTCGCCCTGGGCAATGGATTTCTTGCCTGGCAGCGGGCTGCCTGTGACGACGATGGCGCTGGTCACTGAAAAGGCCGGCAAGCTTTGGCTGGTCGACACCGCGACGGGCAAAAGGCAGGCGGTCGGCGGGATCCCGAAAGTCGCGGTAACTAGCCAGGGCGGTCTTGCAGACGTCGTGGTCCACCCGGATTTCGCCGGCAATCGGCTCGTCTACCTCAGCTTTACCGAAGCGGGGCCAAACGGGACCAGCGGCGCTGCCCTTGGCTATGGCACCTTGATATTCGTTGGGCCCGCCGTTCCCGGCGGCCCGACCGGCGCGCAGCTGAGCGACTTCAAGGTGATCTGGCGGCAGCAGCCGAAGGTCGGCGGCGGCGGGCATTATTCGCAGCGCATCGCTTTCGCACCGGACGGGACGATGTTCGTATCCTCGGGCGAGCGGCAGAAAGGGGCGCCGGCGCAAGACCCGAACAGCGACCTTGGCAAGATCATTCACCTGACCGCCGATGGGCAGCGGATCGGCCATCATTATACGGCGGGCCATCGCAACGTTCTCGGCCTCGCCTTCGCGCCGGACGGCCGGCTGTGGGAAACCGAAATGGGGCCCAAGGGCGGTGACGAGCTCAACTTGATCATCCAGGGGAAGAACTACGGCTGGCCCGTCGCGTCTTACGGCAGCGAATATAGCGGGGCCGACATTCCCGACGCGCACGCCAGCCGCGGGTTCGAGGAGCCGAAACTGCGGTGGAACCCATCCATCTCGCCGGGTTCGCTGTTGATCTACACCGGCGACGCATTTCCGCAGTGGCACGGCGATGCATTGATCGGCGCGCTGTCGGGCCAGGCGCTGATCCGCGTCGACATCGACGGCGACACGGCGCGCAAGGCCGACCAGTGGGATATGGGCAAGCGCATCCGCGCGGTCGACCAGGGCCCGGGCGGAATCGTCTACCTGTTGGAGGACGGCCCCGGCGGGCGACTGATCAAATTGCAGCCGGCGCCGAAAAACGGCTGACCGTCCGGCCGAGCTTGCGCGCTTCCTGACTGACCATCTCGAATACCCCGGGCATGCCGAGAAACAACTTCGAGCACGTGCTGCCAACCTCAAGCTTTGCCGCCTTGCGCGCGGCGGCGATACGGCGCTTCGTTTCCCTATCCGACAGAGGATAGCCGGTGTCGCTGGCCTGCGTCGGCGGATAGAGAGCGACGAGCGCCCGCCCGCCCGGTCCAGGCGACGCGTCGCAGGTGGAAATTACCCGCCCGCCAAAGCCCTCTTCGCTTTTCTCGAAGTTGGTCTCGTCGATGAAGGTCTTGGGTGCGGCCCCCACATACGTTCGGATCACACGATAGCGAGGCGGCTTGTCCCAGCTTTCGTCGACTGCTTCGATTTCGGCGATAGCAACGACATTGCGCGCCATTTCCCGCGCGAATTCGCGGGTCTGCTTCGCCCCGTGCGGGCCAAGGCAGGAGCAGGCCACCGCGGGCGCCGCGGCGGCAAGAATCAGGCAGGTGGCAATGATCAGCTTGCGCATCACCGTCTCCGATACCGCAAATAATAGGGACGCCGTCCCTCCCGCCGCGACTTGGCGCCGTAGCGGGTCTCGATCCAGCCACCCGACGGGTTAAGAAAGTCCTCAGGCCCCCGCGCCGTCCAGTCGAATTGATGCCGGTGCCGCTGCATGATCATCAGCGTCCACTCGAGGTAGACGGGATGATCGGTGGCAATCCTGAGTTCGCCGCCGGACTTCAGCTTGGCCGCGAACAAGTCGACCGGGCCGGCGTTGACCATCCGGCGCTTGGCGTGGCGCGCCTTCGGCCACGGGTCGGGGTGCAGTAAGTAAATAAAGCTGAGCGCGCCGTCCGGGATCCGCTGGAGCACTTGCAGCGCGTCGTTGTGCCACAAGCGTACGTTGGCGAGCTGCTTGTCGCGGACGTGGCCGAGGGCGGTGGCGACTCCGTTGAGGAAGGGCTCGGCGCCGATGAAGCCATGGTCGGGGAGCATGTCGGCGCGGTCGGCAAGGTGTTCGCCGGACCCGAAACCGATCTCGAAATGCAGCGGCCGGTCATCCCCGAACAGCGATCGGGAATTGACCTCGCCTTCCGGAGGAACCTCGATCTTAGGAAGCAAGGTCTGGACCAGCTCCTGCTGGCCCTTGCGCAGCTTGTGACTGCTGGAGCGGCCGTAAAGGCGGTTGATCGTGGTCGGGTCGCCAGGCTTGTGCGCGCTCATCGGCGCGCCTTCGCCTCTAATCGCCGGTTCAGCAAGCCGGTCGCAGGGTCTCGCGAATGAAGATAGCTTGGCTTGCAATTCCGTTCGCCGCCGCGATTGCGGCATCTCCTGCTAATGCAACAGGCGGCCTGGTCTGCCGAACCGCCGGTACCGCACCGGTCGACCTGTCGCTGGTCATCGGTCACGCAGCGGTGTCGACCGTCGTGTCGGCGCGGCTGACCGACAACGGGCGTGGAGTGGCGGTGCGGATCGGCCAGGCATGGATCGACCCCGACGAAGTCCGCCTCGACCTCGTCGACCCGCGAGCCATGCGGCACGAAGCGCGGTTGGTCGTGAAGCGCCGGGCCGGCGTTTACGACGGTTCGCTGTGGCGCGGTGGCAAGCGCCGCTGGATCCGCTGCCGCGAAGGCTGAGGTGCAGGCTTAGCCGAGCGCGGCGCGCAGGTCGTCGACCAGGTCGATCTTTTCCCAGGGGAACAGATCGCCTTCGGCCTTGCGCCCGAAGTGGCCGTAAGCCGCAGTCTTGGCGTAGATCGGCTTGTTGAGCTGCAAGTGCGTGCGAATGCCGCGCGGGGTCAGGCCGCCGAGCTTTCCGATCCGCGCAATCGCCGCCTCGATGGCGTCGTCGCCAACGCTGCCGGTGCCGTGCGTGTCGACATAGAGCGAAAGCGGCGCTGAAACGCCGATCGCATAAGCGAGCTGGATGGTGCAGCGGCGGGCAAGGCCGGCGGCAACCACATTCTTTGCCAGATAGCGGGCGACATAAGCGGCCGAACGATCGACTTTCGTCGGATCCTTGCCCGAAAAGGCGCCGCCGCCATGCGGAGCAGCGCCGCCGTAGGTATCGACGATGATCTTGCGGCCGGTGAGCCCGGCGTCGCCGTCGGGACCACCGATCTCGAAGCTGCCGGTGGGGTTGATGTGATAGACGGTCTCGTCGCTCAGCAATTCGGCCGGAAGCACCTCGGCGATGACCCGCTTCACGTAATCGTGAAGTTCCGCCTCCTGCGCGCCCGAGTCATAGCCCGGCGCATGCTGGGTCGACACAACGATCGCGGTTGCCGCGACCGGCTTGCCACCTTCGAACCGGAGCGTGACCTGGCTCTTGGCGTCCGGCTCGAGGAACGAAGCGGCGCCCGAATGACGGTCGGCAGCCATCCGTTCCAGGATCTTGTGGCTGTAATATAGGGTAGCCGGCATCAGGTCGGGGGTCTCGTCGGTGGCGAAACCGAACATGATGCCCTGGTCGCCGGCGCCTTCGTCCTTGTTGCCGGTCGCGTCGACGCCCTGCGCGATGTGCGCGGACTGACCGTGGAGATTGTTCTCGAAGGTGAAGCTTTCCCAGTGGAAGCCTTCCTGCTCGTAGCCGATGCGCTTCACGGTCTCCCGCACGGTGCGCTCGATCTCTTCCTTCGCCCCGGGCGCCCACTCACCATTTTCATAGACTCCGCGGCAGCGAATTTCGCCAGCCAACACGACGAGTTGCGTCGTGGTCAGAGTCTCGCACGCGATTCGGGCTTCCGGATCCTTGGACAGGAACAGGTCGACGATGGCGTCGGAAATCTGGTCGGCGACCTTGTCCGGGTGGCCTTCGGATACGGATTCGGAGGTGAAGAGGTAGCTGCTGCGCATTCGGGAGGGTTCCGGCGAAGTGGGATATAAAGGATTCGTTATGTCCCGCGCCGATAGCCGCCACCTCGGCCAAGGGCAATGCCGGCGATCATCAGCAGGAAGCCGATGAACAACGGGACGACGTTGCCAAAGCGGGCGAACAGCGTCGCTGCTGCAGGCGGCGGTATTACGGTGTCGATGGACCCTGCGGAACGCCAGGGGATGTGGTGGAGGAGAGCGCCATTGGCATCGATGACCGCGCTGATCCCGGTCGGCGTCGAACGGATGACTGGCATCCCTTCCTCTGCCGCGCGAAGCCGCGCCTGCGCCAGGTGCTGCGGCGGACCCCAGCGCCCGAACCAGGCGTCGTTGGAAGGGTTGAAGATGAAATCGGGGCGGTCGCGGCGGTTGATGACTTCGCCGGAGAAGATGATTTCGTAGCAGACCTGGACGCCCATCTTGCCGAAGGCGCCGAGGTCGATGGTCCGCGGTCCGGGCCCGAACGAAGTGTCGCCCTGGCCCGGCGCGAGCTGGGACAGGCCAATCTTGGAAAGCAGTGGCCGCATCGGCAGATATTCGCCGTACGGGACGAGGTGCGCCTTGTCGTAGCGCCCGAGCAGCCGGCCGTCGCCGGTCAGCGCGAAGACGCTGTTGGTGTTGCCGACGACCAGGCCACGGTCACTGACGATCACCGCCGCCGCACCGGTCGCTAGCATGTCGCCGGGGCGGACCGATTGCAGCGCGCGAGGGACGGTCGGCAACGGCACTGGGAGCGATTGACGCTGCTCATCGAGAATTGCGAACGGTTCGGGCACGGCCACTTCCGGCCAAAACACAAGGCGGGGCGCCGAAGGCGCCGGGCCAATCCGCGACAGGCGATCGAGCCGGACGAATGCCTCGTCAGCCAGACCGGGCCGCCATTTGTCCTCCTGTCCGATGTTAGGCTGGACGACACGAATCGGTCGTTGGGCAGGAGCCTCGAGCAGCGTCGCTCCGCCCATCGGCAGCAGCAGCGCGATGGCGCCTGCAGCCGCCGCTGGAATCTTCCAACGTCGAAGCCAAAGCAGCCAGGCGCTGCCGCCGATCAGCACGACAATCGCCGACAGGCCGTAGGTCCCGACCAGCGACGCGACCTCGCGCAGCGGCGTGGAGACCAGGGTGACTCCAGCGGGGTTCCAGGCGAAGCCGGTGAACATTCCCGCGCGCAGCCATTCGGCGATCGCCCACGCACCGGCAAGGCCGGCCACCAGCGCTTCGGGACGGCCGTTGGCGAGCCGCCAGGCGACGCCCGTGGCAAGCGCCGGATAGACCGCAAGATAGAGGGACAGCAGAACTACTGCGATCCAGCCCAGCCATGCCGGCATCGCGGCCTGATAGGTGAACGCCGTTGCGATCCAGTTCAGGCCGGTGACGAACTGACCGACGCCAAAGCACCAGCCGATCGCAAGCGCGCTTCGAAGGCGCTTCGCCCGGTCCAGCAATGCGATAAGCCCGGCGAAGGCCAGTGGCATCAGCGGCCAAAGGCCGACGGGTTCAAATGCAAAAGCGGAAAGCGCGCCAATGACCAAGGCGAGCAGCCATCCGAAACGCCGAAGACCATCCACTGAATTCACCGCGCGCCCTATGCCGAGGCCGTGCGAACTAGGACAGCGATTTTCTAGGCTCAAGCCAACGCGGCGGGACAGCCCTTGGCTGGCAGCTCTTTTAGTTCCTCCCGAACCTGATACCTGACGGGCAACTGAGGACCGGTCTTTGTCAATCGAGAGCTTGCCGCAAGCCGGCGAGCAGAACCATTTTACGCTCGTGCGGTTAGTGGCGGCCAGCGCCGTCATCGTCGGGCATTCCAGCCTGGTGGCGCTAGGCCCAAACGCCCCCGATCCATTCTTCGTCCTTGGCGAATATCATCTTGCGACAACGGCGGTGATCGCATTTTTCGCGATCTCCGGATACTTCGTGTCGATGAGTTTCGAACGTCGAACGTCGACTTTCGATTTCATCTTGGCGCGGGCCGCTCGAATCATCCCGGGTTTGCTGGCTGTGTCCCTGATCACGACGCTACTGATCGGGCCCTTGTTTACCGCGCTCGCGCCCGCCGATTATTTCTCCCAGGCTTCCGTGTGGCTGTACCCGCTCCGTGCGACGTCGGTCCTGCGAGTGATGGCCGCGCGCCTTCCGGAAATGTTTCCGGCAAACCCGTTTCCTAGCGGGGTCAACATCCCGCTTTGGACGCTGTATTACGAAACTGCCTGTTACGCCGGGTTGCTGGTGGCGGGATTGCTTGGCCTCTCGCGCCGCTTCGGACTGCTGCTCCTGCTTTGGATCCCAGCTTACCTGGTCGCCCGCTACGGACCCTGGGACGAATTGGTGCCCTTTGCCCGCTTCAGTCTGCCGTTCGTCCTGGGCATGGCGGCCTATCGATATCGTTCGCTGGCTCCCTTCAAGGGCTGGGCTGCACTCTCGCTTCTGGTTGTCGCCGGGGGGCTCGCCTGGACTGGCAGCGGTGTCGAGGAAATTTGGTCCGCGGCGATCGGATATGGCGTGCTGTGCCTTGGCTTTATGCGGGCGCCGCTGTTGCTGCCCTTCAACCAGATCGGCGATTTCTCTTACGGGACTTATATTTACGGGTTCATGGTCCAGCAAAGCATCGCCGCCGTCTTTCCTGGGATCGGCCTGGCGGGGATGATCGCCTTGGCGGTTCCCGCCGCAATCCTGTGCGGTGCCCTTTCGTGGCACTTCGTCGAGCGCCCGGCGATCGACTGGCGCAAGCGGCGCGCCGCGCGGGGCCGGTTGCCCTCCGGCGCTTCCGATGACAGTGCGCCGGCATGACCTTGCCACCCTTTCATCTTGCCTTCCCGGTCGATGACCTGGGCGCGGCGCGACGCTTTTATGGGGATTTGATCGGTTGCGCCGAGGGGCGCAGCGCCGACGAGTGGATCGATTTCAACCTGTTCGGCCATCAGATCGTCGCCCACCTTGCACCGGCTACGCGCCTTTCATCGAATGCGGTCGACGGCCACGACGTGCCGGTGCCGCATTTCGGCGTGGTGCTGCCGATGGAAGAGTGGCGGGCGCTGGCCGAGCGGCTGACGGCGGCGGGTACGCAATTCGTCATCGAGCCGACGGTCCGGTTCGAAGGCACGGCTGGCGAGCAAGCGACAATGTTCCTGCTCGATCCGGCTGGCAATGCCCTGGAATTCAAGGCCATGGCGAACCCGGCCAACCTTTTCGCGACGGACTAGGCGGCCGGCTCGTTCTCCGGCGCGTGCAGCCGGACGCGCAGGATCTTGCGCGGATCGGAATCGATCGCCTCGAGCCTCCAGCCGGACGGGTGAGTCACGCATTCGCCCTTCGCCGGTATGTGCCCGGCCAGCAGGAAGACCAGGCCGCCAAGGGTGTCGACCTCATCCTCTTCCCAGGTCAGGCGTGCATCCACGCTCAGGGCCAGTTCCTCCAGTTCTATCCTGGCGTCGGCTTCCCAGACCCCGTCGTCGAGCTTGGCGAGCATGCCGCCAACGTCTTCGATGTCGTCATGCTCGTCTTCGATCTCGCCGACGATTTCCTCGACCACGTCTTCGATGGTGACGAGGCCTTCGGTCCCGCCGAATTCATCGACGACGATGGCCAGGTGGATGCGATCGGCGCGCATCCTCGCAAGCAGGTCGATGACCCCCATCGATTCAGGAACGAACAACGGGTTGCGCATCATCGCGGCGATGGCGCGGTCGCGCGCGGGATCGTTCATCACGACGAACAGATCCTTGATGTGAATCATCCCGACAATCTCGTCGAGGCTTTCGCCGTAGACCGGAAGGCGGCTGTGTTCGGCATCGGCAAAGGCGCGGATCAGGGCGTCGAAGCTGATCGTCGCTGGCACGGCGATGATGTCGCCGCGGTTCACGCAAATATCGCCCGCGGTTTCGTCGCCGACGTGAAGCAGGTTGCGGAGCATCTGCCGCTCGTGGAGGGACAGGTCCCCGGCGACTTCCGGCGACTCTTCCGCTTCGTCGATCGCTTCCTCAATCTCCTCGCGCAGCGTGGTGTCGTTGCCCTCGCCCCAGATCAGCGAGCGCATGCCGCGCCAAATCCGCGAGCCGCCGTCTTCATTGCGGGTGGCCATCAGCGGTCGCCCTCATAGGGGTCGGCGATCCCAAGCCGGGCGAGCGCGCGGACTTCGCGGGCCTCCATGTCGTCGGCCTGTGCGTCGTCATGATGGTCGTAGCCGAGCAGGTGGAGCGTTCCGTGGACGATCAGGTGCGATGCGTGATCCGTCACGGCGATGGCCTTTTCATCGGCCTCGCGGCTGCAGACTCCGTGCGCCAACACCACATCCCCGAGCATCAGTTCCGGACCGTCGCTGCCGACCTGCTCAAAATCCTCCGCTTCCATCTGCGGGAAGGAAAGGACGTTGGTCGGCTTGTCCCTGCCACGCCACTTGGCGTTAAGCGCCTGCACTTCCGGGTCGCTGGTCAAGCGCACGGAAAGCTCGACGGGCCGATCCACCTGGCTCAGCTGCGGGAAGGCGCTTTCGGCAATGGCTGCTTCGGCGGCGCGGCGCGCAAGCGCTTCCCAGCCGGTGCTACTGTCCCATTCCGAGTCGGCTTCAATGGCAATGTCTAGCATCGCCGGCCGTGCCCTGGTGCAGCGTTGGGGCCTTCGTAGGCATCGACGATTCGGCCCACGAGCGGGTGACGGACGACATCGGCGCTGGTGAAGGGCACCACCGCGATCCCCTTTACATCTTCCAGGCGAGAAACGGCGTCGGCGAGGCCGGACTTGCCGGGATCGGGAAGGTCGACCTGGTTGGGATCACCGCAGATCACCATCCGGCTGCGCATGCCGAAGCGGGTGAGGAACATCTTCATCTGCAGCGGCGTGGTGTTCTGCGCTTCATCGAGGATGATGAAAGCATCGTTGAGCGTGCGCCCGCGCATGAAGGCTAGCGGCGCAATTTCGATTTCCCCGCTGACGATCCGGCGCTCGACCTGCTCGGCGGGGAGCATGTCGTACAGAGCGTCGTAGAGCGGGCGAAGGTAAGGATCGACCTTCTCCTTCATGTCGCCGGGCAGGAAGCCGAGACGCTCGCCCGCTTCGACCGCGGGGCGCGACAGGATCAGTCGGTCGACGCTGCCAGTGATCAGCTGCGAAACCGCCTGCGCGACGGCAAGATAGGTCTTGCCGGTCCCCGCAGGGCCGAGGGCGAAGATCATGTCGTCGCGGGCCAGCGCTTCCATGTAGGTGGTTTGCGTCGGCGAGCGCGGAACGATGGTCTTTTTGCGGGTGCGGATCATCACCTTGGGCGGCGATCCGACCTCGTTATTGATAATTCCGTCGAGACTAGGCTGCGCGGCCATGCCGAGCACCGCTTCGACCGCTTCCTGGTCGATGTCGTGGCCTTGATCGAGCCGGTTGTAGAGACCGACCAGGACTTCCCTTGCGCGCGCTGCCGAATCCGGCTCGCCTTCGATCTGGACGCGGCTTCCGCGCGCGGCAATATGCACGCCCAGCCGCTGCTCGATGGCAATCAAATGGCGGTCGTAATCGCCGAATAGCGGCCCGATCAGATACGGCTGGTCGAACTCGATTTCGAGGCGTGAACGGTCCGGTGCCGCCTCCACTTCACGGCGCGCCATCAGGCGGCGACCTGCTGCTTGAGAGCGCCGCTCATGCTGTTCGGGTAAGCGGCAGTGAGTGTCACGCCCAGCATGTCGCCCGGGACGGCGTCCGTCTCGACAAACACTGACTGAAGCCATGGCGAGCGGCCGATCATCTGCCCGACGCGCTTGCCCCGGCGCTCGATCAACACTTGCGTGTCGTGACCGACAGTGGAGCGATTGAAAGCCATCTGGTGCTCGGCGATGCGGGCGTGAAGCCGCTGCAGCCGGTCGTCCATCACTTCGCGAGCGATCTGGTCCTCCATCGATGCGGCCGGCGTGCCGGGGCGCGGGCTATATTTGAACGAGTAAGCCGCAGCGTAACGCACCGCGTCGACAATCTGCAGCGTTTCTTCGAACTCTTGGTCGGTCTCGCCCGGAAAGCCGACGATGAAGTCGCCCGAAATGGCGATATCGGGGCGGGCGGCACGGACTTTTTCGATCGTCCGCAGATAGCTTTCGCTGGTGTGGCTGCGGTTCATCGCGCGCAACACGCGGTCGCTGCCCGACTGCACGGGGAGGTGCAGGTAGGGCATCAACTTCTCAACCTCGCCATGCGCGGCGATGAGGTCTTCGCCCATGTTGACCGGATGGCTGGTGGTGTATCGAATACGGTCCAGCCCATCGATCCCGGCCAGCTGGCGGATCAGGTCGGCAAGGCGGCGCTCATCATGCTCCCACGCATTCACGTTCTGGCCGAGCAGGACGATCTCGCGTGCGCCGCTTTCGACCAGCGCATGCGCCTCGGCGACGATGTCGCTTCCTGGGCGCGAGATTTCCGCTCCGCGGGTGTAGGGCACGACGCAATAGGTGCAGAACTTATCGCAACCTTCCTGCACGGTTAGAAACGCGCTGGGCGTCGCGCGGCGCCGCTTTGGAAGCGCATCGAACTTGGAGATTGCCGGCATGTCGGTGTCGACCGGGCGGTGGCCCTGCGCGGCGTCGGCGAGCATCTGCGGCAGGCGGTGATAGGCTTGCGGGCCGACCACGACGTCGATCATCGGCGAGCGCGACCGCGCTTCCTCGGCTTCGGCCTGGGCGACGCAACCGGCCAGCGCGATCAGCGGCTTCGACCCGTCTTCGCGCCGCAACCGGCCGACGTCCGAATACGCCTTCTCCGCCGCTTTCTCGCGAATGTGGCATGTGTTGAGCACGACCACGTCCGCGTCCTCGCCTTCGGCGACGGCATTGAGGCCGCTGTCGCTAAGCAGCTCGGCCATGCGTTCGCCGTCATAGACGTTCATCTGGCAGCCAAAGGATTTGACTCGGAATGTCTTTGGGATTGCGGTCATCGGCCGGCCTATAGGGTAGCCGCAAGGCGACTTGAAGACAGCGCGCGCTCGATTGCCGCATGGGCCGCCTTCGACAGGGCCTTGCGGTCGGCATGTTCGGCGAGCGGATCGAGCATATGGAGGGTTACCGGGATCGTGCCCGGCCGTCCCAGGATGCGCAGCACATTGTCCTTGCCGCTTTCGCCGTACCAGCCGACTTCCTCGGCCGGCGCATAATCGATCGCCACGGGGCGGATCGCCGCGCCTTCCGGCACCGGCGTCACGGCCGCGAACAGGGTCGACCGGAACGGCAGCAGGTGCGTTCCAGGCCCCGTCGTGCCCTCGGGGAAAAGGGCGATCGGCTGAGGCTGGCGAAGCTTCGCAGCGATTGCGTTGGCCTGGCCCGCCGCGCCGCGCTTGTCCTCCCGCCGGACGTAGAGCGTGTAATTCTGGTCGGCGAGCCAATGAACGAAGCCGTGGCCGAGGTTGTCCTTCGAAACGAACGCGCATCCGGTGGCGCCGGCGAGGACAAGGATGTCGAGCCAGCTGGTGTGATTGACGATCAACAAGGTGTGCGGCCCGACCGGCGCCCCTTCGGTTCGGACCCGGGCGCCGCAGATCCAGCTGGCACCGCGAAGGAAGAGGCGGGGGACATGCGAGCGGCGAAACAGCAGGCGGCTGCCAAAATGAAGCGGGAAGCAGACGATCAGCCAGCCGAGCAACGCCGCAACGCGCGCGCCGGCAATCAGCGTCGAAGCCTTGCGAGTGCGATCAGCGGCTGCGGTTGAGGGAGACGCCGTAAAGCTCCATCCGATGGTCGACGAGGCGAAAGCCCAGCTTTTCGGCGATCTTTTTCTGAAGCGCCTCAAGCTCCTCATCGACGAACTCGACGACCTTGCCGGTTTCAACGTCGATCAGATGATCGTGGTGCTCGTCGGACACGGCCTCATAGCGTGCGCGGCCGTCGCCAAATTCGTGACGCGAAAGGATGCCCGCCTCTTCGAACAGGCGAACGGTGCGATAGACAGTGGCGATCGAAATCTTCGGGTCGACCGCTGCCGCGCGTTCATGCAGCGTTTCAACATCCGGGTGGTCTTCGGACTCCGAAAGGATTCGGGCGATGGTCCGCCGCTGCTCGGTAATGCGCAGCCCTTTTTCGGCGCATAGCGATTCGACGTCGATGATGGTGTGAGGCATCGGCTATCAAGTAAGAGCCCGCGAAGGCCGGGTAAAGGGAAGGGCGCATGAGAACGACCTTCCGTAAGATCACTTCGACTTCGCGGCCCCGCGCGTCCGGCGGCGCTTGGTGCCGAGTCCGATCGACTTGGCCAACGTCCGACGCTGTTCGGCATAATTGGGCGCGACCATCGGATAGTCGGCCGGAAGCCCCCATTTGCGGCGATATTCATCCGGGGTCATGCCATGGTTGGTCATCAGGTGACGCTTGAGCATCTTCTGCTTTTTGCCGTCTTCGAGACAGACGATATAATCCGGCTTGATCGAGGCCCGGACGGACACCTTCGGCTCCTGCTTTTCTTCCGGAGCGTTCTGGCGGCCAGAAATAGTGTTTAACGCCTGGTGCACGTTTTGAATCAGGTTCGGCAGGTCGTTGACGGCGACGCTGTTATTGCTGACGTGCGCTGCGACGATATCGGCGGTCAGTTCAAGCAGCATGTCTTCCATCGGTTCAGTATCGGCCATGTCAATTTTCTTTCGGTTCCGAGCAAAGCGTTGCAAGCGCAACGCACCGCAGAACTTTTAGTCCGCGCGGGGATGTATAAGCAACAGTAACTTGCCGCCCTATACTTTCGTTAGTCCGCCAGCGAGAAGGTCAGGGCGTCGTACTGCATCCCGTCCAAGCCGCGGTAATATTTGTGCCTTCGCCCGACCGCGGAAAATCCGGACTGTTCGTATAGCCGGATCGCGGGATTGCCGTCGCGAACTTCCAAATGCACTCTGTTCGCCCCGTTTTGCTTCGCGTCTTCAATGAAGTGATCGAGCAAGCGCCGCCCAATTCCCTGCCGCTGAGCGGCGCCGGCGACTCCCAGCAGCAGCAGCTCGGCATCGCCGACCACCGTCCGATACAAAGAAAACCCGAGCGGATCCCCGGTTCGGTCATGCTCCGCCAGGATTAGCCGGACGCCCGCCATCGGCAGGATTCCGGCGCATTGCGAGCGGGTCCAGGCCTCGCCGAAATTGGGGTCGAAGGCGCTGGCCATGACCGTCATGACGTCATCGAGACGCTTGGCGTCGACCGCGACCAGGTTGCAGCTCATGCGGCGCTTTTCACCTTGGCGTCGGGCGCGCGGGCGTAGATCGGTGCCGGCTCCACTGCCCTGAGGCCGGGGGGTAGCCGGAGCGCGTCCCTTGCCGATGGCAGGATGTCCAGCGCTTCCCCCCAGCCGCGCGCGTCGATCAAAATCGAGGCCGCCGGTCCGACCACCAGCGCCGCGTCGACCGAGCGCGCAGCCGCTTCGGGCGGAAGGTTGAGCAGTTCCGTCACAGGAGAAAGGTCCGCGCCGAATTGCTGGACGAACAGCTCCCCGTGTCCGCCGAGCATTGCCGAGGCGACGGCTTCCTTGCTGCGTGCCGAAGCCGCCAGCAGCGCAAGGGATGACATTCCGGCCACATCGGCGCCCCAGCCGATCGCCAGCCCATGAGCAGCCGCGACGGCGACGCGAATGCCGGTGAAACTACCCGGCCCGACTCCAACGACGATCGAAGTGGGGCGGCGACCGTTGAGAAGGCCTTCGAGCATCGGCACCAGCCGCTCGGCATGGCCGCGGCCAATGACCTCGTCACGATGATCGAGGCATTCGCCATCGTCGCCAAACAGGGCAGCGGTGCACGCCGCGGTCGAGGTGTCGAACGCAAGAAGCATCGGCCGGATAGTGGTCACATGCGACGGCACCGGGCAACCCCCCAGGCTCAAACCGCTTCGACGGACTCCACTTCGGGGACGTAGTGCTTGATCAGCCCTTCGATCCCGCGCTTCAGCGTGATGGCGGACGATGGGCATCCGGCGCACGCGCCCTGCATGGCCAGGTACAGTCTCCCGTCCTTGTAACCGCGATAGACGATGTCGCCGCCGTCCTGCGCGACCGCCGGGCGGACGCGGGTTTCGATCAATTCCTTAATCTGCTCGATGATGTCGGCGTCGGCCGGGTCGTCGTCCATCCCCACGTCGTCGGCGATGTGAATTCCCGCCGCAGATCCGGGAGTGAACAGCGGCGCGCCGCTGACGAAATGGTCGAGCAGGGTTTCGACGACCAGCGGCTCAAGGTCGGTCCACGACAGTCCCGGGGTCGCAGTGACCGAGACGAAATCGCGGCCGAAGAACACGCCTTCGACCATGCCGCTTTCGAACAAGGCGCTGGCGAGCGGTGACGCCTTGGCGCTCTCCGCGTCCGGAAAATCGCGCGTGCCGGCTTCCATGACCGTCTGGTCGGGAAGGAATTTGCGCGTCGACGGGTTTGGCGTTTGTTCGGTGCGGATCAGCATGGGGGCGATGTGGCCCCGCGGCGAGGGGGTATCAACCCCCGAACGGCGGTGCGCCGCCAACGATCCAGCGGGTGATCGCGATCGCTGCGGCAAGGCATAGAAGTGCGGCCCACCATTTGCCGGGGCGCATGCCTTCGAAACCTTGGGCCCCCGCGCGGCCGGTGATCATTGGCGAGATCAGGTCTTTGCGCCTGACCAGCCGGTAATAAGCGAGCGCCGCCAGATGGAGGACGATCAACCCCAACAGCACGTAGAAAAAGCTCTCATGCAGGTCGGTGGCTTGTTCCGACAGGTCGAGCCCGACGAGATCGGCTAGCGGGCCGGCCACTAATCCGTCCTCGTCCTGGGACACGAGGCCAAGTCCCACCTGCACCGCAACGGCAAGAAGCATTGCGACGACGCTGAGGGCGCCGAGCGGACTATGGCCGATGCCGCGCCACTCGCCGCGCAGATAAGCGAAGACCGAGGCCGGGCCACGAACGAAGCTGGCAAAGCGCGCCGTCGAACTGCCGAAAAATCCCCAAAGGATGCGAAACAGCAGCAAGGTCAGGATGCCGAATCCCGACCACAGGTGCCAGTCGCCGTGATGGTTTTCCGCCGACCACCAACTGAATGCGATCAGGCCGGCAAGCAGCCAGTGAAACAGGCGTATTGGGACATCCCAAACGCGCTGCTTTTCCGTCACGTCAGTCGTGCCCCTTGGCGCGATAGGGGTCGTGGCAGGCCGAGCAGGTCTTGCCGAGGTTGCCGAACGCCGCCTTGCTGGCAGCGATGTCGCCCTTCTGCGCGGCGGCGTTGAGCGTCCGCGCGGCGCCCTCAAAGGCACGCGCCTTGGCTGCAAAATCGGCCGGCTTCTGCCAGATTTCGGCCTTGCCCCGGGTCTTGCCGACATCGGGCCCCGTGCCGGGCGGGTACCAACCACCCACCTTTGGGGCGAGGGCGTCGATCGTCGCGGCGGAAGCCTTGACCGCGGCCAAGTCCGGGCTGCTGCCCCCAAGCTGGGTGCGAAGGGCCTTGGTCGCCTTGCCGATCTTCTCCATGCCCTCGTGCCGCTCGAGCATCAGCGTCTTGGCGCGTGCCGAGTCGACCGGTTTGCCCAGCGGGGATGCTTGCTCGGCCCGCGCTTCAGCGGACATCAGCAACTGGTTGTCAGGCTGGTCCGCGGTCTCCTGGCCCTTGCAGCTGGCGAGGAGCGCGAAAGCGGCGAGACCGGCAAGCATCTGGATACGCATTGGCAACTCCCTCACTGATGGTCGGTGACCTTCCAGCTGTCGTCGATCATCTTGATCAATGCCGAAAAATCCTTCGAACCGCCGCCGCGTTCCACGAAGCGCTGGTACAGTTCCTCGGCCTCGCCGCCCATCGGCGTATAGGCGCCCGACTGCTGCGCGGCTTCCATCGCCAGCTTCAAGTCCTTGAGCATAAGCGCGGCCGCGAAGCCGCCCTCATAGTCGCGGTCGGCCGGCGTCTCGGGGCCAACACCGGGGACAGGGCAATAGGACGTCATCGACCAGCATTGGCCGGACGCCTTCGACGAAATGTCGAAAAAGGTCTGTGGATCGAGCCCAAGCTTTTGCGCCAGGACGAACGTCTCGCAGGTTGCGGCCATGCTCGCGCCCAAGAGCATGTTGTTGCAAATCTTCGCGGCCTGGCCCGCGCCTGGTCCGCCGGCGTGGATGACCGCCTTGCCCATCTTCTCGAGAATTTCGCGGGCGCGCCGGAAGCCTTCTTCCGAGCCGCCGACCATGAAGGTCAGGGTGCCGCCCTCAGCAGCGGCAATGCCACCGGAAACGGGCGCGTCGACCATCGTGTAGCCTTGCGCCGACGCCTGCTCCTCGACCTCGCGAGCGGTCGCGATGTCGATGGTCGAGCAGTCGATCAGCAGCGCGCTGGTGGGCGCCTTGCCGAACACCTGGTCGCGATAGACCTGGGCGACATGCTTGCCCGCGGGGAGCATGGTGACGACCGCTTCGGCGCCTTCGCAGGCGGCATCCGCGGACGACGCCTGTTTACAGCCGCGCTCGACGGCGCGGGTCAGCGCATCCTGGCTGAGGTCGAACGCCTGTACGTCATGTCCGGCCTTGGCGAGGTTCGCGGCCATCCCGCCGCCCATGTTGCCCAAGCCGATGAATGCGATCTTGGCCATTTTCACTCCATGTTCCCCGGCGAAGGCCGGGGTCCAGTCCAAAATAAGAAACGGCGCAAAGCGCCGCCTGGGCCCCGGCCTTCGCCGGGGAACCGACTATTTACCCTTCCACTCACCCGGACGCTTCTCGACGAAGGCCGCCATGCCTTCCTTCTGGTCTTCGGTCCCGAACAGACCGTGGAACAGGCGGCGTTCGAAGCGGATGCCTTGCGCGAGCGGCAGTTCGAGCGCGGTATTGACCATTTCCTTGGTGGCGATGGCGGCGAGCGGCGGCATTGCGGCAATCGCCTCGGCGGTCTTCATCGCCTCGTCGAGGAGTTGATCGGCGGGCACGACCTTCGCGACGAGGCCGGAGCGCTCGGCTTCCTCTGCCCCCATCATCCGGCCGGTCAGGCACATTTCCATCGCCTTGGCCTTGCCGATCGCCAGCGTGAGCCGCTGCGATCCGCCCATGCCGGGAGTCACGCCGAGCTTGATTTCCGGCTGGCCGAACTTGGCGCTGTCGGCGGCGATGATGAAATCCGCCATCATCGCCACTTCGCAGCCGCCGCCGAGCGCGTAGCCGGACACCGCCGCGATCCACGGCTTGCGAGTGGCGGTGACCTGCTCCCAGCCGGCGAAGAAGTTGGACGAATACATGTCCGCGAAACCCTGGCTCGACATCTCCTTGATGTCGGCGCCGGCGGCGAATGCCTTTTCGGAGCCGGTCAGGACCAGGCAGCGCTGCGCCGGGTCGGCGTCGTAAGCTTGGAAGGCTTCCGTCAGTTCCTTCAGCACTTCGCTGTTCAGCGCGTTCAGCGCCTGCGGACGATTGAGCGTCACTAGCGTGACGGCACCGCGCCGTTCGACCAGGATCGTATTGTAGTCGCTCATACTTCGGTCTCCGGGAATGGGGTCCAGCGCTCGCCCGGGGGCAGCGGTGCGAACAGCGCCTCGACCATGCCATCGTCGACCTCGGCCGGGATCGGCGGATCCCACTGCGGTTCGTTGTCCTTGTCGATCAACAGGGCGCGGACGCCTTCGCGGAAATCGTGAGTCTGCACGACATTGGCGGCCAGCGCATATTCCGCCTCCATCTCGTCAGCGAAGCTGGCGCGGTCGGCGCCTTCCGCCAGCAGGCGGAGCGAGACCTTGCAGGACAGTGGGCTTTTCGTCCCGAGCGTCGCGCGTTCCGTCTTTGCCCAGTCGCTTTCCTCCGCCTCAAGCCCGGCGAGGATTTCCTCATAGTCGTCGGACGCAAACAGCCGGGCGATCTGCGCCAAATTGGCCTCGATCTTGCCATCGGGCGCGGTGGCCGACGCGCCACCGAGCGTTCCCTTCACCCGCGCCGGCGCCTTCACGATGCGGTCGACCAATTCCTCGATCGAGGCGCTCGGCACATAGTGGGTGGCTAGACCGAGGTAGAGGCATTCGGCGCCATCCAGCCGCGCGCCGGTCAGCGCCATGAACTGCCCGACCCGGCCGGGAAGGCGCGACAGATACCAGCCGCCGCCGACGTCGGGGAACAGCCCGATGCCAGTTTCCGGCATGGCGAAGCGGGTGTTCTCGGTCGCCACGCGATAGGTGCAGGGCTGCGAAATGCCGACGCCGCCGCCCATGGTGATGCCATCCATGATCGCGACGGTCGGCTTGGGATAGGTGAATAGCAGGTGATTGAGCCGATATTCGGCGAAGAAGAAGTCGCGGGCCTTGGACGCATCGCCGGCGCCGCTCTTGGCCAGCATGACGACGTCGCCGCCGGCGCAAAAGCCGCGGCCCTCGGCATGATCGATTAGGACGGCCGTGATGTCCGGGTCGCTCCGCCAGCGAAGCAGCGCCGTCGACATCGCGTCGCACATCTCCGTGGTCAGCGCGTGGATCGCCTTTGGTCGGTTGAGCCGGATCCGGCCGACGCCGCCGTCGCGGCGGACAATGATGTCGTCGGTCACTGGCGGAGCAGGTCGCGGCTGACGATCACGCGCATGATCTGGTTGGTGCCTTCGAGAATCGAATGGACGCGAAGGTCGCGCCAGAATCGTTCGATCGGATAATCCATCAGATAGCCGTAGCCACCGTGCAGCTGAAGCGCGCGGTCGACGACGGAGGAGCCGGTGTCGGTCGCGAGGCGCTTGGCCATGGCCGCGAAGCGAGTCTTGTCCGGCGCGTTGGCGGTGACCTTCGCCGCAGCGACATAGAGCAGGTAGCGCGCCGCCTGAAGCTCGGTCTCCATGTCGGCGAGCGTGAATTGGGTCGCCTGGAAATCGGCGATGGCGGTGCCGAACTGCTTGCGGTCCTTCGTGTAAGCTATTGCCTCGTCAAGGCAGCGCTGGGCGCCGCCAAGCGAGCAGGCGCCGATGTTCAGGCGGCCGCCGTCCAGGCCCATCATCGCGATGCGGAAGCCTTCGCCTTCACCGCCGACGCGGTTCGCGACCGGCACCCGGACCTCGTCGAAATTGACCTGCGCCGTCGGTTGCGAATGCCAGCCGAGCTTCTTCTCCTGCGCGCCGAAGCTAACGCCCTTCATGTCTTTTTCGATGACCAGCGCGGTGATGCCCTTGGGGCCCTCCTCGCCGGTGCGCACCATGGTGACGTAAATCTCGTTCTCGCCGCCGCCGGAGATGAACGCCTTGGAGCCGCTGACGACATAATGGTCGCCATCCAGGACCGCCTTGGTTTTAAGCGCGGCAGCGTCGGAACCGGAGGACGGCTCCGTCAGGCAATAGCTGCCGATCCGTTCCATCGTGATCATCGACGGCAGATACTTTTGCTTGACCTCGGCCGAGCCGAAGCGGTCGATCATCCACGACGCCATGTTGTGGATCGAGATGAAGGCGCTGGTGGACGGACAGCCGTAGGCCATCGCTTCCATGATCAGCGCGGCTTCGAGCCGGCCGAGGCCGATGCCGCCGCTTTCTTCCGAGACATAGATCGCACCGAAGCCGAGTTCAGCGGCTTCGCGGATTGTATCGCGAGGGAAGGTGTGCTTCTCGTCCCACTCGGCGGCGAATGGCGAGATGGCATCCGCCGTGAACTTGCGTGCCATCTCCTGGATCTGGAGCTGGTCCTCGGTGAGTTCGAACTGGTGCGCGTTGGAGTCCATGGGCGCGGCCTCTAACCCGCGCTCTCCTCCTCAAGCAATCCTTCTGACCGCAGCACTGTACGAACGGAAGGCCGTTCGAGCATACGCTGGCGGAACGCTTGGATGTTCGGCCACTTGGCAAGTCCGTCGAGCATCTTTTCGGCCCAGCCGCTGATGACGAACAGGTAAGCGTCCGGAAGCGTTAGCGTTTCGCCGAGGAGGAACGGGCCCTCGCCAAGCTGGGCATCGACGTAATCCAGCCGCTGCGAAACGGTCTTCCTGGCGAAAGCCTTCACTTCCTCGGTGGCATCAGGCTTGAAGATCGGCGCGAAATTCTTGTGCAGCTCGGTGGTGATGTAGTCGAGCCATTCGAGCACGCGATAGCGGCGAAATTCACCGAAGGGCGGCAGCAGGTCGAAGCTCGAGCGGTCGCCAAGATATTGCAGGATGACGGCGTTTTCGGTCAGCACTTCGCCATTATCGAGCTCGAGCGCCGGGACTGAGCCTTTCGGATTGATCTTCGTATA
The DNA here is from genome assembly GCF_011302055.1 of Sphingomonas sinipercae. NCBI lineage: Bacteria > Pseudomonadati > Pseudomonadota > Alphaproteobacteria > Sphingomonadales > Sphingomonadaceae > Sphingomonas > Sphingomonas sinipercae. The sequence continues at coordinate 790,739 of NZ_CP049871.1, forward strand.
GTCCGAGCCGTCCTCAAGGGTCTTGTCGCTCAGGTTGGCTCGCACGGCATCATGGCTCAGGCCGGTTTCATGGAGGATGATGTGCGGCGCCTGGCTGCAGGCACCTGGCGAATAATAGAGTTTCATGAAATCCTCCTCAGCCGGCGCAGCGCTTGTAGACCAGTTTTGAATTACCCGGGCTGTCGACGCGCGTCAGCGTGTCGCCGGCGACGCTCCACGACATGGTCGTCGTCCATTCCTGCCCCTCGCCGGTGAATGCGAAGTCGCCTTCGACCGCACTATCACTCCTGCTGCGGAGCGTCACCGGCCGGGCCCGGGATTCGTAGAAGCGTATCGAATTTTCGCCGATCGTCACGAGCCCCTTGGCGTCACCGCGGGTCGAGGTGCAGTCGGCCGGCACAAGCCCCCAGCGGCCATGCAGTGCTGCCGGAATCGATAGGGTTGGCGCGTCGGACTTGTCCGCAGGGCGTGTCGGTCCGCTGGCGACCTCTGTCGTAAGGTCGCCTTCTGGCGGCGCGACAGTGTCGTCCGGGGGCAGCACGTCGATTTCGGCTGACGCCGCTGCGCCGTTGGCCGCATTATCGACGGTCCCCGGCTCCTGGCCGCAGGCGGCGAGGGTGGCGATGAAGCCCAGGAGAAATAGGTTGCGCATGGCGACCTAAACTCCCGAGCCGCAGATTGGTCGCTTATCCCATCGTCGGGATGATGAACGCGTCCTTGTTGCCGGCTTCGACGAAGCCATCGGGCCAGCGCTGGGTGACGACCTTGGTCTTGGTCCAGAATCGGACGCCTTCCATGCCGTACTGGTTGATGTCCCCGAAGCCGGAACGCTTCCACCCGCCGAAGCTGTGGTAGCTGACCGGCACCGGGATGGGCACGTTGACCCCGACCATGCCGACATTGACCCGGCTGACGAATTCGCGCGCGGCGTGGCCGTTGCGGGTGAAGATGGCGACGCCGTTGCCGAAATCATGCTCGGACGGCAGCCGCACCGCTTCATCGAAATCGCGGGCTCGGACCATCTGCAGCACCGGTCCGAAAATCTCGTCCTGATAGGATTTGGACGTCGGCTTGACGTGATCGAAGAAGGTCGGGCCGATGAAGAAGCCCTCTTCATTGCCCTGCAGCCTGAAGCCGCGGCCGTCGACGACGAGTTCGGCCCCTTCGTCGATGCCCATCTGGATGTAGCTCTCGATCCGCTCCTTGTGAGCCTTGCTGACGACCGGGCCGTAATGGGCGTCCGGATCGGTCGAAACGCCAACCCGAAGGGCCTCGATCGCGGGGATCAGTTTTTCGCGGAGGCGGTCGGCCGTTTCGTCGCCGACTGGAACGACCACCGGCAGCGCCATGCAGCGCTCGCCGGCCGAGCCGAAGGCGGCACCAGTGAGATCGGCGACGACCTGGTCGAGATCGGCGTCGGGCATGACGATGCCATGGTTCTTGGCCCCGCCGAACGCCTGCACGCGCTTCCCGTTGGCGGTCCCGCGGGCGTAAATATATTGGGCGATGTCGGACGATCCGACGAAGCTGATCGCCTTGACGTCCTCATGGTCGAGAATGGCATCGACCATCGCCTTGTCGCCGTGAACGACGTTGAGGATGCCGTCGGGAAGACCGGCTTCCTTCATCAGCTCGGCCAGGCGCACCGGGACCGACGGGTCGCGTTCGGACGGCTTGAGGATGAAGGCGTTGCCGCAGGCGATGGCCATGCCGAACATCCACATCGGGATCATCGCCGGGAAATTGAACGGCGTGATGCCGGCACAGATGCCGAGCGGCTGGCGAAGCGAATAGACGTCGATCCCCGGTCCCGCGCCCTGGGTGTATTCGCCCTTCAAGGCTTGCGGAATGCCGCAGGCGAACTCGATCACTTCAAGCCCGCGCTGAACGTCGCCCCTGGCGTCCGCAACGACCTTGCCATGCTCGCTTGCAAGAAGCTCGGCGAGCTCGTCCATGTTCGCTTCGATCAGTTCCTTATAGTTGAACATGACGCGGGCGCGGCGCTGCGGATTTGTCGCTGCCCAGGCCGGCTGCGCAGCTTTCGCGGCATCGATCGCCCGTTGCAGGTCTTGGGCTGTGCCGAGGCGCACCCGCGCCTGGACGCTGCCCTGATTGGGGTCGAACACGTCTCCCGTCCGATCGCCGGAGGAATAGCTTTCGCCGCCGATGAAATGGTCGATGTCACGCAACATGGCTTCGCGTCCTAAGAGTCGTTTGGGGTTAGGCGCGCACTAACCCCGCGACGACACGAACGCCAGTTGCGGCTTCACTTATCCTTGGCGAGCTTGGCTCGATAGGCGTCGAGGCTGATCGGGCGGCCGAGGAAGTCGGCGACCAGGTCCGCAGCGGGCCTCGTCCCGCCCGGCGCGAGCACCAGCCGGCGGTAGCGGTCGGCGGTGGCGGCGTCTTGCAATCCCCGGCGCTCGAACTCCGTGAACAGGTCGTCGGCAATCACCACCGACCAGCGGTACGTGTAATAAGCAGCGCCATAGCCGCCGAGGTGGCTGAAGCTATCCTGCATCTGCGCAAACGCCGGCATCGCCAGCGTGTCGTATTTTGCAGACGCGGCACGAGCAGCCGCGCCCAGGTCTTCAGGCGCGGGGCGGAGATAATATTGCAGTGCGATGTTGGTCAGCGCGAGCTGGCGCATGTCGCCCATGCCAAGATCGAAGTAGCGCGCGTTGTTCATCTTCTGGACGAGCTCGCGCGGGATCGGCTGGCCCGACGCATTGACTGCGAACGTCTTCAACGTGTCGTAGTCGTAGACCCAATTCTCGAGCATTTGCGACGGCGCTTCGACGAAGTCCCACTCGGTCGCCACTCCGCTCTGCCCGGCCCAACGCGGGGTCTGGCCGCCGAAGATGTAGTGCAGCAAGTGCCCATATTCGTGGAGAAACGTTTCGACATCGCGATGCTCCATCAGGCCCGTGGAATGGTCGCCGGCCGGAAGGTTCATGACCAGCGCCGCGATAGGAGTCTGCCTGCTTGTGCCGAGCCGGATTGGGACCGCGTTGGCATGCTCGTACTTGCCGGGGCGCGGGTGCGAATCGAAATAGAAGCGGCCGATCAGCTTGCCGTCGTCGTACATCTCATAGGATTCGACCAACTTGTCCCATTTCGGGGTGTTCCATGGCCGAATATCGACTCCGAACATGCGCTCGGTCAGCTGCAGGATTCCGTCGCGGACGTTGTCGTATGCGAAGTAATTGCGCGCCTCCTGCCGGTCATAACCGTAGGATTGCTTCTGGACGAGGCGGCTGAGGTAGCTGTTGTCCCACGGCTCGATTTTCGTGGCGCCGGGCTGCGTCTGCTGAAGCAATGCAAGCTTCTTGGCATAGTCGCGGTCCGCCGCAGGCTTCGCAGCGGCCGCCATGTCGTCGATCAGCGCCTGCACTTTCGCGGGCGTGTTGAGCATCCGGTCTTCGAAGTTGAGCGTCGCATAGTTCGGCCGGCCGACGAGTTTGGCGAACTCGTCGCGCGTGTTGATCAATTGGCGCAGCACCGGATCGTTCTGCGGATAGGCCCGTTGCATATATTCGGTGTAAAACCGCTGCCGAAGCGCACTGCTGTTCGCGTAGGTCATCACCGGGACGTAGTCGGTGCTGTCCGTTCGCAGCGTGATCTTGCCATCCGGACCGGGCTTGTGCGCGTCTAGGAAGTCCTGGGGCAGGCCGTCCAGCTCGGCCACAGTCGCCGTAATCGTCCGCTGGCCCTTCGGAATGTTCGCTTCGAACTGGGTGTTGACGCTCGAAATGTCGTCGGACAGCGCCTGCGCCTTTGCGCGGCCGGCCGTGTCCAGCGCAATGCCGGCGCGCTCGAATCCGCCGAGCGTGCGTTCGAGGTACAATTTGGTCGGCGCATCGACCTCCGTGGCATCGATCGCCTTGAGACGCTCGTACGCAGGGCGGGACAGCGACAGCTTGGTGCCTTCGCTGGCCATACGCACTTCGCATTTCTCGCCCGCCTCCCGGCTTGCTGCGGTCGGCGAGACTTGACGAAACATGGTGGCTTCGCCGCCGCCGGCTGTGAGGACTTCCTGGAGCCGGTCGTACGCGGTCAGGGCGTTGAGGCTGGAGGAGGGCTTCGATGTTTCCAGTGCCTTGCGCATGGCGGTGCTGCGCGCCACGAACAGGTTGCAGCGCGCGTTGATCGCTGCCGCGGAGGGAGCGCCCGTAAGCATCGGCGGGATTGCGGCGCCAGTGCGTTGCGTTGCCGACGAAGAGGGCGAGGCGATCAGTGCCGATCCGGCGAGCAGCAAGGCAATGTGGTGGCGCATGGCTCTTGTTCCTTAAAGAAGCGACGATGGGTGGTTAGCCGACGCGGGAAGAAGTGCAACTGGCACCGCGAACGCGCGTAGAGAGCGGCAAGAGCGACGAGAAGGAGAGTCGAGTATGCGTGCATTGAAAACGGTTGGCAGCCTTGCCCTGCTTGGGACGGCAATGACCGGCGCCGCGCAGGCCACCCCGCCGCTCCCCGGTCCAGAGGACATTGTCGCCAGTCACGCGCGCGAGGTCGACGGCGTGCGCATGCGCCATACGGTGGAGAAGCTCGTCAGCTTCGGCACGCGCCACACGCTGTCGTCACAGACCGATCCGAACCGCGGGATCGGCGCTGCGCTGCGGTGGACAGATGCGCAGTTCAAGAGCTTCGGACTGCCGACCGTGCGGCCGTGCCAGACATTCACCGGCAAGCGGGTGCCAAAGCCGACCGCAATCTGCGATGCGGTTGCGATCCAGCGGGGGACCGAGCGGCCCAACGACGTGGTGATCATCACCGGCCACATCGACAGCCGGGTCAGCGACGTGATGAACGTCACTGCCAACGCGCCGGGAGCCAATGACGACGGGTCGGGCACCGCCGCGGTGATCGAAGCCGCGCGGGTGCTGTCGAAGCACAAGTTTCCCGGCACGATCGTCTATGCCGCATTGTCCGGGGAAGAGCAGGGACTCTACGGCGGCAAGGTGCTGGCCGACTATGCGAAGGCGCAGGGCTGGAACGTCGTCGCCAACCTTAACAACGACATCATCGGCAACAGCTGCGGTTCGGATGGCGTGTGCGACCGGGCGACGGTGCGCGTCTTTTCGGAAGGACCGCGCTGGCAGGGGCATGAGGACCTGGCCGCGCAAATCCGCAGCTTGGGCGGGGAGAACGACGCTCCCTCGCGCAACATCTCCCGCTTTCTCGATCGCCTGGCGGAGCGGGTCGGACCGCCGGTAAATCTCGAAGTTCGGCAAGTCTGGCGCAACGACCGGTTCGGTCGCGGCGGCGATCACACGGAATTCCTCAACCTTGGCTTCCCGGCGGTGCGATTCTCGGTGGCGGTCGAGAATTACAATCAGCAGCACCAGGACCTGCGGGTCGAGAAGGGCGTCGAATATGGCGACACCGTCGACAAAATGGATTTCGGCTACCTGGCCGCGGTCACCCAGCTGAATGTCGCCGCGCTGGCTTGGCTCGCAAGCGCTCCGCCACCGCCAGAACCGACGGCCGAGGGCGCGGTGAGCACCGATACCACCATTCAATTCAAGGCGGTGCCAGGCGCGTTGCGCTACATCGTTCGCTGGCGCCGCACCGATAGCAACCAATGGCCATATTACGAGCAGATGCGGTCGGTCGGTTCGGACAGTGCCGCCCCGGCCAACGGCTGCTTCATTTCCGGGGGCACATGCGAAGTCGTATTGAAAGGCGTCCGCGTCGACGACTGGGTGTTCGGTGTCGCGTCGGTCAGCCGCGACGGCTACGAAAGCCCGGTTGCGTCCGCCGTGCCCGGCGGTGCGTTCAAGCCTTACATGAAGCCCAAGGAGAAGCCGTAATGGCTGGCGGATGGACGCGCGACGGCGCGGTGCAGGACCAGATCGACGACACGATCAAGGATGCGGTCGCCCGCGCCCGTGCGCTCAACCCAAGCGGGGAAAGCGCCGAGGAATGCGACGATTGCGGGGAGCCGATCCCGCCGAAGCGGCGCGCGGCGCTGCCTGGCGTGCGCACCTGCGTCGGTTGTCAGTCCATGCGCGACAAGGCGGTCGTGCACTCGACCATCAATCGTCGCGGCAGCAAGGATAGCCAGTTGCGTTAGGTGCGTTAAAGGGCTCCATGCCACGCAAACGCCCCGCCGCTGGATTGCCGTCCCGCCAGCAGATCCTCGACTTCATCACATCGTCCGGACAGCCGGCGGGCAAGCGCGAGATCGCCAAGGCCTTTGGCCTGTCGGCCCAGGACAAGATCCAGCTCAAGGCGCTGCTCAAGGACATGGCTGACGAGGGACTGATCAATAGCTCGCCGGGCCGCGCCTTCCACAAGAGCGGAGGCGTTCCGAAAGTTACCGTGCTGCGTGTCGTCGAGGTGGACGACAGCGGCCAGGCGCGCGCAGTGCCGGAACAATGGCACGCCGAAGGGCCGCCGCCGAAGCTGCGCGTGATCGAGCGGGGACGCAAAGGCGCGCTGGGGATCGGCGATCGGATCCTGGCCCGGACCGAGGAGGCCGGCTCCGGCTTCGTCGCGCACCCGATGAAGAAGCTGGAGAAGAGCGCTCAATTGGTGCTCGGCGTCGTCCGGGAAGAGGGCGACAAGCGTTGGCTTCGGCCGGTCGACAAGCGCGAGCGGCGCGAACTGATGATCAGCGACGTCGGCAGTGCGCAGGTCGGCGACCTAGTGCTTTGCGAGGTCGCTGGGCGACCGCCGCGCGTAACCGCCAGGGTCACGGCGGTGCTCGGCGACCCGTTCGCGCCCCGCAGCTTCAGCCTGATCGCGATCCATAAGCATGGCCTGCGCCATGAGTTCAAGGATTCAGCCATCGAGGAGGCGCACCGCGTCTCCAAGCTGCCTCTGGGCGAGCGCGAGGACCTGACTCACCTGCCGATCGTCGCCATCGATCCGCGCGACGCGCGGGATCATGACGATGCGATCTGGGCGGAAGCCGATGGCGAAGGGGGATGGAATGCCATCGTCGCGATTGCCGACGTCAGTTTCTATGTCCGGCCAGGATCGGAGCTGGACAAGGAAGCCCGGGCACGCGGCAACAGCGTCTATTTTCCCGATCGGGTCGTGCCGATGCTGCCGGAAGAGCTCTCCGCGGACATCTGCTCGCTCAAGGCGGGCAAGCAGCGGGCGGCAATGGCTTGCCACCTTAAAATCGCCAGCGACGGCACCCTGAAAAGCTGGCGTTTCACCCGCGCAAAGATTTGTGTTGCAGCAAATATTGCGTACGAAGATGCGCAGGCTGCGATGGATGCGGCGAGCGAAGAGCGCATTGAGGTCTCCTCGCCGACCTGTGCGATGCCCGAGGTCGACGGCACCGTGCCGGCAGAGCTTGTCGAGGCTGCGCTCAAGCCCCTGTGGGCCTGTTGGCGAGCGCTGTTCGCGGCGCGGCAGAAGCGCGAACCCTTGGAGCTCGACCTGCCCGAACGGCAGGTGGTGCTGGACGAAAAGGGGCGCATTACCTCCGTCGCGCCGCGCGAGCGGCTCGACGCGCACAAGCTGGTCGAGGACTATATGATCGCGGCCAACGTCGCCGCCGCGCGGGCGCTGGAAGCGAAGAAAGCAGCGGTGATGTACCGCGTCCACGAACCGCCGAGCCGCGAAAAGCTGGTCGGGCTCAAGGACTATCTGGCCACCTTCGACCTGGAGTTCGCCCTCGGACAGGTAATCAAGCCGAGCACCTTCAACCGGATCATCGAGCGGGTCGGTGACGGCCCCGGCCGCGAGGAGATCATGGAGCAGTTGCTTCGCACGCAGATGCAGGCGCGCTACGGCCCGGAGCGGCTGGGCCACTTCGGGCTGGCGCTGGCGACCTACGCGCACTTCACCTCGCCAATCCGGCGCTACGCGGATCTTCTCGTGCATCGCGCGCTGGTCAGCGCCTTTCGGCTTGGCGACGGCGGGTTGCCAAAGGGCGAGGAAGAACGCTTCGTTGAGATCGGCGAGCAGATTTCGATGCTCGAGCGCAGGGCGATGGAGGCGGAACGGGAAACCGTCGATCGCTACGTCGCCGCCTACCTTTCCGACAAGGTCGGGCAACTCGTCGACTGCCGCATCACCGGTGTCCAGCCGTTCGGCTTTTTCGCGACTGTGGAGGCGCTTGGCGGCGACGGGCTGGTGCCGGTTTCGACTCTGGGCACCGAATATTTCCGCTACGATGAGGCGTCGCAGCAGTTGATCGGCGAACAGAGCGGCGAGACGTACCGCCCCGGCCAAAGATTGCAGTTGCGCATAGCGGAAGCGAACCCGGTTGCGGCTTCCCTGCGTTTCGAACTGCCTGAAGGATCTTACGGCAGCCCGTCCCAACCGCGGCGCAACGATCGAACGCGGGCCGGACAGGGCAAGCGCGGGCGGCCGCCCAACATTCGTCATCAGTCCCGCAAGCGTTGAAGGAAATTCGCATGGCCCCCTACAAGATCGCGATCCTCGTCGGCAGTCTTCGCAAGGACAGCATCAACCGCAAGGTGGCCCGTTCGATCTGCGCCATTCGGGATGACAGCCTCGAATGCTCCATGGTCGATATCGGCGGCCTAACCCTCTACAACCAGGAGTACGATGGCTCAGCGGACGAGCCGGCGGCGTATCGCGAATTTCGCAAGCAGATCGCGGCCGCCGACGGCATCCTGTTCTGCACGCCGGAATATAATCGCGGTGTCCCGGGCGTGCTGAAGAATGCGATCGACGTCGGGTCTCGGCCGTATGGGCATAGCGTCTGGAACGGCAAACCGGCGGCGATCATCAGCGCTTCGCCCGGGGCAATCGGTGGCTTCGGCGCGAACCATCAGCTGCGCCAGGCCTGCGTGTTCCTTAACATGCCGGTGATGCAGCAGCCCGAGGCCTATCTGGGCAACGTCACCGACGACAGCTTCGATTCGAACGGCCAGCTGAAGGATGGGCCGCTCAAGGAATTCGTCGAAAAGATCGCGCACGCGTTCCACGATTGGGTCGACGTCATCCATCGCGCCCGTGCCGCGCTCGCCTGACAACGCTGGACTCGTTTCGCAGGCGTAGTAAGCTTGCGCATCAACAGAGGGGCTGAACGATGCGCTTTACCTGGCTTTCCCGCTACGAACCGCAAATTCACGCGATCCTGCGCATCATCAGCGGGCTCCTCTTCATGGAGCATGGGACTCAGAAGTTCCTGTCCTTCCCGGCCGGCCAATATGCTGGCTCGGGCCTCGCGCTCGACGGGCCGGGTGCTTACGCGGGAATCATCGAGCTAATCTGCGGTTTCCTGATCGCCATCGGCCTGTTCACCCGCCCCGCGGCCTTCCTCGCTTCGGGAACGATGGCGGTCGCTTACTGGATGGCGCACGCCCCGCAGGACCCGTTCCCGGTGAACAACATGGGCGACGCGGCGATCCTGTATTGCTTCGTCTTCCTGTTCCTCGCCGCGGCCGGAGCCGGGCCGTGGAGCGTCGACAATGCCCGGCGTGACGACACGCCTAGGTGACTTTCAGCCGAGCGTGGAAGCGCGGCTGGTCCCAGCTGGCTGAGTTGAGGATTTCGGTCAGCAATTCGGCCGCGCGAACGACTTCGGCATAACTGTTGTAGAGCGGCGCGAAGCCAAAGCGGATCAGGTTCGGCGCGCGGAAGTCGCCGATGACGCCGCCATCGATCAGGGCCTGCATGACCGCGTAGCCGTGCGGGTGGGCAAAGCTGACGTGGCTGCCGCGTGCGTCAGGTTCGCGCGGGCCGGCCAGTTCGACCTTGTCCCCGCAACCGCGCTCGACCTCCTCGATAAACAGCTGTGACAGCGCGCGTGACTTGGCCGCGACGGCGGACATTAGGATCCCGGAAAAGGTGTCGAGTCCGCAGTCAAGCGCGGCAAGCGCCAGGACCGACGGAGTGCCGGTCAGGTACTGGCCGATGCCATCGGCGGGCTGGTAGGATGCGCTGAACGCAAACGGATCGGCATGGCCCATCCAGCCCTGGAGCGGCGAATGCAGCTCCTTTTGCAGTTCCTCGGCGACGAACAGGAAGGCAGGCGCGCCGGGACCGCCGTTGAAATATTTATAGCCGCAGCCAACGGCGAGGTCGCAGCCGCTGCCGTTGAGGTCGAGTTCGACCGCGCCGGCGCTGTGCGAGAGGTCCCACAAGGTGAGCGCGCCGGCCGCCTTTGCGGCTGCGTTGACTGCAGCCATGTCGTACTTGGCGCCGCTGCGATAATCGACGTGCGTGAGCGTGACGACGGCGACGTCCGCATCGATGGCATCCGCAATGCCGCCCGCGGGCACGCGCCGCACTTCACAGCCGAGCAGGCTTGCAGCGCCCTCAATCACGTAAAGGTCGGTCGGGAAATTGGCGGCGTCGGTGACGATCACCCGGCGGTCGGGTCGCGCTCGAACGGCTGCGGTGAGCAACTTGAACAGGCACACTGAGGTCGAATCGGCGATCAGCAATTCGCCGTCCCTGGCGCCGACGATGGGCGCCAGCTTCGCGGCGACCCGGAACGGCGCTTCGATCCAGTCGTGCCCGGTCCAGCTGGCGATCAGGTCGTCGCCCCATTGGTGGCGGATCGTCTCGCCGACGCGGACGGCCGTCGCGACCGGCAGGGCGCCCAGCGAATTGCCGTCGAGATAGGTTTTGCCGGCCGGGAGGCGGAAGCGGTCTTTCGCGAATGCGAGCGGATCGCCGCGGTCGAGCGCGCGGGCGTCGTGCGGGGTCACAGCCGGGGCAGCGTCACGCCCCGCTGGCCCATATATTTGCCGGCACGGTCGGCGTAGCTGATCTCGCACGGCTCGTTGCCCTGCAGGAACAGGAACTGGCACGCGCCTTCATTCGCATACACCTTGGCGGGCAACGGGGTGGTGTTGGAAAATTCCAGCGTCACATGGCCTTCCCAGCCGGGCTCCAGCGGCGTGACGTTGACGATGATTCCGCAGCGCGCATAGGTCGACTTGCCAAGGCAGATGACGAGCACGTCGCGCGGCACCCGGAAATACTCGACCGTCCGCGCCAGGGCGAAGCTGTTGGGCGGAATGACGCATACGTCGGTCTTGCGGTCGACGAAGCTGTTGGCGGCGAAATCCTTGGGGTCGACGATGGCGCTGTCGACGTTGGTGAAAATCTTGAAATCATCGGACACGCGCGCGTCGTACCCATAGGAGGACAGGCCGTAGCTGATGCAGCCGTCGCGGCGCTGTCCCTCGACGAAGGGCTCGATCATCGCGTGGTTTTGCGCCTGTTCGCGAATCCAGCGGTCGGAAAGAATGGCCATGCTCCGCTGCCTAACCGGCGGCTTCCCGCCCTTCAATTTGGGCCAGATTATTTCTGTGGATGAGGCGGGCGGCTGAAAACTGCCGGATTCACATGCTATCCACAGGCGTGCTATGTTTGTTCTCGTTTGGCGCGGGCGAAAGCATCCGCCTAGGACAAGCGCATGGCAGAAATCGTACGTATCGCTGGGGCCGCCGAGCCCGTCGCACCATCCCTTCCGCAGAATGTCGAGGCGGAGGCGGCGCTGCTTGGCGCAATGATGATCGACAACCGGCTGGTCGAGGATATCGGCCTTAAGCTGAAGTCGCATCATTTCTTTGAGCCGCTGCACGGCCGTATCTACGATTCGATTCTTCGGCTGACCGACAAGAATATGGTCGCCAACCCGGTCACCCTGCGGCCGATGTTCGATGGCGACGAAGCGATGAAGGAGGTCGGGGGCGCGGCTTACCTGGCGCAGCTCACCGGCTCCGGCGCGGCCATCATCGGCGCCAAGGATTTCGCCCAGCAGATCTACGACCTGGCGCTGCTTCGCGCGCTCATCGGGGTTGGCCGCGAACTGGTCGAAAGCGCGCTCGACACCAGCGAGGAAGTGGCCCCGCTCGAGCAGATCGAGAAAGCCGAAACCGAACTTTACAAGGTCGCCGAAGAGGGTGGCGCGGAAGGTAAGGCCAAGTCCTTCGCCGAAGCCACCAAGACCGCACTTCAGACGGCCGAGCGCGCGCTTAACAGCGGCGGCCACCTGTCGGGCATCACCACCGGCCTCGACAGCATCAACGCCAAGATCGGCGGCCTGCACAAGTCCGACCTTATCATCGTCGCCGGCCGACCGGGCATGGGCAAGAGCTCGCTTGCCACCAACTGGGCGTTTGCGGCGGCGCAGCGCTTCCTTCGCGATTCCGAAGACGGGATCGAGCCGGGCAAGGGCGCCGGTGCCCCGGTCGCGCTTTTCAGCCTCGAAATGTCGGCCGACCAGCTGGCGACGCGTATCCTTGCCGAGCAGTCGGGGATCAGTTCCGAGAGCCTGCGCATGGGCAAGATCAGCCAGCAGGAATTCCGCTCGCTTGCCCGGGCCGCCGGAGAGCTTGAGAGCCTTCCACTGTACATCGACGACACGCCCGGCCTGACGATCGCGGCGCTTCGCGCCCGCGCCCGCCGGCTGAAGCGGCAGAAGAACATCGGCGTGGTCATCGTCGATTACCTGCAACTGCTCCAAGGCACCGGTCGCGGCGGTGCAAGCGAGAACCGAGTGCAGGAAATCTCGGAGATCAGCCGTGGCCTCAAGCAGCTGGCGAAAGAGCTCGACGTTCCGGTCATCGCGCTGTCGCAGCTCAGCCGCGCGGTCGAACAGCGCGAAGACAAGCGCCCGCAGCTTTCGGACCTGCGCGAATCGGGCTCGATCGAGCAGGACGCGGACATGGTCATGTTCATCTATCGCGAGGATTATTACCTCGCTTCCCGCCAGCCCGCCGATGATCACCCGGACTTCCCGGCCTGGCAGGAGGAGATGGGCCGGGTCTACGGCCTCGCCGAACTGATTGTCGCCAAGCAGCGGCACGGCGCCACCGGCAAGGTGCGGATGAAGTTCGATGCCCGCATCACCCGGTTCAGCGACCTGGTTGAAGATGCCTATCTGCCGGAGCAGCGCGGCTAGCCACGGTTGCGCTTGGCCAGCGATGGAATAAGGGAGCGGCAGGATCCTGCCGCAACCGGAGCATTACATGGCCGACCAGTTTGACGTGATTGTCCTTGGGTCGGGGCCGGGCGGATATGTCGCGGCGATCAGAGCGTCGCAGCTGGGCTTGAAGACCGCGATCGTCGAGCGGGAGCTGCTCGGCGGTATTTGCCTTAACTGGGGCTGCATTCCGACCAAGGCATTGCTGCGGTCGGCCGAAGTGTTTCACCAGATGCAAAATGCGGGTGCTTACGGGCTGTCGGCAGGGGGCGCGAGCTTCGACCTGGCCAAGGTCGTCCAGCGCAGCCGGGGCGTTGCCAAGCAGCTCAATCAGGGCGTCACGCACCTGATGAAGAAGAACAAGATTGACGTCCACATGGGTCAGGGCAAGCTGGCCGGGAAGGGCAAGCTGACGGTCACCGCCGAGGGCAAGTCGAGCGAGCTCCAGGCCAAGCATATTATCGTCGCGACGGGCGCGCGGGCGCGCGAGCTGCCGTTTGCAAAGGCCGACGGGAAGCGCATCTGGACCTATCGCACCGCGATGACCCCGCCGGAAATGCCGACCGAATTGCTGGTCATCGGATCCGGCGCGATCGGGATCGAATTCGCCAGCTTCTACAGCGACCTGGGCGCCAAGGTTACGGTGGTCGAAATGCTCGACCGGGTCGTCCCGGTCGAGGATAGCGAGGTTAGCGACTTCCTCGCCAAGCAGCTCAAGAAGCAGGGCATGACCCTGCTGACCAAGGCCGGCGTCGAAAGCCTAAAGGCCGATGGGACCGGGGTCGCGGCGACGATCAAGACCAGCGACGGCAAGGCCGCCGAGCACCGCTTCAGCCATGCCATCGTTGCCGTCGGGATCGTTCCCAACATCGAGAATATCGGGGTTGAGGAGCTCGGCCTGAAGACCACGAAGGGCCACATCGACACCGACGAGCATTGTCGGACCAACGTCCCGGGCGTGTGGGCCATCGGCGACGTTACCGCACCGCCCTGGCTTGCCCACAAGGCCAGCCACGAAGGCGTGATCGCGGCGGAGGCCATCGCGAAGGAATTGGGCAACACGGACGCGCATCCGCACGCGATGGATGCCAGGAATATCCCCGGCTGCACCTATTGCCGCCCGCAGGTGGCGTCGGTCGGTTACACCGAAGCCGCGGCCAAGGCGGCGGGCTTCGAGGTAAAGGTCGGCAAGTTCCCGTTTATCGGCAACGGCAAGGCCATCGCCTTGGGCGAGCCGGAAGGCTTCATTAAGACGGTGTTCGACGCCAAAACCGGCGAGTTGCTTGGCGCACATATGGTCGGGGCGGAGGTGACGGAGCTCATTCACGGCTACACCCTCGGCAAGACGGCGGAGCTGGTCGAACAGGACTTCTTCCAGACCGTCTATCCACACCCGACGCTAAGCGAAATGCTGCACGAAAGCGCGCTGATGGCGTACGGCCGAGTCATTCACGTTTGAAACAGGGGAATAAGATGAAGCGGTATCTGGCAGTTGCCTTGGCGACGCTTCTTTCATCGACTGTCTCGAGCGCGGCGACCCTGGTCACCGCGGACCGGATGCTCGATGTCCAGACCGGGCGCTATGTGGCTAACCCGGCAATCCTGATTGGCGACGATGGCCGGATTCAGCAGGTCGGCACCCTTGCGGCGATCCAGGTGCCGGCGGGCACGAAGACGATCAGCCTGCCGGGCGAGACGCTCCTGCCCGGATTGATCGACATGCACACGCACCTCGGGCCGGCCGATATCGGCGGGTACCGGTTCCTTGAATATACCGACCGCTTCTGGCCGATCGTCGCCGTCGGGACCGCGCGGCAGATGCTTGACGCAGGGTTCACGACCATCCGCGTCGTCGGTTCGGAAGGTTGGACGGACGTCGGCCTGAAGCAGGCGATCGAGGCCGGCTATGCGGTGGGTCCGCGGATCGTTCCGGCCGGGCACGCCCTCGGCGCGACCGGCGGGCATTGCGACGACACCTATCTGCCGCCGAGCCTCCAGAAAAAGGTCAAGGAAGAAGGGATCGGCGATACGCCGGATGAGCTGAAGTACCAGGTCCGGCGTCAGCGAAAGTTCGGCGCCGAGGTGATCAAGGTGTGCGCGACCGGCGGCGTCTTCTCGCGCGGCGACACGCCGGGCCAGCAGCAGCTTACCGAAAGTGAGCTTCGCGGGATTGCCGATGAAGCCCATATGGCCGGGATGCGAGTGGCGGCGCACGCCCACGGCGCGGACGGGATCAACGCTTCGATCCGGGCCGGCATCGACACGATCGAGCATGCCAGCTTGCTGAACGACGAAAGCATCCGCCTGGCGAAGGCGCGCGCGCGGCCGGTGTGGTTTTCGATGGACATCAAGAATACCGACTACACGCAGGCGGAGGGCAAGAAGAACGGCACCCTGGAGGAGAACATCCGCAAGGACCGGGAAATCGGCCAGATCCAGCGCGACAACTTCCGCAAGGCGCACCGCGCCGGCGTGCGCATGGTATTCGGGTCTGACGCCGGGGTCATGCCGCACTGGATGGTGCCGCAGCAGTTCGCCACGATGGTCGAATATGGGATGACCCCGCTCGAGGCGATCCGGGCCGCGACGATCAACGCCGCCGAGGCGCTTGGCCGCAACGACGTCGGCGCGATCCAGCCGGACCGGATGGGCGACATTATCGCCGTGCGCGGCGATCCGCTGCGCGATGTCCGCGTTCTCGAGCGGGTCGACGCCGTGATCAAGGGCGGCGAGTTGATCCCAGGCAGCAAGGCGCGAGCGACAACCCCGGCACAATGAGCGCGGTTTCCGAAGGGCACCATAGCAACCGCACACTGCTGATCGCGTTCGCGGCCAACCTTGGCGTGGCCGTGGCCAAGTTCGTGGCGGCCGCGATCACCGGATCGTCAGCGATGCTGACGGAGGGGATCCACAGCGTCGTCGATTCCTTCAACCAGCTCCTCCTAATCTACGGCCGACACCGGGCGAAGAAGCCCGCGGACGCGATCCACCCGTTCGGTCACGGGCGGGAAATCTACTTTTGGAGCTTCGTCGTCGCGGTCATGGTGTTCGCGCTGGGCGCCGGCGTTTCGATCTACGAAGGCATATTGCACATCGCTAATCCGGAAGAGCCGGTCACGCCGATCGTTGCCTACGTGGTGCTCGGGGCCGCCTTCCTGCTCGAGGGATGGTCGACCATCGCGGCCTTCAATGAGTTCAAGCAATCGAAGGGACGGCTCGGCTGGATTAGCGCGATCCGCAGCTCGAAGGATCCGCCCACCTTCATCGTCCTGCTTGAAAACGGCGCCGCAATGGCCGGAATCGTCGCCGCCGGCATCGGCGTGTTTGCCACGGAAATTACCGGCAATCCGCTTTACGATGGTGTCGCCTCGGTCGTCATCGGCGGCATTCTGGCCGTTACCGCCTTCGTCCTCGCGATTGAATCGAAGGGCCTGCTGATTGGCGAGGCCGCGGATCTTGAATTGGTCGAGGACATCCGCAGGTTGGTAGAGGGCTGCGAGGGCATCGTCGGCGTCGGCGACGTGCTGACGGTACATTCTGCGCCGGATCAGATCACGGTAATGGTCAGCGTCGATTTCGATGACACCATTTCGGCCGGCCAAGTCGAACGGATCGTCGACGGCGTGGAGGTCGAAGCGTCCCGCCGATGGCCGCAAATCCGGCGGTTCTTCATCCGTCCGCAGCAAGGGGCCCGCGAACAGTCGATCATTGCTCGCACTCAGTGAGTAAGGGTCGAGAGGAACGCCTTGACCCGCTTGCGGTTTGACGTTCGACGACTCGAGTAATTAAGGAATGAAGGAATGCGTTTTTGGACGCTTGCCATGCTTGCGCTGGCGGTCGGTGGCTGCAGCAACGACGACTCCGGCACCGATCTGGCGCCAGGCAGGAACGACCTGAGCTCAGCGGAAATCGACGCTGCGCTCGGACCTGCGGACCAGGCCGCGATAAACGACCTCGCCCCGCAGAACAGCGTCGAGGGCGATGCCCCCTCGAACGAAGCTGGGACGAAGACGACCGACGATGGCTCGGCGCCGAACGAGGAGGAATTGTGATGAAGCGCGGCTACTGCGACAACATCGACAAGGTGACGGTGGAGAACGAGGATTTCCGCCGGGTACTCTACACCGGCAACCACCTGCAGCTGGTGCTTATGACGCTCCAGCCGGGCGACGAAATCGGCGAGGAAGTCCACGAGGATCGCGACCAGTTTTTCCGGATCGAGGAAGGCGAGGGTGCGATCGATATCGACGGCAAGGAGAATCGCGTCGAGGACGACTTTGCCGTCATCGTGCCGGCGGGTGCACGGCACAATGTCCGTAACACTGGCTCACGCCTGCTGCGGCTATACACCATCTACGGCCCGCCCGAGCACAAGGACGGGATCGTTCAATCTACCAAGGAAGAGGCCGACCGCCGCCATCCCCACGAAGAGTGGCACGGCGAGACGACCGAGTAGGAGCCCAGCGGGCGCGCGCGCCGGCTGGTCTCCGGATCGGGCGGCAATTACTTGGCTTTTTCAGGCCGAACGACGATTACGCCTTCCTGCGCCCACTGAGCCTTCGTCTTGCATTCCGACTGACGAATGCGACTGCCGACGATGGGGTCGTACGACAGGCAGATTTTCTTTTCGGCCTGATTGGCCGGCTTGGAGGCGGGAGCTTGGCCGGCGCCCGCGAGCGCGAACGTACCGGCGCTCATCGCGACCAGAAGAGTGTTGATCATGTCAGTTCTCCTTGCTCTGGTTTGAGCCGCGCCAATTTGCGGCACCTGGGCCGGCATGGGCAGCGCCGTTCGACCGGCTGTACAAGGGCGTCGACAAGGTCCCTTTGTCGGTTTGTCGGGGCCGTTCGTCGTTCATCGAAGCCACCGGCCGCGTCGGTGGTTACCGTCGACACGGCTACTCGCTGGTCGAGGCAAACGATTGACCGCTGCGGGCTCGCCCGCTATGTGCCCGCCCGTCCAAGTGCCAGCGAGTGATCGCTCCACCGGACGCAAGAGCTGAACATTGCTCAGTGACGTGAAGGCCGGCTGGCCGAAAGGTTGGCCGCAAGCCTTCGCGCTTTTCATGTTGAGCAAAGTAACCGCCGGGGCTTCCGGCACAGAAAAGGTGAAGGGCTTCATGCCAACGATTAACCAGCTGATCCGCAAGGGTCGCGAACCGCAGAAGGCCAAATCGAAGGTCCCTGCGATGGAGCAGAATCCGCAGAAGCGCGGCGTCTGCACCCGCGTTTACACGACGACCCCGAAGAAGCCGAACTCGGCTTTGCGCAAGGTGGCCAAGGTTCGCCTGACCAACCAGCGCGAAGTGATCAGCTACATCCCCGGTGAAGGCCACAACCTGCAGGAGCACAGCGTCGTGCTGATCCGCGGCGGCCGTGTGCGCGACCTTCCGGGCGTGCGTTACCACGTGCTTCGCGGCGTCCTCGACACGCAGGGCGTGAAGGACCGCAAGCAGTCCCGTTCGAAGTACGGCGCCAAGCGTCCGAAGTAATTTGACGAGTAAGCCCCGAGGGAATCTCGGACCCGGCTGAAGAGAAAGGAACACCCAATGTCCCGTCGTCGTCGCCCAGAAAAGCGCGAAATCCTGCCCGATCCCAAGTTTGGCGATCTGGTCCTGTCGAAGTTCATGAACAGCGTCATGCTCGACGGCAAGAAGTCCGTCGCCGAAAGCATCGTCTACGGTGCGCTCGACAATGTCGAAGCGCGCCTGAAGAAGGAGCCGCTGTCGGTCTTCCATGACGCGCTCAACAACATCAAGCCGGGCATCGAAGTCCGCAGTCGCCGCGTCGGCGGTGCGACCTATCAGGTCCCGGTCGAAGTCCGCACCGAGCGGGCCCAGGCATTGGCCATCCGCTGGCTGATCACCGCCGCCCGTGCGCGGTCGGAAAAGACCATGGCCGGCCGCCTGTCGGGCGAGCTGATGGACGCCTCGCAGAACCGTGGCAACGCGGTGAAGAAGCGCGAAGACACGCACCGCATGGCCGAAGCGAACCGCGCCTTCAGCCACTATCGCTGGTAACAATTCTCCCGGCTGCCGCCCACGGGTGGCACCGGTAAATTTCATACCTATATCAAGGGGGTCCGGCCCGGCCGGTCCCCTACATCGCTAAGGAAACCGACAAATGGCCCGCAGCCATCCGCTCGACCGCTATCGCAACATCGGCATCATGGCCCACATCGATGCCGGCAAGACGACGACGACCGAGCGCATCCTTTATTACACCGGCAAGTCCTACAAGATCGGCGAGGTGCATGAGGGCACCGCGACGATGGATTGGATGGAGCAGGAGCAGGAGCGCGGGATCACCATCACGTCGGCCGCCACCACCTGCGTGTGGAAGGCCGAAGAGGGTCAGGGTCCAGAGCACCGCATCAACATTATCGATACGCCAGGCCACGTCGACTTCACCATCGAGGTGGAGCGTTCGCTGCGCGTGCTCGACGGCGCGGTGGCATGCTTTGACGGTGTCGCCGGTGTCGAGCCGCAGTCAGAGACCGTGTGGCGTCAGGCCGACAAGTATGGCGTTCCGCGCATGTGTTTCATCAACAAGCTTGATCGTACCGGGGCCAATTTCGAATATTGCGTGCAGTCGATCATCGATCGCCTGGGCGCACGTCCGGCCGTCCTCTATCTCCCGATCGGAATCGAAGGCAGCTTCAAGGGCCTCGTCGATCTGGTGGAAAACCGTGCGATCATTTGGCTGGAAGAAAGCCTTGGCGCGAAGTTCGAATATCAGGAAATCCCGGACGACTTGAAGGACAAGGCCGCGGAAGCGCGCACGAACCTCATCGAGATTGCGGTCGAGCAGGACGACGAGGCCATGGAAGCCTATCTCGAAGGCACCGAGCCGGACACGGCCACGCTCAAGAAGCTGATCCGCAAGGGCACGCTGAACATGGCGTTCGTGCCGGTTGTTTGCGGCTCGGCCTTTAAGAACAAGGGTGTCCAGCCCTTGCTCGACGCCGTCGTTGACTATCTGCCGAGCCCGCTCGACGTCCCGCCGATCAAGGGCATCCTGCCCAACGGCGATGAAGATTCGCGGGCCTCGGACGACAACGCGCCTTTCTCGGCGCTCGCGTTCAAGATCATGAACGATCCGTTCGTCGGCACGCTGACCTTTGCCCGCATCTATTCGGGTAAGCTCGAGACCGCGTCGCAGGTCACGAACAGCGTCAAGGACAAGAAGGAAAAGGTCGGCCGCATGCTTCTGATGCATGCCAACGACCGCGAGGACATTCAGATGGCTTACGCCGGCGATATCGTCGCGCTGGCAGGTCTGAAGGACACCACTACCGGGGATACGCTCTGCGCGATAAATGCGCCGATCATCCTCGAGCGGATGGAATTCCCGGACCCGGTCATCGAGCTGTCGGTCGAGCCCAAGACCAAGGCCGACCAGGAAAAGATGGGCGTCGCACTCAACCGCCTCGCCCGGGAAGACCCGTCGTTCCGTGTGTCGACCGACCATGAGAGCGGGCAGACGATCATCAAGGGGATGGGCGAACTCCACCTCGAGATCCTCGTCGATCGCATGAAGCGCGAGTTCAAGGTCGACGCCAATGTCGGCGCTCCTCAGGTCGCGTATCGCGAGTATCTCAAGAAGCCGGTCGACATCGACTACACCCACAAGAAGCAGTCGGGCGGCACCGGCCAGTTCGGTCGCGTCAAGGTCAAGGTGTCCCCGGGTGAGCGCGGGTCGGGCATCGTCTTCAAGGACGAGATCAAGGGCGGTAATATTCCCAAGGAATATATCCCCGCGATTGAGAAGGGCTTCCGCGAGACGGCGGCCACGGGTTCGCTGGTCGGATTCCCGATCATCGATTTTGAGATCAACCTGTACGACGGCGCCTACCACGACGTCGACTCGTCGGCCCTGGCGTTCGAAATCTGTGCCCGCGGCGCAATGCGCGAAGTGGCGCAGAAGGCGGGCATCACGCTGCTCGAGCCGGTGATGAAGGTGGAAGTCGTGACGCCCGAGGATTATCTCGGCGACGTCATCGGCGACATCAACAGCCGTCGCGGCCAGATCCAGGGCACCGACAGCCGCGGCAATGCGCAGGCGGTCGAGGCGATGGTGCCGCTGGCGAACATGTTCGGCTACGTGAATCAGCTGCGGTCCTTCACCCAGGGCCGTGCGCAGTACACGATGCAGTTCTCGCACTATGACGAAGTGCCGCAGAACGTCGCCGACGAAGTGAAGGCGAAGCTGGCGTAACCTTAATTTTGTAGCTATGGGCGCGCTCGCATTGGGCGGGCCGCCCGATTTCAACACAGAAGAGGCGTATAATGGCGAAGGCGAAATTCGAGCGGAACAAGCCGCACGTGAACATCGGAACCATCGGTCACGTCGACCATGGCAAGACGTCGCTGACGGCGGCGATCACCAAGGTGCTCGCCGAGACGAGCGGCGGCACTGCTGTCGACTTCGCCAACATCGACAAGGCGCCGGAAGAGCGTGAGCGCGGCATCACCATCTCGACCGCGCACGTCGAATATGAGACCGCCAACCGCCACTATGCGCACGTCGATTGCCCGGGCCACGCCGACTATGTGAAGAACATGATCACCGGCGCCGCGCAGATGGACGGCGCGATCCTGGTCGTGTCGGCCGCCGATGGCCCGATGCCGCAGACCAAGGAGCACATCCTGCTCGCGGCCCAGGTCGGCGTCCCGACCATGGTCGTGTTCCTCAACAAGGTCGACCAGGTCGACGATCCCGAGCTGCTTGAGCTCGTCGAGCTGGAAATCCGCGAGGAGCTTTCCAAGCGCGGCTTCGACGGCGACAACATTCCGATCGTTTCGGGTTCGGCGCTCGCCGTTCTCGAAGATCGCGACGAGAACATCGGCAAGGAAGCCATCACGAAGCTGATGGCCGCCGTCGATGAGTGGATCCCGCAGCCGGAGCGTCCGCTCGACAAGCCGTTCCTGATGCCGATCGAAGACGTGTTCTCGATCTCGGGCCGCGGCACCGTCGTCACCGGCCGTGTCGAAACCGGCATCGTCAAGGTTGGCGAGGAAGTCGAGATCGTCGGCATCAAGGACACCAAGAAGACGGTCGTGACCGGCGTCGAAATGTTCCGCAAGCTGCTCGACCAGGGCCAGGCCGGCGACAACATCGGTGCGCTGATCCGCGGCGTCGGCCGTGAGGAAGTCGAGCGTGGGCAGGTTCTTTGCAAGCCCGGCTCGATCACGCCGCACACCGACTTCTCGGCCGAAGTCTACGTCCTGTCGAAGGACGAGGGCGGCCGTCACACGCCGTTCTTCGCCAACTACCGTCCGCAGTTCTACTTCCGCACGACCGACGTGACGGGCGAAGTCGTTCTGCCGGAAGGCACCGAGATGGTGATGCCGGGCGACAACGTCACGCTGGGCGTGAAGCTGATCGCACCGATCGCCATGGACCAGGGCCTGCGCTTCGCGATTCGCGAAGGCGGCCGTACGGTCGGCGCCGGTGTTGTCGGCAACATCACCAAGTAAGTCGCGCGCTCTCGGGCGCTAGACTGACGAAGGGCCCGGTGCTTCACCCGAAGCGCCGGGCTTTTTCGTTTGGCGACTGTGCAAATCCGAAGGCGGCGGTCTCGTCTGCGACTTGTTGCTGACGGTCGAGCGGAGTGGGATAGCTTGCGGCTACCTAAATTGGCCGGGATCGACCTTAAGCGCGTACATCGTGATTGCATTGATCAGCTCACCGGATCGAGCTGCCTCTGCACTCATCCCGGATTTTGAACCTGGCCGTTCGAAGATGACCAACAGCCGATCGCGCTCGATATGATTGAGGGGTAGGCTCCCTCGCGCCGGGCAATGCGGGATACCAGGAAATGCTATCTGTTGCTGGCCCTTCGGAAGCAATCCGCGGACTTGCCAAACGGGCGTAACGCTGATCATTGTTGCAGAATTAGCAGTCTTGCTTCCTTCTACGGCAGACGCGATGGTTGCTAAATAAACTGTCCAGTTTTCTTCCAAGGCAGATTTTTCACGTTCGAGCATCGCGATCACATTGATGTCGCGTTCGTAAGCCAAATATCGCTGCTCTGCCTCTGAGTCCGACGCCCCGGGTATTCTGGCGAGATCGGGAGAGTTGTCGCAAGCTTTGGCCGTCGAAACGGGCGCACATGCCAACATTGTCGCCGCGACGGCCGCTAGTTCTACGCGCATCTCTAACACCCCACTCCGTCGGACCGCTAAATCATGTCACAATCTTCCGTTATGACAATGGCTCGCTTGTTGCCCGAGAACGATCTCGTATTAGCCGCACAGGGGTTGATCTGATCGGCGGTCCCCTATAGAGGCGCGTTCACCGACGGGGATTCGTCACCGTCAGCAAATATCAGAGATGAGGTCGTCCGGCCCGGGAAACCGGGGCAAGCGGGTGCGGCCTCTTTGTTTTCGGGCTGGTAACAGCTCGAGCGGCTCTTTCGCATCGGTAGGGACATGGAAACGCAGAATATCCGTATTCGCCTGAAGGCTTTCGATCATCGAGTGCTCGACCAGGCAACCGGCGACATCGCCGATACGGCGCGCCGCACGGGCGCACTCATTCGCGGTCCAATTCCCCTGCCGACGCGTATCGAGAAGTTCACCGTCAACCGTTCGCCGCACGTCGACAAGAAGTCGCGCGAGCAGTTCGAGGTGAGGACCTACAAGCGGCTGCTCGATATCGTGCAGCCGACGCCGCAGACGGTGGACGCGCTGATGAAGCTCGACCTGGCCGCCGGCGTCGACGTTGAGATCAAGCTGGCTTAACGGCCGGCGGCGCCGCGAAAGCGGTGCCGGACTTGGGTGATACCGCCGGAGTTTCTCCGGGCTGCGTCCCCGCCGTTCCGCACCTCGCGGAGCACTAGCCCAGGCGGGGCACGCATAAATTTGGGCTGCAAGCACCTGGAATGGTCCAGGTGCCTCTGTTGAGGAGTCACTGATCATGCGCACTGGCGTGATCGCGAAGAAGGTCGGAATGACCCGCCTCTTCCAGGCGGACGGACGGCACGTGCCGGTTACCGTCCTGCAACTGGACGATGTGCAGGTTATCGGCCGCCGCGAAACAGACCGGGACGGCTACACCGCGATCCAGCTTGGAGCGGGCAAGGCCAAGGCGAAGAACGTCGCCAAGCCGCAGCGTGCCGCGTTCGGCAAAGCTGAAGTCGAGCCGAAGGCGAAAGTCGTCGAATTCCGCGTTGCCGAAGATGCGTTGCTGGACGTCGGTTCGACGATCAGCGCCGACCACTTCGTCGCCGGCCAACTGGTTGATATTTCCGGCGTTACGCAGGGCAAGGGCTTTGCCGGCGCCATGAAGCGCTGGGGCTTCGGCGGTTTGCGCGCGACGCATGGCGTTTCCGTCTCGCACCGTTCGCACGGTTCGACTGGTAACCGCCAGGATCCGGGCCGCGTCTTCAAGAACAAGAAGATGGCCGGCCACATGGGCGCGCGTAACCGCACCCAGCAAAACCTTGAGGTCGTTCGCACCGATCCGATCCGCGGCCTGCTATTCATCAAGGGCTCGGTTCCGGGTCACAAGGGCGGCTGGCTGACGGTCTATGACGCGGTCAAGGTGCCGCGCAGCGAGAGCGCGCCTTACCCGGCGGGCCTCGTGTCCAAGGACAAGCCGGTCGACGAGAGCGAGCTGCCAGCAGCTGGCCTGGTCGACGATGCGGCCGTTCACGAAATTCCGGCGCTTCCGGGCGATGACGAGGTTGCGGCGATCGCAGCCGAGCAGGAAGCGGGCGCGGCTGAAACCAACGAAACCACCGACGCTCCGGCGGACGATGCTTCGCCAAGTGACTCCGGCGAGAGCAAGGAAGGCTAAGCGATGAAGGTCAAGGTACAGACCCTCGACGCCGGCAAGGGCGGCGACATCGAGCTCAACGACGAGATTTTCGCCGTCGAGCCGCGCGCCGATATCCTGCACCGCGTCGTCACCTGGCAGCTCGAGAAGCGCCGCGGCACTGCCCGCGGTGCGCGTGAGCGCAGCGACGTTGCCCGCACCGGCAAGAAGTTCGGTCGCCAGAAGGGTGGCGGTACGGCTCGCCATGGCGATCGCCGCGCCCCGATCTTCGTCGGCGGCGGCAAGGCTCACGGTCCTCGCGTCCGCGACTTCGATCCGTCGCTGAACAAGAAGATCCGCGCGCTTGGCCTCAGGATGGCCTTGTCGGCCAAGGCTCGTGACGGCCAGCTGGTCGTCCTCGACAACCTGGACATTGCCGAGGGCAAGACCCGGGCGTTGCGCGAAAAGCTGGGTTCGCTTGGCTTTGGCAAGACGGCGCTGGTGATCGACGGTGACGCGCTCAACGTCGGCTTCGCCCGCGCTTCGTCGAACCTCGAAAGCATCGACCTGCTGCCTGCCGTCGGCGCCAACGTCTATGACATCATGCGCCACGAGACGCTGGTCCTGACCCGCGCCGCGGTTGAGAAGCTGGAGGCCCGGTTCAATGGCTAAGAAGCAAGCGCAGACTGCGGTCGACGCCCGTCACTACGACGTCGTCCTGGCCCCGCACATCACCGAGAAATCGACGATGCTGTCGGAGCATAATGCGGTCGTCTTCAAGGTTGCGTCGGACGCATCGAAGCCGGAGATCAAGGCTGCGATCGAAGCGCTGTTCAACGTCAGCGTCACCGGCGTGAACACGATCGTGACCAAGGGCAAGAGCAAGCGTTGGAAGGGCAAGCCCTACCAGCGGTCCGATTTCAAGAAAGCGATCATCACGCTGGCCGAAGGCCAGTCGATCGACGTGACGAGCGGAATCTAAGCCATGGCACTGAAGCAATATAAGCCGACTTCGCCCGCCCGCCGCGGCCTGATCCTCGTCGACAAATCGTCGCTGTGGAAGGGCAAGCCGGTCAAGAAGCTGACCGAAGGCAAGACCAAGACCGGCGGTCGCAACAACAAGGGTCACGTGACGTCGCGCGGTATCGGCGGCGGTCACAAGCAGCGCTATCGCCTGGTCGATTTCAAGCGCCGCACCTGGGACGTTGCAGCCACGGTCGAGCGGATCGAGTACGACCCCAACCGTTCGGCGTTCATCGCGCTGATCACCTACGAAGGCGGTGAGCAGGCCTATATCCTGGCTCCGCAGCGCCTCGCTCCCGGTGACAAGGTGATCGCCGGCCGCAAGGTCGACGTGAAGCCGGGCAATGCGATGGAAGTCGGCCAAATGCCGGTCGGGACCATCGTTCACAACGTCGAGATGAAGCCCGGCAAGGGCGGCCAGATCGCTCGCGCCGCCGGCACCTATGTTCAGGTCGTCGGCCGCGACAAGGGCATGGTCATCGTCAGGCTCAATTCAGGCGAGCAGCGCTACGTGCGTTCCGACTGCATGGCCACCGTTGGCGCGGTTTCGAACCCGGACAATGGCAACCAGACGCTGGCCAAGGCCGGGCGCACCCGCTGGATGGGCAAGCGCCCGCTGACCCGCGGTGTCGCCAAGAACCCGGTCGACCACCCCCATGGCGGTGGTGAAGGCCGGACCTCTGGCGGCCGTCACCCGGTTACCCCGTGGGGCAAGCCGACCAAGGGTGCCCGCACCCGTCACAACAAGGCGACCGACAAGTTCATCATTCGGTCCCGTCACGCGAAGAAGAAGGGTTAACCCATGGCCCGTTCCATCTGGAAAGGTCCGTTCGTCGAGCTTTCGCTGCTGAAAAAAGCGGAAGCCGCGCAGGACAGCTCAAAGCGCGCGCCGATCAAGACCTGGTCGCGCCGTTCGACGATCCTGCCGCAGTTCGTCGGCCTGACCTTCAACGTCTACAACGGCCGGAAATTCATTCCGGTGTCGGTCAATGAAGACATGGTCGGAATGAAGCTCGGCGAGTTCGCTCCCACCCGCTTCTTCCCGGGCCATGCCTCCGACAAGAAGGGTAAGCGCTGATGGGCAAGCAAGCTGCACCGCGCAAGGTAGGCGACAAGGAAGCGCTCGCCGTCGGCAACACGATCCGTGGGTCGGCGCGCAAGCTGAACCTGGTCGCTGGCCTGATCCGCGGCAAGAAGGTCGAGCAGGCTCTCAACATCCTCAAGTTCAGCCCGAAGGGCATGAGCGAGGATGTCTACAAGGTGCTCGCGTCGGCCGTCGCCAATGCCGAGAACAACCATAACCTCGACGTCGACGCACTCGTCGTTGCCGAGGCCAGCGTCGGCAAGTCGATCTCGATGAAGCGGTTTGCGACCCGCGCCCGCGGTCGTTCGAGCCGGATCGTCAAGCCGTTCAGCCGCATCCGCGTCGTCGTGCGCGAGCAGGAAGAAGCATAATGGGTCAGAAATCGTCTCCTGTCGGGCTTCGCCTGCAGATCAACCGGACCTGGGACAGCCGCTGGTTCGCGGAAGGCCAGGATTACGGCCGCCTGCTGCTCGAGGATCTCAAGATCCGTCGCTACATCATCGAAACGCTGCCCCAGGCCGCGATTTCGAAGGTGGTGATCGAGCGTCCGGCCAAGATCTGCCGGATCAGCATCTATGCCGCACGCCCCGGCGTGATCATCGGCAAGAAGGGCGCCGACATCGAGAAGCTGAAGCGCAAGCTCGGCTCCATGACGTCGAGCGAAGTGAGCCTGAACATCGTCGAGATCCGCAAGCCGGAGATTGACGCCAAGCTCGTCGCCCAGGGCGTCGCCGACCAGCTCGAGCGCCGGATCGCATTCCGCCGCGCGATGAAACGGGCAGTGCAGTCGGCTCTCCGCCTCGGCGCGGAAGGCATTCGAATCACCTGCGCGGGCCGTCTCGGCGGCGCGGAAATCGCGCGCACCGAATGGTACCGCGAAGGCCGCGTGCCGCTGCACACGCTGCGCGGCAACGTCGATTATGCCGAAGCCGAAGCGCACACCGCTTATGGCGTCTGCGGCGTCAAGGTTTGGGTCTTCAAGGGTGAAATCCTTGGCCACGATCCGCTCGCCCAGGACCGGCTGATGATGGAAGCGCAGACTTCCGGAGTCCGCCCGGCTCGCGAAGACCGCGGTCGCTAAGGCCTAAAGGAAAACAAGATGCTGCAACCCAAGCGCACTAAATTCCGCAAGGCCTTCAAGGGCCGGATCCATGGCAATGCCAAGGGTGGGACCGAGCTGAACTTTGGCGCCTTCGGCCTCAAGGCGATGGAGCCGGAGCGGATCACCGCGCGCCAGATCGAGGCGGCTCGCCGCGCGATCCAGCGCCACATCCGTCGCCAGGGCCGTCTCTGGATCCGCATTTTCCCGGATGTTCCGGTCAGCACCAAGCCGGCGGAAGTCCGTATGGGCTCGGGCAAGGGCAGCCCGGAATTCTGGGTCGCTCGGGTCAAGCCCGGCCGCATCCTGTTTGAACTCGACGGCATTCCGGGCCCGCTCGCCAAGACGGCGTTCGAGCGCGCTGCCGAGAAGCTGCCGATCAAGGTGAAGGTCGTTGCCCGCCTGGGCGAGACCCTGATCGAAGAGGACCGTTAAGATGGCCGCCATCGACGAATTCAAGGCGAAGAGCGACGACCAGCTGCAGCAGCAGCTGCTCGAGCTGAAGCGCGAGCAGTTCAACCTGCGTTTCCAGTCGGCGACGAACCAGCTGGAGAAGCCGTCGCGGGTGCGTGAGGTGCGTCGCGGAATCGCGCGCATCAAGACGCTGCAGACCCAGCGCGCCAACGAACAAGCCGCGAAGGCTTAAGGGAGTTATCGAGGAAATGCCCAAGCGCGTCCTGACCGGCACGATCGTGTCCGACAAGGGTGACAAGACGGTGGTGGTCCGTGTCGACCGCCGCGTTAAGCACCCCCTGTACGGCAAGATCATCAAGCTTTCGAAGAAGTACCACGCCCATGACGCGGACAATGCGTTCAGCTTGGGCGAGCAGGTGCGCATCGAAGAGTGCGCCCCGATTTCGAAGCTAAAGACCTGGACGGTCCTCGACCGCGTCGGCGCCGCGAAGGCAGCCGCCGTCGAGATCGTTGACGGTGCAACCGAACAGCCGGCCGAAAAGCCGGCGAAGCCGACGAAGGCCAAGGCCGCGAAAAAGACGGATGCGGCGAAAGCCGAAGACGTCGCGACCGCGGACGCCTGAGCAGATATTGAAAGAGAGTAGGGTCGAACCATGATCCAGATGCAGTCCAACCTGGAGGTCGCCGATAATAGCGGCGCCAAGCGCGTTCAGTGCATCAAGGTGCTGGGCGGGTCGAAGCGCCGGGTGGCCGGTGTCGGCGACATCATCGTCGTCAGCGTCAAGGAAGCCGCCCCGCGCGGCCGCGTGAAGAAGGGCGACGTTCACCGCGCGGTGATCGTTCGCACTGCGAAGGATATCCGCCGTCCCGACGGTTCGGTGATCCGGTTCGATTCCAACGCCGCCGTGCTGGTCAACAAGAACGAAGAGCCGATCGGCACCCGTATTTTCGGCCCGGTCGTGCGCGAACTGCGAGCGAAGAAGCACATGAAGATCATCAGCCTCGCGCCGGAGGTGCTGTAATGGCGCAGAAGATCCGCAAGGGTGACACGGTCGTGGTCCTGTCCGGCAAGGACAAGGGCAAGACCGGCGAAGTGACCAAGGCAATGCCGAAGGACGGCAAGGTGATCGTGTCCGGCGTCAACGTCGCCGTTCGCCACCGCAAGCCGACCCAGGCGAACCCGCAGGGCGGGCTGGAGCGTCGCGAAGCGCCGATGCACGTGTCGAAGGTCGCGGTTGCGACCGCCGACGGCAAGCCGAGCCGCGTCCGCTTCGAAGTGCGCGACGGCAAGAAGGTGCGTGTCGCCGCCAAGACCGGAGAGCTGATCAATGGCTGACGCCAAGAAGAACGAAGCGGCCTACACGCCGCGCCTGAAGCGCGACTATGACGAGCGCATCGTCAAGGCGATGACGGACAAGTTCGGCTACAAGAACCGCCTTGAGGTTCCCAAGCTCGACAAGATCGTCATCAACATGGGCGTCGGCGAGGCCACCAACGACAAGAAGCTTGTCGAAAAGGCCGCGCAGGAAATGGAGAAGATTGCCGGCCAGAAGCCGGTGATCACCAAGGCGAAGAAGTCGATCGCTCAGTTCAAGCTGCGCGAAGGCATGCCGATCGGCGCGAAGGTCACCCTTCGCCGCGAGCGCATGTACGAATTCCTCGACCGGCTAGTGACTGTCGCGCTTCCGCGCGTCCGCGATTTTCGGGGCCTGAACCCGAAGTCGTTCGACGGCCGCGGCAATTACGCGATGGGCCTGAAAGAGCAGATCGTGTTCCCGGAGATCAACTACGACGAGATCGACAAGGTCCGGGGCATGGACATCATTGTAACCACGACCGCCAAGACGGACGAAGAGGGCCGCGAGCTGCTGCGCCTGTTCAACTTCCCGTTCCCGGCGGACTCAGAGGAGAAGCAGGCCGCCTAGTGCGGTCTGCGTAGGAGAAGAACTTAAGTCATGGCGAAACTGAGTTCGATCAACAAGAACGAGCGTCGCAAGAAGCTCGTCGAGAAGTATGCGTCCAAGTACGCGAAGCTGCGCGAAATCGCAGACGACGAGTCGAAGGACGAGACCGAGCGGCTGATCGCGCGTCTCAAGATGGCGGAACTTCCGCGCAACGGTAACCCGACGCGCATCCGCAATCGGTGCGAGCTGACGGGTCGTTCGCGGGCATATTACCGCAAGTTCCGGCTGTCCCGGATCATGCTTCGGGAGCTGGCCAACAAGGGCCTGATCCCGGGCGTCACGAAGTCGAGCTGGTAGGAGGATCAAGATATGGCGATGACCGATCCTCTGGGTGATATGCTCACCCGCATCCGCAACGGCCAGCAGGCGCGCAAGGATAGCATCCTGACGCCGGCGTCGACGCTGCGCGCGCACGTCCTGGATGTGCTGCAACGCGAAGGCTACATCCGCGGCTACACCGAAGAGACGTTGAGCGGGCAGAAAGGCCTGCGCATCGAGCTCAAGTATTTCGAGGGCCAGCCGGCGATCCAGCATCTGGCGCGCGTGTCCAAGCCTGGACGCCGGGTCTATTCCGGCTCCCGCGAACTGCCGCACATCCGCAACGGCCTCGGGACGATCATCGTCTCGACCCCGCGCGGCGTGCTGTCGGATGCCGAAGCCCGCGAACAGAACGTCGGCGGCGAAGTGCTGGCGGAGGTATTCTAAATGTCACGCATTGGAAAACGTGCCGTGCCGCTGCCTTCGGGCGTGACGGCGTCGACCGAGGGCCAGGTCCTGTCGGTGAAGGGGCCCAAGGGTACCCTGCAGCTGCAGATGCGCGACGAGATCGCCTATGAAATCGGCGACGACGGAATCCTGGTAAAGCCGGCCAACGACACCAAGCAGGCGCGTGCCTTCTGGGGCATGCAGCGCACGCTGGTCGACAACCTGGTCGTCGGTGTCACCGAAGGCTTCACCAAGGTTCTGGAAATCACCGGCGTCGGCTATCGCGCCGCCGCCCAGGGCCGCAACCTGCGCTTGCAGCTCGGTTACAGCCATGACGTAAACTTTCCGGTCCCGGAAGGCGTCGAGGTGAAGACCCCCGATCCGAACACGGTCGAGATCAGCGGCATCGACAAGCAGAAGGTCGGCCAGGTTGCCGCCGAGATCCGCCGCTGGCGCAAGCCCGAGCCGTACAAGGGCAAGGGCATCAAGTACCGCGGCGAGTATATCTTCCGCAAAGAAGGCAAGAAGAAGTAGCCATGGCGATACTCTCCCTCTTCGACCGGCGCCGTCAGCGCGTCCGCACGACGCTCCGCAAGCGCTCGGGCGGCAAGCCGCGCTTGTCGATCCATCGTTCGGGCCGTCACATCTATGCCCAGGTCATCGACGACGCAGCCGGCCGCACGGTCGCTTCGGCTTCGACCCTGGACAAGGATTTGAAGGGCAAGGCCAACGCCACTCGCGACGGCGCTGCCCAGGTTGGCAAGGCGATCGCCGAGCGTGCCAAGGCCGCCGGCGTTTCGACCGTTGTGTTCGACCGGGGCGGCTTCCTGTTTCATGGCCGCGTCAAAGCGCTGGCCGATGCTGCCCGCGAAGGCGGATTGGAGTTCTAAATGGCTGACGAAAAAGAAACTCCGCAGGTAACCGCCGAAGGCGTCGAGCAGGCCCAGGTTGAAGTGCCGGCAAAGCAGGACGCGGTCATTCCGACCGAAGGCACGGCGCCAACTGAGGCCGCAGAACCTGTTGCAGCGGAACCCGCAGCAGCGGCTGAACCGGCACCGGCTGAGCCCGCAGCGCCTGCTGCTGCTGAACCCGCACCGCAGTCGCATGGCCGTGGCCCAGGCGGGCCAGGTGGCCGTGGCGGCCCCCGTGGCGGCCGTGGTGGCCCCGGCGGCGGCCGCGACAATCGCGGTGGCCGTGGCGGCCGTCGTGACGATCGTCGCGGACGTGGCGGCGACGACGATGGCGGTGAGGAGCTGATCGAAAAGCTCGTCCACATTAACCGCGTTTCGAAGACCGTTAAGGGCGGCAAGCGCTTCGGCTTCGCCGCGCTGGTCGTCGTCGGTGACGGCAAGGGCCGCGCCGGTTTCGGTCACGGCAAGGCGCGCGAAGTGCCGGAAGCAATCAGTAAGGCGACCGCTGCGGCGAAGAAGGCGATGGTTCGCGTTCCGCTGCGCGACGGGCGCACGCTTCACCATGACGGTCTTGGCCACTTCGGTGCCGGCCGAGTGACGGTTCGCACCGCTCCTGCGGGTACCGGGATCATCGCCGGCGGCCCGATGCGCGCGATCTTCGAAAGCCTCGGCGTTGCCGACGTCGTCACCAAGTCGGTCGGCACGTCCAACCCGTACAACATGATCCGCGCGACGTTCGAAGCGCTCAAGGACCAGACGAGCCCGCGCTCGGTGGCCCAGCGGCGTGGCAAGAAGGTTGCCGACCTGCTCGGCCGCGGTGGCGCCAGCCAGGCGGAAGCCGAGGCCCAGGCCGAAGCGATCACGGAGTAAGCCAAATGGCCAAGATCAAGATCACCCAGACCGGATCGCCGATCCGCCGCGACAAGACGCAACGGGCGACCCTTGTCGGCCTCGGCCTCAACAAGATGCATCGCACCGTGGAAGTGGAGGGCACGCCTGAAGTGCTCGGCCAGGTCCGCAAGGTGCAGCACCTCCTGAGCGTCGAGAACGCCTGACCTATCCGCGCCTTCGGGCGCTGCGCGACCACAGCGAAAGCGAGTGCAAGACATGAAACTGAACGAAATCAAGGACAACCCTGGCGCCCGGAAGAGCCGGGTTCGCGTCGGCCGAGGCATCGGTTCTGGCGTCGGCAAGACTGCCGGCCGTGGCCAGAAGGGCCAGAAGAGCCGCTCCGGCGTGTCCATCTGGGGCTTTGAAGGCGGCCAGATGCCGCTGCACATGCGGTTGCCGAAGCGCGGCTTCAACAACAAGTTCGCCAAGGATTATGCCGAGGTGAATTTGGGCGCCGTCCAGAAGATGATCGACGCGGGCAAGCTCGACGCCAAGGGTACGCTTGATCACGACGCGCTGAAGGCCGCTGGCCTCGCTCGCGGCGGCAAGGACGGTGTGCGCCTGCTCGGCAAGGGTGAATTCAGCGCCAAGCTGGCTTTCCGCGTCGCCGGTGCCTCGAAGGGCGCGCGCGAAGCCGTCGAGAAAGCGGGCGGTTCGATCGAAATCATCGAGCGCGTCGCCGCCGCCGACAAGGCCGCCGCCAAGAAGGGCAAGGCGCGCGATGCGAGGCTTGCCGACAAGGCCGCCAAGAACGCCAAGGCGTAACTTCGTATTGCGGGCAGCGTAGGGACGGGGCAATCCGGCCGGGCTGCTCCGCTCCGCTCGCAATGACGGAGCTACCGCCTATATCAGCGGCAGCGTAGGGGATTCGAACCAAATGGCATCCGCAGCCGAGCAACTGGGCTCCAGCATCAGCCTGGGCAACTTCTCAAAGGCGACAGAACTCAAGAAGCGCCTGTGGTTCACGCTGGGCGCTCTCGTTCTTTTCCGCTTCCTGTCGTTCGTGCCGATTCCCGGCGTCGATCCGGCGGCGATGCAGGCGCTGTTCCAGACCCAGAGCGGCGGGATCCTCGACATCTTCAACACCTTTTCCGGCGGCGCGCTGGAGCGGATGAGCGTCATCGCGCTCGGCGTCATGCCTTACATCACCGCCTCGATCGTCGTGCAGCTCGGCGCGACCCTCTACGGACCGTGGCAGGCGCTGCGCAAAGAGGGCGAGACGGGCCGCAAGAAGCTCAACCAATATACACGCTACCTGACCGTCCTGCTCACCCTGGTTCAGGGCTATGCCGTGGTTCGCGGGCTCGAATCGCAGTCGATCAAGCAGGGCATCCAGGCGGTGGTCGAACCGGGCCTGGTGTTCCAGGTTGCCGGCACTATCTCGCTGGTTGGCGGAACCCTGTTCCTGATGTGGATTGGTGAGCAGATCACCAGCCGCGGCATCGGCAACGGCGTGTCCCTGATCATCATGGCCGGTATCGTTGCCGGATTGCCGCGCGGGATCGTGCAGCTGTTCGAGGGCGGCCGGTCGGGCACGATGGACCCGTTGATCGTTGTTTCCATCGTGCTGCTGACGGCGGCGCTGGTGGTCTTCATCTGCTTCATGGAGCGCGCGCAGCGGCGCGTGCTGATCCAATATCCAAAGCGCCAGACGGCGCGCGGGCTGATGCAGCAGGAGCGTTCGCACCTGCCGATCAAGATCAACACCGCCGGCGTCATCCCGCCGATCTTCGCTTCGTCGTTGCTGCTGATGCCGCTGACCGTGCTGCAATGGGCCGGGAGCGGGGTCGACCCGAACAGCGCGTCGAGCGAGTGGCTGATCACGATCAGCACGTACCTGCAGCACGGCACCCCGCTGTACATGCTGCTGTACGGGCTCGGCATCGTCTTCTTCTGCTTCTTCTACACCGCGGTGCAGTTCAACAGCGAGGAAACGTCGGAAAACCTGAAGCGCCATGGCGGCTTCATCCCCGGAATTCGGCCGGGGAAGGCGACCGAGCATTACTTCGACTTCCTGCTCACGCGGGTGACCGTGGTCGGCGCCGCTTACCTGGCGCTGATCTGCCTCATCCCGGAATTCTTGCTGGCGCAGGCCGGCATTCCGTTCCGTCTGGGCGGGACGAGCCTGCTAATCGTCGTCAACGTGACGATGGACACCGTCACCCAGATCCAGAGCCACCTGATCGCCCACGAATATGGGAACTTGATCAAGAAGGCGAAGCTGAAGAGCGGCCGCAGGCGTTAAGGCGAGCGGACGGGAATGGATCGGCCGATGAACATCATTCTGCTCGGTCCTCCGGGTGCTGGTAAGGGGACGCAGGCTGCCCGGCTGGAGGCCCAGCGCGGGATGGTCCAGCTGTCGACCGGCGATATGCTTCGCGAAGCCCTGGCCAATGGCACACCCGTCGGGTTGCAGGCCAAAGCCGTGATGGACGCCGGCGAGCTGGTCAGCGACGCCATCGTCAGCGCGCTCGTCGGGGAACGGCTCGACAAGCTTAAAGGACGCGGCGCGATCTTCGACGGTTATCCCCGAACCCAGGGACAGGCCGAGGCGCTGGACCTGTTGCTAAGCGAACGCGGCCGGCAGCTCGACCACGTCATTGAGCTGGTGGTTGACGAAGACGCCCTGGTCGAGCGCATCGTCGGCCGGTTCAGCTGCGCGGTGTGTGGCACGCCCTATCACGATCTCTACAAGATGCCGAAGGTCCAGGAGACTTGCGACACGTGCGGTTCGCACGAGTTCAAGCGTCGCCCCGACGATAATGAAGCGACGGTGCGCACGCGCATGGCCGAATATCGATCGAAAACCGCGCCGATCCTTCCTTATTACGAGCAGCGCGGTTTGGTCCGTCATGTCGACGGCATGCTGAGCGTCGACGAAGTCTCCGATCGAATCGATCAACTGCTCGCCGGAGACTCCGCGCGCTCATAGGATAGGAAGCGGAAGCCCGGTTTGCCGGCTTGCTGCTGATGCTCCTCGCGCCCGGTTTCGATCCACTCGGCGCCGTCCCTTGGATCGTCGATCACGGTGTCGCCATCGACGTCTGCAAGCACCTCCGTCAGCTCCAGCCGGTCGGCCAGCGGCAGGAACAGTGCAAAGATGTCCGCTCCCCCGATCACCGAAACCGGCTCCCCACCGGCAAGAGCGAGCGCCTGGTCGATCGAGCTTGCCACTTCGGCGCCCTCAGCCTGCCAATTTGAGTCCCGGGTGAGGACGATGTGCCGGCGCCCGGGCAACAGGCCGGGAAGGCTGTCAAAGGTCTTCCGCCCCATCACCATGACCGTTTGCATAGTCAGCGACTTGAAGCGCTTTAGGTCAGCCGGCAGGTGCCACGGCAATTGGCCGTCGCGGCCGATGACCCCGTTGATGGCACGGGCGACGATGATCGTGATTGATGGGCGCGTCATCGGTTCGATTTGCCCCCGACGACGGGCAATGCCAAGCTGCCGCCGGTGAATAGCAAAATGCAGGCCTTTATCGACGCCGTCCGGAACGCGATTGGCGACAAGGCGGTCGTGACCGACCGGCAAGACATCGAACCGTGGCTGACCGACTGGCGGGGGCGATATCGCGGCGAAGCGCCTGCGATGCTGTCACCCGCCAACCGCCAAGAGGTGCAGTCGATCGTTGCCTTGGCGGCCGAGCATGGCGTTCCCCTTGTCCCTCAGGGTGGGAACACCTCGATGGTCGGCGGGGCAACGCCGCCGGAGGAAGGTTCTGCCGTCATCCTGTCACTGAGGCGGATGAACCGGCTGCCGTCGATCAGCGCCGAAGACAATCTGGCGGTTGCGGAAGCGGGAATGATCCTGTCCGACCTGCACGACGCCGCCGCGGCGGCCGGCCGTCGCTTTCCGCTGACGCTCGGGTCGCGCGGCAGTTGCACGGTAGGCGGACTGGCCGCGACCAATGCCGGCGGGACGCAAGTCCTTCGGTTCGGGACGATGCGGGAGCTGGTCGCCGGGGTCGAGGCGGTGCTTGCCGACGGGTCGGTCCATGACGGCCTGGCCGCGCTCAAGAAGGATAATCGGGGCTACGATCTCAACCAGCTGCTGATCGGGTCGGAAGGGACGATTGGGGTCATTACCGCCGTCGCGCTGCGGCTGGTGCCCGCTGTGGCTGTGCGGGCGGTTGGCTGGGCCGGGGTGGCTGACCCACAGGCCGCCTTGCGCCTGCTCCGTTTCTTCGAGCAGCGGACCGACGCTGTCGAAGGATTCGAATTGATTGCCGGGGATTCGCTGGCTCTCGTCCTCAATCACATTCCTGGCACGCGCGCACCGCTTACCGGCAGTCACCGGTGGCATGTGCTGATCGAAGCGACTGCGGCCGATGCGGCGTCGGATCCTGCGCAAATGCTCCAGGATGTGCTCGGCCAGGCGATGGAGGCCGGCATGGTCGAGGATGCGACGATTTCGGCCAATGAGGCGCAGGCCGAAGCCTTCTGGCGCATTCGCGACAGCATCTCGGAAGCCGAGCGCGCCGAAGGGCCGACGACCGCCCACGACATCTCCGTGCCGATTGCCGCAATGCCGGATTTCATCGTCGAATCGTCAAGGACGGTAGAGCAAGCCTTTCCCGGCGCGGTCGCCAGCGCGTTCGGCCACCTTGGCGACGGCAACGTCCACTTCCATGTCCGCGCCGGCAGCCGGGTCGGCCCAGACTGGATGGCGGCGGAAGCGCCGGCAGTGACCCGCCTGGTGCATGACCTGGTCGTCGCCGCCGGCGGATCGATCTCAGCCGAGCACGGTATCGGCCAGATGAAGCGCGACGAATTGGAACGCCTCGCCGCGCCCGGGGACCTTGCGGCGATGCGCGCAATCAAGCGCGCCCTGGATCCGCGCGGAATCTTCAACCCCGGCAAGCTCGTCGACTAGGCCGGTTTCACGGTGAAGTGGCGCGCCCGGTAGGATTCGAACCTACGACCTCAAGCTTAGAAGGCTCGTGCTCTATCCAACTGAGCTACGGGCGCGCGGGAAAGGCAAATTAGGGCAATTGCCGGTCCGCTCAAAGCGCCATTCAGTTGGCGTTCAAGCAAATAGGTGGCATCTGGCACCAAGGGGGATGATTAGATGCGTTTACGTTTGTTATTGGCAGGTCTCGGCGGGCTGATCGCATCGGCTCCCGCAGCCGCTGAAACTGTGATCATCTACACCAACCCGATGACGATGCAGCGTCACACGGTCATCGTCGATTCCGATGGGCCTGACCGGGCATTTCTGTGCATGTTGCCGCCGGGCGATGCCGGTTGCCGCGCGGTCGCCGTTCGCCGCGAGCGGCGCTAGGCAACCGTTTCCAGCAATCCTTCGAACAGCCGGCGGCCGTCGGTGTTGCCGTGCGCCGCTTCGATCGCCCGTTCCGGGTGCGGCATCATCCCAAGGACATTGCCCGCGTCGTTGAGGATTCCGGCGATGTTGCGCGCCGATCCATTGACCGGCTCCGCGTAGCGGAAGGCGACCCGGCTCGATTGTTCAAGCCGGTCGAGCGTTTCCGGATCGGCCTGGTAATTGCCGTCGTGGTGAGCGACCGGAATGTGCACCGTCTCTCCGCTTTGATAGCCGCTCGTGAACAGGGATTGGCTGTTTTCCACGGTCAGCGCGACCGGTCGGGAGACGAAGTTGAGCGCTGCGTTGCGCATCAGCGCCCCGGGCAGGAGGCCGGTTTCGGTGAGCACCTGGAAACCGTTGCAGATGCCGAGCACCGGAACGCCGCGTCCCGCCGCATTGGAAACTTCGCGCATGATCGCCGATCGCGCGGCCATCGCGCCCGACCGCAAATAATCGCCGTAGGAAAAGCCGCCCGGAATGCCGATCAGGTCGACGCCGTCGGGCAGGGCTGTTTCCGCGTGCCAGACCATTGCCGGAGCGCGGCCCGTCACCGATTCGAGCGCGACCGCCAGGTCCCTGTCGCAGTTGGACCCGGGAAAGACGATGACCGCGGTCTTCATCGTTAGGGCAGCCGTTCGATCCGGAAGTTTTCGATCACGGTGTTGGCAAGCAGCTTGCGGCACATCGATTCGATGGCATCGTCGCCGGTGCCGTCGGCAAGGTCGAGCTCGATCAGCTTGCCGGCGCGAACCTCATTGACCCCGTCGAATCCCAAGCCCTCCAGGGCGTGGTGGATCGCCTTGCCTTGCGGGTCGAGAACGCCGGGTTTGAGCGTGACAAAGACGCGTGCCTTCATGCGCCGCCTATGGCTTCCCGGAGCAGCCGCGGCAAGGTCTTCGCGCCGGTTGCATGCTGGGCTATGTCGCGCAGGTGCAGGATCGCCCGCCTTATGCCGAGTTGCTGAATGTCGAGGTTGAACGCGGTGACGGCGAAATCATCGTCAACATGCCGTTCGCGGACGACGTCGTCGGGCGGCCGGGCTTCCTCCATGGGGGCGCCATTGCCGGCCTGCTGGAGATCGCCGCGTTCACGGCGCTTCGGGAGAAGCTGGCGAACGATTCCGTCCGGATGAAGCCGGTCACGGTGACGGTCGACTATATGCGGCCCGGGTCGGGCCACCCGACGCGGGCTTCGGCGCATGTCCAGCGGCTTGGGACGAATATCGCGAATGTCGAGGCCTTCGCCTGGCAGAAGGACCGCGACGAACCGATCGCGACGGCACGCATCAATTTCCTGCTGGAGCGTGGGCCCGACGCCTAATGAAAGGCTTCGTCGGGCTGGGGCTTCAGCGCCCTTGCAACGGCTCGGATCTCTTCCAGCGTGACTGGCTTGTCGTAAGGATCGGCATCTAGCCCGGTGACCCGGTGCAGCCGCTTCTGCCAGCCGTGCAGCGCATCGACGTATGGAACGAACGGCGTTCGCATCAGCGCACCGCTCGGCAGTTCCTCGACGTCGGCGATCCCCATGTGCAGCCATTCACCGCTGTGCCAATCGGTCATGTCGACCGCGGGAAACAGGCAGATGCCGTGCAACTCGACGCCGTTGTTGACCGCCGCCAGGGCTTCGCAGGTGATATCGTTGAGCCAGTCGACCCGGCCGCCGTACAGCCCGGAAGTCTCCGCGACGATGCATGGCCGACGGTACTTGCCCCAGGCCTCGGTGAGGAGGTCGCACACCGATCGGATGCGGTCGTCGC
Organism: Sphingomonas sinipercae; assembly: GCF_011302055.1. NCBI lineage: Bacteria > Pseudomonadati > Pseudomonadota > Alphaproteobacteria > Sphingomonadales > Sphingomonadaceae > Sphingomonas > Sphingomonas sinipercae. Next base: position 830,538 of record NZ_CP049871.1, read on the forward strand.
CCGGTTCGAGGGGCGTGTTCGGCCCACCGCCGCCGCCATATTCCATCTGCCCGAAGCTGTAGTTGTTGAACCCCAGGATATCGATCAATCCCAGGCTGCCGCCATATTCCGGGTGCTTGAGGCCGGAGATGATGTCCCAGGCAATGTAGGCGTCCTCGTAACTCTCGCGCCTCGCTTCGTCGGCAAGGTCGGGCCGGTCGCGCGGCGGCACCACCCACACCAGCGGGTCGATGTGGACGAACCGAGCGTCGGGAAGGTCGGCCCGGATCGCCTTGCACGCGGCGATATCGGCACGCGCCAGCATGGTGGTGAAGCGGCGCCGCTCGTCGGCGGTTTTGCCGAACGGCGCGCACCAGCCCCATTCTCCACCCATATAGCCCCAGAAGGTCGGCTCATTGACCGGCGTGAAGCAAGGCGGCCCGTGGTGCGCATGCCTGGCCACGTGGCGAGCGGCGGCACGGGCATAAGCGGCGAAACGGGTGATGAACGCTTCGGAATACGGGTCGAGATCGTCGGGATAGCCGTAGTGGCACAAATCCCAGATCGGCAGGATGTTGTGGTTGCGCTGGGCCGCCAGGAACGGGTCGATGCACGAAAAATCGTAGCGACCGTCCCCCTTGTCGACCAAGGGCCAGGGAACCCCTTCGCGCGCGACGGCAATGCCGAGCGGCGGCAGCATCGCATAATCTTCGTCCGCATGCTGATAGTGGCGAAGCTCCGCGTTCAGGTCGCGGCGAACCTTGTCCTTACCCCACAGGAACGAGGAACATTCGAAGCCGGACAGGAAAAAGGTCGGGAAGATGCCCTCGGTTGCCGCCATGGCCGGACTACGCGCCACGATGGGCTTCGGTTGCCGGGACGCTCCGGGTGGCCCCGGGCCGGCGGATTTGGCAAGAAGGCTGAATGCCGCCGTCCCAGTCGCTCATCCAGGTGCAATCTTTAGCCTCCGCCGGGCGTATCGCGGAGGCGGCCGCGGCCTTGGTTGCGGCTGCCGACCGCAACGACGGGGACGCCCTCTTCGAACTGGCGCTCTGGCGGATTTCAGGGCAGATCATTCGGCGGGACACGGCGGCTGCGCGGACCTTGATGGGGCGAGCGGCCGATGCCGGCCACTTGGAGGCGAAGCTCTACTTCGCCCATTTTCTGGCGAACGGCACAGGCGGCGAGCCGGATTGGCAGCGGGCGCGCCAGTTGCTGGAGGGCTTGCGCGGGCAACACCCGCGCGCGGATGAGCAACTCGACCTGCTGCGCGGCATGAGCATCGGCGATGACGGCGAGCCCGCTACCGACGCCAAGCTCGAAACGTTGAGCGAGAAGCCTTTGGTGCGCCGGCTCGCGGACTTTTTAAGCGCGGATGAGTGCGCATATCTGATGCGCCGGGCGGCCCCGCGCCTGACGCCCTCGGTGGTGATCGACCGGGCCACCGGCCGCAGCCATCCGCATCCAGTCCGCCGGTCGGACGGGACGTTCTTTGGCGTGACCGAAGAGGATCTGGTGGTGAACGCGATCAACCGCCGGATTGCTGCCGCGACCGGCACGAAGCCGGTCCAGGCGGAGCCGCTGCAGATCATCCATTATTCCAAAGGGGGTGAGTTCCGGCCGCATGTCGACACCGGCGCGCCTGGCGGCAATCAGCGCATCGTGACCGCCGTCGTCTATCTGACCGACGATTACGAAGGCGGCGAAACCCGCTTCATGAAAACGGGGCTAAGCTTCCGCGGCCGCGTCGGTGAACTCCTGACCTGGCGTAACGTCACGGCTGCCGGCCAGCCGGACCCGCAGACGGAACATGCCGGGATGCCGGTGACCGCCGGCACCAAGCAGATTGCGTCGCGCTGGATTTGGGCAAAGCCACCGGTCTTCCCGCCGCCGACACCGGCCGTGCCCAACCTGTGACGGAGCGGCCGGGTCGCCTTGCCCGACGCTATTGGGCAGCTTAGCGAGAATTGCGGCTGCGATCTCGCGGGCGACGGAGGCAAGCTAGAATGGACTTCGACTTAACCGACCGGCAGCGCCATTATCGCGACCGGGTCCGCGCCTTCGTCGAAGACTATATCCGGCCCCGCACCGCGGATTATCAAGCGCAACATTCGGGTGGCGACCGGTGGCAGCCGATCGCGGTCATTGAAGAGCTGAAGCCGAAGGCGCGTGCCGCCGGGTTGTGGAACCTGTTCATGCCACCCGCGCCCGCGGTTCCGCAGGTCGACGAAACCTTCCAGTTCGAGGGCGAGCAACTCACCAATCTCGAATATGCGCTGTGCGCCGAGGAGATGGGGCGCATTCCCTGGGCCAGCGAAGTCTTCAATTGCTCCGCGCCCGACACGGGCAACATGGAAGTGCTGCACCGCTACGGCACGCGCGAGCAGAAAGAACAATGGCTGGCGCCGCTGATGCGCGGGGAGATTCGATCCGCCTTCCTGATGACCGAGCCGGGCGTCGCTTCATCGGATGCGACGAATATCGAATGCAGCATTGCGCTGGCCGGCAACGCCTATGCGATCAACGGCCGCAAATGGTGGTCGTCCGGGGCAGGCGACCCGCGCTGCAAAGTCGCGATCGTCATGGGCAAGACCGACCCGGACGCGCCCTCGCACAAGCAGCAGTCGATGATCCTGGTGCCGCTCGACGCCGATGGAATCACCATCGAGCGTCACCTGACGGTGTACGGTTATGACGACGCGCCGCACGGACACATGGAAATCGAGCTCAGCGACGTTCGCGTGCCTCCAGCAAACATGCTGCTTGGGGAGGGCAGGGGATTCGACATTGCGCAGGGGCGCCTAGGGCCGGGGCGGATCCATCATTGCATGCGCACCATCGGTGCGGCGGAAGAAGCGCTGGAGCTGATGTGCAAGCGGCTGCAAAGCCGCACCGCTTTCGGCAAGCGATTGTCCGAGCACAGCATCTGGGAGCAGCGCGTGGCCGAGGCCCGGATCGAAATCGAGGCGACGCGGCTGCTGTGCCTGAAAGCGGCGGACGTCATGGACCGCGCCGGCAACAAGGCGGCCAAGGGCGAAATCGCGATGATCAAGGTCAAGGCGCCGAATATGGCGCTGAAGGTCATCGACGATGCGGTGCAGGCGTTCGGCGCGGCTGGCGTCGGGCAAGATACGCCGCTCGCGATGTCATGGGCGCATATCCGCACGCTGCGGCTGGCCGATGGCCCGGACGAAGTGCACAATCGCGCCATCGCGCTGATGGAGTTCAAGCGGCACGCGTCAGCGCCGGAATGAAAAAGGGCGGCGCTTTCGCACCGCCCTTCGTCCCCGCTCCGGAAATCGTTTAAGCGACGGCCGCGATCGGCTCCGGCAGTTCTTCCGAATCCGGATCGCGAAGCACGTAGCCGCGGCCCCAGACCGTCTCGATATAATTGGCGCCGCCGCAGGCCAGGCTCAGCTTCTTGCGCAGCTTGCAGATGAAGACGTCGATGATCTTGAGCTCGGGCTCGTCCATCCCGCCGTACAGGTGGTTGAGGAACATTTCCTTGGTCAGGGTCGTGCCCTTGCGGAGCGACAACAGCTCCAGCATCGCATATTCCTTGCCGGTCAGGTGCACTCGGGCGCTGTCGACCTCTACGGTCTTGGCATCCAGGTTCACGGCCAGCTTGCCGGTGCGGATGACCGACTGCGAATGGCCCTTCGAACGGCGGACAATGGCATGAATGCGGGCGACCAGTTCGTCGCGGTGGAAAGGCTTGGTGACGTAATCGTCGGCGCCGAAGCCCAGCGCGCGAACCTTGCTGTCCATTTCGCCAACGCCGGAAAGGATCAGGACCGGCGTCGAAACCTTTGAATTGCGCAGCTTCTTGAGCACGTCATAGCCGTGCATGTCGGGCAGGTTCAGGTCGAGCAGGATGATATCGTAATCATACAGCTTGCCCAGATCGAGGCCTTCTTCCCCCAGGTCGGTGGTATAGACATTGAAGCCTTCGATGCCGAGCATCAGCTCGATGCTCTTGGCCGTCGTCGGCTCGTCCTCAATCAGCAAGACCCGCATGTTCTTCCCCCCGTTTCAGACCAAAGCGTAAGCTCCGCTTAATGGCCTTGAAGCGTGCATTAACCATTCGAGAGATGAAGGCAAAAGGTTAATAATGTGTAACGCGCTGGAATCATTCGATCGTTGCTGAGGAGTCACAAAGTGCAGCGCGCCTGCTAAGGAGCGGGAATGAAAGCGGAAGACGTCTTTATCCCGGAGGAGGCGCTTAGCGAGGCGTTCCTGGCGGCAACTGGACCGGGCGGACAGAACGTCAACAAAGTCGCCACTGCGGTCCAGCTTCGCGTCAACTTGGAGCAGCTTCGTTTACCTTGCCAGGTGTTGGAGCGGCTGAAAGTCATCGCCGGGTCGAAAGTCACTTCGGGCGGGGAATTGCTGATTACTGCCCGCCGCTTTCGCACGCAGGATTCCAACCGCACCGACGCGCGTGTCCGGCTGGCGCAGATGATTGCCGATGCCCATATCGTGAGGCCGAAGCGAAAGCCGACGCGCCCCAGCCGGTCGGCCAGGGCCAAGCGGGTGGATTCGAAGAAGCAGCGCGGGGCGGTAAAGCAGGCCCGCGGCAGAGTGACGGAACATTAGTCCGTCATTGCGAGCGAAGCGAAGCAATCCCGCTGGATTGCCACGTCGTCTTCGGCTTCTCGCAATGACGAGGAGACAGAAGAATGTACGACTTCAAGATTGAAACCGGTGACGCGCCCGCGATGTATGCGGATCTCGCGCTGGCGCTCGAAGGCCTTACCAGCGGCGAGCCCGATGCGATTGCCAATATGGCCAATGCGGCCGCGCTGATCTGGGAAACGCTTCCGGACCTCAATTGGGCCGGCTTCTATCGCAATGTCGGCGCTGAGCTAGTCGTCGGGCCTTTCCAGGGGCGCCCGGCCTGCATTCGAATCCCGTTCGGCAGCGGTGTGTGCGGTGCGGCAGCCGCAACCCAGCAGGTCCAGCGGGTCGACGACGTCAACGCGTTCCCCGGTCACATCGCCTGCGACGCCGCAAGCGCAAGCGAACTGGTCGTCCCGATCGTCCGCGATGGTGAGCTGCTGGCGGTCCTCGACCTCGACAGCCCCAGGCCCGGGCGATTTAGTGCCGACGATGAAGCCGGCTGCGTCCGCCTCGCGGAAATCCTTGCCCGCGTGCTTTAGCTGAGCAGTTCGAGCCGTTCGTCCGACAACCCGCCCGGGATGATCATCACCGGGCAGGCGAGCGTGCCGGCATCCTTGCCCGCGAAGTGCGACACGAGCTCGCCCGGGCTCCCGCTCGGCGCCGCTCCAAGCACCAGCGCCGCAATATCGTCGCGGCTGGTCAGGTAATCGCGCACGATTTTCACCGCGTCCCCCTGGCGGAGCACGATTTCCGGCTTGATCCCTGCTTCGTCGAACAGCTCGCCCACGGCAGCGCTGACGATGCCTTCGATGCGCAGCTGCTGGTCTTCTTCCATCGCCGCCTGGACGCCGCCCCATTGGACGAAATCCTGCGGCGCGACCACGGCCAGCACTTCGACATGCCCGCCGGTCTTGACCGCGCGGCGAGCGGCGAAGCGCAGCGCCACGCGCGCTTCGGCGCTGTCGTCGATCACGACCAGATAAGTGCGGCCCCCTGCCATCGGCTCGAACGCTGCGGCAAAGCGCGGCCGAGCGCAAGCGAGAGGCCGCTGGCCCGTCGCAGACTTGACCCTGACCGGCGCATTCGCTTTGTGCCGCTAGCCTGCCCCACGCGGAAAGACCCTGATGCCAATCGAGCTTAAAATGCCGGCCCTGTCCCCGACGATGGAAGAGGGCACCCTTGCCAAATGGCTGGTCAAGGAAGGGGACGAGGTGACGTCCGGCGACATTCTTGCCGAGATCGAGACCGACAAGGCGACTATGGAGTTCGAAGCCGTCGACGAGGGCACGATCGCGAAAATCCTCGTCGCCGAGGGAAGCGACGGGGTGAAGGTCGGAACGCCGATCGCCATCCTCGCCTGCGAAGGCGAGGACGCGTCGAGTGCTTCGGCGACTCCGGCTCCGGCGGCAGCGCCCAAGCCCGAAGCTGATCCCGCCAAGGCCCCGACTCCGGAGCCCGAAGTGAAAGGGTACGGGACCAACCCCGGCGAAGACAAAAAGATCGCGCAGGCCGCTCCGCAGCCGCAGGCGAAGTCCGGCGGCGACCGGGTGAAGGCATCGCCCCTGGCCCGGCGCATTGCCGAGGCGCAGGGCGTCGAGCTGTCCGGAATCACCGGCAGCGGTCCCGGCGGGCGAATCGTCAAAGCGGATATCGAGGGCAAGGCCGGCTCCCCGGCGCAAGCGACGGCCAAGGCGGGCCCGGTAGCTAGCGCGGCCACCGCCGAGACCGACATCCCGCACGAAGCGGTCAAGCTGTCGAACATGCGCAAGACCATCGCGCGCCGGCTGACCGAGGCGAAGCAGACGATCCCGCACATTTACCTGACGGTCGATATCCAGCTCGATGCGCTGCTCAAGCTGCGCGGCGAGCTGAACAAGGGGCTGGAGAGCCGCGGCGTGAAGCTGTCGGTGAACGACCTGCTGATCAAGGCGCTGGCCCAGGCACTGATCGAAGTGCCGGAGTGCAATGTCAGTTTCGCGGGCGACAGCCTCATCAAGTACAGCCGCGCCGACATCTCGGTCGCTGTGTCCATCCCGGGCGGGCTGATCACGCCGATCGTGGCGGGCGCCGACGGCAAGAGCGTCTCGGCCATCGCGACCGAGATCAAGGAGCTCGCCGGCCGCGCCAAGGAAGGCAAGCTGCAGCCGCACGAATATCAGGGCGGCACGGCTTCGCTCAGCAACATGGGCATGTACGGGATCAAGCAGTTCGACGCCGTCATCAACCCGCCGCAGGCGATGATCATGGCGATCGGCGCGGGTGAGAAGCGGCCCTACGTGATCAACGACTCGCTCCAGATCGCCACCGTGATGAGCGCCACCGGCAGCTTCGACCACCGCGCCATCGACGGCGCCGACGGCGCGCGGCTGATGCAGGCGTTCAAGCGGCTAGTGGAGAATCCTCTGGGAATGCTTGCTTGAGCTTATTGCTGCTTCGAGTGGCGTTCATGGTCGTTATCTTGACCGCGCCATTCGTGCTGCTCGCGATGGCTCAGGGTAAGGCAGGCGGCCTCATCTGGCTGATGTTCCCGGTCGTATTGTTCGTTCCGGTCCTGCTTGCGTCGATCCTCTTGCTCGCGCCGTTCGAAGCGACGGTCGAGCGGTTCGGATGGAACGCGAATATACTTTTGCCGATATTCGGCGGTCTTCTCGGAGGCCTTGTTGTCGCGGTCGCATTCAAGATCTCGAAGAACCCGCAAGTGATGACGAAACTGCTGAATGGCGACCCGGCAATCGTGGGGGCGACGGCTGGAATTATCCTCACCGGCGCGGTCATCGCGGGCTTATGGCGCATCTCGCTATGGGCATTGAAGTGGATGGACTGGGCATGACCCGCGACAATCCGCACATCCGAGTCACAGCAATGCCCGCCGACACCAACCCCTATGGCGGCGTCTTCGGCGGCTGGTTGATGAGCCAGATGGGCCTGGCGTGCGGATCGTTCGCCTCCAAGCACAGCAAGGGGAAGGCGATCCTGGTTGCCGCGGACGCCCTGAAGTTTCCCGGCGCGATGGCGGTTGGCGATGAGCTTAGCGTCGAACTGCTGAAGCAGGGGCGCACGTCGATGCGGCTGCGGGCACAAGCGGTCGCGCGGGAGCGTGACGGCGAGGCGGAGAAAGTCGTGGCGGAGGGCGAACTCACCTTCGTCGCACTGGGGTCCGACGATCGGCCTCGGGAAATCGCCCCCGCTTAATCTTCCTGCATGTTCGGATCGCGCAGGCCCTGGGCGATGCCGCCGCGAATGCTCGTGCCCTGCACGCTGGTCACCGGATAAGCGCAATAATCGGCGGCATAAAAGGCGCTTGGGCGATGATTACCCGACAGGCCGACGCCGCCGAATGGGGCGTTGGACGGGGCGCCGTTGGTCGGCTTGTTCCAGTTGATGACCCCGGCGCGGACCTCGCTCCAGAAGCGCTCGAACTGTTCCGGGCTGCCGCCCAGCAGGCTCGCCGCCAGGCCGAAGCGAGTGTTGTTCGCCTCCGCGATCGCATCGTCGAAGCTCTTCACCCGGATCAGCTGGATCACCGGCCCGAAAAGCTCCTCGTCCGGCCGATCGCGGACATCGGTCACGTCGATCAGGGCGGGGGTCAAGTAAGGGCGATCCTCGAACGGACGGTCGAGACGACGGATCGGCTTGCCGCCCCTGATCATCAGCTCCACCCACTGCTCCTGCAAGTGGTCGGCGGCGGCATTGTCGATCACCGGCCCCATGAACGGCGGCGGTTCGGCGAACGGCTCGTCGACGATCATCCGGTCGATCAGCGCGGTCAGCGCGTCCAGCAACGGCCCTTGCTTGCCATCCTCGACGATCAGCCGCCGCGCGGCGGTGCAGCGTTGCCCGGCGCTGAGATAGCCGGATTGGGCGACGATGGCGGCGGCGGCCTCGATGTCCTTGGCGTTCCATACGACCATCGGGTTGTTGCCGCCCAGCTCCAGCGCCAGAATCTTGTGCGGAGTCTCGGCGAACTGCTTGTGCAACGCCATCCCGGCCCGCGCCGAGCCGGTGAAGAGCAGGCCGTCGATGTCCGCCTGCTCGGCCAGCGCCCGGCCCTCGTCGGGGCCGCCGACCAGCAACCGGACGACGCCTTTGGGAACGCCCGCCTCGTGGTAGCATCGGACGAGGAATTCGCCGGTCGCGGGTGTCTTTTCCGATGGCTTGAAGACCACCGCGTTGCCCGCGATCAGCGCCGGGACGATGTGCCCGTTCGGCAGGTGCGCGGGGAAATTGTAGGGCCCGAGCACCGCCAGCACGCCATGCGGCTTGTGCTGGACGATGACCTTGTTGCCCATCGCCGCTTCGACGGTCCGCTTGGGCGTGCGCTCGGCGAAGGCATTGATCGAAATCTCGACCTTGTTGACCACTGCACCGACCTCGGTCTGCGCTTCCCAGAACGGCTTGCCGGTCTCGCGTGCGATCAGTGTCGCGAACGCCTGCTCCTTCTTGCGCACGACGTTGGCAAAGCGGCGCAGCGTCTCCATCCGGTAGGACGGGGAGCGCCTTGCCCACTCAGCCGCCGCGGCTCGCGCCGCCGCAACCTCGGCGCCAGCCTCGCCGGGCGGTCCGGCCCAAAGCTGCTTGCCGGTGGCCGGTTCGGTCGAAATCAGTTGTTCGGGCATGGGCCGGCCTCCACCATGGGGCGAGTGTTCGGTCAAGCGGCGTCGGGTCCGTCCTGACCCATTGCCGCGCCCATTCGCCGCATGGCGGCGACCTTCGCCTCAAGCGGGCCCCAATCGTCGGCCTCGGCAATGGCCGCCCAGATCGCTTCAACTTCATCGATGTGCATCGAACATGGTTCTGGGCCGGACCAGTAGGCATGGCGCTGTTCGACCGCGCGGCCTTCAAGATGGGCAGCCAATTCGCGGAACGGCGGCTCGGGATACTGACCGGCGCCGGGGTCGCGGCCGCCGCGCCAGTCGAAGAAAAAGCGGTCGATGGTCGCTGCCTTGTTCTCGAGCGCTCGGACGATTGCGGCGGCGAGGTCGCGGTCGGCGTCGGGCATGGACGGCGCGACGCCAAGGCGGTGGATCAAGGCGTCGATCAGCGAACGTTCGAAAGTCTCGCCCCACCCGCCCAATGTCTCGGTCAGCCCCGCCACGGGCGTCAGCAACGACAGGCAACCGGCGAATTGGGCAACGTCCCAGTGGATCGCCTCCGGCTGCCGTCCAAAAGCGTAAAGCCCGTAATGGTCGAAGTAAGCGGCGGTGAAATCGGCGTCCCAGTGCGGCGTGAAGCGCCATGGACCGTAATCGAAGCTCTCGCCGGTGATGTTGATATTGTCGCTGTTGAGGACGCCGTGAACGAAACCCGCGGCCATGTAGCTGGCCGCCAGCTTCGCGGTTGCGGCGCAGACCAGCCCGAACAAGCGTCGCGCATTCGTTGCCGGATCGTCGTCGGGGGCCTCGCCGTACAGATGCTCGAGCGAATAGCGAACGAGTTGGTCGAGCCGGCCGGTAGCATTTTCAAATGCGTGCCGCTGGAAGCTGCCGATGCGAATGTGGCCATGGCTCAACCGGGTCAGCACGGCCGATCGAGTGGGCGAGGGCTCGTCCCCACGGACCAGTTCCTCGCCGGTTTCGAAAACGGCGAACGTCTTGGACGTGTTGACGCCCAGCGCATCGAGCATCTCCGTCGCCAGGATTTCGCGCACCGCGCCTTTCAGAGTCAGGCGCCCGTCGGCGGTGCGGCTCCAGGGTGTCTGGCCGGACCCCTTGGTTCCGAGGTCGAGCAGCCGACCGCGATCGTCGCGAAGCTGCGCGAACAGGAAACCGCGTCCGTCGCCAAGCTCCGGATTATACGTGCGGAATTGATGGCCGTGGTAGCGCAGCGCAAGCGGCTGCTGCAGGTTGCCCGCCAGCGGGTCGAAGCGGCAGAAGTGACGCGCCCACGCTTCGTCGGAAAGGTCGGCCAGCCCGACGGTCGCTGCCGCCCTGCGGTTGAGGAAGCGCGCGGCGCATTGCGGAAAGTCGGCTGCTCGGACCGGATCGTAGAATGCGTCGCCAAGCTGGAGGATTTGGACGTCCGGGCGGTAGGGTTGCTCGACTTGCATCCCGTCGCGATAGGGGAGGCCACCGGCAGGGGGAACCACGGATGGCAGCCTGGAGCGACCGATACTGGACCAGCCGCGACGGCCTGAAGCTCCATTTCCGCGATTATGCCGGGCCCAGCGACCGTCCACCATTGCTGTGCCTCCACGGCCTGACCCGCAACGGCCGCGATTTCGAAAGCCTCGCTAACCGTTACGCCGGGCAGTGGCGGCTGATCGTGCCCGATTTTCGCGGTCGCGGATCGAGCGGCTACGATCCCAATTCGGCCAACTACCTGCCGCAGACCTACGCCGCCGACGTGATCCAGTTGCTGGCCGAGATCGAGGTCGACCGCGCGGTGTTCATCGGCACCTCGCTCGGCGGTCTGGTGACGATGATCGTCGCCGCGGTCGCGCCGCAACTGATCGCCGGGGCGCTGCTCAACGACGTCGGACCGGAACTCAACACCAAAGGCCTCGACCGAATCCGCGATTATGTCGGCAAGCCCGAGCTGTTTCGCGATTGGGCAGAAGCGACGTCGGCCTTCTCGGAGCGCCTTGCCGGCGTTCACCCGCGCTACGACACCGCGGCGTGGGAACGCTACGCGCGGCGGGTGTGCCGGCAGACGGAACGCGGGATCGAGCTCGATTATGACATGGCGATCGTCGATCCGTTCGATGCGCTTTACATCGAACCGCGGCCGGACGCCTGGCCCCTGTTCGCCGCGCTAGGCGGCCGCCCGCTGACCATTTTGCGCGGAGAGACGTCCGACCTGTTGCCGGCCGAAGCCGCCGAGCGAATGCGCCAGGCGATCCCAGGGGCCGAGCTGGTGACCGTGCCGAAGGTTGGCCACGCGCCCGACTTTGAAGAACCGGAGACCATCGCGGCAGTCGATCGCTTGCTGGAGCGCGTGCTCGCCGCCTAACCGACCAGCATTTTCAGCTTGTCGAGGGCGGGAGCGTCCCCCTCGTCGGCCGCAATCGTCCCCGCGCGCTGGCCGTCGCGGTCGAACAGCTGCACGGTTGCCGTATGATCGACCGTATAGTCGCCGCCGCTAGTCGGCACCTTCTGCGAGAAGATTCCAAACTGCTGCTTCACCCCGTCGATCTGCGCAGGCGATCCGGTCAGGCCGATGACCGGAGAATTGAAGGCTTTCGAATAAGCGCCGACCTCCTCGGCCCCGTCCCGCTCCGGATCGACGGTGACGAACACGATGTTGAACGCTTCCTCACCGCGCCCGACCGCCTTGCGCAGCCGGATCAGCCGCGAAAGCGTCGTCGGGCAGACGTCCGGGCAGTGGGTGAAGCCAAAAAACAGCGCATAGGGCTTTCCAGCCAGCTTGCTGCTCGGAAACGGCTGCCCATTGCCGTCAGTCAGGGTGAAGGGGCCAACGGGCGTCGAAGCGGCGCTGATCGTCATGGGCTGCTGTTCGTGGCCCCGAGTGGCAACCAACACGCCGGCCACCGCTGCCACCGCCACCGCAATCCAAAGAACGATCCGCAAGCGCTTCACATCGCCGCTCCGGCAGCATCTTTCACCGGCAAGGCGATCGACAGCTCGGCGCCGCGCTCGAAGCGCAGCCGAAGCGTGAAGGGCTGCCCGATCGTAAGCGGCTGTTTCAGCCCCGTGATCATGATGTGATCCCCGCCCGGACGGAACTGGGCCGTCGCGCCGTGCTGGAGCTCAACCCGCGCCAGTGGCCGCATCCGCATGATTCCCCCCGCCATCGAGGTGCTGTGCATGGACGCGGCACCGTCGCTGGCAGCGACTTCGACAAGCGCGTCGGCGCCGCCACGGTTGGTCAGCGTCAGGTAAGCGGCGGTGCTGGCCTGCCCGTCTTGGGTCGCTCTTACCCATGCGTCGCGGACTTCGATCTCGGGCGCGGCGTCGGGTGCCGAGCAGGATGCGAGCAAGAAGAGCAGCACGGGGGCCGCGCATCGTTTCAACATCGCTTCACTCTCTCCGGTCGTTCACAGCCGGGACTGGGCGGGCAAGCGCTGCCAATCGGTTGAAGTTGGAGGCCCGAGCCGGAATCGAACCGGCGTGCAAGGATTTGCAGTCCTCTGCGTAACCACTCCGCCATCGGGCCGCCGCCGCGCATTTCGTTGGGAATTCAGGTCCGGTCAAGGGCAAAGGCCCGACGACGCCCTTCGCGACGACGGTTCTTTTCGACGAGCGGCACTAGCGTCGGCTTGGCGTAGGGACCCTCGCCGGATAAGAGCATCTTGTATCGCAACTGTATTAGCGGCATATAACACCTATGACGGTCCAGACGACCATTCTCGACTTCGCAGCGGCACGCGTGGCAATGGTGGACAGCCAGTTGCGGCCCCAGGGCGTCAACTATGCGCCCGTCGCTGAAGCGATGGCCGCGATTCCGCGCGAACAGTTCGTCGCCGAAGATGTTTGGCCGCTGGCATATAGCGACCGGGCGGTCGCAATCGGTGACGGACGCGCCATGTCCTCGCCCACCGTGCTTGGCCTGCTGTTGACCGAACTCGCCCCTCGAGCGGGCGAGCGCGCGCTCGTGATCGGCTGTGGCACTGGTTATTCAGCTGCGGTGCTGGCGGAAATGGGCGTCGAGGTCGTCGGGCTCGAGTGCTCGGCGTCGCTCGCGGCCGAAGCGCGCGCTAAGGGTATCGAGGTCGTCGAAGGGCCCCTGGCCCAGGGCCTCAATGGCCGCGCACCCTTCGACCTAATCCTGGTCGATGGCGCCGTCGACCATCTTCCGCAGCCGCTGCTGGACCAGCTCGCGTCCAATGGGCGGCTTGCCGCGGCGCTCGTCGACCAGGGGATCAGCCGGCTCACGCTCGTCCGCCGTGCCGGCGATGGCTTCGGGATGCAGACGCTTGGCGACCATGGCGCCGCCCCGCTCCCGGGCTTTGATCGTCCCAAGAGTTTTACCTTTTAAAGAGACCTGGAGTTTCCGTGACCCATCGCTCGATTTTCATAGCCGGCCTGGCCGCCGCCTTGCTGGCGGGCACCGCATCCGCGGACACGCTGCGCGAAGCGCTGGTGTCGACTTATCGGACCAACCCGACGCTGACTGCTCAGCGCGAAGCGCTGCGGGCGACCGACACGACCGTCGCCATCGCGCGCGCCGCGGGTCGGCCGCAGGTTAGCGCCACCGCCGGCCTGAACCGCGACCTCACCCGCAGTGGCGTGCTCGACGTCGGCGGAAAGGGGCCGGACGTCTCGGTCGGCGTTGATCTATCCTATCCGATCTTCACCGGCGGGAGCGTCCGCAACCAGGTCCGCGGCGCCAAGGCGCGGGTCGAAGCGGGTCGCGCGACCCTGCGCGCCGTGGAGGGGGATGTCTTCACCGAAGCCGTCGCCGTCTACATGGACGTGATCCGCGACCGTGCGGTCGTCGAGTTGAACCAGAACAATATCTCGGTGCTCCGGACCAACCTCGAAGCCACCAAGGACCGGTTCGAGATTGGCGACGTGACCCGCACCGACGTCGCCCAATCGGAAGCGCGGCTTGAACTCGCCCGTTCCAACCTCGCCATTGCCCAGGGCCGGCTCACGTCCAGCGAAGAAAATTATCGCCGCGTGATCGGGCATCGGCCGGACCAGCTGGCGCCGCCGCCGCCGCTGCCGCCGCTGCCGGCCACGCCGGAGGAAGCGGTGCGCATCGCGCTTGCGAGCAACCCCGACCTGCTGGCGGTGAACCGGCAGATCGCGGCGGCCGGCTTCGACGTCAATGTCGCTCGGGCGGGGCGCCTGCCGACGCTGTCCGCCGGGGCCAGCGGCACCTACGTCAACGACCTGAGCGGCGGGACGACCGACTTTTTCGGCCAGCAGAACCCCAGCGCAGGGACCAAGACCACGGTCGGCGTCAATTCGCGGATTCCGCTGTACCAGGGTGGCGCGCCCGCCGCCCGGATCCGCCAGGCGCAAGCGATCCAGAGCCAGATCATCGAACAATCGATCGGCACCGAGCGCGCGGTCATCGCCAACACCCGCGCAGCCTATGCCACCTACCGCGCCGCCCAAGATGCGATTGCATCGAACGCCGTGGCGGTCAGCGCCAACGAGCTCGCGCTGGAAGGCGCCCGCGCCGAACGCTCCGTTGGGACCCGCACCGTTCTCGACGTCCTCAACGCCGAACAGGAATTGCTGAACGCGCAGGTCGCGCTGGTCACCGCCAAGCGCGATGCCTACGTCGCCGGGTTCCAGCTGCTCAACGCCATGGGCCAGGCCGAAGCCGACGATCTCGGCCTCGACGGCGGCCCGCTGTACGACCCGCTGGGCAATTACCGGCGAGTCGCTGGCGGGATCAATGACTGGGCGAGCGACGCGCTTCGCGCTCCCGCGGCCACGCGGACCCTGACCCCGGCCGAGATCGGCGTTGCGCCGCAGCCGCTGCCGACGCCGCATGATCAGTAAGCAGGCGTCGCTTCGCCGGCAGTAAGCAGGGGTGACTTCGCCGGCGGCTTGGGCGATATCGATCCGATGCAATCCGCCGGACGCGAACCTTCGATGGAAGACATCCTCGCCTCGATCAAAAAAGTGATCGCGGACGAAAAGGAACAGCGAACCGCGCCGCCGCCCGCTGCCGCCGCGATCGATGAGGGCGCTGACGAGGACGACATCCTCGAACTCGACCAGCCGATTGCGCCGGTCGACCTTGGCCCGCCATTGGTCGACCAGGGCGCGCTCGAAGCCGCCCGCCACTCGCTGGACGAACTTTCGACCGTCGCCGCTTCGGTGCCGCCGGCACCGGAAACCAACCCGTTCGAGGACATGGTGCGCGACATGGTCCGGCCGATGCTCAAGCAATGGCTCGACGAGAACCTGCCGGAGCTGGTCAGCGAGCATGTGAAGCGGGAGATTTCGCGGATTACCGGCCGCCCCGTCTGATTGCCGCGGTTGATGCTGCGCTGCGCCACCGCTAGGCGCGGCTGCGATGAGCGAACTGCCGAAAACCTTTGATCCTGCCGCAATCGAGCGGCGCTGGTACGAGCATTGGGAGTCGAACGGGCTGTTCCGGCCCGAGCGCCCGAACGCAGAGCCGTGGACGATCGTCAATCCGCCACCCAACGTCACCGGCTCGCTGCATATCGGCCACGCGCTCGACAACACGCTGCAGGACGTCATGACCCGCTATGAGCGGCTACGGGGCAAGGACGCCTTGTGGGTCGTCGGGACCGACCATGCCGGAATTGCCACGCAGATGGTGGTCGAGCGCCAGCTCGAGGAGCGGCAGGACAAGCGCACCAACTACAGCCGTGACGCGTTCGTCGCGAAGGTCTGGGACTGGAAGCAGGAAAGCGGCGGCGAAATCACGCGCCAGCTGCGCCGCCTCGGCTGTTCGATGGACTGGAAGAACGAGCGCTTCACGATGGACGAGGGCTTTACCAAAGCCGTCCTCAAGGTGTTCGTGCAGCTTTACCGCGAAGGCCTGCTGTACCGCGATAAGCGCCTCGTGAACTGGGATCCCAAGTTCCAGTCGGCGATCAGCGACCTCGAAGTCGAAACCCGCGAAGTTCAGGGCAAGTTCTGGCACCTGACGTACCCGCTGGCCGACGGGAGCGGCCACATCAGCGTCGCGACCACCCGGCCCGAAACGATGCTCGCCGACATGGCGGTCGCGGTTCATCCCGAGGACGAGCGCTACGCGAAGCTGGTCGGGCAACAGGTGCGGTTGCCGATTACCGGGCGGCTGATCCCGATCATCGCTGACGAACATGCCAATCCGGAGCTTGGCTCGGGCGCGGTGAAGATTACGCCGGGGCACGATTTCAACGACTTCGAGGTCGGCAAGCGCGCGGGCATGCAGCCACGCGACATGCTCAACATGCTCGATGGGCAGGCGCGGGTTTGCCAGACGGCGGACGGGTTGGTGCCTGACGCACTGCTCGGGATGGACCGCTTCGACGCCCGCAAGAGGGTGGTCGAGCTATTGGAGGCGGAAGGCGCGCTGGAACGGGTCGAGGACCGCGTCATCCAGCTGCCTTATGGCGACCGCTCCGGTGTAGTCATCGAGCCGTGGCTGACCGACCAATGGTATGTCGACGCCGCGACGCTGGCGAAGCCGGCGATCGCTGCGGCGCGCACCGGCAAGATCGAGATCGTCCCCAAGAGCTGGGAAAAGACCTGGTTCAACTGGCTTGAGAACATCCAGCCCTGGTGCGTCTCCCGGCAGCTATGGTGGGGGCATCGAATCCCGGCGTGGTACGACGAAGACGGCAGGGTCTACGTCGCCGAAACCGAGGCGGAGGCGCGCGCCGAAGCCGGAGACAGGCCGCTTCGCCGTGACGAGGACGTACTCGACACCTGGTTCAGCTCGGCCCTGTGGCCGTTCGCGACGCTCGGCTGGCCGGAGCAGAGCGACGAGCTCAAGCGCCACTATCCCAACGACCTGCTGATCAGCGGCTTCGACATCATCTTCTTTTGGGATGCCCGCATGGCGATGCAGGGCATCCATTTCATGGGCGAAGTGCCGTGGAAGCGGCTTTACCTGCACGGCCTGGTCCGCGATGCGCACGGCGCCAAGATGTCCAAGTCGAAGGGCAATACGGTCGACCCGCTCGGCCTGATCGACAAATATGGCGCTGACGCGCTGCGCTTCACGATGGCGGCGATGGAAAGCCAGGGCCGCGACATCAAGCTCGATGAGAAACGGGTCGAAGGCTATCGCAACTTCGCGACCAAGCTGTGGAACGCGGCGCGCTTCCTGCAGATGAACGGGGTCGGCGCGAGCGGCAGCATCGCCGCGCCGGAAGCGGCGTTGCCAATCAACCGCTGGATCATCGGTGAGGTGGTCGAGACCCTGGCCAAGCTCAACCGCGCCTTCGACGAGCTGCGCTTCGACGACATGGCCGACGCCATCTATCACTTCACCTGGGGCACCTTCTGCGACTGGTATGTCGAGCTGGTGAAGGGCGCGTTCGACGCCGAAACCAAGGCCGTCGCCGCTTGGGCCTTCGACCAGATTTTGGTGATGCTGCACCCGATCATGCCGTTCATCACGGAAGAACTGTGGTCGGCGATGGGCGAGCGGCCCTACGAGCTGATCGTTGCCAAGTGGCCGGAGCCGGAGGCGAGCGCCGACCAGCAATCGAAGCGGGAGATCGAGTGGACGATCGAGCTTGTCTCGCAGGTCCGCACGCTGCGCGCCGAATTGAATATTCCGTGGAGCGCCACGCTGGAGCCTGTCGTCCTCGGTAACGGCGTCAGCGCCGAACGGATCAACAGCGGAACGGCCATTCTCGGCCGGATGGCGAAGCTGGGTCAGGCGCGATCCGCGGACGCGGCGCCGGCCGGATCAGCGCAAGTCGTCGTCAACGGCGAGACTATTGCCTTCCCGCTTTCGGGGCATATCGATCTCGAGGCGGAAAAGGGACGCCTGGCAAAGGCTGCGGCGGCCGCCGAGAAGGAACGCGACAGCCTCGCCGCCCGCCTCTCCAACCCCAACTTCACCGAGCGGGCCAAGCCGGAAGCGGTCGAAAAGGCGCGCGCCGATCATGCGGAGAAATCGGCTGAGGCCGAACGCTATCGTGCGGCGTTGGAGCGGCTTGGGTAGGTGACCCATCATGCTGAACTTGGTTCAGCATCCATGCTGGAGACGTCTGTGCAGCTAGAGAAATGGACCCTGAAACGAGTTCAGGGTGACGGAGACGTGCGTGGCTGATGCAGCATCAGCGCCGCCCGGATCGCCCGGTCGCGGCGACCTGACGCAGGGCAGCATCGGGCCGACTTTGCTGCGGTTCGCGCTGCCGACTCTCGCATCGTCCATCCTGCAGTCGCTGAACGGGACCATCAACGCCATCTGGGTCGGCCGTTTCCTGGGCGAAAACGCGCTTGCCGCCACCGCCAATGCCAACATGGTGATGTTCCTGCTGACCGCCTTCGTCTTCGGCTTCGGCATGGCCTCGACCATCCTGATCGGCCAGTCGTGGGGCCGGAAGGACGTTGACGGCGCGCGCCGCGTGTTCGGCAGCGCCGGCGGCAGCTTTACGTTCGTCACCATCGTCATCGCCGGGGCCGGTTACCTGCTTTCGCCGGCGATCCTGCAATTGCTCGGAACGCCCGGCGACGCGGCGCCGCTGGCGCTGGATTATTTGCGGGTCATCTTCCTAGCGACCCCGCCGTTGCTTCTGCTGACGCTGCTGATGATGGCGCTTCGCGGGTCGGGCGACAGCCTGACGCCCCTGTGGTTCATGATCCTGGCGGTGGTCCTCGACAGCGGGCTCAACCCCGTCTTCATCCTCGGCCTTGGGCCGGCGCCCGAAATGGGGATCGCCGGCGCCGCGATGGCGACCCTGATCGCCAATTATGCCGCGCTGTTCGCCTTGCTCGGCTACATGTACTGGCGCGACCTGCCGCTGCGCCTGCGCGGGCGGGAGCTGCGCTACCTGCTGCCGTCCGCAGCCATCCTGAAGACGATCGTCGGTAAGGGCCTGCCGATGGGCATCCAGATGGTGGTCATTTCGCTGTCCGCGCTGGCGCTGGTCGGGATCGTCAATCGGGAAGGCGTCGACACCACCGCGGCCTTCGGGGTCGCGATGCAGCTTTGGACCTATGTGCAGATGCCGGCGATGGCGCTGGGCGCGGCGGTCAGCGCGATGGCGGCGCAGAACATCGGCGCCGGAAAATGGGATCGCGTCGGCCGGATCACCCGATCCGGCGTGATCTACACCTTGCTGATCACCGCCGGACTGATCGTCGCGCTGACGATTGCCGACCGCTGGGTGCTGGCGCTGTTCATGGGCAGCGACAGCCCGGCGCTTCCAATCGCCCAGCACATCCACCTGCTCGCGACATGGAATTTCCTGCTGTTCGGAGTGACCATGGTGCTGTTCGGCACGGTCCGCGCCAACGGCGCGGTGTGGGGGCCACTGGTCATCCTAGCGATCGGGCTGGTGCCGGTGCGCTTCGGCTGGGTGCTGGGCACCTATGGCTGGCTTGGCGCCGATGCGATCTGGACCAGCTTCCCGGTGAGCTCGCTGGTCAACCTCGCGCTTGCCGCCGCTTTCTACTTCCATGGCGGCTGGCGCCAGGCGCGGATGACGGCTGCGCAGCGCCCGTGCGAGGTTGAGTGCGTCGAACATGCGGAGGCGACGCGCGAGCCCGGAGGCGCGCTAAGCCCGGCCGGCTAGCCCAAACGCGGGGCGGCGACCTTCACTGCATCCGGCAGGAGCCTAACCTCAAACGGCGTTTCCGGCCCAAGTTCGCCGTCGATCGACACACGCATCCGCGGCTTCGTCTCGACCCGCATCTTCGTGCCGCGAAATTCGCGGACACTCGTCTTGCGCGACTGCAATTTGAGCGCGCTTGCGAAATAGCTCCAGCCGAGGCGCACGATGCTTCGGCCCTGGACCGCCTGGATCACGACTTCCCCGCTGTCGAGCTCGGCGCTTTCGATCAGCTCGAGCCCGCCGTGGAAGCGGCCGTTGGCGATCCGCGCCTCGGTCGCCCACAGCCGGTGCTGGCGCCGCCCGTCATCGACCACCAGGCGGAACGCCTGGAAGCTGGCCGCCGACCAGCCGGCCCAAAGCAGGTAACCGAACCGTCCAAGGCTCTTCTTGAGCGCGCTTGGAACGCTGTCGGCGACAACCGGGGCAAGCCCCAGCGCGGCATTGTTGAGGAAGTAATCTCCGTCGATGCTGGCAAGGTCGATCGGCCTGGCAATGCCATTGGCGATGACGTCGATGGCGCCGTCGAGGTCGAGCGGCGTGCCGAGCGTCCGGGCGAAGCTGTTGGCGGTCCCGAGCGGCAGGAAGGCGAAGATGGTGTCGGTGCCAAGGAAGGAATCGATTGCTTTCGACAATGTGCCGTCGCCGCCTCCCACGATCACCATCGGCGCGCGGTCGATGGCGGAGGTGATTTCGCCGCCCAGCAATTCGGGATCCTCAACCGCCCGGGCGTCGATCAAGGCGACGCCCGCGGCGACCAGCTTGTCGCGCGCCGAAGCGAACGCCTCGGCGCCTTGCCGGCTGGCGGCGTTGACGATCAATATTGCCTGGCGGGGAAGGGCTGGTTCGGTCACTCGGCGACAGCGGCTACCGCCCGATACAGTTCCACGATAGAGAGCCGCGGTCATGAGTTCCTTTCCTGCACTGCGCATGCGCCGCGGGCGTTCCTCGCCCTGGATGCGCGAAATGCTCGCCGAGAACCGGCTGCACCCAAGCGACTTCATCCTGCCGATGTTCGTTTGCGAAGGCAGCGGCTGCGAAGAACCGATTGCGTCGCTGCGGGGCGTCAGCCGTTGGTCGGTCGACCGGCTGGCGGAGCGGGCGAGGGAAGCGGCGCGGCTCGGCATCCCGTGCGTTGCGCTCTTCCCCAACACGCCGGCGCGGCTGCGCACCGACGATGCGGCGGAGGCGCTCAATCCCGACAATCTGATCTGCCGCGGCATCCGCGCGATCAAGGATGCGGTGCCACAGATCGGGATCCTGACCGACGTCGCGCTCGATCCCTACACCAGCCACGGGCATGACGGGCTGACCGACGATCGCGGCTGCGTGGTCAACGACGCGACGGTCGAGATGCTGGTCCGGCAGGCAGTCGTGCAGGCGGCCGCCGGGGCCGACATCGTCGCCCCCTCCGACATGATGGACGGTCGTGTCGGCGCGATTCGCTCGGCGCTGGAACAGGACGGCCATTGCGACGTCGCGATCATGGCTTACGCCGCCAAATATGCTTCGGCCTTCTACGGGCCGTTCCGCGATGCGGTCGGCAGCAAGGGCTTGTTGAAGGGCGATAAGCGCTCTTACCAAATGGATCCCGCCAACGGCTTCGAAGCGATCCGGGAGGTCGAGCTCGACCTGGCCGAGGGCGCCGACATGGTGATGGTGAAGCCGGGCCTGCCCTATCTCGACGTGCTGGCGCGGGTGAAGGACACGTTCGGCGTGCCGACCTTCGCTTACCAGGTGTCCGGCGAGTATGCGATGATCGAAGCGGCGGCGGAGGCCGGCGCGGCCGACCGCGACGCGCTGATCCTCGAAACGCTGATGGCCTTCAAGCGCGCCGGTGCGACGGGGGTGCTGACCTATCACGCGCTCGATGCGGCGCGGCTGATCAATGGCTGAGATCGTCGCGGAGACTGAGCGGCTTCGCCTGCGCACGTGGGACGACGCCGACCTCGACGCGTTCATCCTGCACACCAACACGCCCGCGGTGATGCGCTGGCTCGGCGGCGTCTGGCCGCGCGAGCAGCAGGAGGCGGCCTATACACGCGTCAAAAGCTATGAGCGCGACTTCGGCCACACCTTCTGGATCGTCGAGCGCAAGGACGACGGGGCGTTGCTCGGCTTCTGCGGCCTCAAGCGGGTCAACAGCGGCGGTGCGCCCAACCCCGGGGACTTCGAAATCGGCTGGCGTCTGCGCGAGGATGCGTGGGGCCACGGCTATGCCAAGGAAGCCGCCATCGCGGCCATGGACCTGGCCTTCGACCGTTACGATGCGCCGTTCGTCGTCGCGCTGACGGTTGACCAAAATATATCGAGCGTCGGGCTGATGAAGCGGCTTGGCATGAAGCGGCGAACCGACCTCGACTTTGTCACGACCGATGCCTGGGCCGCGACGCTCAACCCGGTCATCGTGTACAGCATGGATCCGGCACAATGGCCCGCGGCACGCGCGGCGGCGCTCGCCTAGCCGCCAAGCCTGGCCTGCAATTCGTCGATCACGGCTGCTTCGGATCGATCGATGGCGCTAATTCGGGCGCTCGTGGCCTGGATTGCGCGAAGGTCGGCGGCCGCGATGCCGCCGAATTGCCGAACCCGGGCCGCGCCAAGCTCATCGACCTGCGCCAGCGCTCGCGTGACCCCTGTACGGGCGGCGACCAACGCCGACAGCGCCTGTTGCGCGGCGATCCAGCTTTCGCTGCCCGCTGAGCCGGCGGCATTCGCTGCGCTTCGAGCCGGTCCGGCGGCAGCAACGAACAGGTCGTGGCTTGCCCCCGCTTCGGCCTCAAGCGTCGCGAGCCGGCCTACTAGGGCCGCATCGGGAACCGACGACAAGACCGGTTCCGGCACCGGCACCCGCGGATCGATGGCTTCCGATGGGCGCGGAGCGAGCGACGGAACCGGATAGCCGGTGGTGCAGGCGGTCAGGAACAGGCACGCGGCAAGGGGCAGCAGTCGCATGCAGTTGCTCTAGGAAGCGTCGCAGCGTCGCGCAATCGTGCTTGGATGCGCCCGCCGCGAGGGGTTGCGTGGTTCGCGACCGCCCCCTATGTCGCGCCCCTGCCGCTTGCCGGCAGCGCGCCCGTAGCTCAGCTGGATAGAGCATCAGACTACGAATCTGAGGGTCGGACGTTCGAATCGTTCCGGGCGCGCCAATTTCCTTTAAAAGCCCGCTAGATTAAACGTCCATTTACCCGGTTCCCCTAGGGTGCGGGCATGGACGAGGCCCGCACGACACACCAGCGGCGTTCGACGCGGTCGAACGTGTTGCTGAAAGCGACGCTGCAGACCGTCGAATCGGCGGGGTCCGTCATCTTGCGCAATCTGTCGCAGGACGGTGCGCTGGTCAGCGGGGAGGACCTGCCGCGCGAAGGCACCTGGGTGCTGTTCCACCGCCAGGGCCTGTCCGTACCAAGCCGCGTCGCCTGGGTGCAGGGATCCTATGCCGGGCTGGCATTCGAATCGCCGTTGTTTCCGAAAGAACTGCTCCGCCATATCCCGCCGCCCTCGGCCAGCCTGCCGCCGCCCGTCCAGCGGCGCCCCGGCCTCGCTTCCCGCCCGCTAAGCGAGAGCGAGCGGCGGCTTATCCAGCAATGGGCGGAAGAATCGCCAAACGTTCTGGGGGACTAGGCACCGGTTCGCCGCCGTTGCCGTGTTCCTGAAGCCACCGGACCAGCACCGGCAGGCCAAGGACACTGTTGAACCTGATTCCGTAAAGGCCGCCGTTGTGCCAGCGCACGACCCCTTGCTGCGGGCTGATTCCGGGAAGCGTCACGGTGACGCCCTCACTGACGTTCAGTGGACCGGCGGGTTCGACGCTGAGTCCGCCTTGCGAGATGTTCTTGATCGCGGCGCCCCGGACAACGGCGCCCTGCCGAATCGTCGCCCGCGCGCGGACCTCCACCCTCGGCATCCTCGGCCGCGGCCCGTCGCCGGCGCTGGTCAGCAAGTCGACGACGTCGATCGCCGCATCGAATTCCAGGCCCGCTTCGTTGCCGCGAGTCCAGCTGACGCTGCCGGGAATGGGCTGCCCCTCCCGGATCTCCAGTTGGATCGACTCGCCCGCGGCCAGGTCGGAGAAGAGTTTGACGAGCGCACCGCCGGCCGAAAGGTTCTTGACCAGGCAGAGCTCGCGTCGGCTGCCGATGACGATCGAGCCGACTCGGAAGATGGTCAGGTGGCGGTCGTCGGCGCGGCGATCGGTTTCCGCCGGCACATCGCGCATTAGCGAGTAGGACGTCGTTCGGACCGGCAATTCTTCCACGCGATCCTCGTCCCAACCTAAAAATGCTGCCGCAGTGACGAAGTTATCGCGCGGCCTGGTTACCAAGGTGTTGAAAATAGCTCCGCGGTGGAGCCTCTCTTTGGCGACGGCATCACCTGCTTTGGCCCGTGGCGATGGACGCCTGCCGCTTCGCCAGCTAAATCAACGGCATGGCCCAACAGTGGCTCCTCCCGCTGACAATCGTTGCGATCACCGTAGTGGCGATGGAGATCGTCGCTGCCGCAGTGCACCGCCATGTGATGCACGGGCCGGGGTGGAATTGGCACCGGTCGCACCATGAGCCGGCCGACGGCTGGTTCGAGCGCAACGACCTGTACGCACTGGTGTTTGCCGCGATCAGCCTTACCTTGTTCGTTGCCGGTGCGCGCTGGCCGGCGCTGTGGTGGGTGGGGCTCGGGCTGGTTGTCTATGGCTTGTTGTATGCGATCGTCCACGACGGGCTGGTTCACCGCCGCTTTCGGTTCGTGAAGCCGCCTAAATCGGGTTATCTGAAGCGGCTGGTGCAGGCCCACCGGCTCCATCACGCGGTGCGCGAGCGCGACGGGGCCGTTTCCTTCGGGTTTCTCTATGCGCCCCGCCTGGACAGCCTGCTCGACCGGCTGCGCGCCCATCGGTCCGCCCCATGACGGTCCCTCGCCAAGGCGCGATCGGCCTCAGTCTCGCCGTCGCCATCATGTTCGGCTGGATAGCGCTTGAGGCCTATGCGATCTTCGCGCACCCGCTGGGCTTCGCCGGTGCGCTGGCCGCGCCGCTGCTCATCGCCGCGATCTGCTGGCTGAACGTCGGGCTTTTCATCATCGCCCACGACGCCATGCACGGATCGCTCGCGCCGGGCCGTCCGGGCTTTAACCGCGCCGTCGGCCGGCTCGCGCTCGGCCTTTATGCCGGGTTCTCCTATGATGCGTTGCTGCCCAAGCACCTGGACCATCATCGCCGGCCAGGAACGCCGGATGATCCCGACTTCGACGCCGACAACCCGCGCCACTTATGGCGCTGGTACAGCGGCTTCATCCGTCGCTATTTCGGCTGGCGGCAGTTGATGATCCTGAGCGTCGTATTCGTCGCCTTGCTGTTGCTTGGCGCCCGCTACGCCAACGTCATGCTGTTCTGGGCGCTCCCCGCGATCCTGTCGTCGTTCCAGCTATTCTATTTCGGCACTTATCTGCCGCACCGGCACGAAGACGCCGAATTCGCCGACGATCATCGCGCCCGAAGCAACCAGTTCACCTGGCTCGGCTCGCTGCTGAGCTGCTTCCACTTCGGCTATCACCACGAACATCATCTGGCGCCGTCGGTACCGTGGTGGCGCCTGCCTTCGGAGCGGAAACACCGGGCATCCGCTCGATCAGGTCCACGGCCCGCCTGACGCCGCCGGCGGCGAGCATTTCCTGCTGGATCGCCCGTGCCTTGGCGCGGAAGCTGGGGTTGCCGCGCACCTCGCTTATCGCGGCTGCCAGCTTTGCGGCGGACGAGCGGAAGCTCAACTCGCGCGCGGCCCCGGCATATTCCATCCGCGCCGCGATCGCGCCTTGTTCGAAGGCCAGCGGCATCAGCACCATCGGCACGCCCGCCGCGAGCGGTTCGAGCACCGTGTTGATGCCGCCGTGGCACACGATCAGGTCGGCATGGCCGAGCACGCCTTCCTGCGACACCCAGTCGTAAACCAGCGGATCGCCGGGCAGCTTTGCCGCGCGCTTGACGTTCGATAGCCCGCCCTGGGTCAGCAGCAGGCGCAGGTCGAGATCGGCGCACGCCTGCGCCACCTTGCGGAACAGCTCGACCCGTTGCCCCTGCAAGGTGCCGAGCGCGCAATAGACCAGCGGGCGCTCGTCGCCTGGCGGAACTTCGAAATCCTCGGCTTCCCCGTGACGGAAGGGGCCAGTGTAATGGAACGTCGCCGGCAGTTCGCGGCGGGGAAAATCGATACTCGGCACCATCTGCGACAGTTGCAGGACCGGCGACAGGCAATCTTCGAGCCGGCGGCGGGCTGGAAGGCCGAGCATCCGCGCGTTGGCTTCGATCGCCTTGCCGACCTTACGCAGCAGCAGGTCGGTGACTCGCCAGCCGCCACGATTGCGCTTCAAGCCCTTGTCGGAAGGATCGTAGGGCCAGGCGACGTAGGGTGGCGGAATGCCGTCCTCGCGATTGATCGGCATCGTATCGGCGACGCTTGCATAGGGCAGGCCCAGGTGCTCGGCGACCAGGCCGCCACCGGCCTCCAATTGGTCGACGATGAGCGCGTCCGCGCCGATCCGCCGAATGACATCGGGCGCTTCCCGGCAGAACATGTCGGTAAAGCGGACCATGCCATCCATCATCCCGCCAAGCCCGATGAGGCCGCGGATTTTCGCCATCGGCAAGGTCCAGCGGGAAACCGGCGGCGCGTCCGTGCCGATCGGCGCGAAGCTGGCGCCCTCTGCCTCGATCAGCGATTGTGCGTCCGGGTGATGGATGAAGGTCACCTGGTGCCCGCGATCGATCAGCTCCCGTGCCAGGTTGGAAAGCGGCTTGTAATGCCCGCGCAGCGGCGGGCCGATAACGGCGAAATGCGACATCAGGCGCGCCGGCGCAGGCTGACCGCTTCGGCGAAGCTCGGCACGAGCATAGCCAGCTTGCGGGTCTTGCCGACGGTGACTCGGCGATCCCAGGCCGAAACGCCCAGCCGGCCGACCCGGCGGCCGATGGCGCCGTAGATGCGCAGCGCCGTCAGCACCGCAAGCCGCGATCGGAACGGCAGCCGCTGGACGCCCTTCCGAGCGCTGCTTTCATAGACGATCACGCTGTCCACCAGGCGGTCGACGATCGCCAGAAGCGCCATTCGATTCGTGGGATCGAACACGGTCTGCGGAGTCACCCCGTGAGCCTGCATCCATTCCGCTGGGAGGTAGCAGCGGCCGTTATCCAAATCCTCGCGGACGTCGCGCGCGATGTTCGACAGCTGGAAGGCGATGCCGAGGTCAGCGGCGCGCTCCAGCGTTTCCGTATCGTCGGGCGCTACGCCCATGACGATCGCCATCATGCAGCCGACGGTGCCGGCGACATGGTAGCAATAGCGGATGAGGTCTTCTTCAGTCTGCGGGCGCCAGCCGAGCTCATCGAGGGTGAAGCCTTCCAGGTGGTCGTCGAGGAATTGGAGCGGGATCGGCCGTTCCTTGAGCAGCTGGCCAAGCGCGTCGAACGGCAGCTCACCAACGATTTGCCGGCTCGCCGCCCGGTGAGTCTTTTCGCGCAGCATGCTGACCGGCCCGCGCGGCCCGCTGCCGAAGCCAAGCGTCTGCCCGTCGCAGACATCGTCGCAGTGGCGGCACCAGCAATAGAGCAGCCACGCCCGCTCGCGGGTCTCGCGGTCGAACAGGCGGCTCGCGGCGCGGAACGACTTGGACCCGTGCTGGATCGCCGCGAACGCTCCGGCGACGAGCGCGTCGCGGGTCATTGGCCGAGGTCCTGGAGCATCAGCCCCGCGGTGGCCTTCGCGCTTCCGACGACGCCCGGGATGCCGGCGCCCGGGTGAGTTCCGGCGCCGACGAAATAGAGGTTCGGAATGACGTCGTCGCGGTTGTGCACCCGGAAGTAGGCGCTCTGTGTCAGGATCGGTTCGAGGCTGAAGGCCGAGCCAAGGTGAGAATTGAGCTCGCTATCGAATTCGGCGGGGCCGAAGTGGAACACGGTGTCGAGCCGCTCCGACAGGCCCGGGAGCATCCGCTGCTCGAGGATCTGAAGCACCCGCTTGCTGTACGCCGGTCCCTCGACGTCCCAATCGATCTGTCCCTTGCCAAGGTGCGGGACCGGGGCGAGCGCATAAAAAGTGGACTTGCCCGGCGGCGCCATGCCCGGGTCCGTGGCCGTCGGATGGTGCAGGTAGAGCGAAGGATCGTCGGCAAGGCTGCTGCCCCGATAAATGTCGTTGAGCAGGCCGGCATAGCGGGGACCGAACAGGATCGAATGGTGCGGCACATCGGGCCACGCGCCGGCGGTCGAGAAGTGGACGACGAACAAGGAGGGCGAGAAGCGCTTGCGCCGAAGCCTGGCTGCCGCTTTGCGGCCGCGCGGATCGGCGAGCATGTCGTAGGTTCGCACGATGTCGGCGTTGGAAGCGACCGCATCGAAGGCCGCGGACCAGCCGCTGCGCGTTCTTATACTCGTCGCCCGGCCACTCCGCGTCTCGATGCGGTTGACCGGGTCGCCAAGCCGAATTGTGCCGCCCAGCCGCTCGAAGTGCCGCACCATGCCTGCGACCAGGCGGTTGGTGCCGCCCTTCGCGAACCAGACGCCGCCGTCGCGTTCCAGCTTGTGGATCAGCGCATAAATGGCGCTGGTCGTCATCGGATTGCCGCCGACCAGCAGGGTGTGAAACGACAGCGCCTGCCGCAGCTTCTCGTTCTTCACGAAACCGGAGACGACCGAATAGACCGATCGCCACGCCTGGTAACGCGCCAGCTTCGGGGCCGCCTTCAGCATCGACTTGAAGTCCAGGAACGGCACCGCTCCCAGCTTCTCGTAACCTTCGACGAACACGCCCGCGGCATAATCGAGGAACCGCCGGTAGCCTTGCACGTCGGCCGGGTTGAGCGCCGCAATCTGCTTTTCCAGCAGGGCGTCGTCGTTGAGATAGTCGAACGTGCTGCCGTCCGGCCACGACAGGCGGTAGAAGGGCGAGACCGGGACCAGTTCGACATCCGCCGCCATGTCCGATCCCGACAGCGCCCACAGCTCCTTGAGGCAGGCGGGGTCGGTGATGACGGTCGGCCCGCCGTCGAACACGTGGCCGTCCTTTTCCCAATAATAAGCGCGGCCGCCAGGCTTGTCGCGCGCTTCGATGACCGTGGTCTGGACGCCGGCCGATTGCAGGCGGATCGCCAGCGCCAGGCCGCCGAAGCCGGAACCGATCACTGCCGCGGTCTTGCTCACGCCGCTCTCCGCCGCATGGCGCTTAGCGCACGCCCGATCGGGACCGGCGGCCGGCCGCTCAAGATTCGCAATTTGTCGAGCGACGTCAGCCGGGCGCCATAGAAACGGGCGATGACTGGGGCCGGAAGCCGGTAGAAATGTTCGAGTACCCGATAGCGCGTTTCCGGTTCGGCTGCCCGGAACAGCATTCGGTTGAGTAGCTTGAAGAAACCGCGCTCGGCCCACAAACGCTCCGCGCGTTGCCGGTAGACCTTCAGCAAGGCAGCCGTCGTTAAATCGTCCTGCTCGGTCAGCAGGATCGCGTTGGCGACCGCGTCGGGTAGGGAATATCCCGTCGTCAGGTGGAAGAACCCGCCGCGCAAGCCCAGCATCGGGACCTGGGCCCCGTGCCACAGCGAAGCAACGTCGCCGCCGATCACGACCGGCAAAACGCCCGCTTCCTCCGCGATTACGACGCCCGTGGTGCCGGTCAGCGTCCGCGCATAGTCCGCCAGCTTCGCCACGATCGCGTCCAGGTCGAGGTCGGCGGTGGTGGAGTAATAGGTGTCCTCGATCAGTAGCTCGGTGCTGCTGAAGGGGAGCAGATAGATGAAGCGATAACCGTCCGATTGATCGACCGTCGCGTCCATGATCATCGGACGCTCGACGCCGTGACCGCCGTCGAAGCGGACAACCTGGCCGGCGAATTTCTGCCAACCCAGTTCGATTCCCGGCATCGGTTCCGGCCCGCGCGCGTCGATCACCGCATCGGCGTCAATTCGCTCGCCGCTGTCGAGCAAGATCGACGTCTCGCCCAGCGCGGCGACGCTGGCGCCAAGCCGATATTGGTCGCGCCGCAAGGTCCGGCGAACGATTCGGTCGAGGTTCTCCGATCGAATGCTGTTGTAGCCCAGTGCGATGGTGCGGCGACGGGCGGGGAAGCGCACCTCGTGATCAGGCCAGCTGCTCGCGATCAACCCTTTCAGGAGCCAGCATTGGTCGTCGGGGACATCGCTGTCGAAGAAGGACCAGGTGTGATTGCCGCCGAAACGGTCGCCTTGCTCGACCAGTACGAAATCGACGTCAGGCCGGCGATTGGCGAGCGCCAGCGCGACCAGCGATCCGGCCAAGCCGCCGCCGGCGATGGCGATCCTGGTCATCGCGCGGGACGACCAAGCGGCGTGGAAGCACGACAATTGGCATGATAGGATGCGCCATGCGCCGCTTCGCCGTCATCATTGCCTTGCCCGCCCTGGTTTCCGCCACCACCGCCACGACGCAGCTCGACGTCTCGATCGAAGGCGTTCGCAATCAGCGCGGCCTGATCCATGCCTGCCTGACGGCAGACGAACACTTCTTCCCCGATTGCAGGAAGGATCCGCAGGCGTTGAAGCGGACGGCGCCGGCGACGACGCGGAACCTGATATTCACCGGCTACCCGCCCGGCGATTACGCGCTGACCGTCGTTCACGATGAAAATGGCAACCAGCGGCTCGACACCATGCTCGGGATTCCGAAGGAAGGATTCGGGTTTTCACGGAATCCGGTGGTGCGCTTCGGCGCGCCAAGGTTCAAGCAGGTCGACATCAAACTCGAGCTCGGCTTCACCCGCGCCGCGGTGCGCATGCAATACATTCTTTAGCCTAGATGGATTCGGGACGACCGCCTCCATAGGCTTCATTGCGGGTGAGGGGGAGTTGCAGGGAGAAAATGCTCCACGTCCCGACCCTTGTCGCAAATCAGCAGGCTCCGGAGGATTCGGTGCGTCCGAAGCTGCGCGTCTTGCTTGCCGCTCCGCGTGGCTTCTGCGCCGGCGTCCGCCGCGCGATTGATGCGGTCCGGGATGCGCTCGCGGTCCACGGGGCGCCGGTCTACGTGCGGCGGCCCATCGTCCACAATCTCGATGTCGTCCGAAGCCTTGAGGCCGAAGGTGCGATCTTCGTCGAAGAGCTGAGCGAGGTGCCGGCCGGAAGCGTCGTCGTCCTATCGGCGCACGGGGTCGCACCCGCTGTCTTGAAGGAGGCATCGGACTTGGGGCTGCGCGCCTTCGACGCCGTCTGCCCGCTGGTCGCCAAGGTCCACCGCGAAATCGAAAGGCATCACCGCAGGGGCCGCCACGTCGTCATCATCGGTCATCATGGCCACCCGGAGATCGAGGGCACAATAGGCCGCCTTCCCAAGGGCGCCGCCTCCGTCGTCTCCAGCATCGCCGAGGTCGAGGGATTGCCGCTACGCCGCGAAGCCCCGGTCGCCTACGCGGTGCAGACGACCTATTCGGTCGATGAGGCCGAAGGCATCGTCGCTGCGCTGCACGCCCGCTTTGCGAAGGTCGACGGGCCATCGACCAGCGACATCTGCTACGCCACCACCAACCGGCAGGCCGCGGTCCGGGAGGTCGCGGCCCGTGCCGACGCGGTGATCGTGGTCGGGGAAAGCTTTTCTTCCAACGCGGCTCGCCTTGCCGAAGTCGCCTCGCTGCTGTGCCCGAACGTCCAGCTGGTCGCCCGCTCCAACGCGCTCGACGTGGGCCGGCTGGCCCAAGCGAAATGCGTCGCCATTTCGGCCGCCGCTTCAACGCCAGAAAGCAGCGTCCAAGCGGTGATTTCGCTGCTGGAGGAGCGATTTTGCGTCTCCATCGAGGAGATCGAGGCGGCGCGGGAAGACACCGTCTTCAAGCGGCTGGCGATCGCCAACCTGGACTAGTCGCGCCACCGCTTTCGCGGTCAGCCTGCGTCGCTCAGCCGCAAATCCGCTTCGACGGCAATTCGGATTGCATCCGCGGAACTGGTCACGCCAAGCGACTGAAGCATCCGGGCGCGGTGCATCTTGACCGTCTTCTCGTCGATGCCGAGCTCGCCGCCGATCTGCTTGTTGCGAAAACCCGCGCTCATCAGCTTCAGCACCTGTCGTTGCCGACGGGTCAGCCCATCGACCAGTTGCTTCGCTCGCTGGTTGCGAAGGCCTCCCTGCGCCGCACATTCGCTGACATCCATTTGCGAGCCGACGAACAGCGTCACCCGGCCGGCATCGTCCCGTACCGGCGCGATCATTACGGCATTGCGGAACGCGCGGCCGTCCTTGCGGTAATTGGTCAGTTCGACGACCACCGAAGCCCCTTTTCGAACGGCTTTGCCAAGGGCGAGCTGCGCTTCCGGCTCGGTCGCTTCGCCCGACAGGAAACGGCAATTGCGGCCGACCGCCTCTTCCCGCGAGTAGCCGGTGAGTTGCTCGAAAGCCGCGTTGACGGCGATGATCGGATTATCGGGCAACCGGCAATCGGTCACGATCGTCGCAATCGGCGTGTTGGCGATGGATTTGACTACCGTGTCCACGTCGTCCGGGCTCAATTGTGCGTCCGCCTGA
Source organism: Sphingomonas sinipercae (assembly GCF_011302055.1). Taxonomy (NCBI): domain Bacteria; kingdom Pseudomonadati; phylum Pseudomonadota; class Alphaproteobacteria; order Sphingomonadales; family Sphingomonadaceae; genus Sphingomonas; species Sphingomonas sinipercae. The sequence continues at coordinate 862,832 of NZ_CP049871.1, forward strand.
TGCATGGTGCCAGGGGCGTAGCATACCTAGCCCTAAGCAGGTAACTCAACCCGTGGGCTGAATCCTGCCGATGCTGGAAGAGGCGCTGGTGAGCCCTGCTGGGTTCGAACCAGCGACCTACTGATTAAAAGTCAGTTGCTCTACCGACTGAGCTAAGGGCCCGACCAGCGGGGAGCGCGTTACCGCCGTGGCCGCGGCCTAGCAAGGCGGTCCGCGAGATGACGTGCGGTAAGCGCGCCGTGAAGCCGCCAGCCGGGGGCGATTGCGGCTAGCGGACCGACGACGAAAATACGGCTCGACGCGGCACGGTGAGGAACGGTCAGGCCGCGCGAACGCCACTGGCCGCCACTCCACGCGGCGATGTCGAGATCGAGCACCCGCTCGCCCCAGCGCCGACCAGGGCGGCGCCCGAACTCCCGCTCAATCGCCTTGAGCCGTTGCAGCATCTGGGGCGGCGCAAGCGTGCATTCAACCAAGGCGACGGAATTGGCGAATTCCCGGCCCGCCCCACCGACCGCGGGATTGAGGATGGTCGGCGCAACGTCGAACAGGCCGAATTCGCTTTCCAGGCGGAATACGGCGGCCTCGACCACGCTTGCCGGCCGTCCGTGGCGCCCATGGCGGCGGTTCGACCCGATGGCGATTGCGTAGAGGTGCGTTGCTTCGGCCAAGCGCATGGGCCTAGGTGAGCGCGATGCACTTCGCCAGCCCCGCCGACCGGTCGCCCATTCCCCAGGCGGAGGCGCCGCGCGATTGCCCGCTGTGCCCGCGTCTGGTGCGCTTCCGCGAAGCGTGCAGGGCCGAGTTTCCCGAATGGTGGAATGCGCCGGTTCCCGCGTTCGGCGATCCCGATGCCTGGCTGGCAATCATTGGCCTCGCGCCGGGCAAGCATGGCGCCAACCGCACCGGTCGCCCCTTCACCGGCGATTATGCCGGCGACCTCCTCTATGCGACGTTGCTCAAGTTCGGCCTGGCCAAGGGCGCTTATGCCGGCGATTCCGCCGATGGATTGCGGCTGGACGGCGCGATCATCCTCAACGCCGTCAAATGCCTGCCCCCGGCGAACAAACCCGAGCCGAGCGAGATCGCCACCTGCCGCAATTATCTGGAAGCGGGCCTGGCAACTTTGCCAAAGGTGCGTGTGGTTGTCGCGCTTGGGCAGATCGCCCACGTCGCTTCCGCCCGGGCGCTGGGCCTGCCGCCGTCGGGCACCAAGTTCGGGCACGCTGCAGAGGCGGTTGCTCCCGACGGCCGCATCTTGCTCTCCAGCTATCATTGCTCGCGCTACAATCAGAATACGCGAAAGCTCGACGCGCCGATGTTCGAAGCGATATTTGAGCGGGCGCTGGCACTGGGGGACTGAATGGCCGGGGAACTTGAAAGCCTTCACGGGAACGAGCCGCTCGCGGCGCGGATCGAGCGTCACGACTATGACCGCATGGTCATGCTCTCCGACGGTGTGTTCGCGATCGCGATCACGCTTCTGGCACTGGAATTGCCGCTTCCGCACGCGTGGGACGGGCGGCTGCAATCGCTCGCGGTTGCCGCGGGGCCGGCGCTTTTGGGCTATCTGTTCGCCTTCCTGATTGTCGGTGCCTTCTGGCTCATGCACCGCCGGATCTACGCGCAGCTGCTACGCGTCGACCGGTTCGTCAGTGTCATCACCCTGGCGATTCTCGGCCTGGTCGGGCTGTCCCCGTTTATTGCGCGGCTCGTAACCGAGATCGGGCCGACGAAAGGCATGGTCGCTTATGTCGCGCTCGTCTCCAGCGTGACGTTCCTGCAGGTCGTTTTGTGGTTCTACGCAATGAACCGCCCCGGCATGATCCACGCGGAAGTGACCGCTGCCGAACGGCGAAGCGTCCTGTTCCGCTTCGGGTCGATCGCCCTGGTCTGGGGCGCGCTCGCCTTGTGGGCGGTGCTTCGCGACGAAACGCTGAAGGGCGAACTGATCGCAGCGGCGGCGGTCATCAGCCTGGCGATCCGCCGCCTGAGCCTGCACTTGCTCGGAAAGAACGCCGACTCGGGTTCGGCAGCCGCCGCCGACTAGCGGTCCTCGACCAGGCGGCCGTAAAGGTCGGGCCGCCGGTCGCGGAAGAAGCCGAAGGCGGCGCGATGCTTCTTGGCCAGCGCCAGGTCGAGCTCGGCCGTAATCACCCCGCTCTCCTGCGCACCGAATTCGGCGAGAATGTCGCCGCGCTCGTCGCAGATGAAGCTGTGCCCGTAGAAGCGCTGCCCGCACTCCGTCCCGATGCGGTTGGCAGCGACCACCGGCACGACGTTGCTAACGGCATGGCCGATCATCGCCCGGCGCCACAACCGCGAGGTGTCGAGGTCGGGATCGTGCGGCTCGGTGCCGATCGCGGTCGGATAGAAGAGGATATCGGCGCCCATCAGCATCATCGCCCGCGCCGTTTCGGGATACCACTGGTCCCAGCACACGCCGACGCCCAGCGTCGAGCGGTCGGGGCCATTCCATACCTTGAACCCGGTGTTGCCGGGGCGGAAGTAGAACTTCTCCTCATAGCCCGGGCCGTCGGGAATGTGGCTCTTGCGATAGACCCCGGCGATCTTCCCGTCCGGGCCGATCATCGCCAGCGAGTTGTAATGGTGCGGACCGTCCGCCTCGAAAAAGCTGGTAGGAATCCACAGCTTCAGCTCTTGCGCAAGCGCCTGCATCGCCAGCACCGACGGATGCTCCGCGGTCGGCTTCGCGTTGGCGAACAGGGCTTCGTCTTCCTCGCGGCAGAAATACGGACCTTCGAACAGCTCGGGTGGAAGCACGACTTGCGCCCCTTTCCCATGCGCTTCGCGCACGAGATCGGAGACGTTGCGGATGTTCTCCTGCGTGTCCTCGCCAAAGGCGAGCTGGAGCGCGGCGACGGTTAGCTTGGTCATGCGCTTGCCCTTAGCGGCATTCGCCGCACAGTGGCAGCCACGACGAGCGAGTCGCAGGGCATCGATCGGGGGCAATGATGGAAAACGCATTTGAGCGGCTGGCGCAGGCGGTAGCGAGCTGGGCAGGGCGGCCAGTCGCCTTTGCGCTGGCACTGACGACGATCGTCCTGTGGCTGATTTCGGGTCCGGTGTTCGGCTGGTCCGACACCTGGCAGCTGGTGATCAACACCGGCACGACGATCATCACCTTCCTGATGGTGTTCCTGATCCAGAATGCGCAGAATCGCGATGCCAGCGCGATCCAGTCGAAGCTGGACGAGCTGATCCGTGCGATCGACGGCGCCCGCAACGAATTCATCGGCATCGAACACCGCACGCAAAGCGAGCTCGAGCGCATCCGCCATTCGATGGAGGCCGAGTTCGGGGTCGACGCTTCGCACGCCGAGACGATCGACCGGCTGCTCGATCGCCGCTGATGGCGAGAAGGTTTAGGCCGGCACCTGCTGGCTGATGCAGTGGAAACTGCCGCCGCCGGTCAGCACATGGTCGGCGCGAAGGCCTATCGCGACGCGGTCGGGGAACAGGGCCTGGATCGCCGCGACCGCCGCTTGGTCATTCGCTGCGCCATATTGCGGAACCACGACGGCCGCGTTGCCGATGTAGAAGTTCATGTAACTGGCCGGAATGACGTCGCCTTCGTCGTTTTCGATCCGCCCCGGTGAGGGCAAGGTGGTCACGTCCAGCCCGGCATCGGCCAGCCGACGCGCAGCATCGGCATAGACCTGGGCATTCGGGTCGGCTTCGGCGGCGGTCGGGATCGCGATCCGCCCGGGCGCGACGAACCGCGCCAGATTGTCGACATGGCCGTCAGTGTGGTCGTTCAGCAGCCCCGCCCCGAGCCAGATCACGCGATCGAAGCCAAGGTCCTCGCGCAGCCGCTGTTCAACCTCGTCGCGCGTCAGCGTGTTGCGGTTGGGGTTCAGCAGGCATTGCTCGGTGGTGATGACGTTGCCCGCCCCGTCATGATCGATCGCCCCGCCTTCGAGGATCCAGCCGGCTTTTGAAAACGGCAGCGATTCGCTCGCCGCAAGCCGCTCCCCGATGCTGTCGTCGCCGGGCAGGTCGTACTTGCCGCCCCAGCCGTTGAAGCGGAAACCTGCCGCTCGGCGGGCATCGCCCGTGCCGCGGACGATCGGCCCGGTGTCGCGCAGCCAGATGTCGCCGAACGGTTCGACGACAACGGTGGCGAAGGGGGCAAGCGCGCGCGCGGCAACCGCCGCATCCTCATGCGCGCAGACCAGCCGAACCTCTTCGCCTTCACCGTCGGCGTGGACGGCGGCGGCGAAGGCGGCGACCTCGCGCTCAGCGCTTTTCAGGTCGGCAAGCCACAGTTCGGGATCGCTCGGGAAGCCGATCCACACGGCTTCATGTTCGGCCCATTCGGGAAGAGGGGGGGAAGACATGCCCGCCCGACTAAAGGAGTGGGGGGTGCAAGCAAAGTGCCCCTTCGTTCGTCGATGGGGCATTTCGCCAGGCCGTCCAGCTGCTAGGGTGGGTCGATCATCAGCATGCGGGGCGACCATGTTTCGAGCGTTCAAATATCTGGCTGCGGCATCGGCGCTGGCCCTGGCCGCGACGGCCGAAGCGCGGGTCGACTATGCGATCGACCTGACCGCGCCGGAACATCACACCGGCAAGGTCAGCATCGACTTTCCGGCCACGGCCGGCGCCTCCCTCGACATCAGGATGCCGGCTTGGCGAACCGGTCGCTACAACATTCTCAACCTTGCCAACGGGGTCCGCGGTTTCAGCGCCAGCGACCGCGCCGGGCGTCCGCTGCGCTGGAAAAAAATCGACAAATCGACGTGGCGGATTCACCGCGCGCCGGGGACGCCGGTCCGCGTCGGCTACGAAATCTATGGCAACGAACTGGGCCTTCGCACGCGTCATATCGATGACAGCCATGCCTACCTGAACCCATCGGCGATCTTCATGTACGCGGACTCGCTTCGAAGCGACGATACGACGGTGTCGCTGCGGGTGCCGTCGGGCTGGACCAGCGTGTCCGGGATGCAATCGCCAGCGCCGCATCGCTTCATCGCCGCCAATTGGGACGTGCTGACCGACTCCCCGATCGAAACCGGCATCAGCCGGCGCTTCGCTTTCAAGGAGGGCGGCCGCGACTATGAAGTCGTCTTCTGGGGCGATGGCAATTACGACGCTCGGCAGACCGTGGCCGACCTTCAGAAGATCGTCGCCCAGGCGCCGAAAATCTGGAGCGCTTATCCCTTCCAGCGCTATGTGTTCATCGTCCACGCGACCGATGGGGCCGGTGGGGCGACCGAGCACCTCAATTCGACCGTGATCCAGATTCCGCGTTACGCGTTCTGGCCGCGCGAACGTTATCTCGGCTTCCTCTCGACGGCTTCGCACGAGTTCATCCACACCTGGAACGTGAAGGCGTACCGGCCCAGCGGCCTTGTCCCTTACGACTACCAGCGGGAAAATTATTCCGACCTTTTGTGGATCGCCGAAGGGTCGACCAGCTACTTCGCCGACCAGCAATTGCTTCGGGCCGGGATCGCGACGCCGAAGGAATATTTCGGCCACCTCGACGACATCATCGACGGCCACCAGCGGCGTGGCGGCGCGGCGGTGCAGTCGGTCGCCGACGCCTCGTTCGACCAGTGGATCGGCCAGTCGGGCGACCGCGCCAGGAATTCGGAAGTCGATATCTATGACCAGGGGGAGATCGTCTCCTGGATCCTCGACATTGCACTGCTCGAGCGGACGGGCGGACGAGTCTCCTATCGCGATGTCCATGACGCTCTCTACAAGCGCTTCCCCTCGACCCGGCGGGGCTACAGCAGCGCGGACGTGCTTCAGATCCTGCAGGAACTGACCGGTTCGTCCTGGAACGACTGGTGGGCTCGCTATGTCAACGCGCCGCTGGGGGCAGTGGACTTCAACAGCTTGCTTAATCCGGTCGGGCTGAAACTGACCTATTCCAACGCCGCCGATCCGAAGCCGTTCGCCGGCTGGAGCGGGGAACAGGGCAGCGGCGGGATGAAGCTGACCTCGGTGGAGCGCGGAGGCCCGGCATGGAACGCGGGGTTTACGCCTGACGACATCATCGTCGCTTTCGATGGCAAGCGGGTGACCAACGACCGCTTCGGCGCCGCACTGGCCGAGCGCCGCCCCGGCGCCACGGTCACCGTGACCTATTTCCGCCGCGACCAGATCGGCCAGAAGACGCTGAAGCTCGGCGCTTCGAGCGGCGACGCTTCGGTAGGACCGATCGACAATCCCACGGCGGCCCAGAAGGCCCTGTTCCAGCGCTGGCTGCTGGTCACCTACCCGGGCGCTTAACGCCGCAGCCCAAGGAATCCCGCTGCCAGCTTGCGTTTGCCCGCCATCGTGGCACGATGCGGGGGCTCGGGGACCTTGGGGGGAGTTCGATGTACAAGGCCTTGTTGCTGGCCAGCGCGATTGCGCTGGGCGTTGCGCCCGCTGGCGCGCAAACTTCGCTAGTCGATGACGCCAACGCGTTCGGCTCGCGCGAAGACATCCATTCGGCGGATCTTTCGCCCAACGGTCATCGGGTCGCTTACCTGCGGCCGTCCCAAGGCGCCGGCATGGTCGCATTCGTCGCCGACCTCGACACGGGCGCGATCCAGACATTCCTGAAGTCGGCCGGGGCGGCCAAGAATGAGAAGATCGACTGGTGCGGCTTCGTCACCGACATACGGCTGATCTGCGAGATCAGCTGGATGGAAAGCGATGCCGGGAAACTGATCCCCTTCTCGCGCACCGTCGCGATCAACAGCGACGGCACTGGCGTGAAACTGCTTGGCCAAAGCGCCAGCTACAAGGACGAGCGCATCCGGCAATTCGACGGCACGATCATCGATTGGCGCCCGGGCGGCGATGGGGCGGTGCTGATGCAGAGGGAGTATGTGCCCGAGACCAACACGACGGGATCCCGCGTCGTGCGGACTGACGACGGCTTGGGCGTCGATTGGATCGACTCGGCCAGCATGGCGACGAAGATCGTGGAAAACCCGCGCCGCGGCGTCGGGGCCTACCTGACCGACGGGCGGGGAAATGTGCGGGTTCGGATTACCAACGAGGAGGACGGCCGCGGCCTCCTGACCGGTCGCCGGCGGATCGATTTCCGCACCGCGTCCTCGCGGGAGTGGCGGTTGCTGAGTGGCTATGGCGGGCAGGAGATCGTGCCACTCGCCATCGATGCGTCGGTGGATTCGCTTTACGCCTTGAAGAAGCTGGATGGCCGCTATGCCTTGTACCGGATGCGGCTGACCGATCCCGTGTCGACGGAACTGGTTGCTTCCAATCCGCGTGTCGACATCGACGACGTCGTTCGCAGCGCGCAGGGAGGGCAGGTGATCGGCTACAGTTTCGTCGATGACCGGCGCCAGACGATCTATTTCGATGCTTCGCACAAGGCGCTGGCCGAATCGCTGAACAAGGCGCTGCCCGGCCTGCCGCTGATCCGTTTCGTCGCGGACAGCCAGGACGGCACGCGCAGCCTGGTCTTTGCCGGAAGCGACAGCGATCCCGGGCGCTACTATCTCTACGACCGCTCCGCCAAGAAGCTGGATGAGCTGTTCCTTGCGCGGCCACAGCTCGAAAAGCATCCGATCGCCAAGGTCCAGACGGTCACTGCGACCGTTGCGGATGGAACGCAGATTCCCGCTTATCTGACCCTGCCGGCAGGCAAGGATCCGAAAAACCTCCCCGCCGTGGTCCTTCCGCATGGCGGACCGAGCTCGCGCGATGAATGGGGTTTCGACTGGATCGCCCAGTTCCTGGCCGCGCGCGGCTACGCCGTGATCCAGCCGAACTATCGGGGATCGGCGGGCTTTGGCGACCAGTGGCTGGTCGACAATGGCTTCAAGAGCTGGCGGACGTCGATCGGGGATATAACCGGGTCGATCCGCTGGCTGGTGAAGCAAGGAATTGCCGACCCCAACCGGCTTGCAGTGGTCGGTTGGTCGTATGGCGGATATGCGGCCTTGCAGGCTGCGGCGACCGAGCCCGACCTGTTCAAGGCCGTCGCCGCGATCGCGCCCGCGACCGACCTCGCTTTGCTGAAGTCAGAGGCGCGGGGCTACGCCAGGCAGGCGCTCGTCGCCGATTTCGTCGGTAAGGGCCCGCATATCGAAGAAGGATCGCCTTTGCGGCGCGCGGGGGCAATCCGGGCGCCGGTGCTGCTTGCCCATGGCGACCTCGACCTCAACGTCAGCGTCGACCATTCGGTGAAGATGGATTCCGCGCTGCGGTCGTCGGGCAAGACCGTCGAGCTGCTGCGGTTCAGGACTCTGGATCACCAGCTCGATGACGGGCCCGCCCGCCGGGAGCTGCTGCGCAAGATCGGCGAGCTGCTGCAGCGGACTATCGGGCAATAGGAAAGCGAGGGCGGCGCAAACCGCCGCCCAAGCCGTCGATTAGCGCGAGTAGAATTCGATCACGAGGTTGGGCTCCATCCGGACCGGATAGGGCACCTCGTCGAGCGTCGGCACGCGGTTGTAGGTCACCTTCGAGGTGCCGTCCGGGACCACGTAATCGGGCACGTCGCGCTCGGCCAGGCCCTGCGCTTCGATGACGAGCGCCATTTCCTGCGCCTTCGGGCCCAGTTCGATGACGTCGCCGACGTTCACGCGGCGGCTGGCGATGTTGCACTTCACGCCGTTCACGCGGATGTGGCCGTGGCTGACCAGCTGGCGCGCGGCCCAGATCGTCGGCGCGAACTTGGCGCGATAGACGACCATGTCGAGACGGCGCTCGAGCAGGCCGATCAGGTTCTGCGAAGCGTCACCCTTCATCGCGCTGGCTTCGGTGTAGGTGCGCTTGAACTGCTTTTCGGTGACGTCGCCGTAATAGCCCTTCAGCTTCTGCTTGGCGCGAAGCTGGATGCCGAAATCGCTGACCTTGCCCTTGCGGCGCTGGCCGTGCTGGCCGGGGCCGTATTCGCGGCGGTTGACCGGGCTCTTGGGCCGTCCGAAGACGTTCTCGCCCATGCGGCGGTCGAGCTTATACTTGGCGCTTGAGCGCTTGCTCACGTTGGTTCTCCAATTTGCTTCTGTCGTTTTCCCGGACCGCACCGCCGAGCCTTACGCTCGACGCGATCGCCGCTTCACCGGGAATGCGGGATCAATTGCGAGCGGCGCACTTGGCGGCGCTCGTGCGAAAAGTCAATGAAGCGAGGCGCCCCGCCGATCGGCGGCGAAGCGCCCGCGCTCCCTTATTTCGAGTTGCCGCTGCCGGCGGTCGGCTGCTGGCCCTGCTGGATCTGGCGCCATTCCGACGCTTTCTTGCAGACCTTGTCGCCGCGGCCGCGAAGCCGCGAACCGACGTCCGCCTGGTCGTCTTCACGCTTGCAGATCACTTTGTCCTGCGTCGGTGCGGTCGAAACCGTGGAGGGCGCGCCCGCCTGGGCAAAGGCAACAAGGGCGGCAGTGAACACAAGCGACATACAGGCTCTCCAGTCGAGTAGATAAAGGTGATTCTTGTCCCGTTTAGAGTGACCTAGCGGATTCTTGCAGGCTTGGCGAGTGCCCGAATAACCCCCCGAACGGCCTTTATTTCACGCGAAGACCAGGGGGCCTTGGTGAAGATCGTTCGAAGCGTGTTCTTGGTCGCCTGGGAGCGCTCCGGCGGATGGAAATAGCCCTTCGATTCCAGCTCGCCCTCAAGTTGCGCGACCAATCCTTCGAACTCGCCGTGCGGCGCCGGCGGTTCGGCTTCCCTCGCTGGCGGAACCGCGAGCTCCGACTGCTTTGACCATTCGTAAGCCAGCAGGATTACCGCCTGCGCCAGGTTGAGCGACCCGAATTTAGGGTTGATCGGGACGGTCACGATTGCGTTGGCTAACGCGACGTCCTCCGTCTCCAGCCCTGACCGCTCCGGCCCGAACAGGATGGCTGAGCGCTCCGCCGAGCCGGCAATCGCCTCGCCCGCCTGCTGCGGGGTAAGGACTGGGATCACCAAATCGCGGCGGCGAACGGTCGAGGCGTAGACGGCCGCACAATCGGCGATCGCGTCCTGCACCGTCGCGAAAACCTGCGCCTGCTCGAGGACGACGTCGGCGCCGCTGGCCGACGGGCCGGCGTCCGGGTTCGGCCAGCCGTCGCGCGGGGCGACGAGCCGCATCTCCGTCAGCCCGAAATTGAGCATCGCCCGCGCCGCCTTGCCGATGTTCTGGCCAAGTTGCGGGCGAACTAGGACGATGACGGGCTTGGCGCCGCTCACAACAGCTTTTCGTGGTCGGCCGGCGCGGCCTCCTTCTCGACCCGCTCGGCGATTTCCGCGAAGTCGCCGGGGTCGGAGAAGTCCTTGTAGATGCTTGCGAAGCGAATGTAGGCGACATGGTCGAGGCTCTTGAGCCCGGCCATCACCGCCTCCCCGATGCGGGTCGAGGAGGTTTCGTCGCCGCGGGTTTCCAGTTGCCGCTGAACGCCGCTGATCAGACGGTCGATCTTGGCCGCGTCGACTTCGCGCTTGCGGGTCGCATGGCCGATGGCGCGGGCCAGCTTTTCGCGGTCGAACGGCTCGCGCTTGCCGTCTTTCTTGACCACGGTGAGGTCCCGCAGCTGGATCCGCTCGAACGTGGTGAAGCGGGCGCCGCAAGCCTCGCACTGGCGGCGCCGGCGGATGGCCGCGCCATCCTCGCTGGGACGGCTGTCCTTAACCTGGCTGTCTTCGTGCGCGCAGAAGGGACAGCGCATCAGTCAACGCCTGCGTGAAGGACCGACAAGGCGCCTAGCCTTCGTAGATCGGGAAGCGAGCGCACAGGTCGCGGACCCGTCGATTGACCTGTGCTTCGACGTCGCCGTTATTCTCCGTCCCGTTTTTGACCAGGCCGTGGAGCACGTCGGCCACCATGTCGCCGATGTCGCGGAACTCCGCTTCGCCGAAACCGCGCGTGGTGCCGGCCGGCGAGCCGACGCGGATGCCGCTGGTCTTCATCGGCGGCAGCGGGTCGAACGGAACGCCGTTCTTGTTGCAGGTGATGCCGGCCCGCTCCAGGGCTTCGTCGGCGTCCTTGCCGGTGAGGCCGAGCGGGCGCAGGTCGACCAGCGCCAAGTGCGTATCGGTGCCGCCGGCGACCAGATCGGCGCCGCGTTCCTTCAGGCGTCCCGCAAGCGTCCTGGCGTTGGCGATTACCGCCTTTGCGTAGGTCTTGAAGTCGGGCTGGAGCGCCTCGCCGAACGCCACCGCCTTGGCGGCGATGACATGCATCAGCGGCCCGCCCTGAAGCCCCGGGAAGACCGCCGAATTGATCTTCTTCGCAATGGCTTCGTCATCGGTCAGAACCATGCCGCCGCGCGGGCCGCGAAGCGTCTTGTGCGTCGTCGTGGTGACGATGTGGGCGTGGCCGAACGGGGAGGGGTGCTCGCCTGCCGCGACCAGCCCGGCGAAGTGGGCCATGTCGACAAAGAGCAAGGCGCCGACACTGTCCGCGATGGCGCGGAAGCGGGCGAAATCGAGGTGGCGCGGATAAGCCGAGCCGCCGGCGATGATCATCTTCGGGCTATGCTCGGCCGCCAGCCGCTCGACCTCGTCGAAGTCGACGAGGTGATCGTCCTGGCGAACGCCATATTGCACCGCGTTGAACCACTTGCCCGACTGCGCCGGCGGCGCGCCGTGGGTAAGGTGTCCGCCGGCGGCGAGGCTCATGCCCATGATCGTGTCGCCGGGCTTTAGCAGCGCCATCATCACCGCGCCGTTGGCCTGCGCGCCCGAATGCGGCTGGACGTTGACGAAGCCGCAGCCGAACAGCTGCTTGGCGCGGTCGATCGCGAGTTGCTCGACCGAGTCCGACGGTTCGCACCCCTGATAGTAACGGCGGCCGGGATAGCCTTCGGCATATTTGTTCGTGAACACCGACCCTTGCGCTTCCAGAACGGCGCGGCTGACGATGTTTTCCGACGCAATCAGCTCGATCTGGGTCTGCTCGCGCTTGAGTTCCGACTGGATCGCAGCAGCGACGGCGGGATCGGCCGAGGCCAGGCGTTCGCTGAAGAAACCTTCCGGTTGAACCGCGTGGAGGTCGGCTGCACTGGCCATCAATCGCTGTCCTGTAAGCTTTGAGAAAGTTGATCGACGCGGCGCTGGTGGCGCCCGCCGGCGAAATCGGTGTCGAGGAACGCGGCGACGCAGGCCTTGGCCATGTCGGGCCCGACCAAACGAGCGCCGAGCGCGAGGACGTTGGCATCATTATGTTCGCGGGCAAGCGCTGCGGAAAGCGGATCGTCGACCCGCGCGCAGCGGCAGCGCGGGTCGCGGTTGACCGCGATCGAAATGCCGATGCCCGAACCGCAGACGGCGATTCCGCGGTCGGCGAGACCGTCGCCGACATGGCGGGCGAGCCTAGCGCCGAACTGCGGATAATCGACGCTTTCGCCGCCATTGGTGCCAAGGTCGGTCACGTCATGCCCTTGATCGCGAAGCCAGGCGGCAAGCTCATCCTTGAGGGCGTATCCGGCATGATCAGCGGCGAGGGCGATGCGCATGACGCTTCCTATCGCCCGCCGCGCCGGGTTTCCACCGGCACCGCGCTTAAAGTCATTAAAGTCACGCGGTCGTGCAGCATTTTCGTGACTTTAAGCGCGGTTCGGGAAGGTGGGTCGATCGTCGAGAGTCGCCAGTTGCCCATCCGCAAGGTTCGTAGCCGTCCAGCGCGGTGTAGGACAGCTTTTCAGCCCTTGACCGGCGGACGATAAGCGCACGACTTGGCGAGTTCGTGCAGCGGCTCTAGGGGCGCGATATGGAATCGATCGGCGGCGACCTCGCCACCATGACACCGCGGCCGTTTTCGGCCGAGCATCATGAGGCCATTCGCGCCATCGGCGTCGAGCGTGAATATCGTCCCGGCGACGTCGTCCAGGAAATCGGCGAGCCGCTCGACCGGTTCGTGCTGATCGAGTCGGGCGAAGTCGTCATCATCGATCCCGACACCGGCGAGCCGTATCAGGACGCATCGCTGCGGACGGGCCAGTTCATGGGCGAGCTGGCCTTTCTCAACGGCGGGTCGATGACCTTGACCATGCAGGCGGCCGAGACGACGCGCACCATTGAAGTTCCGCGCCCGGCAATGCTGCGGCTGATGAGCGACGTGCCGGAGATCGGCGACCACATCCTGACGGTCTTCGCGGCGCGGCGCCGGAGCCTGTTCGAAGGCGGCGATAGCAGCATCGTCATCAGCGGCGCCGATCGCGATCCCAAGATCGGGCGGATCGCGAGCTTCCTCAACCGCAACCGGCTGCCATTTCGCGAAGCTGCCAACGGCGCTCCCGGCGTGACCATCGCCGGCAAGCCGCTCGAGGACCCGAACCCACGCGCCATCGCCCGCCATTTCGGGCTGGACCTCGACCGCAAGCATGATGGGGAACTGGACCTCATCATCGTCGGTGCTGGGCCGGCGGGGGTCGCAGCCGCCGTCTATGCCGGGTCCGAAGGGCTAAGCGCGCTGGTCATCGAGGACAATGCCATCGGCGGGCAGGCCGGGACCAGCAGCCGGATCGAAAATTACATGGGCTTTCCGACCGGCATCTCCGGTGCTGACCTGACCTTCCGCGGCCAAATCCAGGCGATGAAGTTCGGCACCTGCTTTGCAATGCCGCGCCGAGTCGAGCGGCTGGAGCAGCGCGACAACGGTTTCTGCGTCACGCTGGAGGACGGCGAGCAATTGTGTTCCCGGTCCGTCCTGGTCGCGACCGGCGTCCAATACCGGCGCCTGCCGATTCCCCGGCTGGAGGAATTCGAGGGCATGGGCGTTTATTATGCCGCGACCGAGATGGAAGCGCGCTTCTGCGCGGCGACGGAGGCGATCATCGTCGGCGGCGGTAACAGCGCAGATCAGGCGGCGATGTACCTGTCGAGGGTCGCGAGCAAGGTCCACTTGCTGGTGCGCGGTTCCGGGCTTGCGGAAACGATGAGCGCCTACCTGCGCGAACGGCTGGACGCCGATCCGAAGATCGAAATTCATACCGGCTCGGCAGTGTCGAGGCTGGACGGCGACGGCGCGCTGGAAGCGGTGACGGTGCTGGGACCGGACGGCGAATGGACCTCGCAATGCCGAGCCTTGTTCATCATGATCGGCGCCGCCCCGAACACGCGCTGGTTGTCCGACCTTGTCGAACTGGACCGGCATGGGTTCGTGAAGACCGGGATCGAGGTGGGCGCAAGCAGCGGCTTCGCCACGTCTTTGCCGGGAGTGTTCGCGGTCGGCGATGTCCGCTCCGGGTCGGTCAAGCGCGTGGCAAGCAGCGTCGGCGAAGGGTCGGTGGTGGTCAGCGCCATCTGGAGCCACGTCAACCAGCCGCCGCACGCCGCGCTCGGTATAGGCGGCTGACGCTCCCACGCGGCCCTGGCAGCTTGGGACATCGCCGATAAATCCTGCTACGACCGCGCCGCAGGGGGCGGTTCATGGGGGCGAACACACCGCGCGGGCTGCTGCGCGTCCTTGGTACCGGATTTGGGATTGCGGCCGTAATCGGCAGCGTGATCGGCGTCGGCATCCTGCGGGTTCCGGCCGCGCTGGCGGGGGATCTCAACCAGCCAATCCTCTTCATCGGTATCTGGCTGGTTGGCGCCATGGTGGCGGCGCTAGGCGCGAACTGCGTCGCGGAACTGGCCGTGATGTTGCCGAAAGCCGGCGGGCCTTACGTCTATATCCAGCGTGCCTATGGCGACTATCCCGGGTTCCTGATGGGATGGGTCGACTGGTTCATCTCGGTCGCCTCAGCCGCGTACATCCTCGTCGCCGTCGGGGAATACGGGTTGCAGCTCGCTCCTGCGTTTCCAGGCGGCGGCAATGCGATCAGCCTGTGCGTCATTGTCCTGTTGTTCCTGATCCACGCGACGGGCCTCCGCAGCGGGAGCGAATCGCAGAAGCTGCTTTCGGGCGCGAAAGCGCTGGCCTTCCTCAGCCTTATCGTCGTCTGCCTGGTCGGCGGCCTGTCGGTCGAAGCGACGCCCGAGCCACGCCAGGCCATAGTGCAGCCGCCATCATGGGCCCTGTTGCTCGTGCTCGGGCGAAGCGCGATCATGGTCAACGAGACGTTCGCCGGCTGGAACACGCCGGTCTATCTCACCGAGGAAAACCGGCGGCCCGAACGGAGCATTCCGCGCGCTTTGTTCGGCGGGATCGCAATCGTGGCCGCAATCTACGTGCTGATGAACCTTGCGCTGTTAAGTGTGCTTCCGCTTGAGGCGATCGCGCAGTCCAAACTGCCGCTGGCCGACGCCACCGCGCTGATCCTCGGGGACGCAGCGGGCGTGGTTGTCACGGTCCTGGCGGTCGTTACCTTGATGAGCCTGTGCCATGCCAACCTGTTCCAGGCGCCGCGCATCCTGTTTGCACTGTCGCGGGACGGCTGGTTCCATAGCGCGGCCAGCGCCGTGACCAGCAAGGGCGCGTTGCTCCCGGGCTTAGCGATCACCGCAGGCGCCATGATTGCCCTGGCCATGACCGGAACGTTCGAAGAGCTGTTCATCAGCATCGCGCTGCTTGGCACCGCGCTGGACGCTTTCACATTCTCAGCGGTGATGCGCCTGCGCAAGACGGAGCCGAACCTTCCCCGGCCCTATCGCGCCAAGGGATATCCGTGGCTACCGCTAGCCGTCATCGCCTACTCGGTCGTCATCATCGCCGCGGCGGCGTGGGCCGAGCCCTCGTCGATGGTGCGCGGCGGCCTCGCCCTACTAGCCAGCGTGCCGGCTTATTTCTGGCTGAGATCGAAGCGGAAAAGGGTGTCGGCGGAGCCGGCCGCATCGTAACCGGCACTACGGATTTGCCCTCGTCGACAATCGCTCCGCTCGCCGGCACGGTATAAGGCGTAGCGATGGCCGCAGGGGAGTCCGTTGTCTGGGCCTGCGAGACGCGACCGCTATTTCAGCAGCCCGGCGCTTCGCAGCGCATCCTCGATGGTTTTCTGAATACCCTGCTCGGGTGACGCGGCGGTCTTGGCGAGGTGCGGCGATCCCTGGAATGCCGGCGCTGCCTCCGGTGACGGCCGGGTGCGTGGCTGCGCCTGCTTCGGCGCGATGCCCCAGAAATTCGCGATCAGGCGGGTCGAGGAGATGCCAGCGTCGAGCATGAACGGAGCGGCGCTCTCTGCGTGATCGCTGCCCGCCGGGTCGAGCGGGGTGCCGTGACCGAGGCCGGCGATGCGGTATTCCTCAAGCACCTCACGGCCGATCGAGTCGCGCCAGACCCGGTGCGGGTGGCCGGCGACATCCTCGACTTTGCTCGGCGCCGGCGCCGCGCCGTGAAGCGGGCGCCATTGTTCAATCAGCGCGGCGGCGTTGGCTTGGTCCACGGTTTGATCGGCCGTACCGTGCCAAACCGACAGCCGGGGCCAGGGGCCGGTATGCGCGGACGCATCCCTGACCAGGTCCGCGAGCCTTTCCGGCCGTGGGCCGCCGTGAGCGCGCATGCGGTCGAAGGCTTCGGGGACGGAACAGGCGACGCCGAACGGAAGCCCGGCAATGACCGCTCCGGCCGCGAAGACATCCGGGTAAGTCGCAAGCATGGCCGCGGTCATCGCCCCGCCCGCCGACAAGCCGGTGATAAAGACCCTGTCCGGGTCGGTGCGGTGGCGGGTCTGGACCGCGGTGACCATCTGGCGGATCGACAGCGCCTCGCCCTGGCCCCGCGCGGCGTCGGCGGGCGAGAACCAGTTGAAGCACAGGTTGGGATTATTCGACCTTTGCTGCTCTGGATAAAGGACGATGTAGCCGTGAAGGTCGGCAAGGCGCGACCAGCCGGCGCTGGAGTCATAGCCCGCCGCTTCCTGGGTGCAGCCGTGGAGGACGACGACTAGCGGAGCGCCCGGTTCGACGGCTTCGGGAACATGGATCCAGCCTTTAAGCTGGCCCGGGTTGGAGCCGAAGCCGGTGAACGGTTGCAGGGGACTGGTTGCGGGCGTCGACTCGCCCAATGCGGGCCGCAAGCGCTTGAGCCGCGTAAGAGTGTCGGACAGGTTTCGCATGGCGGCACTCCGGGATGGCTGAAGAGACAGCTTCGGGAAAATGCTGCACTGCACAATATGGGGTAGCGGACGACTAGAGCAAGGCTCGTGCTTGCGGAAAAGCGGAGCAGGCGGCTGCCGGGGTGGCCTCGGTTGGGTTTGCCGCCCCCACGTGGCATAACGATCATCATGAGACTGCTGCCTTTCGCTGTCGCTGTGCTTTTTTGCGCCGGTTGCGATCCGTCGGTCGATGACACGGTCACGCCGGCAGCAAGGGACATTGAGCGCCTGGAGAGGATGCTTGCGGCGCACCCGTGCGTCGGGCCGCTCGACCGGTGGGAGCGAAACTACCGTTTCTCGCGGAGGAGCGGCTTGCTCTTCGGCCACTCGCTGAATCCGGAAATGGACGTGATCGAGTTTCACTTGCGCAGGGCGGGCACCGTGGTCGTCCTGCCCGGCCGCTACGTCATGGCGCCGCCGCCGAACGGCGATTGGCCCGACAGCAGGCCGATCGAAGCGCTGGACGGGAAGCTGACGCTGAGCAGCGGCAAGCTGGCGATGACCCCATGCGCGTCGAAGCGGGCCGTCTGACCGCCTAAGGAAGAACCGTCGTCAGCAGGTACGCGCCGAATATTACCAGGTGGACGGCGCCGTGCAGGACGGTCGTCCGGCCGCGCGCGAGCGACAGCGCCCCGATCAGGAGGGTGAGCGACAGGAGCACGGTCCCCTTGCCGTCCAACCCAAGCGCGAGCGGAAGCCCAAGCGCGAACGAAGTGACGGTGACGGCCGGGATCGTCAGCCCAATCGTCGCAAGCGCCGACCCGAGCGCGAGATTGAGGCTCGTCTGAAGTCGATTGGCGCGGGCCGCGCGGACCGCGGCGACACTTTCCGGCAAGAGGACGATGGCGGCGATGGCGATGCCGACTAGCGCACGCGGCGCATTGGCGGCGGCGACCGCCGATTCCAGCGGCGCCGAAAGCGATTTGGCCATCAGCACGACGGCGCCGAGGCTGACGACCAGGGCGCCGAACGAAAGCCAGGTTGCCTTGACGCTCAAAGGCTCCGCGTGCGCCTCGGCGTTCGCTTGCAGATCGCCTTTGGGGAGAAAGTAATCGCGGTTGCCGACTGTCTGGACGAACACGAACGTGAGGTAGAGCAGCAGCGAAAGAGCGGCGACGAACGCAAGCTGCGGCGGGCTGTAGATCGGCCCGGTGACGGTCGTCGTATGATTGGGCAGGACCAGGGTCAAGATGGTCAGGGTCGCCAGCGTGCTGAGGGCCGCGGTCGCCCCGGTACGGGTGAACCGCGCCTCTTTCTGGTGCCTTGCAGCGCCGATCAGGCACAGGCCGAGAAGCAGGTTGAGGATGATCATGCAGGCGGCGAAAACCGTGTCGCGGGCAAGCGTTGCGGCACCCTCGCGGTTGGCCAGCATCAACGAGACGATCAGCCCGACCTCGATCACCGTCACCGCAACGGCAAGGATCAAGGTGCCGAATGGTTCGCCGACCCGGTGGGCGACCGTTTCAGCGTGGTGGACGGCGGCGATGACGACACCGATCAGGAAGATCCCGACGAGCAGCGGTGAGGACAATCCGACCGCGGTGGCCGCCAGCACAAGCCAGCCGACTATCGGCATCAGGAGACTGGCAAGCCGAGCGAATGTCATCGCCGCTTCTATTGCCGACGAGCAGGCCGAGCGCCACCCCGGGGAAGCGATTTCAACCCGGCGGCGCGACAGCTAAGCCGCCAACCGAATCTCCTCCCGAGTCCAGATCTCCACCAGCGCGCCGGTCAGTTCGTCCATCATTTCGGCTGAATGGACCGGGCCCGGCGTGAAGCGAAGGCGCTCGGTGCCGCGGGGGACGGTGGGGTAATTGATCGGCTGAACGTACAGGCCGTATTCGGCGAGCAGGATGTCGCTGACGCGCTTGGCCTTGACCGGGCAGCCGACCAGCAGCGGCACGATGTGAGTCACCGTTTCCATCACCGGCAGGCCGGCGGCGGCGAATTTCTTTTTAAGCGTTGCGGCGGCCGCCTGCTGCGCTTCGCGCTCCGCCGAGGAGACCTTCAAGTGGCGGACGCTGGCGAGCGCGCCGGCGACCAGCACCGGTGATAGCGAGGTGGTGAAGATGAAGCCCGGCGCATAGCTGCGGATGCAGTCGATGATCTGCTGGCTGGCGGCGATGTAGCCGCCCATGACGCCATAGGCCTTGCCCAGAGTGCCTTCGATGATCGTCACGCGCTGCGCGACACAATCGCGTTCCGAAATGCCGCCGCCCTGGGCGCCGTACATGCCGACGGCGTGGACTTCGTCGAGGTAGGTGAGCGCGCCGTAGCGGTCGGCGAGGTCGCAGATGGCGGCGATCGGGGCGATGTCGCCGTCCATCGAATAGACGCTTTCGAAGGCGATCAGCTTGGGCGCTTCGGGATCGGCCTCCATCAGCATCTGTTCGAGATGCTCGAGGTCGTTGTGGCGGAAGACGCGCTTTTCGCAGCCCGAGCTCTTGATGCCGGCGATCATCGAGGCGTGGTTGAGCTCATCGGAATAGATGATGCAGCCGGGCAGCAGCTTGCCCAGCGTGGAGAGCGCCGCCTCGTTCGACACGTAGCCCGAGGTGAAGAGCAGCGCGCCGTCCTTGCCGTGGAGGCTGGCAAGCTCGGCTTCGA
This sequence comes from Sphingomonas sinipercae, assembly GCF_011302055.1. NCBI lineage: Bacteria > Pseudomonadati > Pseudomonadota > Alphaproteobacteria > Sphingomonadales > Sphingomonadaceae > Sphingomonas > Sphingomonas sinipercae. Next base: position 882,394 of record NZ_CP049871.1, read on the forward strand.
GCTGGACGTGGTAATGGGTATTGCCGCTGATGTTGCGGGTGCCGCCGGAGCCGGCGCCGCATTCGTGCAGCGCTTCTTCCATCGCGGCGACGACGGCGGGATGCTGGCCCATGCCGAGATAGTCGTTGGAGCACCAGACGGTGACCGGGCGCGGGCCATTGCCGCCAAAACAATGGGCGTTGGGGTAGGACCCCTTGTTGCGGACGATGTCGATGAAGACTCGATAGCGGCCTTCGTCGTGAAGCCGGTCGATCGCCGCCTTGAAGATCTGGTCGTAGTTCACAGCTGTCCCGGGCTCGCTCGAAGCGCCTTTAGACCCACCGCCAGCCAATTTCCAATGCGAATCGCGCCCAAGGTTCAGATCGTGCCAACTTCGTCGAGGCCATAGGCAGCGAGCGCGCCGAGCAGGGCTCGCCGCGGCGGCGGGCCGGTGAAGACGGCGATTCCGGCGGGCGGGTCGGCCGGCCAGGGCTGGTCGCGCGTGAGGAAAGCGATGCGGCGGGCGATCCCAGCGGCCCCGTCGACCCAGGCAACGCCGGGGAAAGCCGCGCTCAGTTCCTGTTCCAGCAGCGGAAAGTGGGTGCAGGCAAGGACGACGGTGTCGAGCCTGTCGCCGCCGGGTTGGTCGAAGAGCGGCTGGGTGGCGGCGCGCACCTGCTCGACGGTGACCGGCTCGCCGCCGAGCTTGCGTTCCGCCAGCTCCACCAGTTCGGGCGAGCCGTGGCGGAGCACCGTGCAGTCGGCCGCGAACTGGGCAGCGAGATCGTCGACGTAGCGCTGGCGGATGGTGGCCTCAGTGCCGAGCACGCCGATGGTGCGGGTGCGCGATCGCTCGGCGGCCGGCTTAATCGCCGGGACCGTGCCGACCACCGGCAGGTCGAGCGCGGCGCGGACCTGGTCGAGGGCGATGGTGCAGGCGGTGTTGCAGGCGATGACCACCAGGCGGGGCTGGAAACGCTCGACCAGGCGGCCGAGCAGAGCCGGCACGCGCGCTGCGATCTCGGCTTCCGTCTTGGTGCCGTAAGGGAAGCCGGCGCTGTCGGCGGCATAGACGATCGGTGCCGTCGGCAGCAGCGCCCGCGTCGGCCCGAGCACCGACAGCCCGCCGACGCCGGAATCGAAAAAGAGCAAAGGCGCGGCGGGGTTCATGGCCGTCATGTGGCGCGGCTGGATTGCCGCCGCAAGTTTGCTACGAACGTCAACAATGTCGTCCGAACTGCTCATTGCCCTGGCCATCGGTTACCTGTTCGGGTCGATCCCGTTCGGCCTGGTGCTGACCCGGCTGGCCGGGAAGGGCGATGTCCGGGACATCGGATCCGGCAACATCGGCGCGACCAACGTGCTTCGCACCGGAAGCAAGCCGCTGGCGGCGCTGACGCTGGTGCTGGACTGCCTGAAGGCGACCGCGGCGATTCTGCTGGCACGGGCGCTGATTGGCGATGAAGCGGCGTTGTTCGCCGCCGCCGGCGCCATGATCGGCCACTTGTACCCGGTGTGGCTGAAGTTTCGCGGGGGCAAGGGCGTGGCGACGCTGCTTGGCGTGCTGATCCCGCTCCTGCCCATCGCCGCCGCGGTCTACGCGGCGGTCTGGATACTCCTGCTGCTGACGATCCGAATCTCGTCGGTCGCGGGGATTGCCGCGGCGGTCAGTGCGCCGATCACTGCCGCGATTTTAGGAAATGACCTGCTCTTCCCACTGCTGCTCGGTTTCGCATTGCTGATCCTTTGGAAGCATCGCGAAAACATCCTTCGCCTGAAGGATGGGACGGAGCCGCGCGTGGGAAGGAAGACCACTGAACAATGACCTGATCGACCGCATCCGGCTGGTGCGGTCCCCCGGCATCGGGCCGGTAACGTTCCGCCAGTTGCTGATGCGCTTCGGCAATGCTCGCGCCGCGCTCGAAGCGGTGCCCGACCTTGCGCGGCGCGGGGGCGGAAAGGCGCCGCGCCTGTTCAGCCAGGGTGAGGCCGAGCGGGAAGTGGAGCGGGTCGAGCGACTGGGCGCGCGCTACCTGGCGCTTGGGCAAGGCCTGTACCCGTCGCTGCTCGCGCAACTCGACGATGCGCCGCCGCTGATCGTCGCCAGGGGCGACCTCAAGCTGCTTGACCGGCCCGCGATCGCGATCGTCGGCGCGCGCAATGCCTCCGCAGCGGCGTGCCGCTTCGCCCGGAGCCTTGCGCACGAACTTGGCTGCGAAGGCGTGCTGGTCGTGTCCGGTCTGGCGCGCGGGATCGACGCTGCGGCGCACGACGGATCGCTGGAGGTCGGCACCGTCGGCGTCGTCGCCGGCGGGATCGACGTTTTCTATCCGCCCGAGAATGAGGCGCGGCAGCAAGCGATGTTCGAACGCGGCCTGGTGCTTGCCGAAATGCCGCCGGGCACCGAGCCGCGAGCGCGCCATTTCCCTTATCGCAATCGGATCATCGCCGGGATGAGCGCCGGGACCGTGGTGGTCGAAGCGGCGCCGCGGTCGGGTTCGCTGATTACCGCCAGGCTTGCTGCCGAAGCTGGGCGCGAGGTGATGGCGGTGCCGGGATCGCCGCTCGATCCCCGGGCGCAAGGGTGCAACCAGCTGATCCGCGACGGCGCGACGCTGGTCCAGAATGCCAGCGACGTGCTGGAGGCGGTACGGCCGATGCAGGTCCGAGTCGCTTCGCCCACGGCGCCGTTCGAGCCGGTCGAACCCAACGGCGAGGCGGTTCCATTCGACAGGGTCGAGGAACTGCTCGGCCCTTCGCCGGTGCCGGTCGATGAACTGATCCGGCTGTCGGGGGCGCCGAGCGGGGCGGTGCAGATGGCCCTGCTCGAGCTCGACCTTGCCGGGCGGCTCGACCGTCATGCGGGCGGCAAGGTCAGTTTGAGGGTCGCGTAGAGCCCGCTTGACAGCGGCAGCCCTTCAGGCATGTTACATTGTAACACGGCAAGGAGTTGGAGCATGCGTCCTGTTGCTTATTGGGTTGGAGCGATGGTTTCCCTGAGCGCATTGGCGGTAGCAATCGCGCCGACCTCCGCAGCCGCGCCGGACCAAGGGCTGTGCCGGCGCGCGCCCGCCTTGCCGCCGCTTGGGCCTGAGACTGCACCCCGTCCTCAGGACCGACACCGTGCGGTACCGGTTGGAATGCCGGCGCCGCCCCCGCCAATGGCGCCGCCTTCGCCGGCTTCCCCGATCGAGATGCCGGAAGCCTCCGGAGAGATCGTTCTGACCGGGTCGAGGGCCGAAGCATCCGACGCGAAAACGGCGGTGCCGACGCCCACTCCGGTGGTGGTGGCACCGCCCGTTGCGGCGGTTTCCCCCGAAGCCCGGGGCCCGGGCGGATTTCGCCAGGCGCCGCCGGCCGGGCTGCTCACCGCCGGCGACCATGACGACCTGCTCAACCCGATGCTCTACGCCCGCTATGCAGCGCGGGCGGCGCGCCAGCTTGGCCAGTCGGTCACCGGCCTGCCGAGCGTCGATACCCGCCGCACGCTTAGCATCGCGGTCCAGGATTCGGGCGGCCGGGCAAGGCCGTTCGTGCCGGTGACGATCACCTGCGCCGACGGCAACAGCCTGACTTTGCAGACCCTTGCCGATGGCCGGGTGGTGCTGTTCCCCTCGCTCGACCGGCTGGGCGACAAGGTCACCGTGGCGGCGGGCGGCATTCGCAAGACGGTGCTGATCGACGCCGAGAACGGCGGCCAGGAGCAGGCGATCGTGATCCCGGGCGGCGCCGCGCCGGTCCGCAAGTTCGACCTGGTCATCGCCCTCGATACGACCGGCAGCATGGGCGACGAGATCGAGTTCCTGAAGTCGGAGTTGCAGTCGATCCTGGGCGACATCCGCCGCGCTTATCCGCAGCTCGACATTCGCGTCGGGCTGGTGGCGTACCGCGATGAGGGCGACGATTATGTGACGCGCACCGATCGCCTGACCGGCAATTTCGCGACCATCCAGAAAAGGCTGAACGGGACGGACGGTGACGGCGGCGGCGACATGCCCGAGGCGATGGACCAGGCGCTGATCCGCGCGGTCGGCCTGGACTGGCGGCCGGACGCGGTGAAGTCGCTGCTGCTGGTCGCCGACGCGCCGCCGCACGATGAACTGCAGGGCAGGGCCTTCGCTGCCGCGGAAGCGGCGCGGGCCAAGCGGATCCAGATCGTCCCGGTGGCCGCGTCCGACACCGACGACCGGGCCGAATATTTCATGCGCGCCGTCGCGGCCGCGACCCAGTCGCGTTACATCTTCCTCACCGACGACAGCGGGATCGGCAATGCACATGCGGAGCCGAACGTCGATTGCTACGTCGTGACGAAGCTGGCCGGAAGCATCCGACGAGTCCTTGCCGGGCAAATTGCCGGCACGCGCGTCGAGCCGCTGCCGGACGAAGTGATCCGGGTCAGCGGCACGTACGACAAGGGCCGCTGCGTCCTGCCGCCGGATTTTTCGATCCAGTAAGTCGAGGCCCTTGACGGCGGGAGTCTTCGCTCACCACCCTCGTACGCACATACGTGAGGGGTAATGCGTTGAAGTTAGTCGTCGTCGAATCGCCGGCCAAGGCGAAGACCATCGAAAAGTATTTGGGCAGCGGTCACAAGGTCCTCGCGTCCTTCGGCCATGTCCGCGACCTGCCGCCCAAGGACGGGTCGGTCGATCCCGACGATGGATTCGCCATGCAGTGGCAGGTCTCGCCGGACCGGGCGAAGCAGCTGAAGGCGATTACCGACGAGGCGAAGACAGCCGATACGCTGATCCTGGCCACCGACCCGGACCGCGAGGGCGAAGCGATCAGCTGGCACGTGCAGGAGGTGCTTCGCCAGAAGAAAGCGCTTCCGGCCAACGTCCAGCGGGTGGCGTTCAACGCCATCACCAAGGCCGCGGTGACCGAAGCGATGGCCAAGCCGCGCGCGCTCGACGAGGATCTGGTCGATGCCTATCGGGCACGCCGCGCGCTCGATTACCTGGTCGGCTTCACCTTGTCCCCGATCCTGTGGCGCAAGCTTCCCGGCGCCAAGTCCGCCGGCCGCGTGCAATCGGTTGCGTTGCGCCTGATCGTCGACCGGGAGCGCGAGATCGAGCTGTTCAAGCCGCAGGAATATTGGACCGTCAGCGCCAGCTTCGACAAGGACGGACAGAACTTCACGGCCCGGCTGGTCAACTTCGAAGGCCGGAAAATCGACCGGCTGACCATCGGCAGCAAAGGCGAGGCGGACCGCGCCAGGGAAGCGGTCGAGGCAGGCCGCTTCACGGTCCAGTCGGTCGAGACCAAGCCGTTCGGCCGCAACCCGCCGCCGCCCTTCACGACGTCGACGCTGCAACAGGAAGCGGCGCGCAAGCTGGGCTTCGCGGCCAGCCATACGATGCGCCTGGCCCAGTCGCTCTACGAGGACGGGGCGATCACTTACATGCGGACGGACGGTGTCGAGATGGCGCCGGAAGCGGTGAGCGCGGCGCGCAAGGCGATCGCCAGCCGCTATGACGCCGGCTTCGTCCCCGACAAGCCGCGGCATTACACCAGCAAGGCCAAGAATGCGCAGGAAGCGCATGAAGCGATCCGGCCGACCGACTTTTCCAAGCAGCGGGCGGGGAGCGGCGACCACGGGCGGCTGTACGAGCTGATCTACAACCGCGCGCTGGCGAGCCAGATGGCCTCGGCGCGGCTGGAGCGCACCACGGTCGAGCTGGCCGACGGCACTGGCAAGGCGGTGCTCCGCGCGACCGGGCAGGTAGTGCTCTTCCCCGGCTACCTCGCGCTTTACGAGGAAGGCCGCGACGACAAGGGCGACGAAGAGGAAGGCGCGCGCATGCCGCACCTTCGCGAAGGCGACGCGCCGGCGAAGACCGGGGTCGAGGCGACCCAGCATTCGACGCAGCCGCCGCCGCGCTATTCGGAGGCCAGCCTCGTCAAGCGGCTGGAGGAGCTCGGCATCGGCCGGCCGTCGACCTATGCGTCGATCCTGCAGACGCTCAAGGACCGCGAATATGTGCGGGTCGAAAAGCAGCGCTTCCTGCCCGAGGAGAGCGGCCGGCTGGTGACGGCGTTCCTTGAGCGCTTCTTCGAGAAATACGTCAGCTTCGATTACACCGCCGAGCTTGAGGAAGAGCTGGACGACGTGTCCGGCGGGCGGCTCGACTGGCAGAAGCTGCTCGAAGGCTTCTGGCACGACTTCAAGCCCAAGGCGGGCGAGGTGATGGAGCAGCAGCCGTCGGAAGTGACGGCCGCGCTGGACGAATTCCTGTCGCCCTGGCTGTTCCCGGACAAGGGCGACGGCAGCGACCCGCGGCTATGCCCCAATTGCGGGACCGGGCGGCTAGCGCTTCGCGGCGGCAAGTATGGCGCGTTCGTCGCTTGCTCGAACTATCCCGAATGCAAATACACCCAGCGGTTCGGCCAGAGCGGAAGCGAAACGGCGAGCGGCGAGCCGGTCGACTTCGGTGACGGAATTACGCTGCGCAGCGGACGCTTCGGCCCCTATCTGCAACAGGGCGAGGGCAAGGAGGCCAAGCGCGCTTCGGTGCCCAAGGATGTCGGGACCGACGCGCTGACGCCCGAAATGGCGCAGCGGCTCATCTCCCTCCCGCGCGAAATCGGGCCGCACCCGGAAAGCGGGCTGCCGATCACCGCGTCCATCGGGCGTTATGGCCCGTACCTCGCGCACAACGGCAAATATGCCAAGCTCGGCTCGACCGCCGAAGTGTTCGAGACGGGAATGAACGCGGCGGTCGCCAAGCTGGCGGATGCGGCGACCGGCGGGCGCGAGCGCGGCGCCGCGCGCGAGCCGATTGCGGTGCTTGGCGCCCACCCGGGAAGTGGCAAGGAGATCAAGGTGATGGAGGGGCGCTACGGCCCCTATGTTACCGACGGGACCACGCACGCGACGATTCCCAAAGGTACCGAGCCCAAGTCCGTGGTGCTGGAAGAAGCGGTACAGTGGATCGACGAACGAGCCGCCAAGGGTCCGGCCAAGAAGAAGGGCCGGGGCGGGCCGAAGCGGAAGAAGAAAGCCTAAGGCCGAGCGCGCCTTACAGGCTGCGCACGAGCCGTGAGGCCACCGCGATCCACGGTGGATCGGTGACGACCGACTGGCGCGTGCCTGCACCGGTGGGCAGAAGGTGCAGCTTGTTGCCGTCACGGCCGATCAGCCGCCCGAACAGGAAACGCCCGGCGGGGCGCGGGACTAGGACGTCGCGGTTGAGCGCGCGGGCGAAATCGTCGGCCTGGAGCGTGTCGCACCAGATTTCGTCGCCCGCCCGATAGTCGCCGGCGCTCACCGCAACGGTGACCGCGACTTGCCCGGCCCTGGGGCGCGCCGCGACGACAATGCTGGCCCGCTTCGGCGCCGCCGCGCCGTTTGGGCCGATCACCGCCGCAACCTCGATCTCCGCCCGCTCCTGGGCGCTGTGCACTAGGTCCGACGCGTCGGCGCCGAGCGCCGCCGCGATCCGGTTGAGCCAGTCGACGGAGACGGTCCGAGTGCCGGTTTCAAGCCGGCCGATCGTCTGCGGCGTGGTCGGCGGATCGCAGGCGCGGGCGACATCCTCGAGGGTCATCTTGCGAGCGCGCCGGACTTCGCGGATTCGGGTTATCACAAGCTGCTCCTGACGAACCGTTCTGGTTTTATCGCTGTCCTACACTTTCGCCGTTGTGGCAAGTCCCCGGCGAATCGCAAATGGAGGCAATCGGATGAGCGAAGCGGGCGCGGGAAGGATTTTGGAGGAGCGACGGATCGGCCGGGACGGCGAGACCCTGCGCGGCCACGGCAAGCAGCGCGGGGTCCGGTCGATTACGGTCAATACGCTGGAATCCCCGCTTGGGTGGCTGCTTGCGCGCAAGCTGGTGACCCGGCGCCAGTTCGACGCCGGCGAGCAATTGCGCGGCGATTGGGAACGCGCTTCGCTGTCGCGCGGGGTGACGATGAACTGGACGTCGGCGCCGATGGAAAGCCGTCGTGGCGGATCGGCTGCCGCGCTCGACCATTCGGCGGCGCAGATCGACGCCCGGCGGCGGTTCGATTGCGCGATCGCTGCGGCGGGGCCGGGATTGGCCGATATCCTGTGGCGGGTGGTCTGTTCGGGCGAGGGGATGCGCGACGCCGAAACCGCGCTTGGCTGGCCGGCGCGGGCGGGCAAGCTGGTGCTGGTCCTCGCACTCGATCGCGTTGCAGACTACTACCGGATCCGCTGAGTCGTCGCCAGGGAGTCGGGGCATGATCATCTACGGGTCTTCGCTGTCGCCGTTCGTGCGCAAGGTCGTCGCTTTCGCGACCGAGAAAGGCGTGGCGGCCGAGATGAAGCCGATCGGGCTCGGCGACCCGGATCCCGAATTCCGCAAGGCGAGCCCGTCCGGGAAGATGCCGGCAATGGTCGACGGCGACTTCATGCTCGCCGATTCCAGCGCGATCGTCCACTACATCGAGGCGAAGCACCCTGAGCCAGCGCTCATTCCCGCCGATCCGAAGCTTCGCGGCCAATGCATCTGGTTCGAAGAATTTGCCGATACGATCCTAAATGGTTGCGGCGCGAAGATGTTCTTCAACCGGGTCGTGGCGCCGGTCTTTCTTAAGCGCGAGGGCGATCTCGCGGCCGCCGCGGCGGCGGAGCGCGACGAGCTTCCCAAAATCCTCGACTATCTTGAGCGGAGCGTGCCGGAGGGGGAGGGTTTCCTGCTCGGCGACCAGATCACGCTGGCCGACCTGGCGGTTGCCAGCCCGTTCGCCAATTTGCGGCACATGCAGGTGGCGATCGATACCAGCCGCTATCCCAGGACGCTGGCCTACACCGACCGGATCCTCGCGCGCGAAAGCTTTGCCCCGGCAATCGCGCGGGAGGCTTCGGCGCTGCAGCGGCTGACCGCATGAAAAAGCGCCGCGCTCCCGCTGGGGAACGCGGCGCTCTCATTGACCCGAAGGCTTAGCGGGAGGTGGAGCCGCCGGAGCTGTCGTCGCCTTCATCCTCCGTGGCGCCGCGGCCCTGCTCGGCGAAGTTCTGGTCCGACGAGCCGTCCTGCTTCTGCAGATATTCGCCAGATTCCTGACCCTGCGAGCCGACGAAGCCGCTGCTGCTGCCGCCGGCCTGGTTGGAGCCCTGGCCTTCGATCGACTGTTCCGAACCCTGCTGACCGGTTCTGTCCGCGAGGCTGGTCTGGCCTTCGCTCAGCTGCTCCTGCGAGGAGCCGTAGCCGGCCTGGTTGCCGCTTTCGCCGGAAAAGGCGCCGTCTTGCGACTGGCCGCCCTGGGCGCTGGGATCCTGGCTGCCGGACTGTCCGCTCGGCTGCTGTTGGCCCTGTTGCCCGGTCGGCTGCTGGTTCTGCTGGCTGGTGGAATCCTGCTTGTTGCGAGCGTTCTCGCCCTGCATTTCGTCGTCGCGTTCGTTCGCCATCTCAAACTCCTTCACAAGCCCCGCGCTCCTGTCTTCATCAACAGCGGGGCCGGGGTGACCGTTCCGGGCGAGGAAGGCTGCGTGCGACGAGGCGCAGGATTTGCGACGAACCGAAACGAGAAAGGCCGCCGACCCTTGCGGACCGGCGGCCTTCTTGAATGCCTGGCTGGGCGGAGAGGCTAGGCCTCGCTGCCCTCCTCCGTGGCGGCTTCCTCGGCGGCGGGTGCCGCTTCGTCGCCAGCGGGAGCTTCGGTAGCCTGGACTTCGGCAGTCGCGCCCGGCTCCGCATTCGGATCGTAATCCTCGGTGAAGGCGGCGGTGTCGCGTTCGAACATTTGCGCCATCACGTCGACGCCCTGCGCCTGCAGGTCGGCTTCTTCCGGCGAACGGGCGACGTTGACCTTGACCGAGACTGCGACTTCCGGATGCAGCGCAACCTTGATCTCGTGCATGCCGATCGCCTTGATCGGGCGGTCGAGCACGATCTGGCTCTTGGTCACCTTGGCGCCGTCAGCCTCGAGCGCCTCGACGATGTCGCGGGCCGAAACCGAGCCGTAGAGCTGGCCGGTGTTGGATGCCTGGCGGATGAGCTGGACGGTCTTGCCGTCGACGCCCTTGGCCGCCTTTTCCGCATCGCTGCGGCGATCGGCATTGTCCGATTCGATCTTGGCGCGGTTGGCTTCGAACAGCTTGCGGTTCGCTTCGTTGGCACGAAGCGCCTTCTTGTTCGGCAGCAGGTAGTTGCGCGCAAAGCCGTTCTTCACATTGACGACATCGCCAATGTGACCGAGCTTTTCGACGCGTTCGAGCAGGATGACTTCCATGTGCTCTGCTCCTTACTTCACGACATAGGGAAGCAGGCCGAGATGGCGGGCGCGCTTGATCGCCTTGGCCAATTCACGCTGCTTCTTGGTCGACACCGCGGTGATGCGGCTGGGGACGATCTTGCCACGTTCGGACACGAAGCCCTGCAGCAGACGGACGTCCTTGTAATCGATGCGGGGAGCGTCCTTGCCGGAGAAAGGGCAGCTCTTGCGGCGGCGGAAGAATGCGCGGGCCATCAGATCTGCTCCTCTTCCTGGACGCGCGGGGTGCGCGGGCCGCGATCGTCGCGGTCGCCGCGCGGGCCACGGTCGCCGCGGTCACCGCGCTCGCCACGGTCACGGTCGCGGCGCATCATCGCCGACGGACCGCCTTCATGCTCATCGACGCGGATGGTCATGAAGCGAATGACGTCTTCGTTGATGTTGGTCTGGCGCTCAAGCTCGGCCAAAGCGGCCGGCGGGGCGTCGACGTCGAGCATCACGTAATGCGCCTTGCGGTTCTTCGCGATGCGGTAGGCGAGGCTGCGAAGGCCCCACGTTTCCGTCTTGGCGACCTTGCCGCCATTGTCTTCGATGATCTTGGTTGCGTTTTCCGCAAGCGCATCGACCTGGGCCTGGGCCAGGTCTTGACGCGCGAGGAAAACATGCTCGTAGAGCGGCATGTTCGTTCTCGTCTTGTTGGCCGATCGCTGACGCCGCCCAGTGCGACGCCCCTCCGGCTGTCTTCAAAAGCAAAGGGCAGCCGAAGCCGCCCTCAACGGCCGCGCCTATAAGCGAAGGCGGCGCCGATTGGAAGAGCCGAGTGGATGAATGCCGCCCTGGCCAGCGCCGGATTTACGCGACGCTCATTTGAAGTTCACTCGCAGGGCGGTAAAACCGCTTCGTCGAACGCGTCCTTGCGGGCGCTGGCCGCAGCGGCTCCTCGCTGCAGCGTGAAGATTCAAGTCAAGAGGATGATGCATGAAGTCGATGCTGCTGGCCGGAACGGCCGTACTTTCGCTGGGCGTGGCCGGCTGCGCAACGACCGCCCCGGGAGACCGGATCGTCACCGGCTCGGCCATCGACAACCCGCAGATCGACTCCTCGCAGGAAGGGCTGACCTTCGTCCCGGCGCCGGTTCCGGACAATGTCTTGCTGGCGGAGTGGACCGGCCCCTACGGCGGCGTCCCCCCGTGGGACAAGGTCAAGCCGTCACTGTTCCCGGAAGCGTTCAAGTTCGCCATCGACGAGCGGCGCGGCGAAGTGCTGGCAATTGCCAACAACCCCCAGCCGCCGACGTTCGCCAACACCATCGAAGCCATGGAAAAGGCGGGCCAGCGGCTGGGCCGCGTCGAAACCTTGTTCAGCGTGATGACGGGCAACATGGCGACGCCGGAATATCAGGCGCTCGACAAGGAATGGTCGCCCAAGCTGTCGGCGGCCTACGACGAGACGACGCTTAACCCGGAGCTCTTCCAGCGGATCAAGACGCTCTACGACGCCAAGACGACGCTTGGCCTCAACCCCAAGCAGGATCGCTTGCTGACCCGCTATTACGACAGCTTCGTTCGCGAGGGCGCCAACCTCAACCCAGCGCAGAAGCAGCAATTGTCGGCCATGAACCAGCAATTGGCCGAGCTGTTCGCAACGTTTTCCGAGCGGGTGCTTGCCGATGAAAGCACCTATTTGTTCGCGACCGAAGCGCAACTGAAGGGCGTGCCGGCGGACATGAAGGCAGCCTATGCCTCGGCTGCCAAGGCGCAGGGCAAGGCGGGCTTCGCGATCAAGAACACGCGCTCGGCGGTCGATCCGCTGCTCACCTTCGGCGCCAACCGCGACCTTCGTGAAAAGGTCTGGCGGGCGTTCGTCAACCGCGGCGACAATGGCGGTGCCAACGATACCAACGCAATCATCGCCAAGATCGTAAAGCTGCGCGCCGACCGCGCCAAGCTGCTCGGCTACGCGAACCATGCCGAATGGCGGATGCAGGATACGATGGCCAAGACCCCGGCCAAGGCGATGGACCTGATGATGCGGGTGTGGCCGGCAGCGGCCGCGCGGGTGAAGGAAGAGGTTGCCGACCAGCTGAAGATCGCGCGCAAGGACGGCGTTCGGACGATCGAGCCGTGGGATTACCGCTATTACCAGGAGAAGGTCCGCAAGCAGCGCTACGACCTTAGTCAGGAAGAGATCAAACCCTACTTCAGCCTCAACAACATCATCGACGCGTCCTACTGGGCGGCCGGCGAACTCTATGGCCTCGACTTCAAGGAAGTGACGGGAACGGTGCCGGTCTGGCATCCTGACGTTCGCGCATTTTCGGTCACCAAGCGCGGCACGGGCGAGCAGCTCGGCCTGTTCTATCGTGACGATTATGCGCGTGAGGGCAAGAGGTCGGGCGCCTGGCACTCATCCTACCGGACGAGGAACCGGCTGCTCGACGACAAGATCGTCCTCAATTCGAACAACAACAACTTCGTGAAGCCTGGACCCGGCGAGCCGGTGCTGATCAGCCTCGACGATGCGGAGACGCTGTTCCACGAGTTCGGGCACGGCATCCATTACCTGCACGTCGACGTCGATTACCCGAGCTTCGGCGGGGCGCAGCGCGACTTCGTCGAATATCCGAGCCAGGTGAATGAAAATTGGCTGCTGACGCCCGAGGTGCTCAACCGCTTCGCCAAGCATTACAAGACCGGCGCCGCGATGCCCAAGTCGCTGGTCGCCAAGATCCAGAAGGCATCGACGTTCAATCAGGGCTTCGCGACGGTGGAATATCTCGCCGCCGCGATCGTCGACATGAAGCTGCACATGGACCCGAACGGAGTGATCGATCCCGACGCGTTCGAGAAGCAGGCGCTGGCGGACCTCGGCATGCCCAAGGAAATCGTGCTGAGGCACCGGCTGCCGCAGTTCAACCACCTGTTCTCGTCCGACGCATATTCGGCAGGCTATTATTCCTACCTGTGGTCGGAAACGATGGACGCCGACACCTGGGCCGCGTTCGAGGAGACCGGCAACGTGTGGGACAAGGCCACGGCCGAGCGCTTCGCGCGGGTGCTGCTGACGACCGGGAACGAGACCGACCGGATCGAGGCCTATCGCCAGTTCCGCGGGCGCGATCCGGACGTCAACGCGTTGCTCAAGCGGCGCGGCTTCCCGACCGGCCAGTAAGCGAAGGGGGCGCGGCCCTAGAGCCGCGCCTTCGACGCCTCCGCCCAGGCGAGATCGGCGAGCGGCTCAAGCTTGTTGGCGGTCTCGATCGCGTGCGCCGACGACGCATTGCCGCGCGCGATCCTGCCGCGGATTCCGTGCAGGATCGCCGCCAGCCGGAAGAGGTTGAAGACGATCAGGTAATCCTTGTTCGGCAGATGGTCGCGGCCGGTGCGCGCGCAATAGGCCGCGACGTAATCCGCTTCGGCGGGAATGCCGAGTTCGTCCACGTCCATGCCGCCGAGCCCGGCGAACAGGTCGCGCGGCATCCGGTACATCATCAGGTGGTAGGTGAAATCCGAAGCCGGGTCGCCAAGCGTCGAAAGCTCCCAATCCAGGACCGCGGCAACCCGCGGCTGGGTGGGGGCGAAGATCATGTTGTCGCACCGAAAGTCGCCATGAACCACGCTCGAGCGGCCGCTGTCGCGCGGCAAATGCTTGCCCAGCCAGTCGACCAGCCGGTCCATCGTTTCGACGCGGCCCGCGTCGGTGTCGGCGAGATATTGCTTCGACCAGCGCGCGACCTGCCGTTCGACGAAATTGCCCGGCCGGCCATAGTCACCAAGGCCAATCGCCTGCGGGTCGAAATTGTGCAGCCGCGCGATGGTCGCGTTCATCGCTTCGAAGTGAGCCGCGCGCTGTTCGCGGGAAACGCCGGGCAGCTGCGCTTCCCAGAAAATCCGTCCTTCGACCATATCCATGACGAAGAAGGGCGTGCCGATGACGCCGTCGTCTTCGCATAGCGCGTGGACCCTGGGCACCGCGAAGCCCTGCGCGCCAAGGGCCGCCATCACGCGATATTCGCGGTCCACCGCATGGGCGCCGGGAAGCAGCGGCCCAGGCGGCTTGCGCCGCAGGACATAGGTGCCGCTGGCCGCGTCAAGCCGATAGGTCGGGTTGGACTGGCCCCCCTTGAACTGGCTGACCTGCAGCGGGCCGCGAAAGCCATCGACCTGCGCTTGCATCCAGAGCGCCAGCGCATCCTCGTCGAATCGCAGCCGTTCGGCCACGGTCCTGGTGCCGGTGTTCGCCTCGGTTCGGTCCACCGATCCTCCGTCACCCTGCGCTTGTTCGAGGGCCTTGATCACGCACCAGATGCCCTTGACCAAGATCGATGCTGAAACAAGTTCAGCATGTCTGGGTTAGAGGTATATGCCACGGATCATTCATCTCTCTGACCTCCACTTCGGCGCCCACGACGATCGCATCGTGGCTGCGGTCGAGGAACAGGTCGGCGCCGAGCAGCCGGACCTGGTCGTCATCAGCGGCGATTTCACGCAGCGCGCACGAACCGAGCAATTCCAAGAAGCCTGTCGATTCCTCGATCGGCTGAAGGGCGCCGGTCATGAGGTGCTGGGCGTTCCGGGCAACCACGACATCCCATTGTATGACGTGCTCCGCCGCTTCCTGTCGCCGCTGACCCGCTACACGCGCTATGTCGACGACGTGCTTTGCCCGGTGCACGAAATGGCCGGGGCGACGGTGCTGGGCATCAACACCGCGCGCTCGCTCACCTTCAAGGACGGGCGGGTGAGCCACGAGCAGATTGACCTCATCCGCAAGACCTTTGAGCGCACCGATTCCGAAGCGATGCGGATTTTGGTGACTCACCATCCCCTGTTCGCGCTGCAAATCGGCGACGAAGTGACGCCGGCGGCCGGGCGCAGCGAACTTGCGCTCGATGCGATCGGCGACGCCGGCGTCGACTTGCTGCTTGCCGGCCACAACCACCATGCCGATGTCCATGACGCCCGGGACCTGGTGACTCGCGCAGGGTCCGCGCTGGTCGTGCAGGCGGGCACCGCGACGTCGATACGGGTGCGTGAGCAGCCACAAAGCTTCAACCGCATCGATATCGAGCCGGGCACGCTGACCCTGACGGTGCTGGTGTGGAATGGCGACCGCTTCGAAGCCGAAGACGCCAAGCGCTATCGCCAGCAGGACGGTCGGTGGCGGATGTCGGAGCAGGACGTGCCGTTGGAAGCCGCGCACTAGCCGTGCCGGCAACGCTCGCTTAGGGCAGGCGGGTGATCGACGGTTTCGACAGCGACGCATTCGTCCGCCGGGTCCTGGACGAGGACCTCGGCAGCGGCGGCGACGTCACCTCCGATGCGACCATCGACGCCGATGCGCGATTCTCCGCCGAGATCGGTTGCCGAGAACCGATCGTGCTTGCCGGGATCGACCTTGCGGCCGCTTTCTTCCGAGCGCTGGATGAAACTGTGCGGATCGCAATGCAGGTCGCCGATGGCGAGCGCGTCGATGCGGGCGGCGTGGTGATGACGATGAGCGGCCTGGCCCGCCCGATGCTTGCGGCGGAGCGCTCCGCGCTCAACACGCTCCAGCACCTCTCGGGAATCGCGACCTTGAGCCGCCGCTATGCCGACGCAATTTCGGGGACCAAGGCGGTACTGCTCGATACGCGCAAGACCATCCCGGGGCTTCGCGCGCTGGAAAAATATGCGGCGCGGATGGGCGGCGCGCACAACCACCGGATGCGCCTCGACGACGGGGTGCTGATCAAGGACAACCATGTCGCAGTGGCCGGCGGCGTCGGCGCTGCCGTGCGCTCGGCGAAGGCGGCCAACACCGGGCTGCAGGTCCAGGTCGAAGTGGACCGCCTCGCGCAGATCGAGGAAGCGCTGGACGCCGGCGCGGACCGGCTCTTGCTCGACAACATGGACGTACCGACGCTCCGGCACGCGGTTGCGCTGGTGGCCGGGCGCGTGCCGCTGGAAGCGTCCGGCGGAGTCAATCTGGAGACTATCCGCGGCATCGCCGAAACCGGCGTCGATTTCATTTCCGTCGGCCGGATCACGCAGTCGGCGCCCGCGGTCGATATTGGCATGGACTACGCACTGGAGTAGCGGCGCACCATATCCGCCGTTTAAGCGTTCAGTGTATCGGGTGCTTACCTCTCGGGAGACATGTGTTGTTCAAGGGCCTGAAGCCCATCACCTACGCCGGACAGGAAGTCTGGCCGCTGATCGAAGGCGGCAAGGGCGTGTCCGCCACCAACCACATGAGCTCGGGCGCGTGGGCCGCGGCTGGTGGAATCGGCACCGTCTCGGCGGTCAACGCCGACAGCTACGACCCCGAAGGGCGAATCATTCCGCAGGTCTATGCGGGCATGACCCGCCGCCAGCGGCATGAGGAGCTGATCCATTACGGCATCGAAGGCGCGGTGGCCCAGGTCGAGCGCGCTTATGAGATGGCGGACGGCAAGGGCCTCATCAACATCAACGTGCTGTGGGAAATGGGCGGCGCGCAGCCGATCCTGCACGGCGTGCTGGAGCGCGCGCGCGGCAAGATCGCGGGCGTGACCTGCGGCGCTGGCATGCCGTATAAGCTCAGCGAGATCGCCGCTTCCTACGGCGTTTACTACCTGCCGATCGTCAGCTCCGGCCGCGCCTTCCGCGCGCTGTGGAAGCGGGCTTATTCGAAGGTCGCCGAATGGCTTGGCGGCGTGGTTTACGAAGATCCGTGGCTGGCCGGCGGCCACAATGGCCTGAGCAACGCCGAGGACCCGCGCCAGCCGCAGGATCCTTACCCGCGGGTCAAGGAACTGCGCGAAACCATGCGCGAGGGCGGCATTCCGGACAGCGTGCCGATCGTCATGGCCGGCGGCGTCTGGCGCCTCGACGAATGGGAGAATTGGATCGACAATCCCGAGCTTGGGCAGATCGCCTTCCAGTTCGGAACGCGCCCGCTGCTGACGCAGGAAAGCCCGATCCCGCCGGGCTGGAAAGAACGGCTGATGACGCTGGAAGAAGGCGACGTCCTGCTGCACAAGTTTTCGCCGACCGGCTTTTATTCCTCCGCCGTCCGAACGCCATTCCTGCGCAACCTCGAAGCGCGCAGCGAACGGCAGATCGCCTTCACCAAGGACGAGGTCGGCGACCATAGCTTCCAGCTCGACGTCGGCGTCGGCACCAAGAAGAATTTCTGGGTCACCAAGGGCGACTTGCAGCATGCGCGCGAATGGTTTGCGCAAGGCTTCACCAACGCGATGAAGACCCCGGACGACACGCTGATCTTCGTCGCGCCGGAGGAAGAAAAGCAGATCCGGATCGACCAGGCGGAATGCATGGGCTGCCTTAGCCAATGCGCCTTTTCGTCATGGGCGGACAATGAGAAGAACTCGACCGGGCGGCTGGCCGACCCGCGCAGCTTCTGCATCCAGAAGACGCTCCAGGACATCGCCCACGGCGGCGACGTCGACAAGAATTTGATGTTCGCCGGCCATTCCGCGTTCCGCTTCAAGACCGACCCGTTCTACTCGAACGGATTCGTCCCGACGGTGAAGCAGTTGGTCGACCGGATCCTGACGGGCGCCTGATGCGGCTGCGGGGGTCGATCGGCATGGTCCTGGCACTGGCCGTGGCTGCCCCGGCCGCCGCCCAGGACAAGGTCCCGCCTTATTGGGCATCGATCGCAAGCGGGCAGGCGATGACCCGCAAGGGCCCGGCCAAGACCTATCCCGGCGTCTGGCTCTATCAGCGCCGCGACCTGCCGGTGCGGGTGATCAAGAAGTATGAAAATTGGCGCCTGATCCGCGATCCCGACGGGGCCGAAGGCTGGATGCTCGTCACTTTGCTGTCCGACCGACGAACCGCGCTGGTCAAGGCCGGCGAACCCCGGGCGATCCGGATCAAGCCCGAGGCAGGCGCCCGAATCCGCTACCTCGCCGCCCCCGGCGTGGTCGGCCGGATCGAAAAGTGCCGCAACGACTGGTGCCACATCAACGTCGGCGACCGCGAAGGCTATATCAGCACCGCCGACATCTTCGGCCTCGCCCCCGGAGAAACGGTCGACTGACCGCTCTGTAAAGAGCTCTTGACAGTCAAGAGCTCTTTACACATCCTTGGCGGGTGGAGAATCGGGTCAAGGGTTGGCGCGAGGAGCGTGGATGGAGCCAGGGCGAACTCGCCCGGCGCCTCGGCGTTTCGCGGCAGACGATCAACGCGGTCGAAACCGACAAATACGACCCGAGTCTCCCGCTGGCGTTGCGCATGGCCAAGCTGTTCGCCGTGCCCGTCGACGCCTTGTTTATCGATCATTGGAAGCCGGGGGACATCACATGAATGATACGAAATCGGAGCGGAGCGCGATGTCGCGGTCGCTGGGGCGGGCGCTTCTGGGCGCGGTGGTCGGCGCCGTCGGCACCGCGCTTCTGCTGGCGCTCGTTGGCGAGCGCTACATCGACCTTGACGACGGGGCGGCAATGCTGACGCTTGCCGTTGGAGCGATCTACGCGCTTATCGGCCTGGCCGTCGGCGTCGGAGCGATCGCGCCGGGTGCGGGCGCCCGCTTCCTCAACGTCGAAGATGCCGATGAAGTCCGCGAGGATCGCCCCCGGATCGCGCTGGGCGCGTTGAGCTGCCTGCTGGTCGGGCTGTTCCTGCTAACCTTGGTGCTTTCCGGCGGGTCCGGGTCGTTGCTGAGCGCGCAGGCGGCCCTGGTCATCGCTTCCTTCTGCGTCCTTGGGCTGGTTGCGATCGCCCTCCGGTTGCGTGGCGGCGGCGACGAAATGTCTCAGCAAGTGGGCCGCGAGGCGTCCTCGCTAGCGATGAGCGTGACGACGCTCGTCTTCGGCGGTTGGGCCGGCCTGTGGCACCTTGGGTATGCAGGCCCGATCCAACCGCTCGTGCTGGTCAGCGGCTTCGCGGCAATCCAGCTGCTTGCGAGCTTCTGGGCGATCGGCCGGAAAGGCCTGATGGCGCCGCGGTTCAGGTAAGCCCCTAGACCAGCTCCACCGCAATCGCGGTTGCTTCGCCGCCGCCGATGCAGAGGCTCGCGACGCCGCGCTTCAGGCCGCGATCCTGGAGGGCGGCGATCAGCGTCGTGGTGATTCGGGCGCCCGACGCGCCGATCGGGTGGCCGAGCGCGGTGGCGCCGCCGTTGACGTTGATCTTGTCGTGCGGAATGCCGACGTCGCGCATGGCGATCATCGCGACGCAGGCGAATGCCTCGTTGATTTCCCACAGGTCGACGTCGTCGACGCTCCAGCCGGCCTTTTCCAGCACCTTGTGAATCGCCGGTACCGGGGCGGAGGTGAAGCGGTTGGGCTCCTGCGCATGGGCGGCATGGGCGACGACCCGAGCGATGGGCTTGGCGCCAAGCTTGTCGGCGACGCTCTGCCGGGTCAGCACCAGCGCCGCGGCGCCGTCGCTGATCGATGACGAGGTGGCGGCGGTGATCGTGCCGTCCTTGGCGAAGGCGGCTTTCAGCTGCGGAATCTTTTCCGGGTTGCCCTTGCCCGGCTGCTCGTCGCGGTCGACCGTGACGTCGCCCTTGCGGGTGGCGACGGTGACGGGGACGACTTCCTTGTCGAAACGGCCGCTGGTGATGGCGTCATTGGCGCGGCGCAGGCTTTCGATCGCATAGTCGTCCTGCTGCTCGCGCGTGAATTGATATTCGCGCGCCGCATCCTCGGCGAAGGTGCCCATGGCGCGGCCGGGTTCGTAGGCGTCCTCGAGCCCGTCGAGCATCATATGGTCGTACATCGTGTCATGGCCGATGCGGCCGCCGGCGCGATACTTCTTCGATAGGTAGGGCGCGTTGGTCATGCTCTCCATGCCCCCGGCGACGATGACGTCGGCCGAGCCCGCGGCCAGCATGTCATGGGCGAAGATCGCGGCCTGCATGCCGGACCCGCACACCTTGTTGACGGTCACGGCTTCGGCCGAACGCGGCAGGCCCGCACCGAGCGCTGCCTGGCGTGCCGGCGCCTGGCCAAGGCCGGCGGGAAGAACGTTGCCCATGAACACTTTTTCGACCTGGCCGGGGTCGATGCCGGCGCGCTCGACCGCCGCCTTGACCGCCGTTGCGCCAAGCGCGGTCGCACTGACGCCCGACAAGGCGCCCTGGAAGCTGCCCATCGGGGTGCGCGCGTAAGACAGGATGACGACGGGATCGGCGGAAGGAGAGGTGGCCATGAGACGCTCCGCAGGAGTTATGTTGCAGTGCACATAAGACTTGCGGACGCCTTGTCCAAGCCTCTCGGCCGGTGCTAGCGCCATGAGCCAAGGAGATACGCATGAGCGAGCCCACCCTCGATTTCGGCCTTGGCGAGATGGCGGATGCGATCCGCGAGACAACCCAGCGCTTCGCCTCCGACCGGATCGCGCCGATCGCCGCCGAGATCGACGAAAAGGACGAATTCCCGACGCAGCTATGGCCGCAGATGGGTGCGCTTGGGCTGCACGGGATCACCGTCGAGGAAGAATGGGGCGGCCTGGGGCTGGGCTATCTCGAGCATGTCGTGGCGCAGGAAGAAGTGGCGCGCGCCTCGGCTTCGGTGGGCCTCAGCTACGGCGCCCACTCAAACCTGTGCGTCAACCAGATCCGCCGCTGGGCCAACCCGGACCAGAAGGCGAAATACCTCCCCAAGCTGATCAGCGGGGAGCATGTCGGCGCGCTGGCGATGAGCGAGGCGGGCGCCGGCAGCGACGTCGTTGGAATGAAGCTGAAGGCGGACAAGAGCGGCAACGGCTATCGCCTCAACGGCACCAAGTTCTGGATCACCAACGGCTCCCACGCCGACACCCTCGTGGTCTATGCCAAGACGGGCGAGGGCAGCCGCGGGATCACCGCCTTCCTGATCGAAAAGGGCATGGAGGGGTATTCCACCGGCCAGAAGATCGACAAGATGGGCATGCGCGGGTCGCCGACTAGCGAGCTGGTGTTCGACGATTGCTTCGTGCCGCCGGAAAACGTGCTCGGCGAGGAAAACAAGGGCGTCGAAGTGCTGATGAGCGGCCTCGATTACGAGCGCACCGTGCTTGCCGGAATCCAGACCGGGATCATGCAGGCCTGCCTCGACGTGGTCCTGCCTTACGTCCGCGAACGCAAGCAGTTCGGCAAGGCGATCGGCAGCTTCCAGCTGATGCAGGCCAAGGTCGCCGACATGTATGTCGCGCTCAATTCGGCGCGGGCCTATGTCTACCAGGTCGCGCGGGCCTGCGACGCGGGCAAGACGACGCGGTTCGACGCGGCCGGCGCGATCCTGCTGGCGAGCGAGAATGCGTTCAAGGTCGCGGGCGAGGCGGTGCAGGCCTTGGGCGGCGCGGGCTATACCAAGGACTGGCCGGTCGAACGTTACTTGCGCGATGCCAAGCTGCTCGACATCGGCGCCGGCACCAATGAAATCCGCCGGATGCTGATCGGTCGCGAGCTGGTCGGCGCGTGAGCGTGGAAACCCGCCGGCTCGGGGTAGCCCAGGGGCTGGTTGCGACCGCGGCGGCCGTCTGGCTTCTTTATTACCTGCGCACGATCCTGATCCCGCTCGTCGTCGCGTTCGTGCTCACGGTGCTGGTCGATGCGTTGGTGCGATCGCTGCAGAAGCGCTGGCCGCGGTTGCAGTCGTGGGTGGTGTCGTCCCTTGCGGCGCTGGTCATCATCGGTTCGATCGCGAGCGCAATCTACGTCATCGGGCAGGGTGGGGCGCAGATCGTCAACCAGGGGCCGGCGCTGCTGGCCCGAGTCGAAGGGTTGATCGCGGACATCGGCGCAAGCTGGGGCGCGAAGGAGCAGCTGAAGCTAAGCGCGGTGATCGGGCAAATCAGCATCCCGCACTTGGCGGGGCAGGTGCTAACCGGGCTGCAAGGGCTGGTCTCGTCCCTGTTCATCGTGCTGGTCTATTTCGGCTTCATGCTCGCCGAGCGGACCCGGATCCCGAAGAAGGTGCGCAATATCGCCGGTTCGTCGGAGCATTCGATCGCCATCCTCAAGGGCACGTCGCGGATCGCGGAGGACATCCAGACCTATGTGTGGGTGCAGACACTGACCGGCGTCATGCTGGCGTTCGTGTCCGCGGTTGCGATGCTTTCGGTCGGGCTGGACAATGCGTTGTTCTGGACCTTCGTCCTATTCCTACTGTCCTTTATCCCGGTGATCGGCGTGACGGTGGGATCGGTGGCGCCGGCGCTGTTCGCGCTGCTGCAATTCACCAGCGTCTGGCCGGCGATCATCATCTTCGGCGCGATCCAGATCGCCGCCGCGATCGTCGGCAATGTCATCTATCCCAAGATGCAGGCGCAGACGCAGAACATCGGTTCGGTCGCGACTCTGCTTGCGCTTGCGTTCTGGACTTTCCTGTGGGGGCTGCCCGGGGCGTTCCTGGCAGTGCCGTTGACGCTGATGCTGATGATGGTCTTCGCCAATTTCGAAAGCACCCGCTGGGCGGCCGTGCTGCTGTCCAACGACGGCGCGCCCAACTTTCCCAAAATGCTTCCGACCGGCAACAGCCCGCACAAGAACTAGCGGCGGAGCCGGCCAGGTCGCGGGAACGAGTCCCGTGACCTGGCCAGACCGCGCCTTTGAAGCTTAGCCCCAGACCTTCACGCGCTTGTCGGGAGCGAGATAGAGCTTCTGCCCCGGCTGGACGTTGAAGGCCGGATACCAGGCGTCGAGGTTGCGGACGGTCAGCGCGCGATACTGGCCGGGCGCGTGGCCGTCGGTGGCGATGCGGCCGCGCAGTGTCTCGTCCCGCATCTTGCTGGCCCATGCCTGGGCGTAAGCGATGAAGAAGCGCTGGTCGGGCGTGAAGCCGTCGATGGTCGGCCCTTCCTTGCCGCCGAGCGAAGCCTTGTAGGCGTCATAAGCCGCGGCGAGGCCGGCGACGTCGGCGATGTTCTCGCCCAGCGTCAGCTTGCCGTTGACGTGCAAGCCGGGGAGCGGCTCGTAAGCGTCATATTGGGCGGCAAGCGCTGCCCCGGCCTGCTGGAACTTGGCGAAGTCCGCCGGAGTCCACCAGTTGCGCAGCCGCCCGGTCGAATCGAACAGCGCGCCATTATTGTCGAAGCTGTGACTGATTTCGTGGCCGATGACGCTGCCGATCGCGCCATAGTTGAAGGCCGCGTCCGCCTTGGGATCGAAGAACGGCCGAACCAGGATCGCCGCCGGGAAATTGAGCGCGTTCTGCACCGGCAGGTTGACGGCGTTGACCAGCTGCGGCGGCATCCACCATTCGGCCCTGTCCATCGGCTTTCCGAGCTTGGCGATCTGATGTTTATACTCGCCAAGCGCCGCCGCCTTCTGGTTCGCGTAGGCATTGTCGGCGGTGATCGGCACGGCCGAATAATCGCGCCAGCTGTCTGGGTAGCCGACCCCGACGACGATGTTGCGCACCTTCTTGAGCGCTTCTTCCTTGGTCGATGGCGCCATCCACTGGATCGATTCTACGCGCTTGGCGAAGGCTTCCTTGATCCCGTCGACCATCTTCTGGACTTCGGCCTTGGCCGAGGCCGGGAAGTATTTGTCGACATAGGCCTTGCCGACCGCGTCCTGCAGCGCGTTGCTGGTCGCGTTCAGCGCCTGCATCTCGCGCGGGCGCTGCTGCGGCGTGCCCTGCAGCGCGGTGGCGTTGAAGGCGAAACTGGCATCGCGGATCGGCTTTGGCAGCACGTTCGCCTGCTGGTTGAGCGTGTGGAAGACCAGCCAGTCCTTCCAGGCGTCGAGCGGTTCGGATCCGACCAGTGCCGCAAGCTTCGGGATCGCGGTCGAATGATAGGCCTGGAACTTCTGCGCGCCGCCGAGCTGCGCGGCGCCCAGCAATGCGCCCCAGTCGATTCCGGGCGCGCGCTTTTCAAGGTCGGCGCGGCTCCATACCTGCGCGCCCTTGGCGAAGTCCTCGCTTTCCTCGCGGGTCGCGTGGGCCTGGGCAATCTTCATTTCCAGATCCATGATTCGCTTGGCGGAGGCCGCCGCATCGGCGCTTCCGGCGGCCTGCATGACGGTCTGGATATAGCCGCGATATTTGTCGCGAAGGCCGGCCATCTTGGCGTCGCTCGAAAGGTAATATTCGCGCTCCGGCATGCCGAGCCCGCCCTGCAGAATGTAGGGCAGGGTCTCGCCCGGCGTATTCAGACCCTGCGTGACGAAGATCCCGAACAGATTGTCGGTCTGGAAATTGGTCGAGTTGAGCGGATCGACGTCGGCGCGGATGGTGTTGCCGATCGCCGCCGAAAGCGCGCGCTTGTCGCCGATTCCGGCGATCGAATCGAGGTCGGCCTTGGCCGGGGCCATGCCGGCGCGGTCGATGGCGTCCGTGTTGAGATAGGCCTTGTAGTAATTGGCGATGCGGCCTTCGTTCGAATTGGCGGCGGGGTTGCCCTTGAGCAATTCGTCGAACAATTCGCGCGTGTTTTTCTCGCGCACCTGGTCGGCGATGTAGAACGCACCGACACTCGACCGGTCGGCCGGGATTTCGGTGCTCTTCATCCAGCCGCCGTTGGCGAATTGATAGAAGTCGTCGCCCGGCGCGACGGACTTGTCCATCGCCGCGGGGACGATCCCAAGTTCCGTCCCGGCAGTCGCGGTTTCGGTCGCAGCGGTGTCGCCGCCCCGGTTGCAGGCAGCGGTGCCCAGCGTGAGGGCAAGTGCGGTGGCGGCAAGGAACAGTGGCGAACGGCGCATCGGACAACCTCGTGAGAAGATGAAGCTGCACGGTGGCTGCTCCGAAAGCCCCTGCTTTGCAAGCGTGACTCACCCCGCTAGGCGCTAACGCGCACGTCTGTTCGACGAACGGCCGGTCAGCGCGCCGCTGGCGCGAGCGATCGGCAGATGTAAGCCCCTTGAGTCTCTGAAATCCTTCGCATACGTTTCGCTCTTCCGGACGAGTGCCGACGTCTGGAGGGGGAGAGTTTAATGACAGCCTTGATCTGGCTGGGCGGCTTGACTGCCGCTGTCGGCGCGTCTGTGTCTTCGCCAGAAGTCCCGCCGCTACAGAGTCCGTCGCAGGTGTTGCCGCCTGGTCCATCACCGACCGCGGCTCGATTGCCCAAGGATACCTTGGTCCGGATCACGGTCGATAGAACCTTGCGATCCGACCAGGTCTCAGCCGGTGACAGATTTCCAATTCATCTTTCCGACCCGGTCGTCATCGACGGTCGGACGGCGCTACCAGCGGGTTTGAAAGGCGAAGGCGAGGTCATCGATGCCAAGAAATCAGGCATGGGAGGATCGGGCGGCCGGCTCATTGTCAACGCCCGTTACCTGCAGTGCGGGCAGACTCGCATCTCTCTTGGCAAAATGCACCTCATCAGCGCCGGCAATGAAGGTACGGTGGGAGCAGTTGCGCTGGCCGCGGTCGCTGGGCCGTTTGGAATGCTGGTTCGTGGACGCAACGGCGTCATCGCGCAGGGTGCCGCAGCCGATGCGAAGGTGATCATCGAGATCGAGGTTCCGGCAGCCTGCTGAGGCGACTGTCCAAACGCAACGTAAAACTTAAAATTTAAGGGGGAAAAGTCTTATGAAGTTGCTGACATCCGCATTTGTGGTTTTGACCATGATGTCCACCGCATATGCCGCTGCGGAAACCACTCCAATCCAGACAAAGTCGGGAACGATCGGCGCGGCGCCCGCTGGAATGGGCCAAGTAGTTTTCTTTCGCACCAGCGCGATGGGCGCTCTGTTGGGTTGCACCGTTCGTGAAGGCACCGAGGAAATCGCACGGCTCGGCGTCGGCAAGTATTACGTTGTCCCAACAGCACCCGGAATGCACGTTTACAACACCAAAAGCCTTGAATCGCGTGACCAGCTGCGGCTCGAAGTCGAAGAAGGCGAAACCTACTTTGTGAAATGCTCGATCTCGATGGGTTTCATGTCCGGCAAGGCCAAGCTCGCGCCGGCGGACTTGAGCCAGTTTGCGAAAAGCGCTGCGGGTTTGAACCTGTGGAACAACCCGAAGAATGCCGTGAATGCTGCAACATCCGCGGGCGCTGCGAAGTAAAGCTTCGAGTTGACTTGATCGATCGGGCGCAGCTGGATGCGCAGCCGCGCCCGACTATCAACGTCAACTAGGCAAGACGTTTTGCTCCGGCTAGGCGTCTCAAAATGAGCGCCCCTCGTCTCGATACCAAGGTCAGCGTCGACAGCGACGAATTTCATGCGCGCGCCGCGCATAATCGGGCGCTCGCGGAGCGGCTTCGCGGCGATGTGGCGAAGGCCGCGCTGGGCGGGTCTGAAAAGCATCGCGAGCGGCACGTTTCGCGCGGCAAGCTGCTTCCGCGCGACCGCGTCGAGCGGCTGCTCGATCCCGGTTCGCCGTTCCTGGAGATCGGCCAGCTCGCCGCCTGCGACATGTATGAAGGCGAGGTGCCCGGCGCCGGGATGATCGCCGGTATCGGGCGCGTCTCGGGCAAGCAGGCGATGATCGTGTGCAACGACGCCACGGTGAAGGGCGGGACATACTACCCGCTGACGGTCAAGAAGCACCTTCGCGCGCAGGAAATCGCGCAGGAAAACCGGCTGCCGTGCATCTATCTGGTGGACAGCGGCGGCGCCAACCTGCCGCACCAGGCGGAGGTCTTCCCCGACCGCGATCACTTCGGCCGCATTTTCTACAATCAGGCGCAGATGAGCGCCGCGGGCATCGCCCAGATCGCCTGCGTGATGGGCAGTTGCACCGCGGGCGGCGCCTACGTCCCGGCGATGAGCGACGAGAGCGTGATCGTGAAAAGCCAAGGGACCATCTTCCTCGGCGGTCCGCCGCTGGTGAAGGCCGCGACCGGCGAAGTGATCAGCGCCGAGGATCTTGGCGGCGGCGACCTGCACGCGCGCAAGTCGGGCGTCGTCGATCACCTGGCCGAGAATGACGAGCATGCGCTGACCATCGTCCGCGATATCGTCAGCACGCTGCAAGGCGGGCCGGGCGCCGGGATCGAAGTGCGCGAACCGCGCCCGCCCGTCTTCGACCCGGAGGAGCTGTACGGTATCATTCCGGAAGACGTGCGCGCGCCCTATGACGTGCATGAGATCATCGCCCGCATCGTCGACGGCAGCGAATTTCACGAGTTCAAGCCGCTCTACGGCACGACCCTCGTCTGCGGGTTCGCGCACATCTGGGGGATGCCGGTCGCGATCCTGGCCAACAACGGCATCCTGTTCAGCGAGAGCGCGGTCAAGGGCGCGCATTTCATCGAGCTTGCGGCGCAGCGCCGGACGCCGTTGCTGTTCCTCCAGAACATCAGCGGCTTCATGGTCGGCGGCAAGTATGAAGCCGAAGGGATCGCAAAACACGGCGCCAAGCTGGTCACGGCGGTTGCGACGGCGCAGGTGCCGAAGATCACGGTGCTGATTGGCGGCAGTTTCGGCGCCGGCAATTACGGCATGTCCGGCCGCGCTTATTCCCCGCGCTTCCTGTTCACCTGGCCCAACAGCCGCATCAGCGTGATGGGCGGCGAGCAGGCCGCGTCGGTCCTCGCTACCGTCCACCGCGACGCCGACACGTGGACTCCGGAACAGGCCGAAGCCTTCAAGCAGCCGATCCGCGACGATTACGAAGCGCAAGGCAATCCCTGGCACGCGACCGCGCGGCTGTGGGACGACGGTATCATCGATCCCGCCCAGACGCGCGACGTCCTCGGCCTAGCCTTCGCCGCCTGCCTCAACGCGCCGATTCCCGAGCACCCGCAGTTCGGCGTGTTCCGGATGTGATGGCGATGGGCAGGATCAACCTCAAATTTCGGGCCCTGGCGGTCGTGACCCTTTTTCTCTTCGTGGGTGCAGGGCAGGCGACCAGCGATGCGCGGGCCAAGGTCAGCTCGACCCCGGCCGCGCCGAAGCTGCTGTATCCGATCGGCGACCGCGATCTCATGACAGTGCGCGAGTCGGGCTGCGAGTTTTCCTTTGGTCCAGGCAGCATTTCTTACGTCTGGACGATCAACTCGACGTTGCTGGTGCGCACTGCGCCGGGCCTGCGCGGACTCAAACGGTGCACGATCCCGGCCAAGCGCATGTCCGCTTTCCATAGTGGCACAAAGCTGACCTGCAGCGGCCTGGAGTTGCAGATCAAAAAGGTCGGGAAGATGTCGAGCAGCGTCGAAGCCGACAGTTCAAGCTGGCCGGCGAGGCTGACGGTCCGCCAAGGCGGGACCGGTCGGCGGGTTACGCTCAAGGGCGAGGCGGGCGTGGCGTGTTAAGGACGATGGGCAACCCGTGATCACCTCCCTCCTCATCGCCAATCGCGGCGAGATTGCGTGCCGGATCATTCGGACGGCGCGCGACCTTGGGATCCGCACGGTCGCGGTCTATTCCGACGCGGATGCCAAGGCGCTGCATGTGCGCATGGCGGACGAGGCGGTGCTCATCGGGCCGTCGCCGGCGCGGGAGAGCTATCTGGTCGGCGAGAGGATCATCGCGGCGGCCAAAGAGAGCGGGGCCGAGGCGATCCACCCGGGTTACGGCTTCCTCAGCGAGAATGCCGACTTCGCGCAGGCGGTGATCGATGCCGGCCTGGTCTGGGTCGGGCCGAAGCCGGACAGCATCCGCGCGATGGGCCTGAAGGATGCGGCCAAGACGTTGATGGCCGATGCCGGGGTGCCGGTAACCCCGGGCTATCTCGGTGACGACCAGTCGCCTGAGCGGCTGCAGCGCGAGGCCGATGCAATCGGCTACCCAGTGCTGATCAAGGCCGTTGCCGGCGGCGGCGGCAAGGGGATGCGCAAGGTCGACCGGGCCGAGGATTTCATCGACTCGCTCGAAAGCTGCAAGCGCGAGGCGGCGAGCTCGTTCGGCAACGATGTCGTGCTGCTCGAAAAATGGATCGAAAGCCCGCGCCACATCGAAGTGCAGGTGTTCGGCGACAGCCATGGGAACGTCGTTCACCTGTTCGAGCGCGACTGCTCGCTGCAACGCCGCCATCAGAAGGTGATCGAGGAAGCGCCCGCGCCGGGCATGGACGGAGCCACGCGCGAAGCCGTGTGCGGCGCCGCCGTCCGGGCCGCGCAGGCCGTCAACTACGAAGGCGCGGGCACCATCGAGTTCATCGCCGACGGGTCGGAAGGCCTGCGCGCCGACCGCATCTGGTTCATGGAAATGAACACGCGGCTGCAGGTCGAGCATCCCGTGACGGAAGAGATCACGGGGCAGGACCTGGTCGAATGGCAACTGCGCGTTGCGTCGGGCGAGCCGCTACCGTTGGGGCAGGACGAATTGTCGATCGACGGCCACGCCATCGAAGCGCGGCTGTACGCGGAAGATCCGGCAAACGGCTTCCTGCCCAGCGTCGGCAAGCTGGAGGTCTGCGACCTGGCGGAGGGGCTGGCGAGGATCGAAACCGGTGTCGAGGCCGGCGATGCCATCAGCCCCTATTACGACCCGATGATCGCCAAGCTGGTGACGGCCGGCGCCGACCGCGAGGAAGCGATGCTGTCGCTTGCCGCCGCCTTGCATGGCGTGCGCGTGTGGCCGGTCAAGACCAATACCGCCTTCTTGCTGGCGTGCCTCAACGACCCGGACTTCCAGGCCGGGACGGTGACGACCGGGATGATCGCGGAGCGTGGGGAAAAGCTTACGCAAGCGCCGGCGCTTAACGACGACGACTGGAAACTCGCGGGGCTGCAGCTGTTCGCCCCATTCTATCAGGCGGGCGAGGACGCGGTTGCCGATCCCTGGTCCAGCAACTTCGGTTTCCGCCTCAACGCGTCCGATCGGACGGTGATTGCGATCCAGCACGCCGGTGAGACTCGCGCGCTGATGCTGGAGGATTGCGTCGACGCCTCCGGCTTTTCGATGCCGATCGACGGTGGGGCGCTGGTGTTCAGGAACGCGCAGCCGTTCCTTTTCACCCTCCCACGGCAGAGGGCGAGCGGCGCGGCCGCGGCGAGCGGCGCGATCGTGGCGCCGATGCCGGGCAAGGTGACGGCGGTCGAAGCCTCCCAAGGCGAAAAGGTTGTCAAAGGACAACGCTTGCTGACCCTTGAAGCCATGAAGATGGAGCATGGCCTCGTCGCGCCGTTCGACGGCGTCGTGGCGGAATTGAACGCGCAGGCTGGCGCGCAGGTCGGCGACGGCACCGTCCTCGCCCGCATCGAACCCAAGGAGAGCGAATGAACATCGAGGGAATAGCCGCGGTCGTCACTGGCGGCGCATCGGGTCTGGGCGAAGCAACGGCGCGGGAGCTGGCTCGGCGCGGGGCCAAGGTCGCTATCTTCGACCGCAATGCGGAGCTGGGCGAAAAGGTCGCGACCGAGATCGGCGGCACCTTTTGCGAAGTCGACGTGACGTCGGAGGAGAGCGTCGCGGCGGGCTTCGAAAAGGCTCGCGCGGCCCACGGGCAGGAGCGGGTGCTGGTCAATTGTGCAGGTGTCGCCACTGCCGCCAAGACCGTCGCCCGCGACAAGGAAACGAAGGCGCCGCGCCTCTATCCGGTGCAGATGTTCGAAACGACGATCGCCATCAACCTGGTCGGCAGCTTCCGCTGCATCGCCCATTCGGCGTTCGGCATGGTCGGGCTCGATCCGCTTGAGGATGGTGAACGCGGCGTCATCATCAATACCGCGTCGGTCGCCGCGCAGGACGGGCAGATCGGCCAGGTCGCTTACTCGGCGTCCAAGGGCGGGGTGCTTGCGATGGCGCTGCCGATCGCCCGCGACCTGATGGGCGACGGCGTGCGCGTGAACACCATCCTTCCGGGCGTGTTCAAGACGCCGATGGTCGCGATGATGCCCCAGAACGTGCAGGACGCGCTCGGCCAGCAAGTGCCGTTCCCCAAGCGGCTCGGCCAGGCCGACGAATATGCCAAGCTCGCCGCCTTCATCGTGGAAACGCCTTACTTGAACGCCGAGGACATCCGCCTCGACGGCGGCATCCGGATGGCGCCCCGCTAGGTAGCTTGGACCACCCGCAGCTCCTCGAAGATATCGCCATTGCCGCGCGTGAGGCCGGCGAGGCGATTTTGGGGATCGTGCGCCGCGGCTATGCGGTCGAGCACAAGAGCGACAGCTCGCCGGTCACCGAAGCCGACCGCGCCGCCGAGCAGATCATCCTCGCCGCATTGGCGAAGGCCGCGCCCGGCATCCCGGTCATCGCCGAAGAGGAAGTGGCCGTCGGCCGGATCCCCGCGCACGGCGATACCTTTTTCCTGGTCGACCCGCTGGACGGCACCAAGGAGTTCGTTCGCGGCGGCGACGATTACACGGTCAATATCGGGCTCATCGTCGGCGGTGCGCCCGTGCTCGGCGCGGTATTCGCACCCGCGACCGGCAAGTTGCACGCCGGGGCGGTGGGGCACGGCGCCTGGCTTGAAGAGCGCAGCCTTCGGACCCCAATTTCGACCCGCGCCGCGGCGGCGAACCTGACCGCCGTCGCCTCAAAGTCCCATTTCAACCAGCCGACCGCCGATTACCTCTGCGCGGTCGGCGAGTGCGACTATGTGGCGATCGGCTCCAGCCTCAAATTCTGCATCGTCGCGGAAGGAAAGGCGGACATTTACCCGCGCCTGTCGCCGACCAGCGAGTGGGACACAGCGGCCGGTCACGCGGTGCTGCTGGCGGCGGGCGGCCGGGTCGACGGCCCCGACGGCGGGCCGCTGCGCTACGGGAAGCCGGCCTTCCTGAACCGCGGTTTCGTCGCGACCGGTGGGTGGGAGGCGCTTGGGGTGAGCCCGTTCCTGCAGCCGTTTTCAGGCGGCGGCGACCTGCCGCAGGGCGTTTAGTCCGGAATGGACTGATCGAGCGTGCCGGTCCAGCCAAGGTGCTGAACCAGCCAGGGTTCCAGTTCTTCGCGCAATTGGGCGCAGCTTGTGCGCAGGGCCGGCGCCGGGTTTGAGCTGCGCCAGTTCAATCCCGATCGAACGATCGAAATCGGTACGGCCGAGGTCGCGGCGGTGTTCAAAATCCTGGGCGAACTGATCTAGGCCATGGTGGGCGGTGACGGGCTCGAACCGCCGACCCTCTCGGTGTAAACGAGATGCTCTACCAACTGAGCTAACCGCCCTGCGTAAAGGCACTGCTTCGCGCACGGACCGGCGTCAAGGTCGCCGCGGACGCTTTAAGCGCCGCAGGTTCGGCAGCCGGGATTCTTGGGCAGGCGCAAGGTTCGCCAGTCGAGCGCCAGGCCGTCGAAGAGGAACAGCTTGCCGGCCGCGTCGCCACCGATTCGGGCGAGTGCTCGGATGGCCATCAGCGCCGCGAAGCTGCCGACGGTCGCGGTAAGCGCGCCGACCACGCCCTGCTCCGCGCAAGTATCGCAATCCTCGCTGTCGAAAGCGTCGCCGACGAAGCAGCGATAGCAGGGCTGGTCCGCCTCCCAGCCGCGAAACAGGCCGACCTGGCCCTGGAACATGACTGCGGCCGCGGAAATCAGCGGGATGCGCAAGCGCGTCAGCGTGTCGCCGACCGCAAGGCGGGTGGCGAAATTGTCGCTGCCGTCGATGACGATCGCGTGGCCGCTAAGCAACTCCTCGGCGCCATTTTCCTCGAGCCGCTGCGCGATCGGCGAAACCTCGACATGTGGGTTCAGGGCCGTTGCATAGTCCGCGGCCAGCAGCGCCTTGCCTTCGCCCAGTTGGTCGTCGCGAAACATGGTCTGGCGCTGCAGGTTGGACCGGTCGATCGTACCGTCGTCGATGATGGTCAACTTGCCGATGCCGGCGCCGGCAAGGGCTGGAATGACGGCGCTGCCGATGCCCCCAGCGCCGATGATCGCTACACTTGCCGCGCGCAGCTGCCGCTGCCCGATGCCGCCGACCTGCGGCAGCACGATGTGTCGCGCGTAGCGCTCAAGCTCGGCGTCGGAGAGGTGGGTCACCGGCCCGTCGACCCGAAGCCTCCGTCGCCGCGGTCGGTGTCGCCCAGCGCGCCGACCTCGACGAAGCCTGCCTTGGTCACTGCGGCGGGCACCAATTGCGCGATGCGTTCGCCGCGGCGGACTTCGAACGGCTCCTGGCCGAGGTTGATCAGGATCACCTTCACCTCGCCGCGATAGTCGGCATCGATGGTGCCCGGCGTGTTGAGGCAGGTGATCCCGTGCTTGAACGCAAGGCCGGAGCGAGGGCGGACCTGCACCTCGTGCCCGGGCGGAATCTCGATCGCGAATCCAGTCGCAACGGCATGGCGTTGCCCGGGCGCCAGCGTGAGTTCCTCGGCGGCGGTGACGTCGAGGCCGGCGGCTTCGTGCGTGGCATATTGCGGCAACGGCAACCCCTCGCCGTGCGGCAGGCGGGTCAGCTTGATCTCGATCATTGAAACTCCTTGGCGATTCTGTCGACGAGGCGGCGCGCCACCGCCTCCTTGGTCATTTCCGGCCAATCCTCGACACCGTCGGCGGTCACGAGGTGGACGCGATTGTGGCTGCCGCCCATCACGTCGCCGGAAACGTCGTTGGCGACGATCCAGTCGGCCTTCTTGGTAGCCCGCTTGGCGGCGGCCTGGTCGACGATGTCGGCGGTTTCAGCGGCGAAACCGATGAGGAGGCTGGGCCGGCGCGCGTGCCGGCCAAGTTCGGCAAGGATGTCGCGGGTCGGGAGGAAGCGCAGCTCCGGCGGTCCGTCGCCTTTCTTGAGTTTGTGGGAGGCCGGCTCGACCCGCCAATCGGCCACGGCGGCGACCAGGATGGCGACGTCGGCAGGGAGGGCGCGCTCGACGGTGTTGGCCATCTGCTCCGCGGTTTCGACGTCGATCCGGGTCACGCCGCTTGGCGTCTCCAGCGCAACCGGTCCCGCGACCAGGGTCACTTTTGCGCCCGCGCCGGCGAGCGCGGCGGCGATTGCAAAGCCCTGGCGGCCGGACGAGCGGTTGGCGATGACTCGAACCGGGTCGATCGGCTCGTGGGTCGGGCCGGCGGTGACGATGACGTGCTTGCCGGTCAGGCTCACTTCAGCAGGTCGCCGAGCGCGTCCATGATCTGCTGCGGCTCGGGCAGCCGGCCCGGTCCGTATTCGCCGCACGCCATCTCGCCCTCTGCAGGATCGATGACCCGGACGCCGTCCGTTTTCAGTTGCGCGACGTTGCGCTGGGTCGCGGCGTGACGCCACATGCGAACGTTCATCGCGGGCGCGACGACCACGGGCTTGTCGGTGGCCAGCAGCAGCGTCGTTGCGAGATCGTCGGCGATGCCGCTCGCCATCTTGGCCAGCAGGTCGGCGGTGGCGGGGCAGACGAGGACCAGGTCGGCGGCGCGCGAGAGCTGGATATGGCCGATCTCGACTTCATCCTTGAGGTCCCACAGCGAAGTGTGGACCTGGCTTTCGGCAAGCGTGCCAAGGCTCATCGCAGTGACGAAATGCTCGCCGCCCTTGGTCAGCACCGGCGTGACTTGGTGGCCCGCCTTCTTGATCAAGCGCACCAGTTCCAATGACTTATAGGCGGCGATGCCGCCGCCGACGATGAGGAGGACCTTTGCCATCGGCGCTAGCGTAGCAGAAGCATGGCCGCCGCGGCTATCAGCCCGCCGATAATCGCGGCAAGCGCGTAGCCGCCAAGGCGCGGTCGCTGGATGACCTCGATCTCCGGTAGCGGCGGTGGAGGCGGCGCGGCGCCCGGCGGCGGGTAGTAATGGTCGAGACGATCGATCAGGTCCGGAATCTTCTTCAGTGCGCGCACGGTGTCGACGATTCGGTCGGCGTAATAGGCTTCGGGGCCGAGCTCCGTTCGCATCCAGTCGCGCAGGAACGGGTCGGCGGTTTCCCACATGTTGATGTCCGGATCGAGCTCGGTCGCGATGCCTTCGTTCATCACCATGGTTTTCTGCAGCAGCAGCAGGTGCGGCTGGGTCGGCATCTCGAAATCGCGGGTGATGGTGAACAGGCTTTCGAGCATCCGCCCGACGGAAATGTCCTTGACCGGAAGCCCGCGAATCGGCTCGCCGGCGGCGCGCAGCGCGGTTGCGAACTCGTCCACATTGTGATGGCTTGGGACGTATTGCGCCTCGAAGTGGATTTCGGCGACGCGGCGGTAATTGCCGGTGATCAGCCCGTAGAGGATTTCGGCCAGCCACACCCGCGCGCGCCGGTCGACCCTGCCCATGATCCCGAAATCGATTGCCGCAATCCGCCCGTCCGGAAGCGCGAACAGGTTGCCGTGGTGGAGGTCGGCGTGGAAGAAACCGTCGACGATCGCCTGGCGAAGGAAGGCGCGAACCAGGATCGCGGCAAGGTCCTTGCAGTTGTGGCCGGCGTCGATCAGCGCCTGGCGGTCGTTGAGCTTGATCCCCGGCAGCCATTCCAGGGTCAGCACCCGCCGCGCCGTGCGCCGCCAATCGATCTCGGGCACGTAGAAGCCCGGCTCAGCGGTCAGATTTTCCTTCAGCTCGGACGCCGACGCAGCTTCGCGCTGAAGGTCCAGCTCCCGCGCGGTCCATTGCTTGAAGTGCGCGACGACCAGTCTCGGGCGCAGCCGCGCGACTTCGCCCCCGGCGCTCTCGGTCTGCGCGGCGGCCCATTCATATGTCTCGATGGCGCGCGCGAACTCCTGCTCGATGCCGGGGCGAAGCACCTTGACCGCAACCTCGCGGCCTTCGGTCGTCACCGCCTTGTGCACCTGCGCGATCGATGCCGCGCCGATCGGGTTCGGATCGAACTCGGCGAACAACTGGTCGAGCGACGCGTCGAACGAGGATTCGATTGCCTGCCGGATCAGCGCAAAGGGCGCTGGCGGGAGATTGTCCTGCAGCCGCGACAGGTTTGCCGCCGCCGCCGCCCCCACCAGATCGGGGCGGGTCGAAAGCGTTTGGCCAAGCTTGATCGCCGCCGGGCCGATCGCCTGCAGGGCGGCTGCATAGTCCGGGTCCTTGGGCTGGGGCAGGCCGAAGCGGGCGATGCGCGCGATCCGCCGGACCTGTTTGGGCGTCGCCGGATCGTTCTCGATGCCGCGCAGCGCGCCGTGGCGAGCGAGCGTCCGCCCCCACTTCAACAGCCGCCAGACGTGGGTCGTCGTCCGGGTCAAATGCGCCAGCCGCAATGGATCGCGACGAGGCCGCCAAGGATCGGCTCGACCGAAGTGCGCTGGAATCCGGCATCCGCGATCATCCGGCGAAACTCCGGCATTTTGGGAAAGCGGCGGATCGATTCGACCAGATACCGGTAACTGGCCTCATCGTTGGCGACCGCCTTGCCGACCTTCGGAATGACCTTTTCCGAATAGCGGTCGTAAAGCGCGCCGAAGCCGGGCCATTCGGTGGTCGAGAATTCCAGGCAGTAGAAGCGGCCGCCATGCTTGAGCACGCGATGCGCCTCGCGGAGCGCGGCCGGGATGTCGGTGACGTTCCGAATGCCGAAAGCGATGGTGTAAGCATCGAAGCCCTGGTCGGGGAAGCTCAGGCTTTCGGCATTTTCCTGCTTCCAGCTGAGGTTCTCCAGCCCGCGGGCCTCGGCACGCTCCATGCCGACGGCAAGCATGTCGGCATTGATGTCGCTGACCGTGACATGGGCGCCGCGCCGCGCCATCCGGAAGGCGACGTCGCCAGTGCCGCCGGCCATGTCGAGGATCTGCTCGCCGGCGCGCGGCTTCACCCGAGCGACGAAGCGATCCTTCCACAGCCGGTGCATGCCGCCGCTCATCAAATCGTTCATCACGTCGTAGCGGCGCGCGACCGAACTGAAGACCTGCCCGACTCGGCGCGTCTTCTCGTCCGGGGTGACCAGCTGCTCGCCGAAGTTGACCTGCTCGCTCATGGCGCTGCCTCTAGCTGGCTCGGTGAACGTTCGCCATATGGCTGCTGTGCCCGAGCTTCCCGAAGTCGAAACCACCGTGCGCGGGCTAGCCAAGGTGCTCAAAGGGCAGACCATCCGCCATATTGTCGCCAATCGTGCCGACCTGCGCCGGGCGATTCCGGTCGACCTCGGCCAGCGGCTGACCGGCGCCACGGTCACCAACCTCCACCGCCGGGCGAAATACGGGATCATCGATACCGACCGCGGCGACAGCCTGGTCTTTCACCTCGGCATGTCGGGCAGCTGGCGGATCAACCGGGACCCGGAAAAGCACGACCATCTGGTGATCGAAACCGGGCGCGGGGACCGGCTGGCGCTTAACGATCCGCGCCGTTTCGGCTCGGTGGACCTGGTCCGAAGCGAGGCGGTTGGCGACCTGCCCGGGCTGAAGGGCATCGGCCCCGAACCGTTCGACCTGACCGCGCCCGAACTCGAACGGCGGCTCGATGGGCGCAAGGCAGCGATCAAGCTGCTCCTGCTTGATCAGCGGATCGTTGCGGGCCTGGGAAATATCTACGTCTGTGAGGCGCTTTATCGCGCACGGATCAACCCCAAGCGCGCCGGCGGTTCCGTGTCGCGAGGACGGCTCGAACGGCTCGTCCCCGCAATCCACGCCGTCCTCAACGAAGCGATCGACGCCGGTGGGTCGAGCCTGCGCGATTACGCCCAGCCCGACGGCGAGCTCGGCTATTTTTCGAAGAGCTTTGCCGTCTATGGCCGCGAAGGCGCGCCGTGCGAATGCGGCGGCAGCGTCAAGCGGATCGTGCAGGGCGGGCGATCGACTTTCTATTGTCCCCGCTGCCAGCATTGACCCGAATTGCCTCTGGGAGTAGGGGAGCGGCAGATCGGCGCGGAGCTGCGTGCTTCCGGCGCCGTTTTTCATGAGACTTTCCTGAGACGAGGACGAGCTAAGAATGGCGAACACGCCGCAAGCCAAGAAGCGCATCCGCCGCAACGCAAACCGCGCGACGATCAACCACGCGCGAATCAGCCGCATCCGGACCTTCATCAAGGCCGTCGAGTCGGCGGTTGCTTCGGGCAAGAAGGACGATGCGGTCCAGGCGCTTCGCAACGCGCAGCCGGAAATGGCCCGCGGCGT
This sequence comes from Sphingomonas sinipercae, assembly GCF_011302055.1. Classification (NCBI taxonomy): domain Bacteria; kingdom Pseudomonadati; phylum Pseudomonadota; class Alphaproteobacteria; order Sphingomonadales; family Sphingomonadaceae; genus Sphingomonas; species Sphingomonas sinipercae. Next base: position 920,296 of record NZ_CP049871.1, read on the forward strand.
GGCTCGCGGAGTCCTGCACAAGAATACCGCGTCGCGGAAATTTTCGCGGCTCGCAAAACGAGTTGCGGCGCTCGGCTAAGACCGCGCCGAAATGGGACGATCTAGCGGGTCGCCGGGTAAGCCGGCGGCCCGCTTTTTTTCGCCCTGTGGAAAAAACCGAGGAATCTCCGCGATTCGCGCGGTGACCCTAAAGTTAACGACGCAAAAAAGCGCAGTTTTCAGACATTTCAGCGACTTTCCCAGCATTTCCGCTGTCAAGCCAGTTTATTTCACATTTGTGAAAATTCTCATCTTGAAAGCTGCCTCGCAGGCTTTCAGAAACACTCTTCCGAGGCGCGTTCGGCGCCGGGGGCAAGACAGAAACAGAGCATCAAGCGCGCGACTCGGAAGTCGCGTGCCGGATCGACCTGCGTCTTGATGAGGGCAGCGGAGGAGGTGCGAGCCAGTGCACGGCGGCGGGACAGATTTGGTCGACAGCAAGCTCGCGGCACCGCTTGAGGCGGCGTGGGAGTCGATCCGGTCGGGCCTTCGGCGGGACCTTGGCGCACGTACGTTCGACGGCTGGCTGAAGCCGGCCCAGCTCGGCACCCTCGACCCGGACAGCGGTGCGCTGGACCTGTTGATGCCAAGCCAGTTCATGGCCGACTGGGTGCGCTCGCACTTCGGCGAACGGTTGACCCTGGCGTGGCGCGCGACCTTGCCGATCGTCCGCGAAGTGCGGGTGATGGCGGCCGCCGACGCTCCCAAGCCGGCGCCCCTGCTGATCCTTGAGGAAATCCCGGCGGCATCGCCCGCGGAGCGCGATCCTTCGACTCCCAATTTCGACCCGCGTTACCGGTTCGAAACTTTCGTCCTGGGCAAGGCGAACGAGGTTGCGGCGACCGCCGCGCGGACGCTCGCCACCAGCGAGGAGGTGGGCTTCAACCCGCTATTCATCCATGGCGGCACGGGTCGCGGCAAGACCCACTTGCTTCACGCCATCGGTCACGCGTTTTCGGAGCGTCACCGCGGCCGCAAGATCGTGTCGATGTCGGCCGAAAAATTCATGGTCGAGTTCATCCGGGCGCTGAAGGAAAATGACACGATCGGCTTCAAGAGCAGGTTGCGCGGCGCCGACCTGCTGCTGATCGACGACGTCCAGTTCATCGCCGGCAAGGATTCGACCCAGGAAGAATTCTTCCACACGATGAACGAGATCATCGGCGCCGGTAAGCGGCTGGTGATCACCTCCGACCGGGCGCCGCAGGACCTGGACGGGATCGCGCCGCGAATCCTCTCGCGCCTGTCGTGGGGCCTGGTTGCCGACATCAACTCGGCGGACTTTGAGCTTCGCTACAACATCATCCTCGCCAAGCTTGGCGCGCTGCCGGCGGTCGAGATGCCGCGCAATGTCGTCGAATTCCTGGCACGGCGGGTGACCTCCAGCGTCCGCGAGCTGGAAGGGGCGCTCAACCGCATCGCCGCTTATGCGATGATGACTGGCCGCGAAATCGACATTGCCTTCGTCGAGGAAGTGCTCGCCAACGTGCTGCGTGCCAACCAGCGGCGGATTACGATCGACGAAATCCAGGCGCAGGTCGCCGAGCATTACCGGATCCGCAAGGCCGAGATGACGTCGGCACGGCGCGCCCGCGAAGTCGCCCGGCCGCGCCAGGTGGCGATGTACTTGTCCAAGCAGTTGACCCCCAAGTCGCTGCCCGACATCGGCCGGCGCTTCGGCGGGCGCGACCACACGACCGTCATCCACGCCGTCCGCCAGATCGAGAAATTGCGCGCGCAGGACACCGAGCTGGACGCCGATATCCGCCTGCTGACGAGGCAGCTCGAGGGGTAAGAGCGAGCAAGCGGTCAGACGGCGCCGCTCCGACTTTCAACCATACTTCGAACTACCGCCAAGCCGGCCCCTCGATCTGGAATCCCGAGGCGCGAAGCCTGTCGAGCAGCCCGCCGTTGCTGGCCAAAGCATTGAGCTTGAGCACGGCGAGTGTCGTTCCCCGCGCGTGCAATGCCCCTACGGCTCGGTTGAACAGTGTGGCACTGGCCGGCAGCCGTGTGTTCGAAGGCCAGCAGGATTGCCCCAAGGCGCTTGCCGGAGCCGCGAGGGATGCCTGGACTTGCTTGTTTGCCCAATCGCGTGAGCGCTTGCGCAACCCGTCGGGGCCGGCCTCGAGGGCGCCGATCGTGGCGCGCAGGCAGGGCAGGTGTTCCGCCGGCTGGGAAGCAAAGACGCTTCCGAGCATGTAGCTGGCCGAGGTGCGATCAATCGCCACTCTCGGCACCTTATACTTGCTGGCCGCACGCGCGACGGTGGTGACCGGCCCTTCCATCAACTTCGTCTGCTTGCGGAGTCGGTCCTGCATGTTGAAGGCGAGGTGAAGCGGGTGCCATCGGTCAAAATCGGCCGGTACGAAGCCGCTGCGTGCCAAACGCTGCAAGCGGGCTGCGTCCGCGGGACCGAGCATCGCCGACAAGCTTTGCCCTTGTGGCAATCGCGCCCGTCGTTTCCATTTCGCATAATAGCCAACGATGCTGAACGGCGAGATTCCGACTGACACCATTTGCGGAAACATGACGCGATCCGATTTGCTGACCGTCTCCGCCAGCGCCTGCGGCCGCCAGTTCGTACCCGCGGCGACGTCGTCGATGGCGCCAACGAGGACCAAGGTCGATCCACCCGAAGTCACGCGCCAGACTGGCGCGCCGGTACGCACCGCCGTTACGATAATCTCGTCGGCAGAAGCCGCAGCTGGAGCCTGAGCTTGAGCCGGTACCGTTAAGACGACAAGCGCCGCCGCACAGAGTTTAGACGACTTCAGCATACCGACCCTTTTCTCAATTCGCTCCAAGGCCGAGCCGCCATCCCTGCGTGGGACAACGATAGTTCGACCGGGGAGTCCTCACGTTCGACCGGTGGTCGAGAAAAAGCCCGCCCGGACCTTGTCCGGACGGGCCGCTTCTCCCGCTCTAGTGCGCTTGCTTAGCGATGCGCGGGAACGGTGATCCGCACAGTCTCGCCATTGCGACCGGGGAAGCCGGTGAACATCGCGTCGACCAGGTTCGGGACGAGGGTGCCGAGCTCGTCGGTCTGCGAACGCGCCCGGGCATGGCCTTCGAACAGCGGCGCATTGTCGGCGCGGCGGACGATGTCCATGTCCAGGAAGCTCTGGAAGACGGTGTAGACCCGCACGTCGCCGCCCAGGCCGCCGCCACGGCGGTACCAGAACGGGTCGTTCCAGCCGTAATAATAAGGCGAGCGCGGGCCCCAATAGCCGTAGCGGCTATAATAAGGGCGGCCGTAATAGACGCCGAAGCGCGGGTCGTAGAAGCCGCGGTAGAAGGGATCGCCGAACCGGCCGTAGCGGCCGAACGGATCGACCTCGACCTCCTGCTTGCCCTGGTCGACGCCGTAGCTGACCCGGACGAGCATGTCCGCGGCCTGCGGCGAGGCGGCGGCCCGGTATCCGCGCGCCGCCAGTTGCCGAGTCACGACACCGGCGAAGCTGTTGAACTGCAAGCCGGACGCGGTGCCGTTGCCGGGAACCACGTAAAAGGACTGGCCGGCCGGGACCGGCATTGCGGAATAGCGCGTAACCTTGGCCGGAAGGCCGGTCGTGCAGGCGGAAAGGGCGAGCGAAGCGCCGATCAGCGCCGCAGCCCCAAGCTTCTTGATGATGTTCATTACGCCTCGACTCGGAAGGAATTTCCTAGGAACTTCCGCAGTGTAGCACGGACGGCCGCCAACCGTCGATGCGAGGCCCTCAGCGCGACAGGCCGACCGCGCGATAGGCTTCGGCCAGCGTCGGCTCGCTCAAGTCGCGGGCCCTCGCGGCGCCGATTTCCAGCAGCCGGTCGAGTTCGCCGGGATCGCCGCGAAGCTCGACCAGGCGCGTCCGGATCGGCGCGAGTAGCGCAACCAGCGCATCGGCCAGCTCCGGTTTGAAAGTGCCGAACCCCTGGCCCGAAAAGCGCGCAAGCACCGCTTCGACGCTCTCGCCGACAATTGCGGCATAGATGCCCACCAGGTTCTTCGCTTCCGCGCGGCCGGCCAGCTCGGCAGGGTCCGCCGGCAGCGGCTCGGGATCGGTCTTCGCCTTGCGCACTTTCTGGGCGATCGTGTCGTCATCGTCGGTCAGCAGGATCCGGCTAATTTCCGAGGGGTCGGACTTGCTCATTTTCGCAGTGCCGTCGCGAAGGCTCATGACCCGCGCGGCGGTGCCGCCACCGATGTACGGTTCGGGCACGACGAACAGGTCGACGTTGAAGTCGTTGTTGAACTTGAGCGCGATGTCGCGGGTCAGTTCGATATGCTGCTTCTGGTCCTCACCCACCGGCACGTGGCTGGCGTGGTACAGCAGGATGTCGGCGGCCTGCAGCACGGGATAAGTGAAGAGCCCGACCGACGAGCCTTCCTTGTTCTTCCCCGACTTCTCCTTGAACTGGGTCATGCGGTTCAGCCAGCCGATACGCGCGGTGCCCTGAAGCACCCAGGCGAGCTGGGCGTGGGCGGGCACGGCGCTCTGGCGGAACAGGGTCGACTTCGCCGGATCGACGCCGCTGGCGATCAGAGCGGCCGCCATTTCGCGGATGTTGGACGCAAGGTCCGCGGGATCGACGTCGACGGTCAACGCGTGGAGGTCGGCAAGGAAGAACAGGCATTCCGCCTCTTCCTGCATCCGGACCCAACGCAAGATCGCGCCGAGCAGGTTGCCGAGGTGAAGCCCGCCGGTCGGCTGGATTCCGGAGACGACCCGGGTCACCGGGGTGGGAGAGGGGCTATCCAGCATCTTCGACCGGCCTCTTGCGGCGGAGCAACGTCTTGAAGGCGTCCTTGTCCATGCCGCCCAGCAACCATGCGAGCGGGAAGTAGACGGCCATGCCGACCCCGACGAGGGCGATGACGCCCAACAGGCGATGTCCGACGCCGCCGGTGAACCAGTCGCCGATGACGAACCGGACGCCGTAGATGGCGGCGGCCATGGCGGCCGCAGCCAGCAATTGCCTGACGATCCGGCTGGCCAGCCAGCGTTCGACCCGGAAATGCCCGCGGCGATGGAGGATGACGTAGAGGATCACGCAGTTGAGCCAGCTGGCGATGGCGATCGCGGCGGCGAGGCCGGCGATTCCGAACGGCGGGATCAGGATGAAGTTGAGCGCGATGTTGGCGAGCAGCACGAAAGCGGCTGTCTTCACCGGCGTCGCGGTGTCCTGCCGGGCGTAAAAGCCCGGAGTGAGGACCTTGACCAACACGTAGGCGGGAAGCCCTACGACGATCAGCGTTAGAACGGTGGCGGTGATCGACGCGTCGGCGGCCTTGAACTCGCCGCCCTGGAACAGGGCGCCGATCAGGGGTTCCGATGCAACGGCGAGTGCGACAGCGGCCGGAAGGCACAGCAGCATCGCAAGCTCGGCCGCATCGCCCTGGACCTTCGCGGCCCGGGCCGGGTCGTTGGCGCCGACAAACCGGCTGACCTGCGGCAGGATCGCAGTCCCGAGCGCGGCCCCGATGACGCCGAGCGGCAGCTGGTTGAGGCGATCGGCATAGTTGAAGATCGCCGGCGCGCCCTCGCTGATTCGGGCGAGGAAGAACGTGTCGATGAAGGCGCTGATCTGGTAGACGCCCGCGCCCAGCGTAGCTGGCACGACGACGCGCACGAATTGCCGAACGCCCGGGGTCATCCGCGGCCGCCGCAGCTTCAGGGAAATGCCGGCGCGCCTGGCGGCGAAGATCAACAGGGCAAGCTGCAGGACCCCGCCGATGGTGACGCCGATCGATAGCGCGGTGGCGGACGGCTGCCCGCCCTCCGGGACAAGGATCAGCGCCGCGAGCATCGCAAGGTTCAGAAGGGCAGGGGCGAAGGCCGCAGCCGTAAAGCGCGCGAGCGAATTCAGGATTCCCGAAAACAGCGAGACCAGGCTGATCAGCAGCAGGTACGGAAATGTGATGCGTGTAAGGAAAGTCGTGACCGCGAGCTGCTCGCCCGAATAGCCGGACAAGGCCGCCACGAAGAGCGGCATGATCAGCTCGAACACCAGTGTAAACAGCACCAGAGTCGGCAGGAAGACCGCCAGCACTTCTTCGCTGAACTGCCGCGCGTCTTTCTCGCCGCCTTCGCCGTGCAGCCGCTGGCTGAACAGCGGCACGAAGCCCGCCGAGAACGCGCCTTCGCCGAACAGGCGGCGGAATGTGTTGGGAAGCCGGAAGGCGATGACGAATGCGGACGCTTCGGCGCTGGCGCCAAGAATCCGGCTCATCAGCATCTCGCGGGCGAAACCCGCGATCCGGCTGACCATGGTCAAGCCGCCGATCGTGCCCGTGGCCTTGACGAGGTTCATTGGCGCAGCCGCCCTGTCAGAGCCGCCGGTTTAGGCGTCGGTCGAACCTTCGACGGCGGGCGTGGCCCCGCCTCCGGCGCCCTCGCCCTGCTGCGCCTGCACCTGGTTCATGTAAGCGGCGGCGAAGTCGATCGGGTCGAGCAGGAGCGGCGCAAAGCCGGTGTTCTGGATCGAATCGGCGACGATCTGGCGCGCGAACGGGAACAGCAGGCGCGGCGCTTCGATCAGCAGGAAGGGCGCCATCGCTTCTTCCGGCAGGTTGCGGATGCCAAACAGGCCCGCGTAGGTCAGGTCGACGAGGAAGTGGGTCCCTTGCGCCGACGTCGCCTTCACCTCGATCTTGAGCGAGACTTCGTGGACGTCGGTCTGGACGTTGTTGACGTTGAGCTGGAACTGGACGTCGAGGCCCGGCTGTTCCTGCCACTGGAAGACCTGGGGAGAGCTTGGGCTCTCGACCGACAAGTCCTTCACATATTGCGCGATGGTCGCGACCTGCGGCTGGTCCTCTGCACCGTCGGCGCCGTTGCCAGCGGGGTTCGGATCCTGGTCAGCCATGCTATTTCGCCTCAATATCTGATGTTGGGGAGCCGGACGGATGCCAGCTGCGTTATCGGCAGGGCGCCTAGCAGCCGGTGAAATGGGGTGCAATGGCGCCGACACGTGCGAACGGCCACTTTGAATCCTGTTCGCTTGCGCACTATGTTGATTTGAAACTCTTGGCTCTGGAACCGCTCTTTTGACCCTGATTGTCATCCTCGCGCTGATCGCATTGTTCGTCGGCCTGCGGCTTTACAGCGTGCTTGGCGAACGGACCGGGCATGAACAGCAGCCGATCCTGAAGCCGGCCGATCCCGATGCTCGGGTCGAGCCGCGGCCGGCCGCACCCTCTGCGATGCCGCAACCGGCGAGCGACCCGGCCGACCTTGCGTACCTGCCGATGGCGGGGCCCGGCGTTCGCGCGCTGCTTGCCGCCGATCCGGCGTTCGACGTTGCCCGGTTTCTCGACGGCGCCAAGGCGGCTTACCGGATGATCCTGGAAGCTTACTGGAAAGGCGACATGGAGGCGGTTCGTCCTTACGTGGACGATAATGTGTTCGACACTTTCGCCTCCTCGGTCGAGCAGCGGAAGGCGGACGGCCTGGTCGTCGATAACCGCATCGTCGCCATCGAGCAGGCGGTGATTGCTTCGGCGACGCTCGAGCAAAGCGTCGCGTTCGTTACCGTCCGGCTTGAAGCCGACATTGCCGCGGTGACCCGCAATGCGGCGGCGGAAGTCGTCGCCGGGTCGATGAGCGATGCCGTCCAGACGCGCGACCTGTGGACCTTCCGCCGCGACATCGGCGCGCGCGATCCCAATTGGCTCCTGGTCGAAACAGACGAGGAAGAGTGAGGTTCGCCGCGCGCGCAGCCGCGCTTGCTTCTTTGTTGTTCGTCGCTGCCTGCGCCACCAAGCCGGCGCAGCCGCCGGTCGGCCAGCCGCCAGTGGTTCAGCCACCGGTGAGCCAACCGCCGGTCGTGCAGCCGCCGCTCGTCGAACCGCCCAAGCCGGCGACGGCGCGGGAAGCGGGAATCCTGCTTGCTGCTCCGCAACTGATCGGCGCCGAGCAGGCAGCCCGCGCGCTTGCTGCCTTTCGGATCAGTTGCCGGTCGGTCCGCACCCGCGCGGACGCATCCGGCCTCGCCAATCCCGCCGATTGGGTGGCGGTGTGTGCGGAAGCGGCAACGATCACGCCGCTGCAAGCGCCGGCCTTCTTCCGGGAGCGCTTCGACTGGGTCCAGGTCGGGGACGGCAAGGCGTTCGCGACCGGCTATTACGAGCCGGAAATTGCCGGCTCGCCGACGCCGCTGCCGGGCTACGTCCCAATCTATCGCACGCCGCCCGATCTCATTCGTTGCACGCGGGCCGACGGGCAGACTGGCCGCGGCCGGATCGACGCCAACGGCGCCTGCGTCTTTTATTACGACCGCCCGCAGATCGAAGATGGCGCCTTGGTCGGCAAGGGCCTTGAAATCGCCTGGGCCGCCGACCCGATCGAGCTGTTCTTCCTGCAGATCCAGGGCTCCGGCCGAGTCCGATTCCCGGACGGCAGCATCTTGCGAATCGGTTACGACAATCAGAACGGCCGCGAATATGTCGCCATTGGGCGCCAGCTGCGGGAGCGCGGGATCCTGCCGCCCGGCGGGGCCAACATGGACGCGATCGTCGCGTGGATGCGCGCCAACCCGGAGCAGGGCCGGGCGCTGATGCGGGAAAACCTGTCCTATATCTTCTTCAAGGTGCTGACCGGGCCGGGCCCGCTGGGCGCGCTTGGCGTGCCAGTGACGGAGCGGACGACGGTTGCCGCCGATCCGAAATTCGTGCCGCTGGGCGCACCGATCTTCATGCGGGTCGACCGCCCGGAGGCGAACGGGCTGTGGGTCGCGCAGGACACCGGCGGCGCCATCAAGGGCGCCAACCGCTTCGACACCTTCTGGGGCGCCGGCGATTACGCAAAGCGCACCGCCGGCGGCATGTCGGCTTCGGGACAAGCGCTGATCCTCTTGCCCAAGGGCGCAGCCCAGCGTGCGCTCGCTAGGCCCTGAAGAGGCCGAGCTCTGGTCGCGGGTGACCGCGACGATCCGACCGCTTTCCCGCGACGCTCCAGAGAAGCCGGCAGCAACGCGCCAATTGCAGGCTGAGCCCACTGTCGCTGCTGCGCCGCGCGGGCGCACCCCCGCGCCGCGCGCTCCCGTTGCGGTGAAGCAGCGGTCCCGGACGCACGCGGATGCGACGCTCGATGCGGCGTGGGACCGACGCCTCCGGTCCGGCACCGTCCAGCCGGACCGGACCATCGACCTACATGGGCGCAATCTCGACCAGGCGTGGCAGGCGATTGACGACGGGCTCGACCGGGCGATCGGCGCCGGGGACCGGTTGCTGCTGCTGATTACCGGGCACGCGCGGGCTGGGGCGCCGCCGGTGCAGCGCGGGAAGATCCGCGCCGCGGTGCACGATTGGCTGGCCGCGTCGCGCCACAGCGGCCGCATCGCCGCGGTCAGGGGCGCGCACCAGCGGCACGGTGGCGGGGGCAGCCTTTACATCGTCCTTCGCCGCGCTCGCTAGGCACTCCACTTTTTCTTAACCGATCCCGTTTAATCCGCATGTCCGGCGGGAAAGTCCGCCAAGCGGGGCGCAAGAATACTTCCGATGCAACCAGGCATGGCGCAGAAGATCAGCAACGCGGTGCTGTCGACCGCGGCCGGCGTGGCGTCCTTCGTCTTTTCGCTCGCGACCCTGCTGTACCTGACCGAGCTCGACACCAAGATCTTGGCCTCGCTGATTGCCGGTACATTTTGCTTGTTAATCAGCTACATAGCGTCGGAACGCCCCAATAGCGAAAGCGCCCGGGCGCTTTCGACGCTGGCCGAACGGCTGCTCGCGGTCGAAGACGGCGACCTGGTCTCCCCTGCACCGCCGGCCGTCCGCAAGACGATGCCGAAGCTCGCTGCGGCGGTCGACCGCCTGTTTTCCGAAGTGCGCGCCTCGATCGAAAACGCCCATGCGCTGGGCATGTACGACCCGGTCACCTCGCTTCCGAACCGACTCCATTTCCGCTCCGAAGCCGACAAGTTGCTTGGGGGCATTCCGGCAGGCGAAATGTCGGCGATGCTGTTCGTCGACCTCGATCGCTTCAAATCGGTCAATGACAGCCTTGGCCATGCGCGCGGCGACCAGCTGTTGATCATGGTCGCAAACCGCCTGCGGGTGGTCGTGACGAACGAGATGGGGGGCGGGGCCACCAAGCGGCCGCTGCTTGCGCGCCTTGCAGGCGACGAATTCACGATCTTCTTCCCGGCCGTCAAATCGGCCGATGAGATCGAGCGGGTGGCGCGCCGGGTCGCGATGGCGATCGCCGAGCCGTTTGAGCTATATGGCCACAGCGTGGATATCGGTGCTTCGGTCGGCGTTTCGATCAGCCCGGAACATGGCGCCAGCATCGAGGCGCTGATGCGCGCCGCGGATATCGCCATGTACCGCGCCAAGGCCCGTGGCGGCGGCCAGCATTGCTTGTTCAACGAAGAATTGGCGGCCGAGCACCAGGACAAGATCGAAACCGAGCGCGCGCTGAACGAGGCGCTGCTTCGCGGCGAGCTGGAACTGGCGCTGCAGCCGCAGTTGAGCCTGGTCAGCGGCGAAGTCGTCGGCGCCGAAGCGCTGCTGCGCTGGAACCATCCGCGCGACGGACTGCGCATGCCCGATACCTTTATTCCGATCGCCGAGCGCACCGGCATGATCAGTGAAGTCGGCGATTGGGTGACCAGCGAAGTCGCGCTGATGCTTGCGGGCTGGCAGCGCGATGGTGCCGCACACCGGATTTCTTTCAATGTCAGCCCGCGCCAGCTCGACCGCGCCGACTTCTTCACGCGCCTGCGCCAATCCTTTGCCGAACGGGACGTGCCGCTATCGCTGATCGAGCTCGAGTTCATCGAGAGCGCGGCGATGGAAGCGAGCGAGGCTGTGCTGGCCGAGATCGCCGCCCTTCGGCGCGACGGAGCGCGGATCGCGATCGACGACTTCGGGACCGGCTATTCCAACATCGCGCGCTTGCGCTCGATGCCGCTCGACCGGGTCAAGCTCGACCCATCGCTGATCAGCGACATCGAAACCTGCGAAAAGGCGCGGGTGGTGGTGCAGGCGGTCATTCACCTGGTCCATGGCGTCGGCTGCGAAATCGTTGCTGAAGCGGTGGAAACCGCCGCGCAGGCCGACATCCTGCGCGCGATGGGCTGCCAGACCGTCCAGGGCTACGTCTTCGCGCAGCCGATGCGGGAAGGCGAATATCGCTCGTGGGTCCGCCATGCCGGCGGCCTGTCCCGGTCGGTGGCTTAGCCCACGACCTTGCGCAGGGCGCGCGCGTAAATCCGGGCCAGCGCACGAATATCCTCAACCGCGGCACATTCGCCCACCTTGTGCATGGTCGCGTTCGGCAAGCCGAAATCGACGACCGGGCAAAGCTGGATCAGAAACCGCCCATCGGACGTTCCGCCACTGGTCGAAAGCTCGGGCTTCGCCCCCGTTTCCTCCTCGATCGCGCTGACGACGACGTCGAACAGCTCGCCGGGCGGAGTCAGGAACGCTTCGCCCGAGATTCGCGCACGCACCGTCGCTCCTGGCGCCTCGCGTGCCGCAACCTCTTCGACCATGCGGACCAGGTCCTCGCCGCGCTGAAGGTTGTTGAAGCGGATATTGAGCTGCGCCGTGGCGCTTCCGGGAATGACGTTGCTGGCGTGGGTCGGCGTGTCGATGCCGGTGAATTCCAGGTTCGACGGCGGGAAGGCGTCCGTGCCGTCGTCGAGATGAACCGAATCGAGGGCGGCGATGACCCGGGCGAGCGGGCCGATCGGGTTGGTCGCGCGGTGCGGGTAAGCGACGTGCCCCTGCACGCCCGGGACGTCGATCCACATGTTGGCCGACCCGCGGCGGCCGATCTTGATCGTATCGCCAAGCCGGTCGACCGAGGTCGGCTCGCCGATCAGGATCATGTCCGGCCGGATGCCGCGTTCATTGAGCCAGTCGATGATCCGCGGGGTGCCGTAGGTCGCATAGCCTTCCTCATCGCCCGTGATGAGCAATGAGATCGTCCCGCGCGCCTGCCCGATGCTTGCGACTGCGGCGACGAAAGCGGCAATCGCCGACTTCATGTCGTTGGCGCCGCGTCCGACCAGCAACCCGTCGGCAATGGCCGCGTGGTACGGGTCGCCGACCCAGCCTTCGCCGGCAGGCACGACGTCCAGGTGCCCGGCAAAGCCGAAATGGGGCGAGCCCTCGCCGCGGATCGCCACCATATTCTCGGTCGGCCCGTCCGGCGCTTCGCCCATCACCCAGCGGTGGACGGTGAAGCCGAGCGGAGTGAGCGCTTGTTCCAGCACATCGAACACTTCGCCGCGCGCGGGCGTGACGCTCGCGCAGTTGATGAGTTGCGATGCGAGACTTACTGGATCGATATCGGCCATGCCGCGGCCTAGCAAACGAGCAACGGGGATGCACCATGCCCAAAATCGACCTCGATCGGATCGAACCGACCAACCGGACGGGCTATCCCGCGCCATATGACCGGGAGGTCGCGGGACGCTGGCAGCGGCCGCTGGCCCAAGCCGCGGGAATCACCGAGTTCGGCGTCCGCCAGGTCACGCTGAAGCCGGGCGCCTGGTCGAGCCAGCGGCACTGGCACGACAATGAAGATGAATTCCTGGTCATGCTTTCCGGGCAGGCGGTGCTGGTCGAGGATGAAGGGCGGACGGTGCTTGGCGCCGGCGACTGTGTCGGCTGGCGCAAGGGCACCGGAAACGGGCATCATTTGCGCAACGAAAGCGATTCCGACTGTGTGTTCGTCGTGGTCGGCGGCGGTGAGTGCACGGGCGGCGGCTATTCCGATATCGACATGCTGTTCACCGCCGACGGCACGTACGTCCACAAGGACGGGACGCCCTATTAAGCGGCGTCGTTTTCGCTTTCATATTGGTCGATCACCCAAGGCTCGTCCTGCGCCTTGTCGATCCAGTCGTTCACGTCCGGATGGGACAGCACCGCTTTCATGTAGAGCGCGGCGAACGGCGGCATCGGCACGCCGTAGGTGATGAAGCGGGTGACGACCGGCGCGAACATGATGTCGGCCGCGCAATACCGCCCGAACAGGAAATCGCCGCCGCCGCCGTAACGCGCGCGAGCCTGCGCCCATAGCTGCAGGATGCGGTTGATCTCGTCACGGACATCGTCGGAAAGCTTGATTGGCGGGTAGGTTCGCCGGACATTCATCGTCAGCTCGCGGCGAAGGTTGGCGAAGCTGGAATGCATTTCCGCAGCCATCGACCGGGCCATTCCGCGTGCCGCCGCATCTTCCGGCCAGAACACTTCGCTTCCGACCCGGTCGGCGAGGAATTCGATGATCGCCAGGCTGTCCCAGACGACGCAATCGCCGTCCCACAGGATCGGCACCTTGCCGAGCGAGGGGGCAAATTCGTCACCCTGCCGGTGACGCTCCCATTCTTCGCCGAACATCGGCACGACCAGTTCCTCGAACGACTCGCCCGACTGCTTGCAGGCGAGCCAGCCGCGCATCGACCAGCTGGAATAAGCGCGATTGCCGATGATGAGCTTCAACGGGCGTTCCTATTGGTTGGCGGCTTCGAGGATTGCTGTACGCAACTCGGCGATGCCGGCGCCGGTTTCGCTGGAGGTCGCGAATAATTGCGGATGCGCCGCAGGCCGCTTCGCCGCTTCGTCGCGAGTCGCGGCGAAGACCGTTTCGAGTTCGGTCCGCTTTACCTTGTCGGACTTGGTCAGCACCAAATGGTAACCGACCGCCGCCCCGTCGAGCATGTCCATGACTTCACGGTCGACCGGCTTGATCCCGTGGCGCGAGTCGATCAGCACCAGCGCGCGCTTCAGCGCGGCTCGACCGCGCAGGAAGTCGTTGACCAGGAATCGCCAGCGCTTGACCAGGTCCCTTGGCGCTTCGGCAAAGCCGTAGCCGGGCATGTCGACCAGCCGCATCTGCAGCGGCTCGCCGACGTCGAAGAAATTGAGCTCCTGCGTCCGTCCCGGCGTGTTCGACGTGCGAGCCAGGCTCTTGCGGTTGGTCAACGCGTTGAGCAGCGAGCTCTTGCCGACGTTCGAACGGCCAGCGAAGGCGATTTCCGGCGCCGTCGGGTCGGGAATGAACTGCAGCGACGGCGCCGATTTCAAAAAGGCGATCGGCCCCGAAAACAGCTTGCGCGCTGCCTCTGCGAGCTCTGCCCGGTCGTCTTCCACGTCAGGTCTTAACCGGATGGGTGTCGGACAAATGCAGGCCGAACCGCCGGTACAGCCACCATTGCTGAGCGATCGTCAGGATGTTCGACGTCACCCAGTAAAGCACCAGCCCGGCCGCGAACGGCGCCAGCACGAACATCATGATCCACGGCATCCAGGCGAAGATCGCCTGCTGCGCCGGGTCCATCTGCTGCGGGTTGAGCTTGAACTGCAGCCACATGGTCACGCCAAGCAGGATCGGCAGCAGGCCCAGCGCAAGGAAGTGCGGCGGCGTGAAGTCGAGCAGGCCGAACAGGTTGACCGGAGTCAGCGGGTCCGGCGCGGACAGGTCCTTGATCCACAAGGCAAACGGCTGGTGGCGCATTTCCACCGATACCATCAGCACCTTATACAGCGCATAGAAGACTGGGATTTGCAGAAGGATCGGAAGGCAGCCCGCCGCCGGGTTGATCTTTTCCTGCTGATAAAGCTTCAGCATTTCCTGCTGCTGCTTCTGCTTGTCGTTCTTGAAGCGCTCCTGCATCGCCTTGATCTTCGGCTGCACCCTGCGCATCGCCGCCATCGACGCGAATTGCTTCTGCGCGATCGGGAACATCAGCAGTCGGACGATGAAGGTCAGGCAGATGATGGCCACGCCGAAGTTACCGGTGACCTTGAACAGCCAGTTCAAGAGGTCGGCAATCGGCCGCATGAACCATTCGAACCAACCCCAATCGATCGACTTGGACAGCTTGGGAATGCCCGCGTCCTCGTAACGGTCGAGCAGCGCCTTTTCCTTGGCGCCGGCGAACAGGCGAGTCTTGGTCGTTACCGTCGCCCCCGGGGCAACCACCTGCGGCGCGGCCGCATAGTCGGCCTGGTAACCGCCACTCGGCGTGCCGCGGAAGCTTGCGGCGATCGGCGCATTCCCGGCCGGCGCAAGCGCTGTCAGCCAATATTTGTCGGTGAAGCCAAGCCAGCCGCCATTGCTCGATACGGACTTCGACTTGCCGCCGTTAAGCGTGTCCCAATCGACCCCATATTCGGCCGATCCGCCAAGGAAGCCGAGCGGACCGACGTGCATCGTCCAGCTGGTGGCGTCTTTCGACTTGTCGGCGCGGCTGAGCAGCCCATAGGGACGAACCGCGATGGCGCCCGTGCCGCCGTTGGCGACCTGCTGCTGGACGCTGAATAGATAATCCTGGTCGACGCCGATGGTGATGGCGAAGCGCTGGCCGGTGGCGTTGCTCGCGGTCAGCGTGACCGGCTTGCCGGGCTCAAGGACCGGCGCGCTTGCCGTCCAGACCGTGTCGGGACCCGGCAGCTTGGCCCCTTCGCCGCTCCACCCGAACGAAGCGAAGTAAGCGTCGGGTGCGCCGGCGGGCGAGAGCAGCCGGACCGGCGGCGAATCGGCGCCGATCGACTGCCGCTCGCGCTGCAGGACGAGGTCGTCGATGCGCGCACCCTTGAGGTTGATCGAACCGCTCAGGCGTGGCGTGCGGATTTGCACCCGCGGCGTTTCGCCAAGCACCTGGGCCCTGGCGCGGATCTTCGGCGGGGTTTGGACCACCGGCCCCGCGCTCGGCTGCTCCACCGGCTTCACGGTCCCGTTTTCGACCTTTTGGGTCTGCGGCGCGGCGGTCGGGAAGAACCGGTCGGAAAGGAAGCTCCAGCCGAGCAGCACGAGGGCGCTCAGCACCAAGGCGAGAATCATGTTGCGATTGTCGTTCACGCGGGTCGGATCCTCGAAATGGTCATGGGACGGGGTCGAAACCTTGGCCGCCCCAGGGATTGCAGCGAAGGATTCGCTTCAAGGCAAGCCAGCTGCCCTTGGCCGCCCCGTAGCGCGTCCAGGCAGTGATCGCATAGGCCGAACAACTCGGCTGGAAGCGGCAGCTTGGCGGGAGCACCTGGCTCGGGCCCTTCTGCCAGCCGCGGGCGACCAGGATCAAAAGCCGGCTGATCACGGTGCGACCCGCTGCAAGGCGCGGGTTAGGTCTTCGCGAAGCAGGCCGAAGTCGCGTTCGATGCCGCTGCTGCGACCGATCATCACATGGTCGGAGCCATCGAAGCCGCGCGCCGGGAGAATTTCGCGGGCAAGCGCCCGGAAACGCCGCTTCATGCGGTTGCGAACGACGGCGTTGCCGATTTTCTTGGTGACGGTGAACCCGACGCGCTTGGCCGAATCGCCGTCCTTGCGGTCGCGGACCAGAAGCACGAAGCCAGCAGTCGCCGCTCGCCGGCCCGAGTTGGCGGCGAGGAAATCGGCGCGTTGCTTGAGGATCGAAGGGAAGGCTAGGCGCTGAGCTTGTTGCGGCCGCGGTTGCGGCGCGCATTCAGGACCTTGCGACCGCCGACCGTCGCCATGCGCGCGCGGAAGCCGTGGCGGCGTGCGCGGACCAGGTTGCTCGGTTGAAAGGTGCGCTTCATCGCTCATGCCCTTGAAAACTTGATTTTCAAAAATGAAAAGGGCCGCCGTTGGGCAGCCGCTGTCGGTCGCGCCAGTAGGGCAGGCGACCCGCGAAGTCAATCATTACAGGGCTCGCTGGGTAGCTGTTGCTGGCTCTCCCGACGCTTCTGCATTTCCTTGCGCCGCTGCGCGCTCTTCCGGCGCAGCGCCCAGTCGCCCCAGCGGCCCGCCAGCGGCTGCCAGCGCTTGACCCGCACGTAATTGCGCTTCGCCCACATGCTGGTCTTCAGGATCAGCGCCAGCCCGGGGCGATGAAAAAGACCCCGCCGGGCCCGGGAAGCGGCGAAATGATGATCCCGATGATGACGAGGATGATGCCGAAGATGAACAGCAAAGTCTCGCCAAGCGGCGAGTCGAAAAATGCGCTGAACCGGCTTCGGCGAGTCATGCCTTTCATGTGGTCGAGCGATGCCCCGCTCGCAAGGGCGCTTGCGGAAGAACCGTTCCGCGGGCTAGCCGTGCGATGCCGAGCTAGGGGGACAGTTGCGTGCTTGCGAATGGCTGATTGAGCGGGGGCGGCCCTGATGGTCGCTACCGTCGCCACTGTCGCCTACCTCGGGCTCGAAGCCCGCGCCGTCGAAGTGCAGGTCCAGCTTGCGTCCGGGTTACCGGCCTTCGTCATTGTTGGCTTGCCGGACAAGGCCGTGGCCGAAAGCCGCGAGCGGGTTCGCGCCGCCCTGGCCGCAATCGGGCTCGCGCTCCCACCCAAGCGAATCACGGTGAACCTCTCGCCGGCCGACCTGCCCAAGGAAGGCTCCCATTTTGACCTTCCCATCGCGCTTGGCCTGCTCGCGGCGATCGGCGCCGCCGACGCCGAGGCGCTGTCGCACTATGTGGCGGTGGGGGAGCTGTGCCTCGACGGCCGGATTGCGTCGTCGCCTGGCGTCCTGCTTGCGGCGCTGCATGCGTCCGGGGCCGACAAGGGCCTGATCTGCCCCGCCGCACAGGGCAGCGAGGCAAGCTGGGCCGGGCAGTTGGAGGTGCTCGCCGCGCCCGACCTGCTGGCGCTGCTTGCGCATTTGAAGGGCTCGGCCCTGCTCGCGGCGCCATCGCCGGCCGAAGCCGAGCCGGCCGACCGTGGCCCCGACCTGGCGCAAGTGAAAGGGCAGGAAGTCGCCAAGCGCGCGCTGGAGATCGCCGCGGCCGGCGGTCACAATTTGCTGATGAGCGGACCGCCGGGGGCAGGAAAGTCGCTGCTCGCCGCCTGCCTGCCGCGAATCCTGCCGCCGCTGGAGCCGGCGGAAGCGCTGGAAGTGTCGATGGTCGCGTCGGTCGCGGGCGAACTGGATGGCGGCAAGATCCGGCGTCGCCGTCCCTTCCGCGCGCCGCATCATAGCGCGTCGATGCCGGCGCTGGTCGGCGGCGGCCTGAAGGTGCGCCCGGGCGAGATCAGCCTTGCCCATCTCGGCGTGCTGTTCCTCGACGAGCTTCCCGAGTTCCAGCGCCAGGTGCTGGATTCGCTGCGGCAGCCGCTGGAGACCGGGAATGTCAGCGTCGCCCGGGCCAACACTCACGTCACCTTTCCGGCGCGCGTACAGCTGGTCGCGGCGATGAATCCCTGCCGTTGCGGGCATCTTGGCGATCCGGCGCTGGCGTGCAGCCGGGCGCCGCGCTGCGCCGCCGATTATCAGGCGCGGGTCTCCGGGCCCTTGCTCGATCGAATCGACCTGCACGTCGATGTGCAGGGCGTATCGGCCGCCGACTTGACGCTGCCGCCGCCGGCGGAAGGAAGCGAGCAAGTCGCGTCGCGGGTCGCCGCCGCACGCGCGGTCCAGTCACGCCGCTTCAACGGTTCCGGGGTGAGGACCAACGCCGAGGCCGACGGAGACTTGCTCGATCGCGTCGCCACGCCGGACGAAGCGGGGCGCAAGCTTTTGGCCGATGCGGCAACCGCGATGCGACTATCGGCGCGCGGCTTCCACCGCGTCCTTCGCGTCGCCCGCACGATCGCCGACTTGGCGGGCGCGGAGCAGGTCGGCCGAATCCACATCGCCGAAGCGCTGAGTTATCGCCGGCAGGCACCGCGCAATTGATCTGGCGAAGGCTCTCGCCTAGCTAAGCCGTGTCGCAGTGCCCCTGTGGCGGAATGGTAGACGCGCTCGACTCAAAATCGAGTTCTTCACGGAGTGTCCGTTCGAGTCGGACCAGGGGCACCACTGCTGCTGGTAGCTACAGTGCGACTTGGCTATGCTCAGCCGCGATGGACGCGCGCACCCGAAAAAAAGAGATTGAGGCGAGCGTCGACGCGCATGTCATCGCCGATGCCTTCACCGCCAAGCGTGACCGCCTGCTGGCCGCATTGGCGCTGATTGCCGGCGTCGGCCTCATCATCGCCCTTCCGTTTGCATTGCGCGGCGGCGCCGAATTCTTTTTGCCGGTCACCGCGGCGATGGTCATCGCGATCGCGCTGGTGCCTCTGCTGGAATGGTTCGAACGGCGCGGCATCCCGCCGGCCTTATCGGCCGCTTTATGCGTATTCCTGTTCCTGACCCTGGTGCTGTTCGCCATCGGGTCGATCGTCATTCCGGCGATCGACTGGGTCGCGTTGATCCCGAAGCGGATCGACAAGGTGCGGACGGCGATGGAGCCGTTGCTCGACCTCTACAAAAACCTGGAGCGGTTCGTCGATCGTACAACGGCCCAGATCGTGACTGCCGAAAGCGGACGCACGGTGCGGCTGGAAACGCCCAATTCGATGCTGGACCTGCTGACGACCTCGGCCCCGCACGCGATTATCCAGCTGTTCTTCGCCTTGCTGGTGATCTTCTTTTTCCTTTCCGGCTGGACCGGGATGCGCAAGCGCACGATCGTCAGCCGGGGAAGCTTCGAAGGCGCGCTGACGACTGCCCGAGTGATCCAGCAGGTGGTGGATTCGACCTCGACCTATCTGGGTACGATCACGCTCATCAATGTCACGCTCGGCGCGCTGACCGCGCTGATCATCTGGCAGCTGGGCATGACTTCGCCGCTGATGTGGGGCGGCATCGTCGCGGTTCTGAACTACATCCCTTACCTTGGCCCGATCGCTTCGGCGGGCCTGCTGTTCTTCGGCGGGCTGATGGTGTTTCCCGACGCCTGGTCGGCGCTATTGCCGCCCTTGGTGTTCGTCGCGCTTCACATGATCGAAGCCAACTTCATCACGCCGATGATTGTCGGCAAGCGGCTGACCATCAACCCGTTGGCTATCCTCGTGTCGCTCAGCTTCTGGGCATGGGTGTGGGGCACGACCGGTGCATTGCTGGCAGTGCCGCTGCTGATCATCATGAAGCAGATCTTTTCGGCTGCCGGAACGCCCGACATCGCCGGCTTCCTGTTCGAACATGGCACGTTGACGCATGTCGGCGAGGAAGTTGAAGACGACGCCGTTGACAGTGCCAAGGGCGTCACCTAGGTCGCCCGCCTCAACCCAATATGCGGGTGTAGCTCAGTTGGTTAGAGCGCCGGCCTGTCACGCCGGAGGTCGCGGGTTCGAGCCCCGTCACTCGCGCCATTTTTGGCATCGGCGGCATTGCCGCCGCTTTGGCAATCGCCGCGTGCCGCGCTAGTTGGGCAGGGTGAACGGGTCTCTCGAAGCCGCTTATGCAATGCTTGGCCTGCGCCCGGGCGCCAACCGCGATGCGGTCGAGCGCGAATATCGGCGCCTGATCAAGGAATATCATCCTGACCATGCCGGCGGCGACGGCGAGCGGGCGGCGGAAATCAATCGCGCCTACGCGCTGATCCGCAAGACTCCGGCTCATCCCCCACCCGTTGCGACCTATCCGCAGCATTCGTTGCAGCGGCGCAAACTCACCGGCCTGTCGCCGTTCCTGGGCCTCGCCTTGCTGATCGCGGCGGTGTTGGTGGGCTGGAACGTGGCCGGCAATGACGAGGTTTCCTGGACGGCCCTCGGCGCCTCGTTCGACGGCTCCGCGGCCAACGAGACCTTCATCAATGCCCAGCCGCGCCCGGGCCTCGACGAACCGCTCGCGACCAGGCTGATCGATCTGGCCGTCGCCGACGCAATCCGGTTGCACGAAGCGGCCGAGCCGCGATCGATGGCGGCCAATAGCGCTGAATGCCTGCGCGCGCTCCGCGCCGACCCGAGCGCGACCCGCTTCGACTCCTGCGCTGCCTTCGACGAGGCGATTTCCATCCTGGAGACGGGCCGCGCCGGATTCCAGCGCGGTCCGTTCAACGCGGCGTCGGTCTCTGCCCGTCAGGTTGCTGCCGGCCGGCTGCTATCGACCGATACGTTCGCGGTGGATTCGCGGCTTCAGCAGATGCGCTCGCGGGTGCAGATGACGCTGTTCCCAAGGATTCCCGATCCGCCGCGGACGGAGCACCGCAAAGAGGTCTAGTTCGAGGAGGCAGCGCCTGCCGGGGCAGCCGCCTTGCCGAGCGGCGCTTCATCCGAGCTCAGCCCTTTGGACAGGGTCCAGCGCAAATTGTCCGACGCTCCGGCCTTTTCGATATACGGCTTGTGCGTGGCATTCTCGACCGCCGCCTTGGCGAGGTCGAAGCGAATTGCGATGCGCCCGGCGTCAGCTTTCTGAATCTTCGCGCCGGGGATTTCCTCGACGGCCTTCTCCGCCTCGGCCTCAAGGTCTGCGACGGCTAGCGGTGTCTCGGCCGAGCGGTTGCCGAACGCGGCCAACGCGGCGGTGCGAAGCGCCAGCGAATCGGGCTCCTGCTTCGCATAGCGCTGGCTGAATGCCGGCGGGCGGCCCCAGCCGCCGCTCCAGCGATAGAAAAGGTGCGCGCCGACGACAGCGTTCTTGACCAGGCTCGAAGCCCAATAGGGAAGCACGTAATTGGCGTGATAATGGGTCGCCCAGCCGGCGGGCGCATAGACCGCGCCGTTGAGCGCCGCATAGGCGACGCGGCTTGCGCGCGCCCAGCCTTCGCTGTCGGGCCGGCGCTGCAGCGAGCCGTCGCAAGTAAAGGTGAACTGGCAGCCCGTCGCCCGGGTCGAGCCCTGGTAGACGACGCCGCAGACAGTGGACGGGAAGGCCGGGTGGCGGAGCCGGTTGAGCACGACCTGCGCGACCGCGCGCTGGCCGTCGTCGCTTTCCTGCCCGGCTTCGTAATAGACTGCGCTGCTCAGGCATTCGAGCGCGCGCGCCTTTGCCGCCGGGGTCAGCCCAGCCATCGAAAATGGCGCGGCCGCCGGGTTGGGCCCGCTTGCAACCGGGATCTTGCCGTTGAGCGCCAGCGCCTCTTCCGGGGCGACGTTGCGCACCAGCATGGGCGGCGGCGCGGGGGTGGCGGCAGCGACCTGTTCGCGGCTGAAGCCGGACAATCCGGGACTCGACCAGGCGGCGCCACCCGCGGTCAGCAAAATCGCCGCGGCAACGCCGCCCAGCGCGATGAGTTCGCGCGGGTGTTGCTGCCACAGGCGGGCCGGGGAGAGGTTGGTTGCGATCATCTTGGAAGGGGCAGTGATATACTCGGCTAATACGGCGAGTTCAATGACCCCCGCCTGAATGGGCCCGCCATTGCCCCGTTTCGGCCCACCGCAGCAGCGGCTTCAACGGCAGTATCCAGACCAGCCCGAGCGCGAGGTAGAAGACCGATTGCAACAGTACAGGCCAGCTTCCGACGAACCGTGACAAAGCGACGGCGATCAGACCGGTGACCACGATCAGTCCGACGATCGCGACGATTGCCGCCGGCTTGCGCCAGGATGGCGTTACCGGAACCATTCGAGGCCGTCCGGGCTGGCAAAGGCATGGAGCGGGATGTCCCACGGGTCGGATGGAATCAGGACGTCGATTCGCTGCAGCGGCCAGCCGACCCCGATCAGCTTCGCCCCGCCCTTGCGAAGCCGGGTCAGCGCCCGGTCGTAGTGGCCCTTGCCGCGGCCGAGCCGGGTGCCGCGCTTGTCGATCGCGATCAGCGGGACGAGGATCAGGTCCGGCTCGACCGCCGGCGCCGACAGCTTGGGCTGCATCATCCCGAACGGCCCGGGCGAAAGCGGGTCGCCGGCAAGGAAGCGGAACGGCTTTCCGGGATCGTGGAAAGCCGGAAAGGCGACGATCCGGCCGACCGCGCGGGCTTCCTCCATCGCCAACTGCGGACTTATTTCGCTGCCCAGTGGGGCGTAGCCGCCCACGACCGAGGCGGAGGCGCACAGTGCCGTGAGCCGTTCGGCAAGCTTTTGTTCGAGGCGCGCCTTCGCCCCGTCGCTAAGCGAACGGACGAATGCCTTGCGCGCGTCCAGGGTCGCTCGGCGAAGCACGTCCTTCTCGAACGGAGCGGACATGCCGAGCCCTCCGGTGCCAGCTGGGAAAGGGGGAAGTGACGGGACCACCATGGCCGTTTGCCGGAAATCCACTGACGCCACAAACGTCAGGTGGGAACCATGTGCATCGGACCAGGGTCCGAACAGGGACAGCTCCCTAGGATTTTAGATAGCCTCAGGGATTTTGAAGGCCACGTACCGGGCAGTTCCCGTCGCTTTCTATTTAGACCTTCGGCGCTTCATTCTCAAGGGCGTCGGCAAGCGACTCGAGGCGGCTGGCGAGCCGCTCCGCGCGCGCTGCAAGTTCCGGGTCTGGCGTAGACGGCAACGTCGTGCCGCCGCCTTTGTTCTCGATGATCTGGTCGGCCAGCAGGAGGCCGGCGAACAGCAGCTGGCGCGCTTCCGACAAGCTGCCCAGGCCGGACAGGGCCTCACGGCTTTTGGCGTCGACCATCCGCGCCGCGGCGCGCAGATTCTCTTCCTCTCCCGAGCGGCAGGCGACCCGGTACGGCCGGCCGGCGATGATGAGGTCGACTTCAGCCATTGGCGGCCCGGACCATTTGATCGAGTTCGGCGATGGCGGCGCCGACCTTCGCGCGCAATTCCTCGTCGCGGAGCTGCTTCGGGCGTTCGCGGATCGCGCGCTCGATCCTGCCGAGCGCGCGCTCGGCGCGGTCGAATGATGTCGCCAGGCCCCCGTCGTCCATGCCCTTGGGCCTACGCAAAGTGCGGCTGACCCGCAAGCATTGACGCTAAGCGACGCGGCTTCCAAAGGGGCGCGCGACGCCACGGCGAATCCGCCGTTTGCGGCCACACCCCATTGCGGAGCTCGGATGCAGCCGACCCAACGCCGACTTGCCAACGCCATCCGCGCCTTGTCGATGGATGCGGTGGAGACCGCGAACAGCGGCCATCCCGGCATGCCCATGGGGATGGCGGATGCCGCGACGGCCTTGTTCACGCGCTACCTGAAATTCGATCCCGCCGACCCCAGGTGGCCGGACCGAGACCGCTTTATCCTGTCGGCCGGCCACGGGTCGATGCTGATCTATTCGCTGCTTTACCTCACCGGCTACGACAACCCGACGCTCGAAGAGATCAAGAATTTCCGCAAGCTCGGCTCGCCGTGCGCCGGGCACCCGGAAAACTTTGAGCTGCCGGGCGTCGAAGTGACGACCGGCCCGCTCGGCCAGGGGCTGGCGATGGCGGTCGGCATGGCGATGGCAGAGCGGCATCTCAACGCTTGCTACGGCGACGAGCTGGTCGATCACCGCACCTACGTGATAGCCGGCGACGGCTGCCTGATGGAAGGCGTCAACCATGAGGCCGTCGGCCTTGCCGGCAACCTCAAGCTCGGTCGGCTGATCGTCCTGTGGGACGACAACAAGATCACCATCGACGGTTCGACCGACCTGTCGCGCAACGAAGACGTGATTGCCCGTCACGCCGCCTGCGGCTGGCACACGGTCGAATGCGACGGCCTCGACAGCGGCAAGGTGTCGAAGGCGATCGAGGAAGCGATTGCCGACGAGCGCCCCTCGCTGATCCGGTGCCGGACGATCATCGGCTATGGCGCGCCCAACAAGCAGGGCACGGCCGCCACCCACGGCGCAGCGCTCGGCAAGGACGAGGTAGAGGCGGCTCGGAAAGAACTCGGGCTCGACCCGCAGGAGTTCACTGTCCCCGACGACGTGCTCCAGGCATGGCGCACCGCGGGCCAGCGCTGCCAGCAGGCCCACGCCGAATGGAAACAGCGGCTCAAGCAAAGCGGGAAGGGCGATGAGTTTCTCGCCCGAATGGCCGGCCAGGCGGACGACAGCTGGCTCAAGCCCTATCTCGACGGACTGATCGCCAATCCGCCCACCGTCGCCACGCGCAAGGCGTCGGAAATGGCGCTGGAGGCGATCAACCCGGTGGTCACTTCCACCATCGGCGGTTCGGCCGACCTCACCGGATCCAACAATACCAAGACCAAGGCGCTGCAGCCGCTGACCGACAAGAATTACGGCGGCCGCTACGTCTATTATGGAATCCGCGAATTCGGGATGGCGGCTGCGATGAACGGGATGGCCCTTCACGGCGGAGTCATCCCTTACGGCGGCACGTTCCTGGTCTTTACCGATTACGCGCGGCCCGCGATCCGGCTGTCGGCGCTGCAGCGGGCCAAGGTCATCTACGTGATGACTCACGATTCCATCGGCCTTGGCGAAGACGGGCCGACCCACCAGCCGATCGAGCACCTGCAGAGCCTGCGCGTCATTCCTGGGCTGGAGACCTACCGGCCCGCCGATGCGGTGGAGACGGCCGAATGCTGGGCGCTGGCGCTGGCGAGCGAAGGGCCGAGCGTGCTGGCGCTGACCCGCCAGAACCTGCCGCCGGTGCGGACAAAGGCGTCGGGCGAGAATTTGTGCGCGCGCGGCGCTTACCGGCTGAAGGCGGCCGGCGCGGCGCGGAAGGTCATCCTGATCGCCACCGGTTCGGAGATCGAAATCGCGCTTGGCACGGCGGCGAAGCTTGAAGCGCGCGGCATCGGTGCCGACGTTGTGTCCATGCCGTCGACCGACCGTTTCGACAAACAGGACGAAGCCTATCGCGAAAGCGTCCTTCCGGACGTTTCCAACCGCGAGATCCTGCGCGTCAGTGTCGAGGCGGGGACCACGATCGGCTGGGAGCGCTATACCGGCCTGCATGGCCTGCGCATCGGCATCGACCGCTTCGGCGTCTCGGCGCCGGCGCCGGACGCTTACGAATATTTCGGACTGACGGCTGAAGCGATCGAATCGCGCGTCGTCGACCTCCTGCAAAAAAGGGAAATGCTATGACCAAAGTTGCAATCAACGGCTTCGGCCGGATCGGTCGCCTCGTCGCCCGCGCCATCCTGGAGCGTCCCGACAGCGGGCTTGAGCTGGTCGCGATCAACGACCTTGCGGACGCGAAGGCCAACGCCTGGCTGTTCAAGCGCGACAGCGTCCACGGCATGTTCCCGGGCGAAGTTTCGGCCGACGGCAACGACCTCATCGTCAACGGCAAGCGGATCAAGGTGACCGCCGAGCGCGATCCCGCCAACCTTCCGCACGGCGCCAACGGCATCGATATCGCGCTGGAATGCACCGGCTTTTTCACGGACCGTGCCGGCGGCGAAAAGCATTTGTCGGCCGGCGCCAAGCGCGTGCTGATTTCGGCCCCGGCCAAGGGCGCCGACCTGACCGTCGTCTACGGCGTCAACGACGACAAGCTGACCGCCGAGCACAAGATCGTCTCCAACGCGTCGTGCACGACCAACTGCCTGGCCCCGGTCGCCAAGGTGCTGAACGACACGATCGGCATCGAACGCGGGCTGATGACGACCATTCACGCTTACACCAACGACCAGAAGATCCTCGACCAGATCCACCCGGACATGCGCCGCGCCCGCGCCGCCGGAATGTCGATCATCCCGACCACCACCGGCGCCGCGCGCGCCGTCGGCGAAGTGCTTCCGGAACTGAAGGGCAAGCTGGACGGCTCCGCGGTGCGGGTGCCGGTGCCCAATGTCAGCCTCGTCGACCTGACCTTCACGCCTAAGCGCGACACGAGCGTCGAGGAAGTAAACGGAGCGCTCCGCGCCGCCAGCGAAAGCGGCCGGCTGAAGGGCATCCTCACCTATTCGGAAGAACCGCTGGTCTCGATCGACCTCAACCACAATCCGTCGAGCTCGACCGTCGACAGCCTCGAAACCGCGGTGCTCGAAGGCAAGCTGGTCCGCGTCGTTAGCTGGTATGACAACGAATGGGGCTTCTCCAACCGCATGGTCGATACCGCCGCGGCGATGGCCAAGCTGGGTTAGGGATGCCGTTCAAGACCCTCGACGACCTGCCCGACGACCTGACCGGCAAGAAAGTGCTGGTGCGGGTCGACCTCAACGTGCCGATGGAAGGCGCGTCGGTCGCCGACGACACGCGGCTCCGCGCCATGCTGCCGACGGTGCTGGACCTTAGCGACCGCGGCGCCATCGTGCTGCTGCTGTCGCACTTCGGGCGGCCAAAGGGGCAGGTGCGGCCGGACATGTCGACTGCGCAGCTGGTGATGCCGATGTCGAAGCTCACCGGCCGGTCCGTCCGTTTCATCGAGGACTGCCAGGGGCCGGAAGCGCAACGCGCGCTGACGACGATGCTGCCGGGCAACATCGGCATCCTCGAAAATACGCGCTTCCACGACGGCGAAGAGAAGAACGATCCAGCGCTTGCAAAGGCGATTGCGGCGCTTGGAGATTATTACGTCAACGACGCCTTCTCCGCCGCGCACCGGGCGCATGCCTCGACCGAGGGTGTTGCGCATTTGCTGCAAAGCTTTGCCGGCAGGGCGATGGAAGCTGAACTCAAGGCGTTGGAGCGCGCGCTCGGCAATCCCGAGCGGCCGGTGGCGGCGGTCGTCGGCGGCGCCAAGGTGTCGAGCAAGCTCGGCGTGCTCGGTCACCTGATCAGCAAGGTCGATCACCTGATCATCGGCGGCGGCATGGCCAACACCTTCCTCGCCGCGCGCGGCGTCGATGTCGGCGAGTCGCTGTGCGAGCATGAGCTGACCGGCGAAGCGAACGACATCTTCGATCGCGCCGATCAGGCGGGCTGCACGATCCACCTGCCTTACGACGTCGTGGTGGCCAAGGAATTCGCCGCCAACCCGCCGAGCGTCCGCACGTGCAACGTGCACGAAGTCGCCGCGGACGAGATGATCCTCGATGTCGGGCCGGCAGCGGTGGAAGCCCTGTCCGACGTGCTGAAGAATTGCCGCACCCTCGTCTGGAACGGGCCGCTCGGCGCGTTTGAGACGGAGCCTTTCGACGCGGCCACCGTTGCGCTCGCGCGAACTGCGGCGGCGCTGACGCAGGACGGCAGCCTCGTTTCCGTAGCCGGTGGCGGCGACACGGTCGCGGCGCTCAATCACGCCGGCGTCGCCGACGATTTCAGCTTCGTCTCGACCGCCGGCGGAGCGTTCTTGGAATGGATGGAAGGGCGCGTGCTGCCAGGCGTTGCCGCCCTTCAGAAGCAATAGGGGAAGTCATGAATTCGTCGGAAATGGCCCGGAAGATCGAACAGGGCCAAGGTTTCATCGCTGCGCTCGACCAGTCCGGCGGCTCCACGCCCAAGGCACTGGCCGGTTACGGTGTCGAAGAAGGCGCCTGGTCGAATGACGAGGAAATGTTCGGCCTCATCCACGACATGCGCAGCCGCATCATCACCGCGCCCTCGTTCGGCAGCGGCAAGGTCATCGGCGCGATCCTGTTCGAACGCACCATGGACGGCCAGGTCAACGGCAAGCCGACGCCGCAGGCACTGATCGATCAGGGCGTGGTTCCCTTCATCAAGATCGACAAGGGACTCGAGGACGAAAGCAACGGCGTCCAGCTGATGAAGCCGATGCCCGACCTCGACGCGTTGCTGGTGCGGGCCAAGGGCCTGGGCGTCTTCGGCACCAAGGAGCGTTCGGTCATCAACGTCGCCAACCCCGACGGCATCGCCGCAGTGGTCGCGCAGCAATTCGATGTCGCCCGGGAGGTGCTCGCCCACGGCATGATGCCGATCATCGAGCCGGAGGTAAACATCAAGAGCTCGTCCCGCGACGCCGCGGACCGGCTTCTGCTCGAAGCGCTGCTCGGCCAGCTCGATAGCTTGCGCGAAGGCGAGCGCGTGATGCTCAAGCTTTCGATTCCGGCCCAGCCGGGCCTGTTCCAGCCGCTGGTCGATCACCCCAATGTGCTGCGCCTCGTCGCGCTGTCGGGCGGCTTCAGCCGCGAAGATGCCTGCCGGGAACTTGCCCGCAACCCGGGGATGATCGCTAGCTTCTCGCGCGCCTTGCTGTCGGACCTGCGCCACGGCCAGAGCGACGAGGAATTCGACCGCACGCTGGGCGCCGCGATCGATGACATCCACCGCGCCTCGACGGAGAAGGTGGCGGCCTGAGTGGACGACGAGTTCGATCCGACGCTGTTCACCCCGCCCACACGAACGGCGCCGGCGCAGCTGTATCTGATCAGCCCGCAGGATGTCGGCGGCGTCTTCCCGGACCGGCTGAAGGCGGCGCTGGAGGGTGGGTCCGTCGGTGCGTTCCAGCTTCGCGTCAAGGATGTCCCTGACCACGATCTTGCTCGTCTCGCCGAGCCGCTGCAGCGCATCTGCGCCGACGCGGACGTAGCCTTCATCGTCAACGACAGCATCGCCCTGGCCAAGCGGCTCGGCGCGGACGGCGTCCACCTTGGCCAGCGTGACGGCGATATCCGCGAAGCGCGCGCCGAGCTTGGACCGGATGCACAGATCGGCAAGACCTGCCACGACAGCCGCCACTTCGCGATGGAAGCGGGGGAGGCCGGCGCCGATTATGTCGCGTTCGGCGCCTTCTACCCGACCACGACCAAGCCGAGCGACTACCGCCCCGATCCGGCGATGTTGAGCTGGTGGTCGTCGCTGTTTGAAATACCGTGCGTCGCGATTGGCGGCATCACCCCCGATAATGCGCGGCCGCTGGTCGCTGCCGGCGCCGATTTCCTCGCGGTCTGCCAGGCAGTCTGGGGCGCGGGCGATCCCGGCAAGGCGGTCGCCGATTTCGCCGACGTCCTCGCCGGCTGAGATTGCGACGGAAACACTTATCCGATCGGTCGTTACACCTCGGCAACAGACAGGGACGCTCGCGAGGCATGAATAGCCGGACCTTCAGCATCATCGCCACCGCGGTCGTCACGGCGATCCTGACCAGCGCATTCTGGATATTCGCGTTCAACATCGCCAAGGCGCCGAGCGGGCCCCAGCCCGCCGGCAAGGTGGCGAGGATCGACACGCCGCAAGGGCCGGAGGTCGCCATTGCCGAAGGCGTGGTGGTCGGCCCCGCCGGGCTCGCCATCCCGGTTGCAGGCATCAAGCCCGACAATCTGGTCGATACGTTCACGCAGGCGCGGGCCGGCGGGGCCCGGGTCCACGACGCAATCGACATCATGGCGGCCGAAGGCACGCCCGTCGTCGCCGCCGCCGACGGCAAGGTCGAAAAGCTGTACTTCTCCGACGGCGGCGGCGGGGTCACCGCCTACGTGCGCTCGCCCGACGGCCTCTGGTCTTATTATTACGCGCACCTGCAAGGGTACGCGCCGGGCCTGGCGGAAGGACAGCAGGTCAGGCGCGGCCAGCTGATTGGCCGCGTCGGCCATACTGGCAACGCGAACCCGGCCGGTCCGCACCTCCACTTCGCCATCAATCGGATGCAGCAGGGCCAGAAGTGGTACGACGGGGAGCCGGTCAATCCGTACCCGCTGCTTGCCGGGAAGAAGGTCGGCGGCTAGGGCGCAGCCTGCTCTTTCACACTCTATCACGAGACCGGTCATGAAGATCAGCGGCGTGGACATCCGTCCCGGCAACATCATCGAATATGAAGGCGGCATCTGGCGCGCGGTGAAGATCCAGCACACGCAGCCCGGCAAGGGCGGGGCCTACATGCAGGTCGAGCTGAAGAACCTCATCGACGGCCGCAAGAACAATGTCCGCTTCCGCAGCGCCGAGACGGTCGAGCGAGTCCGCCTCGACACGAAGGATTTCCAGTTCCTGTTCGCCGAAGGCGACATGCTGACCTTCATGGACAAGGAAAATTACGAGCAGATCAGCTTGCCGCGCGACTTGCTCGGCGACGCCGCGGCCTTCCTTCAGGACGGCATGGACGTGGTGATGGAGCTGTACGACGAACGGCCGATCTCGGTGCAGCTTCCGGACACCATCGAAGCGATGATCGTCGAGGCCGACGCAGTGGTGAAGGGGCAGACCGCCTCGTCCAGCTACAAGCCCGCGATCCTCGACAACGGCGTTCGCGTGATGGTGCCGCCGCACATCGGCAGCGGAACCCGAATCGTCGTCGACGTCTACGAGCAGACCTACGTCCGCCGCGCCGATTGATCGTGGCAATCTGAATGGTTTCCCACTCCGGCCTCATCACCGTCATGACCCGCGCCGCCCGCAAGGCGGCGCCGCGGCTTCGGCGCGACTTCGGCGAGGTCGAGCACCTGCAGGTCAGCCGCAAGGGGCCGGGCGACTTCGTGTCGATGGCCGACAAGCGTGCCGAGGAAAGCATTGTCGAGGAGCTTCGCACCGCGCGTCCCGACTGGGGTCTGCTGCTCGAAGAGGGCGGCGAGATCGCGGGCAACCCCGACAAGCCGCGTTGGGTCGTCGACCCGCTCGACGGAACCAGCAACTTCCTCCACGGGATCCCGCATTTCTCGATCTCGATCGCGGTAATGGAAAAGCGGCCCGACGGCCGCGAGGAACCGAGCAGCGCGCTCGTCTACCAGCCGCTGACGGACGAGACCTTCTGGGCCGAAAAGGGCAGGGGCGCCTGGCTTCACGATCGGCGCCTGCGCGTTTCCTCGCGCCGCGACCTGGCCGATACGGTTATCGGTACCGGCATTCCCCACCTTGGCCGAAGCGATCCCGCGCGCTGGTCGAGCATCTACGCCGCGGTGGCCCCCGAAGTGGCCGGAATCCGCCGCTTCGGATCGGCGGCGCTGGACCTTGCCTGGGTCGCCGCTGGTCGGATGGACGGCTTTTGGGAAGACGATCTGGCGCTTTGGGACACCGCCGCCGGCGTCCTCCTGGTCAAGGAAGCGGGCGGGTTCGTCACCGACTATCGCGGCTCCGACCGCGCGTTCGAGCGCGGCGAGTATGTGGCCGCCGCCGGCAGCATCCACAGCAAGCTGCAGAAACTCGTCGCCGGAGCGGTTCGATAGGCGCTCAGATGGTTGCGACCCGCTACTCGCTGGCCTAAAGCGCCGCCAAGTTCGAAGCCCCTGGAGTTCCCCTTGGCGAGCGTTGCCTTCGGTTACCTGCCGATCCTGCTGTTCCTGCTGGTCGCCCTGGGCCTTTCGGCGGCGTTCGTCGTGCTGCCGATGATCGTGTCGCGTTTCACCGGCGCGCACCGGCCGGACCCACAAAAGCTCAGCGAATATGAATGCGGCTTCCCGGCGTTCGAGGACAGCCGGTCCCAATTCGACGTCCGCTTCTATCTCGTCGCCATCCTGTTCATCGTCTTCGACCTCGAAGCGGCCTTTCTGTTCCCGTGGGCGGTTTCGCTCGACGCGACAGGCTGGGTCGGCTGGGGCGCGATGATGGTGTTCCTCGCCGAGCTCGCGCTTGGGCTGGCCTATGCCTGGAAGAAGGGAGCGCTCGAATGGGAGTGATGCTTCGCCCGGGCGAAGACCCGATGCCGACCGAGGAGGAGATTGCGCGCGCCGCGGGACTGCTCGCCGGCGACGTGGACCAGAAGCTGTTCGAGGAAATGCGGGCCGAGCTGGACAGCAAGGGCTTTATGGTCGCGAAGACCGAAGACCTGTTCACCTGGGCGCGCACCGGCTCGCTCTGGTGGATGACCTTCGGCCTCGCCTGCTGCGCGGTCGAGATGATCCACGTCAACATGCCGCGTTACGACCTGGAGCGCTTCGGGGTCGCCCCGCGCGCATCGCCGCGCCAGTCGGACGTGATGATCGTCGCCGGGACCCTGTGCAACAAGATGGCGCCGGCGCTGCGCCGGGTTTACGACCAGATGAGCGAGCCGCGCTACGTCATCTCGATGGGCAGCTGCGCCAACGGCGGCGGCTATTATCACTACAGCTACAGCGTCGTTCGCGGCTGCGACCGCATCGTGCCGGTCGACATCTACGTTCCCGGCTGCCCGCCGACGGCGGAAGCGCTGCTTTATGGAATCCTGCAGCTGCAGCGGAAAATTCGGCGCGAAGGGACGATCGAGCGCTGATGCTGGTCCCCCACGTCCCCAGGGCCGCGTCCGACGACGGCGTGATCGAGGCTGCGCGGGCGGCCATCGGTGATGCCGTGCGCGATGCGAAGGCGGCCGTCGGCGAGATCACGCTGACGGTGGAGCGCGGCGCGATCGTCGACGTGCTGCGGACGCTGCGCGACACGCCCGGCCTGGAATATCAGCAGCTGATGGAGATCGCGGGCGTCGATTATCCCGACCGGGCCGAACGGTTCGAAGTCGTCTATCACTTGCTCTCGCTGACGATGAACCGGCGGATCCGGGTCAAGCTGTCGACCGATGAGGCGAGCCCGGTGCCTAGCGTGGTCGGCCTGTGGCCGGTCGCCGGCTGGCTCGAGCGCGAAGTCTACGACATGTACGGCGTCAGCTTTGCCGGCAACCCGGACCTTCGGCGGATCCTGACCGACTACGGCTTCGAAGGCTTCCCGTTCCGCAAGGATTTCCCGCTGACCGGCTATACCGAGCTTCGCTATTCCGAAGCCGAAAAGCGGGTCGTCAGTGAACCTGTCGACCTGCCGCAGGACTTCCGCAGCTTCGATTTCCTGATGCCCTGGCAGGGACCGGAATATCTCCTTCCTGGCGATGAGAAAGCGAAAGCGGAAGGCGCCGGCGCACCGAGCCCCGCGCCGCCGCCAGCCGGCCCGGCGCCGGCCAATGTCGCGACCCCGGCCGACACGCCCAAGACCACGGAAAGCCCGGCGCAGACCGGCGGCGGCGCACCTGCCGACAAGGCGGCCGCCAAAAGCGCGGCGAAGAGCAGCGCAAGCAAGGCCAAGAGCCAGGTCAGCAAGGACAGCAACGAGCCGCAACCGAACCCGAAGGGGCCGGGCCGCCGCCGTCCGACGGGGAGCGCGTGATGAGCGAGACCCGCGCTGCCACCCGCAAGGTCGAAATGAGCGTCGGTGCCGCCGGTGCGGAGGGCGTTGTTGCCGGCCGTGAGACGGCCGCGGGCGCCGTCGGCGAAGCGATCGACAATTACACGATCAACTTCGGCCCGCAGCACCCGGCCGCGCACGGCGTGCTGCGCCTGATCCTGGAGCTGGACGGTGAGATCGTCGAACGCGTCGATCCGCACGTCGGGCTGCTCCACCGCGGCACTGAAAAGCTGATCGAGTACAAGACCTACGCGCAGGCGCTGCCCTACTTCGACCGGCTCGATTACTGCTCGCCGATGTGCATGGAGCATAGCTTCGTGCTGGCGATCGAGAAGCTGCTCGGCCTCGAGATCCCGCTGCGCGCCCAGTACATCCGGACGTTGATGGCGGAACTGACCCGCATCAAGAACCACATGCTCAACCTCGGCGCCCACATCATGGACGTCGGCGCGATGACCCCGAACCTGTGGCTGTTCGAGATCCGCGAAGACATCATGCAATTCTACGAGCGCGCGTCGGGCGCCCGGATGCATGCCAATTACTTCCGCGTCGGCGGCGTCCGCGAGGATTTGCCGGAGAAATTGCTCGCCGACCTCGGCGACTGGCTCGACACGCGCTTCAAGCTGTTCGAGGACGCGATCAGCCTGGTTGCCGACAACCGCATCTTCAAGCAGCGCAACGTCGACATCGGCGTGGTCAGCAAGGAAGATGCGATCGCGTGGGGCTTCTCCGGCCCGATGATCCGCGCGTCAGGCATCCCGTGGGATATCCGCCGCAGCCAACCGTACGAAGTCTACGACCGGATGGAATTCGACATTCCCGTCGGCACCAACGGCGACTGCTACGACCGCTTCATGGTCCGGGTCGAGGAAGTGCGCCAGTCGATGCGCATCATGCGCCAGTGCCTGAAGGAAATGCCGGCCGGCCCGATCGGCGCCGACAGCAAGGTCTTCCCGCCGCGCCGCGCCGAGATGAAGACCTCGATGGAAGCGCTGATCCATCACTTCAAGCTCTACACCGAAGGCTATCACGTCCCCGCTGGCGAAGTGTACGTCGCGACCGAAAGTCCGAAGGGCGAGTTCGGCGTCTATCTCGTCGCCGACGGCACCAACCGGCCTTACCGCTGCAAGATCAGGCCGACGGCGTTCAGCCACCTGCAGGCGATGGACTTCATGATGAAGGGCCATATGCTCGCCGATGTCACTGCGGTGCTCAGCGCCATCGACGTCGTGTTCGGGGAGTGCGACCGGTGATCTCGATGATCGGAGGAATTATCGGTATCACTGCCCTGCTTCTGTTTGTCGCCGCGCAAGGATTGGTCGTCTTCGTTTCGGCGTACCTGATATTGCGGGTTGTCGGTTCGACGAGTTGGGCAGCCAAGGGTGCTGCAATGCTGATTTCTTACGTGATTTGGGTCGCAGTGACGATCGTCGGCTACTCACTTATCGGCGGCGACGGTGGATTGATGGACGGCTTCGGAATGGTGCTCACGCTTTGCTTCTGCGCGCTGATTAGTTCGATTGTTTATTTGCTCGTGTGGGCCGCACCCAGTCGTAGGGTCGTCGACTAGTGGCCGTAAATGCACCAGTTGAGGATCCACAGGTCCTCGCCCAGTGGCAGGACTTCGCGTGGACGGCCGACAACGCGAAGCGCGCCACCGAAATCATCGCACGCTATCCGGCCGGTCGCCAGCATTCGGCGGTGCTGCCGTTGCTCGACCTCGCCCAGCGGCAGGTCGGCGCGCAGACGAATACGCAGGGCTGGATCCCGATTCCGGTGATGGAGTTCGTCGGGCGGCAGATCGACATGCCGTACATCCGCGTGCTTGAGGTCGCGACCTTCTACACGATGTTCAACCTGGCGCCGGTCGGCCGCTTCCATGTCCAGGTGTGCGGGACGACGCCATGCATGTTGCGCGGGTCGG
Organism: Sphingomonas sinipercae; assembly: GCF_011302055.1. NCBI lineage: Bacteria > Pseudomonadati > Pseudomonadota > Alphaproteobacteria > Sphingomonadales > Sphingomonadaceae > Sphingomonas > Sphingomonas sinipercae. Next base: position 955,672 of record NZ_CP049871.1, read on the forward strand.
ACGACGTGCTCGACGCATGCTACAAGAAGGGGCTGGAGAAGGGGCACACCACCCCCGACGGCCTGTTCACGTTGAGCGAAGTCGAATGCCTCGGCGCCTGCGCCAACGCGCCGATGGTCCAGATCAACGACGACAATTACGAAGACCTGACGTTCGACAGCATGACCGCGATCCTTGACTCGCTCGCCGCGGGAAAGGCGCCCAAGCCGGGCCCGCAGGTCGATCGCCAGACCAGCGCGCCGGAAGGCGGCCCGACCAGCCTGAAGAAGATGGCCGAGCGCAATTACGACTACCGCTCGCAATGGGGCGCGGCTCCGGCTGGAGAGGGCGCATGAGGGCGAAACTCACTCCGGATTTCATGCGGGCGCATCCGGTCAGGTCGGGTCTGTGGTTCGCGCTTCCTTTGGCGTTTGGCTCCTTGCTCGGAACATGGCTCTTCGGCCGGTTCAACCTGCCCTTTGTGGTTACCGCGCTTCTGGTCTGGACCCTCGGAGGCCTTGCCTGGGGCTACTCGATGAAGTCCTACCATACCCGTTTCAGGAGTGATCGATGACGATCGTCGGAATCATCGTCCTCGCGCTGCTCGCCTTCCTCGTCCTCAAGGTCGTGGTTGGGGTCGTGAAGTTTGCGCTGCTCGCGGTCATTGTCATCGCCGCGGTCGGCTTCGTCGCGAAGAAGCTGCGCTGATGGACGCGCTTGCGATCATCGTCGCCGTCGTGCTCGGCTTCATCGCGCTGAAGTTCATCAGCGGGATGATCAAGTTCGCCGTGCTCGCGGTCATCGTCGTCGCGGCGGTCCTGTTCCTGACCGGCGGGTTCGGCGGATGAGCTACACCGGGCCGCTCAGCGACAAGGATCGCATCTTCACCAACGTCTACGGCTATCAGTCCGCCGGGCTGAAGGCGGCGCAGCAGCGCGGCGACTGGGACAATACCAAGGCGCTGATGGCGCTTGGCCAGGACGCGATCATTGACATCGTCAAGGAAAGCGGGCTTCGCGGCCGTGGCGGCGCGGGCTTCCCGACCGGCATGAAGTGGGGCTTCATGCCCAAGGAGCCCAAGCCCGGAAAACCCAACTTCCTGGTCATCAACGCCGACGAGTCTGAGCCCGGGTCGTGCAAGGACCGGGAAATCATCCGCCACGACCCGCACAAGCTGATCGAAGGCGCGCTGATCGCCAGCTTCGCGATGCGGGCGCGGGCCTGCTACATCTACATCCGCGGCGAGTTCATCCGCGAGGCGGAGGCGCTGTCGAAGGCGGTGGCCGAGGCCTATGACGCCGGCCTGCTGGGCAAGAATGCGGCTGGCTCGGGCTACGATTTCGACCTGTTCGTCCACCGGGGCGCGGGCGCCTACATCTGCGGCGAAGAAACGGCGATGCTCAACAGCCTGGAAGGCAAGAAGGGCTGGCCCCGGCTGAAACCGCCGTTCCCGGCGGGCGCCGGCCTCTACGGATGCCCGACCACGGTCAACAACGTTGAATCCATCGCCGTCGTGCCGACCATCCTTCGCCGCGGCGCAGCCTGGTTCAAGGGCTTCGGGCGCGAGAAGAACGAAGGCACGAAGCTGTTCCAGCTGTCGGGCCACATCAACACGCCGTGCGTGGTCGAGGAGACGATGAGCATCAGCTTCCGCGAGCTGATCGACCGCCATGGCGGCGGCATCCGCGGCGGCTGGGACAATCTGCTGGCGGTGATTCCGGGCGGATCGTCGGTGCCGCTGGTGCCCGCGCATGAGATTATGGACGCGCCGATGGACTTCGACGGCTTGAAGGCGCTCGGCTCCGGCCTTGGCACCGCGGCGGTCATCGTCATGGACAAGTCGACCGACATCGTCCGCGCGATCAGCCGCATCAGCTACTTCTACAAGCATGAAAGCTGCGGCCAGTGCACGCCGTGCCGCGAAGGCACCGGCTGGATGTGGCGGACGATGGAGCGGCTGCGCGACGGGGACGCCACCCCGGCGACCATCGACAAGCTGCTCGACGTCACCAAGCAGGTCGAAGGCCACACCATCTGCGCGCTGGGCGACGCCGCCGCCTGGCCGATCCAGGGCCTGATCAAGCATTTCCGCCCCGAAATCGAACGCCGTATCGCCGAACGCGCCGGCCGGACGATGCTGGAGGCGGCGGAATGAAGCTCATTCTCGCCATTGGCATCGTCGCCATCATCGCCATCGTCATCATCTCGATGCAGCGCAGCGGCCCGCGCGTGACGACGATCGAGCATCGCCGCGAAGACGAAGATACCGAGGATCGCGGGTGATGTACGGCGGCCTTGCCCTCATCCTGCTGGTGTTCGCGCTGATCCTGGCGCTGCCGCTGTTCGCCGTTTCCGCACGCGTGTCCCGCCGCGAAAATGCGAAGCTGGCGATGCGCGACGAAGAAGCGATCGGAGAGATTGAGCGCGAAGATCAGGTTCCGGGAGCGCGTCGCTAATGCCTAAGGTCACCGTCGACGGCGTTGAGCTGGAGGTTCCGCAAGGCGCGACCGTGCTGCAGGCGTGCGAGCTTGCGGGCAAGGAGATACCGCGCTTCTGCTACCATGAACGGCTGAGCATCGCCGGCAATTGCCGCATGTGCCTGGTCGAGGTCGCGCCGGGGCCGCCCAAGCCGCAGGCGTCGTGCGCGCTGCCCGCGGCCGACGGCCAGGCGATCCGCACCGACACCGCGATGGTCAAGAAGGCGCGCGAAGGGGTGATGGAGTTCCTGCTCATCAACCACCCGCTCGACTGCCCAATCTGCGACCAGGGCGGGGAATGCGACCTGCAGGACCAGGCGATGGCCTACGGCCGCAGCTTCTCCCGCTTCGACGAGAACAAGCGGGCGATCGACGACAAGTACATGGGCCCGGTCATCAAGACGTCGATGACCCGCTGCATCCAGTGCACGCGCTGCGTCCGCTTTGCCGAGGAAGTCGCCGGCGTGCCGGAAATCGGGATGCTCTATCGCGGCGAAGATTCGCAGATCACGACCTATCTGGAAAAGACCGTGTCGTCTGAGCTTGCCGGCAACCTTGCCGACGTCTGCCCGGTCGGCGCGCTGCTGCAGAAGCCGCAAATCTTCGAAATGCGGCCGTGGGAGCTGCGGCGCGTACCCGGCATTGACGTGATGGACGCGGTTGGATCGAACATCCGCATCGACGTTCGCCAGCGGCAGGTGATGCGGATCCTCCCGCGCGTCCACGACGACGTCAACGAGGAATGGATCAGCGACAAGACGCGCCACCATGTCGACGCGCTCGTCCGCAACCGGCTCGACCGCCCCTGGGTGCGCGAAAAGGGCAAGCTTCGCGAAGCGAACTGGACCGAAGCGCTGCAGTTGTTCGCCAAGAAGCTGAAGGCGGCGGGTCCGAGCGTCGCGGCGATTGCCGGCGACCTGCTCGACGCCGAGACGATGTATGCTGCCAAGGCGCTGCTCGCCCAGCAGGGCTCGACCTTGCTGGAAGGGCGGCAGACCGGTCTCGACTATGACGTGTCGAACCTCGCCTCGGTCGCTTTCAACTCGACCATCGCCGGAATCGAACATGCGGACGTGGTCCTGCTGGTCGGGAGCAATCCGCGCTGGGAGGCGCCGCTGGTCAATACGCGCCTGCGCAAGGTGGCGCGCAAGGGCGGCAAGATTTTCGCCATTGGGCCGGAAGTCGATCTCGCGCTCAAGGCCGAATGGCTGGGCGACGACCTCAAGCTGCTCGGCAAGCTGCCCAAGGCGGTGACGGAAGCCTTTTCGAGTGCCGAGCGGCCGGCGGTCATCGTCGGGCCGGGTGCGCTGGCCGCAGGCGGTTTCGGCGCTGCCCTGGCGCTGGTCGAACCGCTCGGGCTGATCAAAGACGGCTGGAACGGCTTCAACGTCATCCACACCGCCGCGTCGCGGATGGCGGGGATCATCCTCGGCTTCGCGCAGCCGCGCGGGCTCGCCGATATCGAGGCTGCGCAGCCTAAGCTCGCCATCCTGCTCGGCGCCGACGAAATTGCGGCGACCCGAATCCCGGGCAGCTTCAAGGTTTACATCGGCCACCACGGCGACAAGGGCGCGGCCTCGGCCGACCTCGTGCTTCCGGGCGCCGCTTACTCCGAAAAGCACGGCACCTACGTCAACCTGGAAGGCCGGGTTCAGCGCGGCGAGAAGGCGGCATTCCCGCCCGGCGAAGCGCGCGAGGATTGGTCGATCTTCCGCGCGGTTTCCGAACTGGCCGGCCAGCCGCTGCCGTTCGATACCTTCGGGCAATTGCGGCAGGCGATGGTCGCCGACCATCCCGAGCTTACCACCGAAGGGCTGCTCAAGCTCGACTGGTCGCCGCCGAAGCTCGATGCGAAGGCTTCGGGCCCGGTCGGCTACCCGATTGCCGATTTCTACCTGACCAACGCGATCTGCCGCGCCAGCCCGACCATGCACATCTGCTCGGCCGAAGTGCTGCACGGCCGCGCCCCAGCGCTGGAGGCTGCGGAGTGACCGCACAGTTCCAACAGTGGGGAATGACCTACGAATGGTCGTGGTTCCTCGCCACGATCATTGGCATCCTCGTCATCGCCCTGCCGCTGATGCTGGCGGTAGCGATGATCATCTATGCCGACCGCAAGATCTGGGCCGCGATCGCGCTTCGCCGTGGTCCGAACGTGGTCGGTCCGTGGGGCCTTCTGCAAAGCTTCGCCGACGGCCTGAAGGTGTTCCTGAAGGAAACCATCGTCCCCTCAGCCGCGAACAAGGGCCTGTTCCTGATCGCGCCGATCGTCGCCTTCACGACAGCGTTGATCGTCTGGGCGGTGATCCCGTTCGCACCGGGGGTCGTCCTGGCCGATATCAACGTCGGGCTGCTCTACGTCCTCGCGGCTTCGTCGCTGGGCGTTTACGGCGTGATCGTCGCCGGCTGGGCATCCAACTCCAAATACCCGTTCTACTCGGCGCTCCGTGCCGCAGCGCAGATGGTCAGTTACGAGGTTTCGATCGGCTTCGTCCTGATCTGCGTCGTGCTCTACGCCGGGACGTTCAACATGAGCGGGATCGTACTGGCGCAAACGGGGCACATCTTCGGCCTGCTCAACGGCTTCGGCTTCAACCCCTTGCTGTTCCCGATGGCGGTCGTGTTCCTGATCAGTTCGATGGCCGAGACCTTCCGCACGCCGTTCGACCTCACCGAGGCGGAGAGCGAGCTCGTCGCCGGGTTCCAGACGGAATATAGCTCGATGAGCTTCGCGCTCTTCTGGCTTGGCGAATATGGCAACGTCATCCTGATGTGCGCGCTCAACGCCATTCTATTCTGGGGCGGATGGTTGCCGCCGCTCAACATCGACCTCATCCCCTGGTTCGATATCCCCGGCATCCTCTGGCTGTTCCTGAAGATGAGCATCTTCTTCTTCATCTTCAGCTGGGTCCGAGCGACGGTGCCCAGGTACCGTTACGACCAGCTGATGCGGCTCGGCTGGAAGATCTTCCTGCCCTTGAGCCTGGTTTTTGTCGTCCTTGTGTCCGGCTGGCTGATGCTGACCCGTTATGGAGCCGCCGCATGATCGCGCACTGGATCAAGTCGTTCACCCTCTGGGAGCTGGTGAAGGCGCACTGGCTGACGCTGAAGTATTTCTTCAAGCCCAAGGCGACGATCAATTACCCGTATGAGAAGGCGCCGCAGAGCCCGCGCTTCCGCGGCGAGCATGCGCTGCGCCGTTACCCGAACGGCGAAGAGCGCTGCATCGCCTGCAAGTTGTGCGAGGCGATCTGCCCGGCGCTGGCCATCACCATCGAATCTGAACCGCGCGAGGACGGCAGCCGCCGCACCACCCGCTACGATATCGACATGGTGAAGTGCATTTACTGCGGGCTGTGCGCCGAAGCCTGCCCGGTGGATGCCATCGTCGAAGGCCCGAACCTGGAATTCGCGACCGAAACGCGGGAAGAATTGCTTTACGACAAGGCGAAACTGCTGGCCAACGGCGACCGCTGGGAACAGGCGATCGCCGCCAACCTTGCCGCCGATGCACCCTACCGATAAGCGCGCCGCAACCGGGACCCCCACTTGATAGCACTCATCGCCTTTTACCTGTTCGCGACCGTGACCATCGCTTCGGCGATCTGCGTCATTTTCGCGCGTAACCCGGTGCATTCGGTGCTGTGGCTGATCGTCGCCTTCTTCAACGCGGCCGGGCTGATGCTGCTGGTCGGGGCGGAGTTCATCGCGATGCTCCTCGTGATCGTCTACGTCGGCGCGGTCGCGGTGCTGTTCCTGTTCGTGGTGATGATGCTGAACGTCGATTTCGGGCAGCTTCGCTCCGGCTTCACCCGCAACCTGCCGCTGGGGCTTCTGGTCGCGCTCGTCCTGCTTGCGGAAATCGTCATTGCGGTGAACGCTTGGAAGGCGGGACCGATCTTGAGCGGTGCGGCGCCGCCGGCAGCCGAAGTGCAACCGAACATCATCGCTTTCGGCGAGCTCCTTTACAGCCGCTACCTGTTGCCGTTCGAACTTGCCGGCCTGATCCTGCTGGTGGCGATGATCGGCGCCATCGTCCTCACGCACCGAAGCCGCGGCGACACGCGCGGGCAAAAGCCGTCCAAGCAGATATCGCGCGTTCCCGGCGAAGCGGTGAAGAACCTCAATCCCGGCGTGGGCGAAGGGATGAAGCTGTGATCGGCCTGGTCCACTATCTCACCGTTGCCGCGATCCTGTTCGTGCTGGGCGTGCTCGGCATCTTCCTCAACCGCCGCAACGTCATCCTGATGCTGATGGCGATCGAGCTGATCCTGCTGGCGGTGAACATCAACCTGGTTGCGTTCAGCGCCTACCTTGGCGACCTCACCGGCCAGGTGATGGCAATGTTCGTCCTGACCGTCGCCGCCGCTGAAGCCGCTATCGGCCTTGCCATCCTCGTCATCTTCTTCCGCCGCCGCGGCTCTATCGCCGTCGATCTCGCCAGCCGGATGCACGGCTGATGATCCAGCTGATCGTCTTCCTGCCGCTGATCGCGGCCATCGTCGCCGGCCTTGGCGGGCGCTGGATTGGCAACGTTCCGGCCAAGGTCGTCACCACGGGTGCGCTTTTCGTTTCCTGCGCGCTGAGCTGGCCGATCTTCCTCGGATTCCTGTCCGGCGATTACCATGGCGGCTGGGTCGAACCGGTGCTGCAGTGGATCAATTCGGGCGACCTGCAGGTGCAATGGTCGCTGCGCGTGGACACGCTGACGGCGGTCATGCTCGTCGTCGTCACCACCGTCTCCAGCCTCGTCCACCTCTACAGCTGGGGGTATATGGAGGAGGACCCGAGCCAGCCGCGATTCTTCGCTTACCTGTCGCTGTTCACCTTCGCGATGCTGATGCTGGTGACCGCCGACAACCTCGTGCAGATGTTCTTCGGCTGGGAAGGGGTCGGCCTCGCGTCCTACCTGCTGATCGGCTTCTGGTATCACAAGCCCACCGCCAACGCGGCGGCGATGAAGGCCTTCGTCGTCAATCGCGTTGGCGACTTCGGCTTCAGCCTGGGCATCTTCGGCACCTTCCTCGTGTTCGGCACCGTCTCGATCCCGGCAATCCTGGCCGCGGCGCCCGGAATGGCCGGCTCGACCATCGGTTTTGCCGGCATGCACATCGACACGATGACCTTGCTCTGCCTGCTTCTGTTCGTCGGGGCTTGCGGCAAGTCGGCGCAGCTTGGCCTCCACACCTGGTTGCCGGACGCAATGGAAGGCCCGACCCCGGTCAGCGCGCTGATCCACGCCGCGACGATGGTCACCGCCGGCGTCTTTATGGTCTGCCGCTTGTCGCCGATGTTCGAGGTCAGCCAGGCGGCGCTCAACGTCGTTACCTACGTCGGCGCGATCACCTGCTTTGTCGCCGCCACCATCGGTACGGCCCAGAACGACATCAAGCGCGTCATCGCTTATTCGACGATGTCGCAGCTCGGCTACATGTTCTTCGCCGCCGGAGTCGGCGCTTACGGCGCGGCGATGTTCCACCTGTTCACCCACGCCTTCTTCAAGGCGTTGCTGTTCCTCGGCGCGGGCTCGGTGATCCACGCGATGCACCACGAACAGGACATGCGTTACTACGGCGCCCTGCGTAAGGAGATTCCGTTCACTTTCTGGGTGATGGTGATGGGCACGTTGGCGATCACCGGCGTCGGAATCTTCGGCGTCGGCTTCGCCGGCTATCACTCCAAGGATGCGATCCTCGAGAGCGCCTTCGCCAGTGGCAGCGTGGCAGGCGGCGTGGCCTTCTTCCTCGGTGGGGTAGCGGCGCTGCTGACCAGTTTCTATTCGTGGCGCCTGATCTTCCTGACCTTCTTCGGCAAGGCCCGCTGGGCCTCGTCGGAGCATATCCAGCACGCGGTCCATGGCGATCACGATCACCCGTCGGAAGAGCATGGCGACAGCTCTCACGCCAAGGGGATGCCGCCCGAAGGCACCGCCGGCTATCACCCGCACGAAAGCCCGCTGTCGATGCTCATCCCGCTTGGGCTTCTCGCGCTCGGCGCGATCGCGGCCGGCTTCGTCTTCAGCCACTATTTCCTGGAATCGGCCGAATTCTGGAACGGGAGCGTCGCGTTCGACGAGCATCTGGCCCACGCGATGCACGAGGCGCCGCTGTGGGTGAAATTCACCGCTACGGTGGCCATGCTCGCCGGGCTGCTGATCGCCTGGAACAACTACATCCGCCGTCCGGACGCCGCCGCCGGCTTCGTCCGAACCATGCCCGCGGTCCATCGCTTCGTGCTCAACAAATGGTATTTCGACGAGTTGTACGACCGGGTCTTCGTCCGGCCCGCGGTCTGGCTCGGCGGCCTGTTCTGGAAGCGCGGTGACGAGCAGACGATCGACCGCTTTGGGCCGCACGGCGCGGCTTATGCGGTTGGCGTCGGCAATCGGTTCACGACCCGGCTCCAGTCCGGCTACCTCTACAGCTACGCGCTGGTGATGCTGCTCGGCCTCATCGGCGCGGCGAGCTGGGCAATCTGGTGGGCGCAATGACCGGCTTGCCAATACTGTCCCTGCTGATCGCAGTGCCGATGATCGCGGCGCTCATCTGCCTGTTCGTCAATGCCAGCACGGCCCGCTGGCTGGCGCTGGCCGCGACGCTGATCGATTTCGCTCTTGGCATCGCCATGTGGGTCGGCTTCAACCCCGACCGAGCGCAATGGCAGTTCGTCGAAGCCGCGGACCTTGGCGGTGGCATCAGCTGGGCGCTCGGCATCGACGGCATTGCGCTGATGCTGATCATGCTCAGCGTATTCCTGATGCCCATCTGCATCGGCGCCAGCTGGCGCGCGATCGAGCGGCGCGTGCCCGAATACATGTCGGCCTTCCTGCTGATGGAAGCGCTGATGATCGGCGTCTTCGCGGCCCAGGACCTGTTCCTGTTCTACATCTTCTTCGAAGGCGGCCTGATCCCGATGTATCTGATCATCGGCATCTGGGGCGGGGCCGAGCGGATCAAGGCCAGCTACAAGTTCTTCCTCTACACGCTGCTCGGCTCGGTGCTGATGCTGATCGCAATGATCTACATGGCGACCACCGCGGGCACGACGAACATCCCGGCGCTGATGGCCTATGATTTCCCGCCGGAGGTGCAGCAGTGGCTATGGCTCGCCTTCTTCGCCAGCTTTGCGGTCAAGATGCCAATGTGGCCGGTCCACACCTGGCTGCCCGACGCGCACGTGCAGGCGCCGACCGCCGGGTCGGTGATCCTCGCCGGCGTGCTCCTGAAGATGGGCGGCTACGGCTTCGTCCGCTTCTCGCTGCCGATGTTCCCGGACGCTTCGGCGCAGTTCATTCCGTTGGTCTTCATCCTGTCGGGCATCGCCATCGTCTACACCTCGCTGGTGGCGCTGGTGCAGCGCGACATGAAGAAGCTGATCGCTTATTCCTCGGTCGCCCACATGGCGTTCGTCACCTTCGGCCTGTTCGCGCTGAACCGGCAGGGGATCGAGGGCGCGCTGATCGTGATGCTCAGCCACGGCCTCGTCTCGGGCGCGCTCTTCCTGTGCGTCGGCGTCATCTACGACCGCCTGCACACCCGCGAGATCGCGCAATATGGCGGGCTGTCGAACAACATGCCCGGCTATGCCCTGCTGTTCATGCTGTTCACGATGGCCAGCGTCGGGCTTCCCGGCACCAGCGGTTTCGTCGGCGAATTCCTGAGCCTGATGGGCACGTTCGAAATGTCCACTTGGGCAGCGATCGTCGCCACTACCGGCATCATCCTCGGCGCCGTCTACATGCTCTACCTTTACTGGCGCATCGCTTTCGGCGCCGCGCGCACTGCGGAGGCGGCGCAGATGGTCGACCTGTCCGCGCGCGAATGGTGGCTGCTGGCGCCGATCGCGGCCGGTGTGTTGTGGATGGGCGTCTATCCGGAAAGCTTCATGCGCCCAATGCGCGCCGATGTGGGCCGCCTGCTCGAGCGGCTGGAGCCGGCAACGCCCAAGGGTGACGCCAACCCGACCGCCGGCAAGGGAGCGCCCGCGCCCGCGCATGGGGAGGCGCACCACTAATGGATTATTTGGCTCCGATTTTGCCCGAAGCGATCCTCGCCATCGGCGGGATCGTGCTGATGATGGCCGCCGCTTTCGCCGGGCGGAAGGGCGCCGGCGCGATCAGCTGGGCGGCGGTTGCCTTGCTCATCGCGGCCACCGTCGCGCTGATCGGCGCGCCGTCCACCACCGGCCCGATCTTCGGCGGGCTGATGTCGGCCGACTGGTTCGGGTCGTTTGGCAAGGCGCTGATGTTCCCGGCCGCGGCCATTGCCATCCTGCTCGCCCACGGTTGGTTCGAGCGCGGCGCCGAGCACGGCAGCGAATATCCGGTGCTGATCCTGTTCAGCTCCGTCGGCGCCGCCGTCATGGTGTCGGCAACCAACCTGATCACGCTCTATGTCGGGCTCGAGCTGTTGAGCCTGTCGAGTTACGTGCTCGCGTCCTACCGCCGCACCGACGACCGCTCGGCCGAAGCGGGCCTTAAATATTTCGTGCTCGGCGCGCTTGCCAGCGGCATCCTGCTTTACGGCATTTCGCTGCTCTACGGCTTTACCGGCACGATGAGCTTCGCCGGCCTTTCTGCGGCCTTCGCGCGGGAGGGCACGCCGTCGCTCGGATTGCTGTTCGGCCTGGTCTTTCTGCTCGCGGGCATCGCGTTCAAGGCCAGCGCGGTGCCGTTCCACATGTGGACGCCCGACGTCTACGAAGGCGCGCCGACGCCGGTCACCGCTTACTTTGCGACCGCGCCGAAGATTGCCGCGATCCTGCTCGGCGTTCGCGTCTGCCTCGAAGGCCTCGGGCCGGCCATCGATGCGTGGCGGCAGATCATCATCTTCGCGGCGCTCGCCTCCATCTTCCTCGGCGCCGTTGCCGCCTATGGTCAGACCAACATCAAGCGGCTGCTTGCCTATTCGTCGATCAACAACGTCGGCTTCGCGCTGATCGGCCTTGCCGCCGGCGGACAGGCGGGTGCGGCATCGGTCTTGTTCTACATGGCGGTCTATGTCGTGATGACGATCGGCGCGTTCATCTGCGTGTTGTGGATGCGCGGCCCGGACGGCGAATCGGTCGAGGATCTCGCCAGCCTGTCGGGCCTGTCGCAAACCCGGCCCGCTTTCGCCGCCGCGCTTGCCGTCTTCATGTTCAGCCTCGCCGGGATCCCGCCGCTGTTCGGCTTCTGGGCCAAGCTGGTGGTGTTCAATGCCGCGGTTGACGCCGGGCTGTTGGCGCTTGCTGTCGCCGGGATCGTCGGCACCGTCGTCGGCGCTTATTATTACCTGCGCATAGTCAAGATCCTCTATTTCGACGATCCGGCCGGCACGATGCCGCGGGTGCGCGCTCCGCTGGAAGGCGCGCTGATGTTCATCGCGGCGGTTGCCGTTTCGCCGCTTGGCTACCTGCTGATCGGGCCGCTCAACGATCTGACCGCTCGCGCCGCGGGGTCGCTCTTCTGAGCCGAATCCGAATCGTCGAGCGGACCGGCTCGACCAACGCGGACCTCCTCGCCGACTCCAATAGCCGCGAAGGCGACTGGCTGGTCGCGCTGGCGCAGGACTCCGGCCGTGGCCGCCAGGGGCGAAGCTGGGTAGCCCAGCCGGGCAACTTCTTCGGCAGCACCGTCGTCGAGCTCAAGCCGGGCGACCCGGCGCCCCAGTCCCTGTCCCTGGTCGCAAGCCTCGCCTTGGTCGAGGCGGTGGACGTAGCGGCGCCCGGCGCTGCCACCATGCTCAAGTGGCCCAATGACCTGCTGCTCAACGGCGCCAAGTTCGCCGGCATACTGCTGGAGCGTTCCGGCGACCGGGTGATCGTCGGCATCGGCGTCAACCTTGCCGCCGCGCCCGCGCTTCCGGACCGCAGGGTCGATCATCTGGACGGGCGCATTACCCCGCAGGCCTTCGCGCCGCTGCTGGCCGGCAGCATGGCCAAGATGCTCGGCTTGTGGCGCGCGACCGCGCCGGATGCTTTTGCCTGCGCCTGGCTCGCCCGCGCCCACCCGGTCGGCACGGAATTGAAGGTTCATTCGGAGGAGGCGGAGGCGATCGAGGGCCGTTTCGACGGCATCGATCCCGACGGCACCTTGCGCCTGCGCCTGGCGGACGGCAGCGTCCGCGCCATTCACGCGGCCGACGTCAGCCTAAGCTAGAACGGGGATGCCCATGGCTTCCCCCGCGGCGGTTGAAGCCTCGCCACTCGCCAAGGTCAAGTTGCACCGCTAGTGGGGCGCAATGCTGCTCGCGGTCGATGCCGGTAACACCAACGTCGTCTTCGCGCTTGTCGACGGCGGGGAGATCAAGACGCGCTGGCGCATCGCCAGCGACCCGCGCCGCACCGCCGACGAATATGCCGTCTGGCTATACCAGCTGCTGGAGATCGAAGGCTTTACCAAGGCCGACGTCGATGCGGTGATGATCGGCACCGTTGTGCCGCGCGCGCTCCACAACCTCGAAGTGCTGGCCAGCAAGTATTTCGGCGTCGAGCCGATGGTCGCCGGCAGGGGCAGGGCAGGCTGGCCGATCCAGCTCGATGTGGATGAACCGCACAGCGTCGGCGCCGACCGAGCGCTCAACATCATCGCCGCCCACGCCAAATATCCCGGCGACATAATCATCGTCGATTTCGGCACCGCCACGACGTTCGACGTCGGCGACGCCGGCGGCGCCTACAAGGGCGGGATCATCGCTCCGGGCATCAACCTGTCGCTCGACGCGCTGGTCAACGCGGCTGCCAAGCTGCCCCGGATCGCGATCGCCGCGCCGGATGGGAACATGAGCGTCATCGGCCGAACTACCGAAAGTCAGATGCTGGTCGGCATCTACTGGGGCTATGTGGCGATGATCGAAGGCCTGCTCGACCGGGTGAAGGCCCAGATCGCGCAGCCGGTGAAGGTCATTGCCACCGGTGGCCTCGCCAACTTGTTCGACAAGCACAGCGACGCCTTCGACGCGATTGAGCCCGACCTGACCGTCCAGGGATTGAGCCTGCTCCATCAACGGATAGCAAACCAAACATGATTCCTGGAGAAGAGCTGCTGTTCTGCGCCCTCGGCGGTTCGGGCGAGATCGGCATGAACGTCAACCTGTACGGTACGCAGGGGCAATGGCTGATGGTCGATCTCGGCCTCACCTTCGCCGACCCATATTATCCCGGAATCGACCTGATCCTGCCGGAGCTCGAGTTCATCGAGAAGCAGCAGGACCGGCTGGCGGGAATCGTCCTGACCCATGGGCATGAGGACCATATCGGCGCGCTTCCCTACCTCGCGCACGACCTCAAGGTACCGCTTTACGCGACCCCGTTCACCGCCGCGCTGATTGCCCGCAAGCTCGAAGAGGAGGGGCTGACCGGCAAGGTTCCGCTGCACGTCATCGACCGCGACGGAAGCATCGAAGTCGGTCCGTTCAAGGTACGCTTCGTCGCGCTCGCTCACTCCATTCCAGAGGGCAACGGACTGCTGATCGAAACTGCTCACGGGCGAGTGTTCCACACCGGCGACTGGAAGCTCGACGAGACCCCGGTGCTTGGCAATCCATCGAGCGCGGAAGTGCTAAGCAGCATTGGCGACAAGGGCATCCTTGCCTTGGTCTGCGATTCCACCAACGTCTTCCAGGAGGAACCGTCCGGGTCCGAAGCGGGGGTGCACGTCGGGCTTCGCGAAGCGGTCGAAAAGGCGCGCGGGCGCGTGCTCGTCACCACCTTCGCTTCCAACGCCGCCCGGCTGAAGACGATCGGCGAAGTCGCGCTTGAAACGGGACGCCAGGTCTGTGTCGCCGGGCGTTCGCTCGACCGTATCCTCAGCGTCGCGCAGGCGACCGGCTACCTGCTCGATTTCCCCCGTCCGCTCTCCTTCGACGAGGCAATGCGCCTGCCGCGCAGCGAAGTGCTGATCGTCGCGACCGGCGGGCAGGGGGAGCCGCGCGCGGCCCTGGGCCGGATTGCGGCGGGCAATCACGACCTCAAGCTGGCGGCGGGCGACACGGTGATCTTCTCGTCGAAGATCATTCCCGGCAACGAAATCGGCATCGGCAAGGTGATGAACGACCTGTCGGACCTCGGCGTGCGGATCGTCACCGAACGCCAGGAACATGTCCACGTGTCGGGCCATCCCGGCCGGCCCGAACTTGCCGCAATGTACGGCTGGATGCGCCCGCAAATCATCGTGCCCGTGCACGGCGAGGCTCGTCACCTTAACGAACACGCCCGTTTCGCGGTGGCCAACGGCGTGCCCAAAAGCGTCATCCAGCAGAACGGCGACGTCATTCGTCTCGCGCCCGGCGAGCCCAAGAAGGTCGGCGAAGCGCGCGTCGGCCGCCTGGTTCTCGACGGCGACGTCATCCTCCCCGCCGACGGTGGCACGATCAACGAACGGCGGCGGATCAGCTTGAGCGGGCTAGTCACCGTCGTGCTTCCTGTCGGCGGCGACGGCAAGCTTGCCGGCGAACCGCACGTGCGCCCGTTCGGCGTTCCGGTCGAAGAGGACCGCGACGATTTCATTGCCGATGCAACCGATTCCGCCACGCGCGCCTTCGACAGCGGCAAGGGCGAGGAGCAAGTGCGCGAAGCGGTCCGGCTTGCCGTGCGCCGCTGCGCCACCGCGTGGACGGGCAAGA
The DNA here is from genome assembly GCF_011302055.1 of Sphingomonas sinipercae. Taxonomy (NCBI): domain Bacteria; kingdom Pseudomonadati; phylum Pseudomonadota; class Alphaproteobacteria; order Sphingomonadales; family Sphingomonadaceae; genus Sphingomonas; species Sphingomonas sinipercae. Next base: position 970,730 of record NZ_CP049871.1, read on the forward strand.
AACCGCTGGTCGAGGTTTCGATCGTCAGGGTCGGCCGCCGGTGAAGTGGACGTCGATCGTTGCGATCTACTTTCTGTTCTTCGTCGCCAGCGCCTTCATCCTGCTGCCGTTCGGGGTGAAGACCGATGAGGAAGTGGGCAATTCGCTGGTCGCCGGACAGGCCGACAGCGCCCCGCATCGGTTCGAACTCGGGAAGCACCTGGTCCGCGCATTGCTGCTCGCCGCGGTGCTGATGGCGCTTTACTACGCCAACTACGTCAACGGCTGGATCACCGCCGACGACCTCGACTTCTACAACTAACGGCGGCGGTCGATGGCCTGGGCGAGGGCGGCATAGAGCTTGCCCATGTCCGAGGACATGAGCGTGACCGCGATCATCCCGCCGTCGCGCTCCGCAAGCACCCGCCGAAGCATCGATTCGAAGTCGTGGACGTAGCGGTTGACCGACTGCTGGAACTCACCGTCGCCTTCGTAATGCGACCGGATCGCCCGGCTTTCGCCACCGTCGAGTAGCCGGACCGCGCGGCGGGTGAAGATTCCGCGATTGCCCTTCAGGTAGGAATCCCAGGCTTTTTCATCGACTTCGTCGGACAGGATCTTGCCGACGTCGATCGATGCCGAGTGCATGGAATCGATCAGTAGCGACACGCGCCGGGCAAAGTCCTCGCTGGCCTTCTCACGGTCCGACTCGCGTTCGCGTTCCAGGTGCTGCTCCAGCGCGTTGGCGCTCTGGCCAAGCGTCAGCATCTGTTGGGTCAGCCGCTCCGTCGCGTTGCGGGCCGACTCGACCGCACCCGCCGCAATCCCCTCGACTTCGCGCAGCCGCTCCTGGATCGTGTCGGCGATCACCCGTTCCAGCGCCGTTCGCGTGGCGTCGGACAGCGCTTCGGCGCTTTGCGGGATGACGCTTGCAATCGCTTCGCGCGCCCGCTCGGCAGCGTGGGCAGCGGCTTCCTTGATCTGCACCATCGCCGTGACCAGCCCAGGCCCCGTCTCCGCGCCGAAGGTTTCGGCCTGTGCGTGCGCCTCTTGGATCGCTTGCGACAATGCCGCCAGCCGGTCCTCCGCGGTGCCAGTGCCTTCGTCCAGATGCGCGAGCAACGCCGAAAGCCGGTCCTGCTGCTCGCCGATGCCGTCGGCGCCCGCGACGATCCGCTCGCTCGCTTCGCGGCTGGCGTCGCGCAGCCATTCGACTTCGGGGCGTAAGCGCCCGGTCGATTCCGCAAGCCGGTCGGCATCGCCCAAGGCGCCGCCAAGCGCTCCACCAAGTTCGTCGCGCACGTTCGCGCACAGCCGGTCGATGCCGCTGCGCAGCGCGTCCGTGCGATCGACGAGCAAGGAGATCGTCTGGTCCTGCCCCTCGGCCGCCTGGGCGAGGCCCTCGAGCTCGATCCGCGATCGGCCCAGTGCCTTGACGAAACGGCTGGCCCGCTCGTCGCCGCTCTCGCTGAGGGCGGCAAAGCGCTGCTCCAGGTCGCCAAGCGCCAGGTCGATGCCGGCGACCATGCGCTGCGACGTGCGTTCCTGCTCGGCAACCTGCGCGGACAGGGTTTCAAGCGCGCTGTTCGCGGCATTGAGGTTGCTTCCCAGCGCCTGCGACGCTTCGACCCCGGCCCGGCCGAAGCCGGCGGAAGCTTGCGCCACCAGCGCCGATACGGCCGCGCTTTGCGAATCGATGCCGGTGCGGATCTGCGCCAGCGAGTCCGCTGTCCGCTCGAGCAAGGCATCGACGGCGGCGGTAAAGCGCGACTCGGCATCGCCGACCTGCGCGGCCGCCGCGGCGCCGGCGCTTTCGATATGGGTGAGATGCGCGACCATCCGTTGGGCGGCGGCGGCGACGATCTCGTCGGCTTCCCGCGTTCGCGCGCCGATCGCGGTCACTTGCTCCGAGAAATCGGCGGCGCGGCCGGCGGTTTCGGTGCCGCAGGCGCGCAGCTCATCCGACATCGAACGGAAATGCTGCTCGGCGCGCGGCAAATCCTCGAGCATCACGGCCAGGTCGTTGCGGGCCGATTCGGCGGCGCGGTCGAACAGTATTGCCTGCTGCGCCAGTTTCTCGGTGCGTGCGCCCAGTTCGCCGCTGGTGGCGCCAAGCCGCGCCGTCGTCTCGTCGCCAAGGCGCATCAGGTTTTCGGCCATCGCGCTCAGCTCGCTGCGGCTGTCGCCAATCCGCTGCGAGAGGACGCCGAGCAGCCCTTCGAGCGAGCGCGCCTCGGCCCGCATTGCCACGACCGAACGGGTGAACCGCTCCGCTTCCTTGCGGCGGGTCCGGCCGAACATCAGCCAGACAAGGCCCAGCAGCGCCAGTGGGCCGGCCGCGACCGCGACCCATTGGGCGATAGCTGGCGACGTCAGCGCCTCGCGGGCAAGCGCCCGGCCCGCCGACCAGGCGGTGTAACCGATCCACAAGGCGGCGAGTAGCGACAATGCCCAGCCAAGCACGGCCCGCCCGCCGGCGCCATGGAGGTCGCCTTCCGCCCGGCTCTCGTCCCAGCGCAGGGTGTCGAAGCCTTCGTCCAGGCTCTCGCCCATCGGCATTGGCTCCTCGCGGAGAGGGGGCTCGGACGGCGCGTGCGGCTGCGGGTTAATCATGGTCGTGCAGTTTACCACCTTTGACCGCGCGCGAAAGCGATTAGAACGTGGGTCAGGATCGGGGAGGGACATGGGGCTCGGCGCTCTCATCGGAGCTTATCAGGAAGACGATTCCGGCGGCTTGCGCGCATTGCTTCCGCTCGCCGGCAGGACCCTGCTCGAATATCAGGTGCGCTGCGCCGCTGCCGCCGGCGCCGCACCCATCGTCGTCCTGGTCGACCGGATCCCGCCGGCGCTCAACGAGGCCTTGGAGCGGCTCGAAGGCGAACGCCTGCCGGTGACCGCCGTCACCGATGCTAATGAGGCCGCCAGTCGCTTCGGCGCGGGCGACCTCGTCCTGCTGCTCGCCGATGGGGTCGCGGCCCCGCCCGAGCTCGTTGCCGCCGCCGCCGCGGAGGAAGAGCCGACCGTGCTCACCCTTCCGGACGATCCCGACCATGCCGAATTCGAACGCCTCGACGCGGCGTCCCGCTGGTCGGGCATTGCCGTCGTCGATGCGCAGGCAATCGGCGCCACCGCCGCCATGCTTGGCGATTGGGACCTGCAATCGACCCTGCTTCGCCGAACGCTCCAGTCGGGCGCGCGACTGTTGGCGATTGCCCCCGGAGCGGCGGAACCGGTGCTCGCTTTTTCGGCGGACGATATCCACGCGCTCGACCGCCAGCTGATCGTCTCCTCGCGCCGCGGCAGGCGCGACTGGGCGAGCCGCTTCGTGCTGCCCTTGGTCGAGGACTTCGCCACCGAATCGCTGCTCGCGACGCGAATCGCGCCGGAACGGCTGATTGCCGCCGCTGTGCTGGTGACGATCGGCGCCGCGGCGGCTTTCCTGCTCGGCTGGCGATGGGTTGGCCTCGCCATGCTGGTCGTGTCCACGCCACTGGACCTGATTGCCCGCCGCCTCGCCGCGCTTCGCCTGCGTCCATTGTCGGTACGCTCCCATGCGCGGCGACTGCTGTGGCCCGCCGCCGGCTTGGCGATGCTCGCCCTCGGCTGGTGGATATGGCGCGATGACGGACAGTGGGGCGCGCTGCTGGCCGCCGCCGTCGCGGCTGCCTTTGCGGAGGCTTTCAGGGTCGAACGGGGCAGGACCGAGCTGCCGGGCCAATTGTGGCTCTTCAGCCGTCGCAACGCGATCCTCGGCTTCGTTCCGTTTGCCGCGTTCGGCCTGTGGACACTGGGGCTGGTCGCGCTCGCCATTTATGCCGCGGTCAGTTTCTTCATCGCCCAGTTCGCGCAACATCGTTTAGGCGCGGAGTTGACCGCGCGTTAACGTCGTTCGGATACTGAAGGTGCGATGGTGCCGATTGAATGGCCAATCGCTGGCCGGTCCGACGACCGTGGCCAACTTGCCGCGCGCCGCGCGGGCAGCGACCGCTTGTCCGTCGTCCGCGCCGATTTCTTCCTCGATTCCGGCCAGCGCCTGACCGAGCAGGAACGCTCGCTGATGACGGCGATGCTCGGCGATCTCGTCCAGGTCATTGCCGACGAAATCGCCGCCGAGCTTGCGCTGGACCAGGACGGCGACGGCGACTTCGCGTTGCTCGAACACTTATCGGCGACAGGCTTGCTCGACCTGCCGCCGCTGATTGCCGCGCTGCTCCGCCGTGCGGAGGAGCAGCGGGTCATTTCCGTCATTCGCGCCCGACAGGCCGGGAACGGCCGCCGTTTCCTGCACCGGCTGGTGGCTGATGCGGATCCCGATGTTGCCGCTGCGGCGATGGCGCTGGTGCTTGCCCGAAGCCGCCGGCGCGACCGCTTCGACTCCCCGCGAATCGATCTTGACGACGTGCCGGCGGAAGCGGTCGTCACCTTGGTCTATCGGATCGCCGCCGCCATTGGCCGCCGCTCTGGCACGCCGGAGCGGAGCCTGACCGACGCCGCGGCGAAAATCCTGTCCGGCCACGACGAAGGCAAGCGGCTGGAAGCGCTCAACTTCGGCCTCGTCCATGCGCTCGACCGGGCCGGCCGGCTCGACGAAGCAGCGATTGCGATGGCCTTTGACGATGGCGAGGCCTTCATCGGAGTCGAAGCGCTCGCCCGCGCCGCCGGGATCGAATTCGAGACCGCCTGGTCGCTGTTCGTGGCCGGCGCTCCGGGGCTGGCGCGCCTGCTGCGGCTATCCGGCGTCTCCCGGCAGGCTGCGGCCGAATTGCTGTCCGGCCTTGGCGATTTCATTCCCGGCGGGCCGGGCGAGACCATCGCCGACTTTGATTCGCTGTCCGAGGAGCAGGTCGCCGGCCTGCGCGCCTGGCTTCGGCTCCATCCCGCCTATCGCGACGCCGCGATCGCGTTGAAAGAATCCGATGGCCACGCGCCCGACTGATCGGCAGCCGGTAAGGGGCCGGGTCGACGGCCACGGCCGGCTTGTCTCTGCTGAGCCGCAGCTTGCGCGGCTGCAGCAGGAGGCCGGTTCGCGGATCGGCGCGCCGCTTGCCGTCCCGCAGCTCGCAGCCATTGCCCGGATCGCGCACCAGCTCCAGATTCCGGTCTCGCGCCGGGCGGTCGCCGCTGCTGCAAGGCAGGACATCGACATGTGGGTGCGCGCGGTGCCCGAAGGCGATGAGGTGATGCTGACCATCGAGCGATGGGAGCCGCGACCGCCGCGCCAACCGAGGCTTGCGACCGTCGGTGGAATCGAACCGGCGCCCAAGACTGGCCCCGCTCATTGGCGCCTGGACGAGCAGCTTCGCGTTGCCGAACTCTCCCCGGCTGCCGCCGACCTGTTTGGCGTCGATGCCGCTGACGCCGCCGGGCAATCGCTGACCCGGCTGGTCAGGCTGGAAGAGGCTGAGGATGGCGCGATGCCGCTGCTCGAAGCGCTTGCGCGCCGCGCTGCGTTCGATGCGCAACCGGTTCGCCGGCGCGGCGATGACCTTCGCCTGCTGCTGACCGGGGAACCGGTGTTCGACGAACAAGGGGGCTTTTCCGGCTTTCACGGCACCCTGCGCGGCGAAGAGCAGGCTGTTCCCGAGACGTCCGCGATCGTCGATCCGGCGATGAACGAGGTCCTCCGCTCGCCGCTCAAGCACATCATCGAAAGCGCCGACCGGATGGCCGGCGGCGCCGACGGGCCGCTGCGCCGCGAATATGAAGATTATGCCGCCGACATTTCGGCCGCCGCGCATCACCTGCTCTCGGTCGTTCGCGGCATCAGCGAGGAAGCGCGCGGGCGCCGGGCGACGGTCGACCTGGTCGAACTTGTTTCAGAAGCCGTCGGGCTGGTCGATTCCATCGCTACGGAGCGCCAGGTCGCGGTCGGGGTCGAGCACGCCGCCGGCTGCACCGCGCGCGGCGAATCGCGCAGCATCATCCAGATCCTGGTGAATTTGGTCGGCAATGGCGTCCGCTATTCCTACGAACGCGGCACGGTCACCGTTTCGTTCGAGCGTTCGGGGGACCAGGCGATCGTCCATGTCGCCGACGACGGCCCCGGCATCGACGCCGCCGACCAGGAACGCATTTTCGAACGCTTCGAACAGGCGGGGCAGGGCACGGGCCAGGGCACGGGCCTGGGCCTTGCCATTTCCCGCCGCCTTGCTCGTCAGATGGGCGGCGACATTTTGCTCGCCAGCCGGCCGGGCGTCGGCTCGCGCTTCAGCCTGGTGCTGCCCGCCGCCTAGCGCTGGCCGACCGGGACGTAGTCCCGCTGGGTCGCGCCGACGTACAGCTGGCGCGGCCGGCCGATCTTCTGTTCGGGATCGGAAATCATCTCGTTCCACTGCGCCACCCAGCCGACGGTCCGGGCAAGGGCGAACAGGGCAGTGAACATGTCCGTCGGGAAACCGATCGCGTTCAGGATCACGCCCGAATAGAAATCGACGTTCGGATACAGCTTCTTCTCGACGAAATAATCGTCGTGGAGCGCGATCTGCTCGAGCTCCTTGGCGACGTCGAGCACGGGGTCGGAGATGTTGAGCTCTTTCAGAACCTCGTCGGCGGTCTGCTGCATCACCTTCGCGCGCGGGTCGTAATTCTTGTAGACGCGGTGGCCGAAGCCCATCAGGCGGAACGGGTCGTTCTTGTCCTTGGCGCGGGCGATGTAGTCGGGGATGCGCTTCACGTCGCCGATCTCGCGCAGCATGTTGAGCGCCGCTTCGTTGGCGCCGCCATGCGCCGGCCCCCACAGGCAGGCGATGCCCGCGGCGATACAGGCGAACGGGTTCGCGCCCGACGATCCCGCCAGGCGGACGGTCGACGTCGACGCATTCTGCTCATGGTCGGCGTGGAGGATGAAGATCCGCCGCATCGCCCGCTCGATCACCGGGTTGATTTCATACGCCTCGGCCGGGACGCCGAACGTCATGCGCAGGAAATTCCCGGTGTAGGTCAGGCTGTTGTCCGGGAACATGAACGGCTGGCCCATCGAATATTTGAAGGCCATCGCGGTCAGCGTCGGCATTTTCGCGATCAGCCGGTGCGACGCGATCATCCGCTGTTCCGGGTCGGTGATATCGGTGCTGTCGTGATAGAAAGCGGATAAAGCGCCGACGACGCCGCACATGATCGCCATCGGATGGGCGTCGCGCCGGAACCCGCGGAAGAAGGTCGCCAGCTGCTCGTGCACCATGGTGTGGCGCGAAATGGTGTAGGTGAAGGTCGACAGCTCGTCCGCGGTCGGCAGTTCGCCGTGGATCAGCAGGTAAGCGACTTCCATGAAGGTCGAATGCTCGGCCAGCTGGTCGATCGGATAGCCGCGGTGAAGCAGGATGCCTTCTTCGCCGTCGATATAGGTGATCGCGCTCTGGCAGCTTGCGGTCGAGGTAAAGCCCGGATCGTAGGTGAAACGCCCGGTCTGGCCGTAGAACTTCCGGATATCGACGACCTCCGGCCCGACGGTACCTGGAAGCACGGGGTAGTCCCACTGCTCCGCGCCGGTTTTCATGGTCATCGTCTTCTCGGTCATTCGTTCGGCTCCACCATCTGATCGGCTATTCGGGCGAGGGCCTCGCCCTGCCCCAGCAATACGAGAACGTCAAAAATGCCCGGGCTGGTCGTCCGCCCGATCAGCGCCGCGCGCAGAGGCTGGGCCAGCTTGCCCAGCTTGACGCCTGCGCCGTCGGCAACTGCGCGGATAGCGGCTTCGACCGCATCATGGTTCCATTCGCCGACGCCCGACAGCGCCTGGTGGGCGGAGGCGAGCAGCTTGCGCGCTTCGTCGCCCAGCAATGCGGAAGCCGCCTCGTCGACGTCGAGCGGGCGCTGGGCGAACAGGAATTTCGCACCGTCGGCGAGCTGGTGAACGGTGGTCGCACGCGCCTTCAGCTCCGGCATCGCACGGACCAGCAGCTCCAGGTCCGCGCTCGGCCCCAACTGCGCCGCGACCATGTCGGCCAGCCGCCGGTCGTCGGCTTCGCGGATGTAATGGCCGTTGAGGTTTTCGAGTTTCTTGAAGTCGAAGCGCGAAGGCGACTTGCCGACATGGTCGAGGTCGAACCATTCGATCGCCTGTTCGCGGCTGATGATTTCGTCGTCGCCATGGCCCCAGCCAAGCCGCAGCAGGTAATTGGAGACGGCTTCGGGCAGGTAGCCGAGCTCATCGCGATAGGAATCGACGCCAAGCGCGCCGTGCCGCTTCGACAGCTTGGCCCCATCGGCACCGTGGATCAGGGGCACGTGGGCATAGACCGGTTCCGGCCACTCCATGCCCTTGATGATCGCCAGTTGGCGGAAGGCGTTGTTAAGGTGGTCGTCGCCGCGGATCACGTGGGTCACGCCCATGTCATGGTCATCGACCACCACTGCAAGCATGTAGGTCGGGCTGCCGTCCGAACGCAGCAGGATGAAATCGTCCAGCTCGCTGTTTTGGACGACGACGCGGCCCTGCACCTTGTCCTCGATGACCGTCTCGCCCTCGCGCGGAGCCTTTAGCCGGATCACGAAAGCGCCGTCGCCTTCCTTGCCGGAATCGCGCCACGGGCTGTCGATTCGGAACGGGCGTCGCTCGGACTGGGCCTTTTCGCGCTGCGCGGCCAGTTCTTCCTGGCTCATCCAGCAGCGGTAGGCATGGCCGCGCTCGAGCAATTGGTGTGCCACTTCCGCATGGCGGGCCCAGAATTGCGACTGGTAATATTCGTGCCCGTCCCAATCGAGGCCGAGCCAGCGCATCCCGTCCAGGATCGCGTCGATCGCCTCGGTCGTGGACCGCGCCTTGTCGGTGTCTTCGATGCGCAGCAGGAACTTGCCGCCGTGGTGCCGTGCGAACAGCCAGTTGAACAGGGCGGTGCGCGCACCGCCGATGTGCAGGAACCCGGTGGGGGAGGGCGCGAAGCGGGTGACCACGGACGTCGTATTGGTGCTTGCGCTCAAGCCCGCTTTCCTCTTCTTCTCATGCTGCAGTGCAATGGACGAGCGCCCCTAACATAGCGGGTGCGCCTCTTCCACAGCGTGCTCGGGGCTTTTGGAAGGCGCGCGCAAGCGCAGCGAAAGAGGGGGTGGAAAGCTTCCTCGAGGCGGAGCGCGCCCAGCTTCCGCCTTGGGTCGTCGTTGGCTTCGGGCTCGGCATCGCCCTCTGGTTTTGGCTCGACACGCCCGTGCAGTGGTTCGCCGTCCTGGCGCTGTCGAGCGGAGTCGGGATCCTCGGTTTCGCCATGGTCGGAGGCAGGGCGGAGCGCGCCGCCGGCTGGTTCGCGCTAGCCCTGGCGCTCGGCTGCGCGCTGATCTGGACGCGGTCGGAATGGGTCCGCGCGCCACGGCTGGAGCGCCCGGTCGTCACCAGCTTTCAAGCAACCGTCGAACGCGTCGAGCCACTCGTTGCCAAGGGCGCCGTTCGGCTGACCCTGGCGCCGCGCGATCCCGCCATTCCTCCCCGCGTGCGGGTCAGCCTGAAAGCGAGGGACGAGCCGCCCGGGCTTTCACCGGGCGCGCTGGTCCAGCTTCGCGCCCGGATCGCGCCGCCGCCGCAAATGGCCATGCCCGGGGGTTACGATTTCGCCCGCGACGCCTGGTTCAAACAGATCGGGGGCGTGGGAGCAGCGCTCGGCCCGGTGACGGTGCTCGCACCCGGCAAGTCGGGCGGCCTCGACCGCCTTCGCGACCGGCTCGGCGAACATATCCGCGGCCGCTTGCCCGGGCGGGAAGGCGGCATCGCCACCGCGCTTGCCAACGGCGACCAGAATGCGGTCGGCGAGGCGGATGCCGAAGCGATGCGTCGCAGCGGCCTGACGCACTTGCTGTCGGTCAGCGGCCTGCACATTGCGGCGGTGATCGGCGCGGTAATGCTGCTGACGCTCAAGCTGCTCGCACTGTCGGAACGGCTCGCGCTCCGCTTCAACCTCGTCCTCGTCTCGGCCGGCGCCGGGGCGATTGCCGGGGTGGCCTACACTTTGCTGACCGGCGCCCAGGTGCCGACCGTCCGAAGCTGCGTCGTAGCTTTACTGGTCCTGCTCGGGATTGCGCTCGGCCGCGATGCGTTGAGTATGCGCCTGCTCGCCGTCGCGGCGCTGGTAATCCTGCTGGTCAAGCCAGAGTCGCTTGCTGGGGCGAGCTTCCAGCTCAGTTTCGCGGCGGTCGGTGCGATCATCGCGCTCCATTCCACCGGCTGGGCGCGGCGTACGTTCCAGCGGCGCGATGAGGGTGTGGCGGGGCGTTTCGGGCGCTCCGTCGGCGGGATGGTGGCCACGGGGCTGGCGGTGGAGATCGCGCTGATCCCACTCGCGCTCTACCATTTCCACCGCGCCGGGCTTTACGGGATTGGCGCCAACCTCGTCGCCATCCCGCTGACCACCTTCGTCATCATGCCGCTGGAGGCGGGCGCGCTCTTCCTCGATTCCCTCGGTCTTGGCGCGCCTCTCTGGTTCCTCGCCGGCAAGGCGATCGCGCTGCTGCTCTGGATCGCGCACAGCGTCGCCGGGGCCCAGGGCGCCGTTGCAATGCTCGCCCGGATGCCGACGCTGGCCTTCGCGTCGATGGCGCTTGGCGGCCTGTGGCTGGCGCTTTGGACGACCAGGGTGCGGCTGCTCGGCCTTTACCCGCTTGTGCTCGGCGCGGCAGCCGCCGCATTTTCGCCGACACCCGACCTGCTCGTCAGCGGCGACGGTCGGCACGTCGCCCTGGTCGCCCAAGATGGGACGCCGCTGCTGCTGCGGGAACGGACCGGCGACTTCATGCGCGAAGTGATGGCGGAGAGCGCCGGGTTCGACGGCGATCCCGGTGCGCTCGGGGCCGCGCCTTTCGCCACTTGCTCGACCGACAGCTGCCTCGCCGACATCCGCCGGGGCGACCGTAGCTGGCGGATCATGGCCACGCGCTCGCCCCACCTGCTGGACTGGCGCCAGATGATTGCCGCCTGCCGTCAGGCCGACGTCGTCATCGCCGACCGCCGGTTGCCGCCGCAATGCCGGCCGCGGTGGCTGAAGCTCGACCGCCCGATGCTTCAGGGCATGGGCGCCGCAGCGCTCTACCTCGACGGCGTGCCGCGGATCGACAGCGTCGCGGCGCGGCTGGGCCAGCATCCGTGGGCGACGCTGCGGGAAAAATCGGCTATGCCCCGCGTCCTCACAGGCAGGAGGTAGGACAATGCCGCAGTTCGTGATTGAGCGTGAGATGCCGGGCGTCGGCGGGTTGGGGCAGGACGAGCTCAAGGGCGCATCGCAAACCAGTTGCGCGGTCCTTCGCGACCTCGGCCCTGAAATCCAGTGGGTCCACAGCTATGTGACCGACAACAAGATCTACTGCATCTACCGGGCGCCGAGCGAAGATTTAATTCGCCAGCACGCACAAACGGCCGGTTTCCCCGCCAATTCGATCAGCCAGGTGCGCAACACGATCGACCCGACGACGGCCGACTGATCAGCCTTCGGCGGGTTGCCAGACGGCCAACTCGTTTCCGGACGGGTCGATGAAGTGGAAGCGGCGGCCGCCTGGAAAGGCGTAGATCGGCTTGGCGATGATTCCGCCGGCCTTGCCGACGGCATCGAACGCCGCCTCCAGGTCGTCGACTCGAATCACCGGCAGCGGCGCCGAAATTTCGTCCTCCGGCGATCCGCTCAGGCCGAGGTCGACGTCGCCGGTCGTGGTCGCGGCATATTCCGGCCCGTAATCGGTGAAGGTCCAGTCGAACGCCTTGGCATAAAAGGCGCGCGTCAGCTCGTGCGCGGTCATGCTTGGTAATTCGACATAATCTATCCGCGCCATGGTCGCTCCTTACTCAAACGCTGCACACTGCCTCGATCAGATAATCGTCGCGATCGCGCAGGAATGCCGCATAATATGTCTCGCCATAATGCGGCCGCAGGTCCGGCGCGCCCTGATCGGTGCCACCGGCCGCCATTCCGCACGCATGCCAGCGATCGACCGCCGCCCGCGTCGCGGCTGCGAAGGCGAGGTGAAAACCCGGGCCGGGCGCCGCCGCATGTTCCCGCTGCTTGATCGCGAACACGTCCTCGCCCCCGGGCGCTCCGTAGCCCGCGGCATCCGCCGTCTTCCACACTTCGACCATGCCGAGCGGGGCAAGCACCGCCCCGTAAAATCGTGCCGCCGAATCCAGGTCGGCAACGCCGAAGGACAAGTGGCTGAGCATCGGCCGCTCAGTACCGGCGAATTAGACCGGCAAGCCGCCCCTGGATTTCGATCTGTTCGGGCCGGTAACGCTGCGGCTCGTACGACCGGTTGGCCGGATCGAGCCGGATCATCGCGCCTTCGCGGCGGAAGGTCTTGAGCGTCGCTTCCTCGGCATTGACCAGGGCCACGACGATTTCACCGTCCCGCGCCGTGTCGACCTTGCGGATCAGCGCGAAGTCGCCGTCGAGAATGCCTTCTTCGACCATCGAATCGCCGGACACTTCGAGCGCATAATGCTCGCCCGGGCCGAGCAGCGCCGCGGGCACGGCGAAATGCTCGGTGCCCTGGAGCGCCTCGATCGGCGTGCCGGCCGCGATCTTCCCGTGCAGCGGGATTTCGATCGTGTCGTTGGCCGGCGCCGGGACGACTGTCCGGACCGCGGCAGCGACCGCGGCGGGCGTGCTCGAATCGGGCAGTTTGAGCACCTCCAGCGCCCGCGCCCGGTTGGGCAGGCGGCGGATGAAGCCGCGCTCCTCGAGCGCGGAAATCAGCCGGTGAACCCCCGACTTCGACTTCAGGTCGAGCGCCTCGCGCATCTCGTCGAAGCTTGGGCTGACCCCGGTTTCCCCGAGCCGGTCCTGGACGAAGATCAGCAATTCACGTTGCTTGGCAGTTAGCATTCCGCCGGTCCCTTTCTGGAACGAACGGAGAACGTCTAGGCAACAAAGCGAATCGCGTCAAGCGATCAGCTACCGCCTTCGATCAATTGCTTGCGGGTGGCGGCGATGGCTTTCTCGTTCCGCCGCACTTTCAACTGCTTACGGACGGCGGCGACGAATTGCTGCGCATATTCCTGGGCCAGTGGGTCCTGGAATTCGCGCTGAACCGTGGTGATCAGCCCCGGCTGAGCCAGCGCGTTGCCCGGCGTTAGCTTCGTCAGCTTGACCACATAATAGCCGCGGCCCTCCGGGTCGGCTGCGACGCGGCTCTTGCCGGCGCCGAGCGTGAACATCAGCCGGATCGGCGGCGGCACCTGGTCGCCCATCTGCGACAGCTGGATCCGCCGGGCGCCGATATGCTTGGCTGGGGCAAGCTTGACCGGCGCCTGCTTGAGCGCGTCGGCAAGCGACCCAGCGCCGGTTGCCTTCGCCGCGATCGCATTGGCTGCGGCACGCGCGCGCTCGGTCGCCTGCTGCCCGATCCAGTCCTGGCGCACGCGGTCGCGGATGCTCGCCAGCGGCGCCGGGGCCGCCGGCACGACCTGCGCCGGGGCGACCATTGCAAAGCCTTGTTCGCCAAGTGCTTCGAGGACGGGGGGATCGTTGGTCGCAAGCTCGAAACCGCTCTTGAGCGCCGCTGCGAACTCCGCCGGCAATTTATAGGCTGGATTGCCACGCTGCTGGCCGTTGGCCGTAATCAGCGGCGTGGTAGTGACGGTCAGCCCGGCCGATTTCGCAGCCTCGTCGAAATTGCTGCCGTTATCGATCGAATCCTGCAGCTTGGCCTCCAGGTCGGCCAGGGCATTGGCCCGCTTTTCCGTCGTCAACTTCTCGGCGATCTCGCCGCGCACTTGGGCGAGCGACTTGCCGGGCTGGTTCTGCACCCCGTCGATCTTGATCACGTGCCAGCCAAGGTCGGACTGGACCGGCCCGACGATTGCGCCCGACTTGGCGGCAAAGGCGGCATTGGCCACCGCTTGCCCCGCCATCTCGGTGAATTGCGCCTTGGTCTGGGGCCCGACGGACACGTCGGCGGCGGCTAGGCCGGCGGGCTTGACCGCGTCGACGAAGCTTTGCCCACCCTTGGCCTTCGACGCGATCTGGTTGGCGACGTTGCGGTCGGGCACCACCGCCTGGCTGATCACGCGAATGTCCTTGGCCGCATATTGGGCCTGGTTGTCCTGGTAATATTTGGCGATTTCAGCGTCCGTCGCGGAAATTCCGGCGACCTGTTCCGGGCCAAGCCGGGCGATCCGCAGAACGCGCTGCTCTGGGACCAGGTAGCGGTTGCGGTTGAAGGCATAGAATTGCTGCAATTGCTGGTCGGTGGGGTTCAGCCCGGCGGCAAAGGCGGACAATGGCACCAGCGCGACATCGGCTTCGCGCGTTTCCAGAAGCATCGAGGCATAAGGCGTCGCCATGCCCAGCGGCACGCGCGGATTGTTGGCGCCGGGCAGGAGCAGCATCCGCTGCAGCATCGCACCCTCGATCACTTCGCGTACTTCGGCATCGGTCAGCCGCCGCTGCGCCAGGAACGCTTCATAGGCGGCCTGGCTGAATTGCCCGTTGAGGCCCTTGGTCCCCGGGATATTGGCGATTTCCGCGTCGATCAGGCGCTTGGAGACCTGGAAGCCGAACTTGTCGGCGAAGGCCTTGAGCGTGCGCTGGTCGATCAAGCTTTGCAGCAGCGGGTCGAAATCGCCGGCCAGGTCCGCGTAGGTCGCTTCCGGGTTCTGCGCGCGCACTTGCGTCAGCTGCCGCTCCATCGCCCGGCGCATGTCGCGGTCGGTGACTTCCAGGGAGCCGGTCTTGGCCAGGGTCGAGCTGCCAAGGCCGCCGTTCCCGCTCAGGCCAAGCCCCTGGATATCGCCCATTGCGAAGCCGATCAGGATGAACACGCCGATCAGCGCGACGACGATCGTTCCGATCTTCGACTTGGACGCGTTGCGGAAGGACTGAAGCATTTGGAATTTGAACTCTCTTGGGACGGTCGCAGGGCTTTACGGGCGCCTGCGGCCTCCATCAAGCGCGCCGCTTCCCGAAGCTCCGCAGCGCCGCTAGGGAACCGCTCTTGGATCAGGGGAAGACGATGCCGCGAACGAAGCTGGTGGTTGGAAATTGGAAGATGCACGGGGTCGGCAGCGACCTCGCCGAAATCCGCGCCATTGCCGACGCGTCGAGCGCTTACCCCAACGTCGACAGCGGCCTGTGCGTGCCGGCCACCTTGCTGGAGCGCGCGGCCCGCGAGGTCGCGCCATTCCCGATCGGCGCGCAGGACGTGCACCGTGCCGCGCAGGGCGCGCACACCGGCTGCAGCTCGACGACGATGCTGCTCGATGCCGGTGCGGCGATGGTCATCGTCGGCCATTCCGAACGGCGCGAAGCGCAGCGCGAAACCGACGCGGAGGTGCGCGCGAAGGCGCAGGCCGGCCTGGGCGGTGGGCTGCTGGTCATCCTGTGCGTCGGCGAATCGCTGGAAGTGCGCGAAGCGGGCGATGCGGTCGCGACGGTCCAGCGGCAGCTCGACGCCTCGCTTCCGCGCGACATTTCGGTCGACAAGCTCGCTATAGCCTACGAACCGATCTGGGCGATCGGGACGGGCCGCACCGCCACGCCGCAAGATATCGGTGAAATGCACGGCGCGCTGCGGCAGCGGCTGGTCGCCGCTTACGGCGCGGCGGGGCAGAGCATCCGCATTCTCTACGGCGGCTCGGTGAAGGCGCAGAATGCGGCCGAAATCTTCGCCGTTGCCGACGTCGATGGCGCGCTGGTCGGGGGCGCCAGCCTCAAGTCGGAGGATTTCGTTCCGATCATCGCCGCCGCCGCCGCAGCGGGCGAAGGTTGAACGCGCCGCGGCCATCGCCTAAGTCGCCGCCGCACATTCTCCTCGAAAGCCCGACCCCATGTTCACCTTCCTGCTGATCGTCCAGTCCGTGATTGCCGCCGCGCTGGTCGGCGTCATCCTGATGCAGCGCTCCGAAGGGGGCGGCCTTGGGGTGGGCGGCAGCTCGTCGGGCTTCATGACTGCGCGCGGCGCCGCCGATTTCCTCACCCGGACCACCGCCATCCTCGGCGGCATCTTCATCGTCCTGTCGATCACGCTCGCGGCGTTGGCCGGCGTGTCGCGGCAGCCGGCGACCATCGACACCTCGCTTGCCAACAAGGTCGCGCCGCAAAGCGGCCCGCTGCCGGCGCAGCAACAGCCGGTTAAGCCGGCCGCACCGGCGCAGCAGCAGCCGGCGCCGGTCGTTCCCGTCGCTCAGTAAGCGGCTTCACTCACAACTTTTTTGACTCAAGTGGCTTGCCCAATCGGGCAGTCGCACCCTAAGCCCCAACTCCCATGGCGCGGTTCATTTTCGTCACCGGCGGCGTGGTCTCATCGCTCGGTAAGGGTTTGCTCTCGGCATCGCTGGGGGCGTTGCTGCAGGCGCGTGGCTACAAGGTCCGAATCCGTAAGTTCGACCCTTATCTGAACGTCGATCCGGGGACGATGTCGCCCTACCAGCACGGCGAAGTCTACGTCACCGACGACGGTGCGGAGAGCGATCTCGACCTTGGCCATTACGAGCGGTTCACCGGCGTTTCGGCGCGGCAAAGCGACAACATCACCACCGGCCGCATCTACCGCGACATCATCGCCCGCGAACGCCGCGGCGATTATCTCGGCGCGACCGTCCAGGTGATCCCGCACGTCACTAACGCGATCAAGGAATTTGCCCGCGCCGACGTCGACGATGTCGATTTCGTCATTTGCGAGATCGGCGGCACCGTGGGCGATATCGAAAGCCTGCCCTTCGTGGAGGCACTTCGCCAGCTCCGCAACGACCTTGGCCGCGACAACACGGTCAGCGTCCACACCACTTTGGTGCCGTGGATCAAGGCGGCCGGCGAGCTGAAAACCAAGCCGACCCAGCACAGCGTCCGTGAGATCTCCAGCCTCGGGGTCCAGCCCGACGTGCTCCTGTGCCGCTGCGAAAAGCCGATCCCGCAAGGCGATCGCGAAAAGATCGCCTTGTTCTGCAACGTGCCCGCGTCGGCGGTCATCCAGGCGCTCGATGCCCGTTCGATCTACGACGTGCCGCTGCAATATCATTCCGAAGGGCTCGACGACGAAGTCCTGCGCGCCTTTCGGATCGACGATGCGCCCGCGCCCGACCTCTCGCGCTGGCACGACATCATGGACCGCCTCGACCATCCCGAGGGCGAGGTCACCATCGGCGTCGTCGGCAAATATGTCGGCCTTCCCGACGCCTACAAGAGCCTGAACGAGGCGCTGGTCCACGGCGGCCTCGCCAACCGCACCAAGGTCAACATTCGCTGGCTCGACGCGGAGTTGTTCGAGCGCGGCGACGAGAGCCTCGCGGCTGAGCTGGAGCCGCTGCACGGGATCCTGGTTCCCGGCGGCTTCGGCGAGCGCGGCAGCGAGGGCAAGATCGCCAGCGTGCGCTTCGCCAAGGAACGCGGCGTGCCCTTCTTCGGCATTTGCCTCGGCATGCAGATGGCCTGCATCGAAGGCGCCCGCGCGTCAGGCATAGAGCAGGCGTCGAGCACCGAATTCGGCCCGACGCCGGAACCCGTCATCGGCCTCATCACCGAATGGATGGGCAAGGAAGGCTTGCAGGAGCGGGCGGCCGATGGCGACCTTGGCGGCACCATGCGCCTAGGCGCCTATGAAGCGGAGCTGGGGCATAACAGCCGTGTCGCTTCGGCCTATGGCAGCACGCAGATCAGCGAGCGCCACCGCCACCGCTATGAAGTCAATACCCACTATAAGGACGCGCTCGAAAAGGACGGCCTGATCTTCTCGGGAATGTCCCCCGACGGCCGCTTGCCGGAGATCGTCGAGCGCCCCGACCACCCATGGTTCATCGGCGTCCAGTTCCACCCCGAACTCAAAAGCCGCCCGTTCGAACCGCACCCGCTCTTCGCCGGCTTCATCGGCGCCGCGCTCGAACAATCGCGGCTGGTGTGACAATGTGCCCCTGCGAAGGCAGGGGCCCAGCCCCGGACGCCAGTCCGGCCCTGTCGCGGTCATGAGCCCCGGCTTCGTCTACATGATGGCCAGCGCGCGCAACGGCACACTTTACGTCGGCTCGACCCGCGATCTTGCCAAGCGAGCGTGGGAGCATCGATCCGGCGCTGCCGCGGGCTTCACGCGGCGATATGGCTGCAAGCTTCTCGTCTGGTTCGAAGCGCACGACGACCTGCAAGAGGCTCGCCTCCGCGAACTGCAAATCAAGAAATGGAAACGGCTCTGGAAACTCAGCACGATTGAGGCGGCAAATCCCAACTGGACCGACCTTTATGACAGCATTGTCTAAGGCTCCGTGTGGAGCCTGTCTGGACCCCTGCCTGCGCAGGGGCACAAACTATCCACAGGCAATCGCAGGGCCTCGAAGGTCGGCGTTGCCGGATTTCGGCTGGCTTCTTAAATCCCCATTATGACGACCATCTCCACGCGACTCGCCGTTCTCGGCTCCGGCCCCGCGGGCCTGACCGCCGCCATCTACGCCGCCCGCGCCGGCCTTTCGCCGATCGTCATCCAGGGCATCCAGCCCGGCGGCCAGCTCACCACCACGACCGACGTCGAAAACTACCCCGGCTTCCGCGACGTCATCCAGGGCCCCTGGCTGATGGAGGAAATGCAGGCGCAGGCCGAACATGTCGGGACCAAGATGGTGTGGGACCACATCTCCTCGGTCGACCTGTCGCGCCGCCCGTTCGTGCTGAAGGGCGACAACGGCACCGAATATCATGCCGACACTTTGGTCATCGCCACCGGCGCGCAGGCCAAGTGGCTCGGCCTCCCGTCGGAAGAGCATATGAAGGGCAGGGGCGCCTCGGCTTGCGCGACCTGCGACGGCTTCTTCTATCGCGGCAAGAAGGTCGCGGTGATCGGCGGCGGCAACACTGCGGTCGAAGAAGCGCTCTACCTTACCAACCACAGCCACGACGTGACCCTGATCCACCGCCGCGATTCATTCCGCGCCGAGAAGATCCTGCAGGACCGGCTGTTCGCCAACGACAAGATCAAAGTCATCTGGGATTCGGAAGTCGTCGAATTCGTCGGCGGAGGCGATCCCGAAGCGCTGGTGGGCCTCGACATCCGCAACCGCCGCACGGGCGGAATCAGCCGCGTCGATTGCGACGGCGCCTTCGTCGCCATCGGCCACGCCCCTTCGACGGAGTTGTTCGCGGACCAGCTCGAGCTGGACGAAGACGGCTACATCAAGGTCGAAGTCGGCACGACCAAGACGAACATCCCCGGCGTCTTCGCCTGCGGCGATGTCATGGACAAGATCTACCGCCAGGCGGTCACCGCCGCCGGCACGGGCTGCATGGCCGCTCTCGACGCCGAGAAGTTCCTCGCCGCCGAAGAATATCAGGCCTTGGCCGCCGAGTAGATTGCTTCGACGAAATACAGCCCGTCCGGCGGCGCGTTGAAACCGAGCGCGGCGCGATCCTTCGCCGCCAGCGCCTTGCCGATATCTTCCGGCGACCACTGCCCGCGCCCGACCATCGCCAGGCAGCCGACCATCGATCGCACCTGGTGATGAAGGAAGCTGCGCGCGGCGGCCTCGATCCGGATTTCCTCGCCCTCGCGCCTCACCTCGAGCCGGTCGAGCGTCTTGACCGGGCTTTCCGACTGGCAATGCACCGAGCGGAAGGTGGTGAAATCGTGCCGTCCGACCAGGTGCTGCGCCCCCTCGGCCATTGCGTCCACGTCCAGCGGCACGCCGATGTGCCAGACCTTGCCGCGCTCCAGCGCCGGCGGCGCGCGGCGGTTGAGGATTCGGTACAAATACCGCCGCCCGGTGCAGGAGAAACGCGCGTGCCAGTCGTCCGCGACCGGCTCCACATCCAGCACCGAAATCGGCTGCGGCCGCACCAGCGCGTTGAGCCCTTCGCGAAGCCGGTGCGGCGTCAGCGCTTTCTCGACATCGACATGTGCGCTCATCGCCAGCGCGTGGACCCCGGCGTCGGTCCGGCCGGCCGCATGGACCGCCACCCGCTCGCCGGTCATCCGCCCCAGCGCCTCTTCCAGCGCCTGCTGCACCGACGGGCCATGGTCCTGGCGCTGCCAGCCCATGAACGGCCCGCCGTCATATTCGACCGTCAGCCGCCAGCGGGTCACGGCAGCATCGTGCCTTTCGGGATCGCAAAGCCGCGCAGCAATTCGCCGGCCGTCATCGCGCCTTTCCCGGCCCGCTGGACCTTGAGCGGACGAATATAGCCACTGCCGCAGGCGACGTTCAGGCATTCGTCCAGCACTTCGCCCGGCGTCCCGCTGGCGTCCTGCCCGACGGCCGCCGCAAGCAGCTTCACCCGGTCGCCATTCGCTTCAAACCAGGCGCCGGGGGAGGGCGCGAACGCCCGCACCTGCCGCTCGATCTCCTCGGCGCTCCGGCTCCACTCGATCCGCGCCTCCGCCTTGTCGATCTTCTTTGCGTAGGTGACGCCATCCTCCGGCTGGGTTTCTCCGGGCGCCGGGTCGTCCAGCCACGCCACCAGCGCCGCCGCGCCGATCCGCGCCAGCTCGCCAGTCAGCTCGCCGGCGGTCTTCCCGTCCACCGGCGTCTCGCGCTTCAGGAGCATCGGCCCGGTGTCGAGACCTTCCTCCATCTGCATGATCGTGACCCCGGTCTCCGCGTCGCCGGCCAGGATCGAGCGCTGGATCGGCGCCGCCCCGCGCCAGCGCGGCAGGAGCGAGGCGTGGACGTTGACGCAGCCATCGCGCGGCGCGTCCAGCACCGCTTTCGGCAGGATCAGCCCGTAAGCCGCGACCACCGCCAGCTCGGCCTCCAGCGCAGCGAAGCGCGCCTGCTCCTCCTCATTCCGCAAGGACTTCGGGCAGCGCACTTCAATCCCCAGTGCCTCCGCGCGTTCGTGCACCGCAGTCTTGCGCTCGCCCTTTCCGCGTCCCGCCGGCCGCGGCGGCTGCGTGTACACGCACGTCACCTCGTGCCCGGCCGCGACCAGCGCATCCAGGCTCGGCACCGCAAAGTCCGGTGATCCCATGAAGACGATCCGCATTGCCGGCGCGTATGGCGAAACTGTGCGGAAATGCCTACCTCACGCTCGTGGCCAGCCAGGAAATCGAAACGCTCGCGAACGCGCTTGCCCGGCTCCCGGGGCTCGGCCCGCGCTCGGCCCGGCGCGCCGTGCTGCATTTGATGAAGAAGCGGCACAATGCGCTGGAGCCGCTGCTGGCCGCGCTCCAGACCGTTGCCGACAAGCTTTCGACCTGCTCCACCTGCGGCAACGTCGACACCGCCGACCCGTGCAACATCTGTCGCGACCCGCGCCGCGACGAACGCTCGCTGTGCGTGGTGGAGGAGGTCAGCGACTTGTGGGCGCTCGACCGCTCGCGCCTGTTCCCGGGCCACTACCATGTGCTCGGCGGCCGGCTTTCCGCGCTCGACGGCGTGCGCCCTGAAGACCTCACCATCGACCGCCTCGTCGCGCGCGTGTCGGACGGCGGCATCGACGAGGTCGTGCTGGCGATGAACGCGACGCTGGAAGGCCAGACGACCGCGCATTACGTGGCGGAGCGGCTCGAAAGCTTTCCCGTCCGCCTGACCCAGCTCGCCCACGGCCTGCCGGTCGGCGGGGAGCTCGATTATCTCGACGAAGGCACGCTGGCGCAGGCCCTTCGCGCTCGCCGGCCGGTCAGCTGACGGCGATGACCGCCGATCCGCAGCTGCAGCAACTGCTGGTTTACGCCGTCATCGGCGCTGTCCTGATCATGCTGCTTTCGCGTCTTCCGTACGTCGGCAGGGCGGTCCGCTTCCTCTTCTCGTTCGGCCTCATCGTCTTTGCGCTGTTCCTGTTGTTCCAGCAGGCGCCTTACCAGCCGACGCTGGCGCGGATCACCGAACGCCTCGGCCTCGACGGCCAGCAGGTCGCGGGGGAGGAGCTCAGGGTGCGAATGTCGGCGGACGGGCATTTCTGGGCGCGGGCGACGGTCAATGGCGTGCCCACGCGAATGCTGATCGACAGCGGCGCAACCGTCACCGCCGTCTCCACCAAGACGGCGCACGCGGCCGGCATCGATGCGAAGTCGGGACTTGCGCCGATCGTCCTGCGCACCGCCAACGGGGTCGCCCCGGCGCGGACCGGCAGCGTCGACGAACTTCGCATCGGCAACATCGTCGCCCGCGATTTGAAGATCGTCAGCGCACCCGGGCTCGGCGACATGGACGTGCTCGGCATGAACTTCCTTTCGGAGCTCGAATCCTGGCGGGTCGAGGGCCGCACCCTGATCCTGGTGCCGCACCACCCGCAACCGGTCGCTTGACGGCCCAGACCGTCACTCTTAGCTCGCCCCCATGTCGCTCATGCACATCATCGAAGTCCCGGACCCGTTGCTCCGCGCCCAGTCGGCGCCAGTGGAGCGCGTCGACGATGAGCTTCGCGGCCTGATCGCGGACATGTTCGACACGATGTACGAAGCGCCGGGCATTGGCCTCGCCGCGGTGCAGGTGGCGGTTCCCCGGCGGCTTCTGGTGATCGACCTGCAGGACCCCGATCCAGTCGCGGAGGGCGAGGAAGAAGGGCCGCCGGTCAAGCGCCCGCACGTCTTCATCAACCCGGAAATCCTGCACCGGTCCGACGCGCGCAAAACTTACAACGAAGGCTGCCTGTCGATCCCCGATCAATATGCGGAGGTCGAGCGCCCGGATATCGTGCGCGCCCGCTGGCTCGACCAGGACGGCAAGCAGCAGGAAGGCGAATTCGACGGTCTCATGTCGGTCTGCCTCCAGCATGAGGTCGACCATCTCAACGGCGTCCTGTTCATCGACCACCTGTCACGGCTGAAGCGCGACATCATCGTCAAGAAGGTCGCCAAGGCCCGCAAGGACCGCGAAAAAGCTGCAATCCTTTAGCGCCGGCAAGCCCGTCAGGACGAAAGCAGCTACGCGACGATACTCGCCGCCGCGTTCCTGCAATCCTCGGCGCACTCGCGGCACATTTGCGCGCACAGCTTGCAATGCTCATGGTCGTGCTTCTCGCACTCGGCGGCGCATTCCTCGCAGACTCGGGCGCAGAACTCGAGCGCTTCCTTCAGCACCGCTTCGTTCGACCCGGTCCTGCGCACGGCCAGCTTGCCGGTAGCTTCGCATACGTCGGCGCAGTCGAGGCAGCGGCGGATGCATTCGCGCATGTCCATCGCTTCCGCCGAACAGGCATCGGCACAGCTCATGCACATGCGGGCGCAGTACATCAGGTGGTGCGCGGCATCGCCAAGCGGCTGGTTGACGTGGCCGTTCACGTCGGGATGCAGTGCGATCATCTTGCGAATGGACATTGATTTCTCCCCGTCATTGCCAGCGTAGCGAAGCAATCCAGCTTCGGGTTCCGCCCGCGGACCGCTTCATTGCTCACGCGCTTTGCAATGGCGCTTGAGAGGCGCGTTGAACAGCCCTACAGTTCCCATTCTGTTCCTCTGGGGATGACCAGCAATGACCACGGCCCTGATCGTCGCAACCGTCATCGCCGGCGTGGCCGTGGGAATCCTGATCGGCTGGCTTGCCGGAAGCCGCGGCGCCGCGGCGGCCAGGCACGTCACCGAATCGCTGCGGATGCAGCTCGACGGGGTCACGGCCGAACGCGATGGCGCCCGCGCCAGTTACGATGTTGCCGCGCGTGAACTGGCGACGCTTCAGGCTGACGCCCGCAATTTCGACCAAAGGATGAAGGACCTCGCCGAATCCCGCGACGCGCTGATCGCGCAATTCCGGGCCGTGGGCGACCAGTTGCTCGAAAAGGCGCACAAGGATTTCCTCGAAAAGGCGGGCGAGCGCCTCACCAAGGCCGACGAGCAGAGCGAGCAAAAGCTGAAAGCGCTGCTGCAGCCGGTCGAAACCACGCTCAAGCGCTACGAAGAAGGGCTGCAGCGGGTCGAAAAGGACCGCGTCGACAGTTACGCCGGCCTGCGCGAGCAGGTCGAGCTGGTGCGCGCTGGGCAGGGCCAGGTCCGCGATGAGACCCGCAACCTCGTCAACGCGCTGCGCTCTTCGCCCAAGGCGCGGGGCCGCTGGGGCGAACAGTCGCTGCGCAACGTCCTCACCCAGGCCGGCCTGGTGGAAGGCGTCGATTTCAACATGGAAGTTTCGGTCACGACCGACGAAGGCCGCTTGCGCCCCGACGTGATCGTCAACCTGCCGTCCAACCGCAAGCTGGTGATCGACGCCAAATGCTCGCTCAATTCCTTCCTCGAAGCGTGCGAGGAAGTGGACGACGACAAGCGGCTGGCCTGCTTCCGCGCCCACGTCGCCTCGATGCGCACCCACGTGCAGCAGCTCGGCTCGAAGGCTTACTGGGCGCAGTTCGGCGACGCCGCCGACTATGTCGTCATGTACATTCCGGGCGAACACTTTCTCACCGCCGCGCTCGACCAGGATCCGACGCTTTGGGAATGGGCGTTCGAACGCAAGGTGCTGCTTGCGACGCCGACCAACCTCGTCGCCATCGCCCGCACCGTCGCGACCGTCTGGAAACAGGAAAAGCTCGCCGCCGAAGCCGGCAAGATCGCCGAATTGGGGCGGGAACTTCACTCCCGGCTGGCGACGATGGCGGAACATGTCGCTTCGGTCGGCACCAACCTCAGCCGCGCCAACAACGCCTACAACAAGATGGTGGGCAGCCTCGAAAGCCAGGTGATGACCCAGGCCCGCCGCTTTGAGGATTTCGGCGCCGGCAGTGCCAAGGACATCGCCGAACTGCCGATGGTCGAAGCAAACCCGCGCCCACTGACCAAGATGTCGCCCTCAGCCAACGACGACCCGCACTCGATCGCGGCGGAATGAATGGCGCGCTTGTAAAATAGGGTTTCGATTGAGAGGGTCAGGGCGGCCGGGCAGGCCAGGCAGGCCAGGCAGGCCGGGCTACTCTTTCTCAACTCTCTATCCAAGGCCTTTCGACCGCGCCCCAGCCGCTGTTCTTAAAGTCACGAAAAAGCCGCACGACCGCGTGACTTTAGTGACTTTAAAGCCCGCCGCAGCCCCGATGTTGGGTGCCGTCGACGGTCACCTGGACGCTGTCGGGATAGGTCCGGCTGTTCGCGACGCAGGGGCCGTGGACGATGTTCACGTTGATCCGCGGCGTCTGGTAGATTTCGCCGGCGATGCCGATGATCGCCTGCGGCCTGGGTTGCAACACGGGCTGAGCGCCGACGCCGATGTAGGTCACGTTCTTGTCGTCGATGATCAGGTGCCAGGCCGAATCGATGCCCAGCGCATGATAGGGCGCGGGCGGGGGCGGCGGGTGCGGTCCGCAGGCGCCTGCTGCGGCGAACAGGGGGGCAAGGGCGGCGAGACGCGCGAGCTTCATGGCGGGACAAATCGCGGGCGCCGCCGCCGGTTCCCTGCTCATCGCCAACTGCCCTTGACCGCAAACGCCATGACGGCCGCGGCAACCGCTGCGTTGAGGCTGTCGGCACGGCCCGCCATCGGGATTTTCACCAGCAGGTCGCACTGCTCTTCATAGGCCGCTGGAAGCCCTTGCTGCTCGTTGCCGATCAGGAGGAAGCAGGGCTGGTCGTATTTGGCGGTAAGATAATCGTCGCTGGCCTTCAGGCTGGTGCCGACCAGCTGGCCCGCGCCGCCGCGAAGCCACGGCAGGAACTCTTCCCAGCGCCCCGCTGCCACCCGTTGCGTGAAGATCGCGCCCATCGACGCGCGCACCGCTTCGACCGAGAAGGGGTCGGCGCAGTCGTCGACCAGGATCAGGCCGCCGGCCCCGACCGCGTCGCCGGTGCGCAGGATGGTCCCGATATTGCCCGGATCGCGCAGCGCCTGCGCGACGATCCACAAAGGGGCGGCGGCACGGTCGATGCGGTCGAGCGACGTCTCGGGCTGGCGATAGGCGCCGAGCAGCAGCGGCGGATTATCCTTGCCGCTCATCTTGGTCAGTATGTCCGGCGTGGTTTCGATCGCCTCGCCGCCAGCCGCCTCGGTCGCGGCAATGATCTCCGCGGCCAGGGGATGCCGAGCGCCCTCGGCGGAGAAAGCGACGATTTCGGGAAGCTGGCCGCTGTCGCGGGCCTCGGCGAGGATGCGCAGCCCTTCGGCCAGGAACAGACCCTCGGCGCGGCGCGACTTCTTGTCCCGAAGCGAGCGCAGCCGTTTGACGGTCGTGTTGGAAAAGGCAGTGACCTGCCGCGGCATCGGTTCAGGCGTCCTCTTCGCCGAACCCGCTTTCGACCAGCGCGGTCATCCGGGCCAGCGCATCCTCTGCGCCTTCGCCCGCGACATGGATGATGATCGAATCGCCGAGCGCGGCGCCCAGCATCATCAGTCCCATGATCGATGTGCCGCAGACTCGGTTGCCGTCCTTTTCGACCTCGACGGTGGCGTCGATCTCGCTGGCGAGGTTGACGAACTTGGCGCTGGCGCGGGCGTGCAGGCCGCGGCGATTGACGATTCGGACCTCGCGGCTGACGGGGCTCAAGCGGCCGCTTCCCCGAGAATCTCCGAAGCGACCGAGATATATTTGCGGCCGGCTTCGCGGGCGGCGGCAACGGCGGCGTGGACGCCCATTGCCTTGCGCGCGCCTTCCAGCCTGATCAGCATCGGCAGGTTAACGCCCGCGATGACCTCCACCGCCTCGGTCTTCATCAGCGAGATAGCGAGGTTCGACGGGGTGCCGCCAAACAGGTCGGTGAGAATGATCACGCCCTTACCGGCGTCGACGCGCTGGATGGCTTCGGAAATATCCGTTCGCCGCGCTTCCATGTCGTCGTCGGCGTCGATGCAGACCGCCTCGATCGCCTCCTGCGGGCCGACGACATGTTCCATCGCGGTGATGAACTCCGCCGCCAAGCGGCCATGAGTCACCAGCACCAGTCCAATCATTTGCCTTAACTCGCTTCGCTCTCATTATCCGACGGGATACCAATTCCGTCTTCGATCCTGTCGTTGGGCAGTGAATCGAGGTCGCGGTGGCGGATGTTGGGGTGGAAACCCGCCGCTTGCAACCGTTCCGCCATTTCGACGACCGAAGCGACCGATCGATGCCGACCCCCGGTGCAGCCGAACCCGACGCTTAGATAGGTTTTGCCCGCTCTCCAGTAGCGGGGAATCCATGTCCTGAGAAGCGCTTCGACCCGGTCCATGCTTTCCGTCCAGCCCGGATCCCTGGCGATATAGTCGCGGACCGGCTGGTCGTTGCCGGTCAGCGGCCGAAGTTCGTCGACCCAGTGCGGGTTCTCAAGGAACCGCATGTCGAACACCAGGTCGGCGGTGCGGGAAATGCCGTGCGCGAACCCGAAGGACACAAGGGTCAGCACCGGCTGGTCGTTGGCGGTGCCGAAGTGGCGGCGCAGCTCGTCGCGAAGCTCGACGGGGGTCAGTTCGGTCGTGTCGATCACCCAGTCGGCGCTGTGCCGGAGCGGCGCGGTCAGGCTCCGCTCCCTCGCGATTCCGTCCTCGGCCGGGCGGTCTTCGGCCATCGGATGACGGCGACGCGTCTTGTCGAACCGGCGGATCAGCTCGGCGCCGGCGCAGTCCAGGTATAGGACCCCGGGCTCGACGTCGGGGATCGATCCGAGCAGGTCATTGGCCTTGGCCGGGTCGAAGCCGCGGCTTCGCACATCCATGCCGACGGCGATCGGCCGGCGGGTCCGGCGCGCCTCGGCCACGAAGTCCGCGAGCAGCGTGGCCGGAAGGTTGTCGATGCATTCCCAACCCATGTCTTCAAGCGCGTCGAGCACCGATGACTTGCCGGCGCCGGACATGCCGGTGACGAGCAACAGCCGGGGTTTGCGGCGGGCCTCGGTCATCGCAGCCCGAACCGGTCGAGGGCCATCACCGCCTTGGCGGCGGCGGAGGCCGTCGTGGCATCGATCGTCACCAAAGGCAGCGAGAGGCCAAGGATGACGCGCTGGCGATTGTCGTCCGGCATCCGCTCGATGTCGCCGGCGAGTTCGATGGCGAGGGCCACCGGCACATCACTGGTCGTGTCCACTTCGACGATTCCGATCCCGCGAATCTCCAGCTTGCCGGCGAGCGAGGGCGGCGCGGATGCAAGCAGCCGGTCGCCGTCGCGGCGGACAATGGTCTGGTCGTCGCTGACGAGCGAAAATCCGCGGTCGATCAGGCGTAACGCAAGGTCCGACTTGCCGGCCCCGCTCGGCCCGCTGATCAGCAGCGCCCGACCGTCCAGCGCGACGGTGCTGGCGTGAACGGTCTCGGAAGAAAGGCGCGGCCCAGTCATCACGATTCCATCGCTGGAAGGCTGATGACGAAGCGGGCGCCAGAGGGCGCGTCGTCGCGGTCAACGACGCCGATCTTCCCGTCATGGCCTTCGACGATGGCTTTGGCGATGGCGAGGCCCAGGCCGGAATGGCGGCCGAAGTCTTCCGTCTCCGGCCGGATGGAGTGGAAGCGATGGAAAATGGCCTCGCGCTCATCTTCGGGAACGCCGGGCCCCTCGTCGTCGATCCGGATCCGTACCTGCGATCCGACCCGGGTGACTGCGATCTCGACCAACCCGCCCGGGGGCGAAAAGCTGATCGCATTGTCGATCAAATTGTCGATCGCCCGCGCCAGCCGGCTGCCGTCGCCAAGCACGACCGCACTGTCCTTGCGCGGCCTTGCATAAGCGAGCCTGGCATCGCCCTTTTCGCGGCGGCCGTCCCACGCCTGGAACAATTGCTGGACGAGCGGGCCGAGGTCGACCGGCTCGAACCGCGCCCGCGCCATCTCCGCATCGGTCCGCGCCGCCTCGCTGATGTCGCTGATCAGCCGGTCGAGCCGGACGACGTCGTCGCGGGCCACGCCGATCAGCCGCGAACGCAATTGTTCGTCGTTTACCGTCTCCACCCCGTCGAGCGCCGAGCGAAGCGAAGCGAGCGGGTTCTTGAGCTCGTGAGTCACGTCGGCGGCGAACGCTTCGATATTGTCGATCCGTTGGCGCAGCGAATGGCTCATGTCGGACACGGCGCGCGCGAGCAGGCCGATCTCGTCGCGGCGCGAGGGCAGGCGCGGGACTCGAACTTCCCGGGCGCGGCCAAGCCGAACTCGGTGGGCGGCAAGCGCGATCCGGCGCAGCGGACGGACGATGGTCCGCGCCAGGAAGAGGGACAGAAGCACGGACAGCAGGATCGCCAGGGCCATCGCCGCTGCAAGCTCCGCCCGCTTGCCGCGGACGGTTCGGGTCAGGGTCCGCTCGTTGGCGGTGACCAGCACCGCGCCATCGCGGGCCGGCGCCGCTGCAGTCATCACCGGAGTCAGGTCGGGGGCCTGCCGGATTTCGCCGGTGACGGTTTTCGTGGCGACTGCCGCGACCGCTTCCGGCCAGGCCGACAAGCGGTCCCTCGGCGGTTCTTCGAAATCGGGCACGGCTTTGGCGCCGACCAGCGCATTGAACCCGCGGTCGAGCGCGCGCGCGGCCTCCTTGGTCCACCCTTCGGTCGCCGGGTCGCGCAGGCGATAGGTCGGCCCGGTCTGGCTCCAGCTGTCCTGGACCAGCTTCCCGCTCGAATCGTACAGCCGGATTCGGCTCCGGGTCGATTGGCCGATCGCGGCGACCGTATCGGCTTGCCTATCCGGCGCCGTCGCATTGACGACGATGGCGATGATCTGCGCCTCGCGAAGCGTGCGCTGCATCCGCTCCTTGCTGATCCGGTTGCGGAACGCGTCGAGGTAGATGATCCCAAGCGCAAGCAGCAGCACGGTCAGGATGTTCACCGCCAGGATTCGGTGGGTCAGGGTCCATTGGCCCGACCAGGCGCGAACTTTCTTGCGCTTCACTGGTCGCTGAACTTGTAGCCGACGCCGTACAGCGTCTCGATGGCGTCGAACTGCGGATCGACGGCGCGGAACTTGCGGCGGATTCGCTTGATGTGGCTGTCGATGGTGCGGTCGTCGACGTAGACGTCTTCCTGGTAGGCGATGTCGAGCAACTGGTTGCGGTTCTTCACCACGCCCGGGCGCTGCGCCAAAGTCTCGAGGATCAGGAACTCGGTGACGGTCAGGACCACGTCTTTCCCGTCCCAGACCACCTTGTGCCGGGCCGGATCCATGCTCAGCCGGCCGCGGACCAGAAGCTCCGGCTCCTGCTCCTCGGAACCTGGCTCAGCGGCGTTCTTGGCGAAATCCTGCCGACGCAGGATGGCGCGAATGCGGGCGATCAGAAGGCGCTGCGAAAACGGCTTGGAGATATAATCGTCGGCGCCCATCGCCAGGCCTAGCGCCTCGTCCAGCTCGTCGTCCTTGGACGTCAGGAAGATGACCGGCATCGCGCTGAATTCACGCAGCCGGCGGAGCAGCTCCATCCCGTCCATGCGCGGCATCTTGATGTCGAAAACGCCAAGGTCCGGCGGGTTGTCGCCGATGGCCTTCAGCGCGGCGGCGCCGTCCGAATAGACGCGGGTCGAGAAACCTTCGGCCTGGAGCGCGATGGAAACGGAGGTCAGGATGTTCCGGTCGTCATCGACCAGCGCGATCACATGGCTCATTCAGACGGTCTCAAGGCGCGGCTTACGCGGGGCACTATAGTGAAACAAGGCTAGAGCCCCGCTTTTGACCCCGCAACTTTTCTGGGGTTATAGGCGCTGTATAGCGGATCACGCGGTGGCGCCCGAAAATGGGGTCGCCGCCGCTTGTCTTTTTTACGGGAAGGAAAGCGCGTTGACCGACCGGGTCGCCACCATCGGGCTGAAAGAGCAGGGGATCGAGACCGCTGCCAAGTTGCATTGGAACCTGACGACGGCGCCTCTGGTCGAACATGCGGTGCGCCGCGGCGAGGGCATGCTTGCCAAGGACGGTCCGCTGGTCGTGCGCACCGGTGCCCACACCGGGCGCAGCGCGCAGGACAAGTTCACGGTCAAGGATGACACCACCGCTGACACCGTCTGGTGGGGCAAGTCGAACAAACCGATGGACCCCGCCGATTGGGCGCAGCTGAAGGCCGACTTCCTCGCCCACCTCGGCACTATCGACACGTTGTTCGTGCAGGACCTGTTCGGCGGATCGCAGCCCGAACATCGCGTCAACGTGCGGGTGGTCAACGAATATGCGTGGCACAACCTGTTCATCCGCACGATGCTGGTTCGCCCCAAGGCGGATGAGCTTGCCGGCTTTGCACCCGAATATACGATCATCGACCTGCCCAGCTTCCGCGCCGACCCGGCCAAGCACGGATGCCGCAGCGAGACGGTGATCGCGGTCAACCTGACCGAAAAGATGATCCTGATCGGCGGCACCGAATATGGCGGCGAAATGAAGAAGAGCGTCTTCGGGCTGCTCAACTTCATCCTGCCGGAAACGCAGACGATGCCGATGCACTGTTCGGCCAACATCGGCCCGAACGGCGACACCGCGGTTTTCTTCGGCCTGTCGGGCACCGGCAAGACGACTCTGTCGGCCGATCCTTCGCGTACGCTGATCGGCGACGACGAGCATGGCTGGTCGGACACGGCGGTCTTCAATTTCGAAGGCGGCTGCTACGCCAAGATGATCCGCCTGTCGGCCGAGAGCGAACCGGAAATTTACGCGACAACCAAGCGCTTCGGGACCGTGCTCGAGAACGTCGTGATGGACCCGGAAACGCGCGAGCTCGACCTCGACGACCCGACCCTCGCGGAAAACAGCCGTGGTGCTTACCCGATCGATTTTATTCCGAACTCGTCGGAAAAGAACCTTGGCCCGGTGCCGCAGAACATCGTGATGCTGACCGCCGACGCGTTCGGCGTGCTGCCCCCGATCGCGCGGCTGACGCCCGACCAGGCGATGTATCACTTCCTGTCCGGCTACACCGCCAAGGTCGCGGGCACCGAGATTGGCGTGACGGAGCCGGAAGCGACCTTCTCGACCTGCTTCGGCGCGCCGTTCATGCCGCGCCATCCGAGCGTCTACGGCAACCTGCTCAAGGAGCGGATCGCCAAGGGCGGGGTCGATTGCTGGCTGGTCAACACCGGCTGGACCGGCGGCAAGTACGGCGTCGGCAAGCGCATGCCGATTAAGGCCACCCGCGCTTTGCTCAATGCCGCGCTCGACGGCAGCCTCAAGTCCGCCGAGTTCCGCAAGGACCCGAACTTCGGCTTCGACGTGCCGACCGCGGTCCCGGGCGTCGATTCGGGCATCCTCGACCCGCGCAGCACCTGGGCGGACAAGGACGAGTACGACCGCACCGCGGCCAAGCTGGTCGACCTGTTCGTCGAGAATTTCGCGCAGTTCGCGGACCATGTCGACGAGGGCGTGCGCCAAGCGGCGCCGGGCAATGGCCAAGGCCAGCAAGCCCAACCGCAAGCGCAAGCCACGCCAGCCTGATTGCCCGGTCACCGATCGGGCGCCTTGAGTAGGACCCGATCGATGACCAGCTTTCCGATCCGCTATTTCAACGACGCTGCCGAGATCGAGCATCTCGGCGAAGGGCTGCTGCATTGCCGCCTCGAGCGCAGCGAATGGACGCACGAGGCGCACCTAGGGGCGACGCTCTACCTGCTTGTCCGGCGGCCTGACATCGACCTCGATGCCGAGCTGCCCGGCCTGATCCGCCGCTTCAACGAGAGCGTTGGCGGAATCAACGACGATACGCAGGGGTACCACGACACGATCACCCGCGCGTTCCTGCACGGCGTGCGATTGCATCTCGCCGCTGCGAATGGCGCAGAGCCGCTGCATCGGCTTGCCAACGCGTTGCTCGACAGCCCGATGGGCAGGCGCGATTGGCCGCTGCGCTTCTGGAGCGAAAGCGTCCTGTTCAGCGTCGAGGCACGGCGCGGGTGGGTAGAGCCCGACCGCGCGCCGCTTCCGCAGCCTACCGGCCGCTAGCGCTTGCTGGCGATATACTCGTCGATGTTACGCGCCAGCACGTCCATTGGGACGTTGCCGCCGAGCACGACCGCGTCGTCGAAGGCCTTGAGGTCGAACTTTGCCCCGAGCGCGGTCTTTGCCCGCTCGCGCTGCCGGTTGATCTCCTGGTGTCCGACCTCATAGCCTAGTGCCTGGCCGGGCCAGGTGGCGTAGCGGTCGACCTCGCTGGAGTTCGGATCGCCGACCGCGTCGAGGAAGAATTGCCGCGCCTGCTCCCGGCTCCACCTTTTGTGGTGAAGCCCGGTATCGACGACGAGCCGAGCGGCGCGGAAGGCGATCGAATTGAGGTAGCCGAGCCGGCCGACCTGGAAGTCGTCATAGACGCCAAGCTCGTCGGCCAGCTGCTCGGCGTACAACGCCCAGCCTTCGGAATAAGCGTTGAAGCTGAGCAGCGTCCGGATCAGCGGCAGCTTGTTGGCATATTCGCCCTGCCACACGTGCCCTGGGATCGCTTCGTGGTGCGTGGTCGACGGCAGGTCGTAGCGGGTGTGCTCGAATCCCGGTTTCAGGTTGATCCAGAACTTGCCCGGGACAGTGCCGTCGATCGACCCCGCACCGCCGTATGCGCCGGCAGCGCCGGGTTCCTCCTCCGGCGGCAGGCGGCGGACTTCGACATTGCCGCGAACCAGCGTGTTGAAGGCCAGCGGCATCTTCGCGCGAACGATATCGAGCCGCTGCTGGATAAACCGCATCACCTCGGCGCGACCCTTGTCATTGTCCGCGAAGCGGTACTTCGGGTCTTTCTGAAGCGCCTGCATGCGCGCACCGACGCTGCCTTGCGTGTAGCCGATACTGTCGAGGATCTGGTCCATCTGCGCGTGAAGGGTACGCAGCGTGTCGAGGCCCAGCTGGTGGATTTCGTCCGGGGTCATATCGGTCGTGGTCGAAGCCTTGACCGCCCACCGGTAATAGTCATCGCCGCCCGGCCGTGACCACATGCCGGGGATGTCCGTGGCGATTTTGCGCTGCTCTTCGAGTTCGGCAATCTGCCGGTCGAGGGCTGGGGCGACCTGCTGCCGGGCAATGGCGCGGGCGCGGGCAGCCCAGTCGCCGGCGATGCCCTTTTCCTTCGTTCGGCGCGCGATCGATTCGACCAGTGAGCCGCCGTCGCGCGCGCCCTTGGCGGTCGGCCGAAGCTGCTCAAGCGCCTTGTCGATAGCGAACTTGGGCGGCACCAGCCCTTTCGCCCGGGCGGCCTGCATCCGCGCCAGTTCGCCGTCGAGCACCGCCGGGAATTGCGCGAGCCGCGCCAGATAGGCTTCGGCATCGGCGGAGGTTTCGATCTGGTGTTCCGAATCCAGGAAGCGCGGCACATCGAGATAGGCGCCGACATTCTGGATGACGACATAAGGCGTGTTGCGCCAACTGCCGACCGCAACGTCGCCATACGGCTGGCGGAAGCCGGCAAGCGCGGTCGAATAAGCGCTCTTCACCACCTCGACGCTGGTCCGAGTCGAATGGTCGACGCCGGTCAGGTCGAGCGCTTCGGCACGCGCCAGGTCCGCGGCGAGCGTCCGGGCAAGCTGCGCCTGCCCCGCCGGCGAGCGATCGCTCAACCGCGACTTCAGATAGGCCAATTCCCCCTTGTCGATGCCAAGGCCCGTCGCGCCTTCGGGCGACAAGGCGAGCAGGTTCTTGCCGGCACTTTCGACGAACAGGGCGGCCGCGCGCTGATTGGCCTGCGTGTCGACCGCTGCGGGCGCGGGCGCCTGCACCAGCGGGGCGGTAACGACCTGCGCTGTCTGCGCGCAAGCGGACAGCAGCGGCATCGCCGTTGCGAGGGCCAGCAGCGAAAGCTTCGAATAGCGGTTGGGCGAACGGGTCAAGGCAGCGCTCCGTCAGGAAGAGGGAAGTTGCCGGTCAGCCTCCACGATCAGGCAATTGCCTTCAACCCCCGTAATGCGCACCTGCTCGCCGGCAGCGGCCGGTCCGCCCCGCGCGCTCCACTCGCCATCGCCAAGCCGGACCCGCCCGGACTGCTCGCCGATTGCGCTGATTGCCGTGACCCTGCGCCCGATCAGCCGGGCCGACGGATCGTTGAGCAGCGGGTCCTCGCTCGGAACGACCCGGCCGCCGTACCAGCGCCGGGCGACGAAGACGGCAAGCACCGCGTAAAGCGCGAAAAGGCCGAGCTGGCCGGCAACGCCGATCCCGAACAGGACGGTGAACAGGCCGGTCAGCATCGCCGCCGCGCCGATCCAGACCAGGAAAAAGCCCGGCGCGATCATCTCGGCGATCAGCAGGACGACCCCGCCGATCAGCCACAGCCAGCCGGGCTCGATGTTGTCCAGCATCAGCCCTCCACTCGCGGCACGCCAGGCAGTGCCGGCGGCGCACCGCGCCCGGCGGAGGTTCCCTTGTTCGGTGCTGGTGCCTTCGGCGGCGAATCTCCGCCCAGCGCTTGCTTGGCGATCTCCCCAATCCCGCCGAGCGAACCGATCAACTGCGTCGCCTCGACCGGGAACAGGATCGTCTTGGCGTTCGGCGAGCGCGCAAATTCGGCCACCGCCTCGACGTACTTCTGCGCGATGAAATAATTAATCGCCTGCGCGTTGCCGCCGGCGATGGCGTCGCTGACCACGCGCGTCGCTTCGGCCTCGGCCATGGCTTCGCGTTCGCGCGCTTCGGCGTCGCGGAAGGTCGCTTCCTTGCGGCCCTCCGCTTCCAGGATTCGCGATTGCTTGTCGCCTTCCGCCTTGAGGATCGCCGCCTGCCGGAAGCCCTCGGCGTCGAGGATGTTGGCGCGCTTCTCGCGCTCCGCCTTCATCTGCCGGGCCATGGCGTTTGAAATGTCCTGCGGCGGCCGGATGTCCTTCACCTCGACCCGGGTGATCTTGACGCCCCAGGCCTCGGTCGCCTGGTCGACGACGACGAGCAGCCGGGCATTGATCTCGTCACGCTTGGACAGGGTTTCGTCGAGGTCCATCGACCCCATCACGGTGCGCAGGTTGGTGGTCGAAAGCGCCATCAGCGCGGAATAAAGGTCGCTGACTTCATATGCCGCCTTGGCCGCGTCCAGCACCTGGAAAAAGACGACGCCGTCGACCGCGACCATCGCATTGTCCTTGGTGATGATCTCCTGCCCCGGAATGTCGAGCACCTGCTCCATCATGTTGATCTTGCGGCCAACGCGGTAGAAGAACGGCGGCACAAAGTTGAAGCCCGGCTGGGCGACCCGCACGAACCGCCCGAAATGTTCGATGGTGTAGCGAAAGCCCTGATGGACGATCTTGATGCTCATCATCACGAACAGCAGCGCGAGCACTGCGATCGCGGTCATGAAAGTGGTCAGCATGGTATCCCCCGGAATCGAGTCGACAGCGATGATGCTGCGTGGGCAATGCGAACTAAAGGAAAATCGCGGTGAATAGTGAACTGTTCGACGTACGATCGGTCCTGTTCCTGCCGGCGAGCAACCCGCGCGCCATCGAAAAGGCGCGCGCCGCAGGCGCGGACATGGTGATCCTCGACCTTGAGGACTCCGTCCGGTCCGAGGACAAGGCGTTTGCCCGTCAGGCCGCCGTGTCGGGCGCTGCGCAGGATTGGCCTTGCCTGGTCGCAATCCGCGTCAACGCGGTGGGCAGCGAATGGCACCGGGACGATCTTAAAGCCGTCGGCCGCTCGCTGGCCGACTTCGTAGTGTTGCCGCGCGCGGTTCAGCCGGACGATGCGCGAAGCGTCGCCGCCGCCACCGGCAAGCCCGTCTTGGCGATGATCGAAACCGCCGCCGGAGTCCTGGCTTCGGCGGACATCGCCACCGAATGTGCAGCACTGATTGCCGGCACCAACGATCTCGCCGCCGATCTGCGTTTGCCCGCGGGCGCAGGGCGAGGCCCGATGCAGACGGCGCTGCAGACCATCGTCCTTGCCGCTCGGAGCAGGGGCGTCGCCTGCTTCGACGGAGTCTTCAACCGACTGGAAGACTTGGCGGGCTTTGCCGCCGAAGCTGCGGAAAGCCGGCAGCTTGGCTTCGATGGGAAGTCCCTGATCCACCCGAACCAGGTGGCGCCGTGCCACCGCGCCTTCGCGCCCGCGCAAGCTGAACTTGACCGCGCCCAGCGCCTCATCGAGGCGTTCGGTGGGGGCGCCGGACGGTTCGAAGGCGAGATGATCGAGCGTATGCACGTCGAAACCGCCCGCCGGCTGATCGCCCGCGCGGGCGCTTAGTGGCCGATCTGACGACGAAGGCGGTGCGGATTGCCGCGACCGCCGCGCATAAGCTGCTCAAGGCATTCTGGTTCATTCGCAGGCCGCGGACGTTCGGCGCGCACGCGATCGCGCTGACGCCGGGCAACCGGCTGATCCTGGTGCGGCTCCGCTACGCGCCGGGCTGGCGGGTGCCGGGCGGCGGCAGGTCGGAGCATGAGGCGCCGGTGGAAGCCGCCTTGCGCGAATTGCGCGAGGAAATCGGCATGACTGCGCATGGCGAAGCAAAACTGGCGCGGGACTTTCAGGAACCGACCGATTTCAAGCGCGACACCGCCTCCCTCGTTATCGTCCGTGACGTCGAATACCGGCCGAAATCCTGGAATTGGGAGGTCGAGGCGGTAACCGAGACCTCGCTCGACGCGCTGCCGCAACCGATGTCGGAGATCAGTGCCCGTTGGATAGAAGCGATGCGTCCGCTGCTTTGATGCCCTTGGCGAATCGCCGCTCGGCTGCCATGGGCCGATATGGCCGTTCAGAACGACACTCCCGACATCCCGCTGGGCCTCACCTTCGACGATGTGCTGCTGCAGCCGCTGGCCTCCAGCGTGTTGCCGAGCCAGGCCGAAACCCGGACCCAGCTGACCCGCGAAATTCCGCTCAACATCCCGTTGCTATCTTCGGCGATGGACACGGTGACCGAAGCCGACATGGCGATCGCGCTGGCGCAGCTTGGCGGCATCGGCGTCCTTCACCGCAACCTCGGCATCGAGGAGCAGGCGGCCGCCGTCCGCGCGGTGAAGCGCTTCGAAAGCGGCATGGTGGTGAACCCCATCACGATGCGGCCGGACCAGACGCTGGCGGACGCGCTTGAGCTGATGAGCAGCAACCGGATCAGCGGCATTCCGGTGGTCGAGCAGTCGGGCAAGCTGGTCGGAATCGTCACCAACCGCGACGTTCGCTTTGCCGAGAACCCGCGGCAGCCGATCTCCGAATTCATGACTCGCGACAATCTGGCGACGGTGCCGATCGGAACGAGCCAGGAAGAAGCCCGCCGAATCCTTCATCAGCGGCGGATCGAGAAGCTGCTGGTGGTCGACGGCGACGGCCATTGCGTCGGCCTGATCACCGTCAAGGATATCGAGAAAGCCGTCGCCGCGCCGCTGGCAACCAAGGATGGCGAAGGGCGATTGCGGGTCGCGGCGGCGACGACGGTCGGGGATTCAGGATTTGAGCGGTCCGCGGCGCTGATCGAAGCGGGCTGCGACTGCATCGTCATCGACACCGCGCACGGCCATAATGTCGATGTCGGCCGCGCCGTCGAGCGGGTGAAGGCCCTTTCGAACAGCGTCCAGGTGATCGCCGGCAATGTCGCCACGGGTGACGCTGCGCGGGCGCTGGTCGATGCCGGCGCAGACGCGATCAAGGTCGGGATCGGTCCGGGATCGATCTGCACCACGCGGATCGTCGCCGGGGTCGGCGTCCCGCAACTAACCGCAGTGATGGAGGCTGCCGCGGCGGCGCGGTCGTCAGGCGTGCCGATCATCGCCGACGGCGGCATTCGCACCAGCGGCGACATTGCCAAGGCCCTTGCGGCCGGCGCCTCGACGGTGATGGTCGGATCGCTGCTTGCCGGCACCGAGGAAGCGCCGGGCGAGACGTTCCTTTACCATGGACGGGCCTACAAATCGTACCGTGGCATGGGGTCGATGGGGGCGATGGCCCGCGGCTCCGCCGACCGTTACTTCCAGCAGGATATCAAGGATCATTTGAAGCTCGTCCCCGAAGGGATTGAGGGGCAGGTGCCTTACAAGGGGCCGGTGCGCGATATCGTCCACCAGCTGGTCGGCGGCGTGAAAGCGGCGATGGGCTACACCGGATCGGCGACGATCGCCGAACTGCAGGCGCGGGCCCGGTTCGTCCGGATTACCAACGCCGGCCTGTCGGAAAGCCATGTCCACGACGTCGCCATCACCCGCGAGGCGCCCAACTATCCGACCCGCTAGCCGCTCTTTCTATCTCGGCAAGCGGGAGGGTGGCCGATGACACCCGCGGCCCGCCTGCAGGCCGCGATCGAGATCCTCGACCTGGTAATCGGGGCCGCGCGCGGGGAAGGGGCGCCCGCCGACGCGATCGTCACCCGCTACTTCAAGACCAGGCGCTACGCCGGATCGAAGGACCGGCGGGCGGTTCGTGAACTCGTATTCCAGGCGATCCGGCGGTCCGGCGAGCGGCCCGAAAGCGGGCGGTCGGCGATGCTCGGCCTGGCACTTTCAGAACCGGAGATGCTGGCCCTGTTCGGCGAGGGCCGGGGACCGGCACTGGCGGTCGAAGGCGAATTGGCGGCGGAGGCCCGCGTCGTGCCGCGCTGGATTGAGGCAGAATTTTCCCCGCTGGTTGGGCCGGCAGAATGGCCCGCCTTGCTGGAGCGCGCGCCGCTCGACATTCGGGTGAATATCGCGCGGACGTCCCGGGAAGCGATGCTGGCGGCGTTTGGCGGGTCCGTGCCGACCCCGCTGAGCCCGTGGGGGCTGCGGTTGCCGGTCGAATCGCGGGTCGACGACCGGGCGGAGTTCGCCGAAGGTCTCGTCGAAGTGCAGGATGAAGGCAGCCAGCTGATCGCCCTGGCCTGTTCGCCGCAAGCAGATGCTCGAATCCTCGACCTTTGCGCCGGTGCGGGGGGCAAGTCGCTGGCGCTCGCAGCCGCTGCGCCCGAGGCGGATATCTTGGCGACCGACAGCAATCGCGCGCGCTTGCAAAACCTCGTGCCCCGGGCCGCCCGGGCCGGGGCGCGGATCGAGACCCGCTTGCTCAACCCGCCCAATGAAGTCGCGGAGCTGCCTGATTGGCGGGGAAGCAGCGATGTCGTGCTGGTCGATGCCCCATGTTCGGGCAGCGGCACCTGGCGGCGCAACCCGGAAGGGCGGTGGCGGCTGACGCCCGAGCGGCTCGACCGACTGGCGGCCTCGCAGGCCCGCTTGCTCGGCATTGCCGCCGAGCTCGTCCGGCCTGGCGGCACGCTGGTCTATGCGGTTTGCTCGCTGCTTGCGCGCGAAGGCGCCAGCCAGGTCGAACGCTTCTTAGGGGAGCGTTCAGATTGGAACGCGCAGGAGGTGCTGGACGGGATCGGCCGGAAGGACGGGGCAGGCAAATTGCTTACTCCGGAACAGGACGGGACCGACGGCTTTTTCATCGCACGGCTTGTGAAGCCATGCTAATGACGGACGCGTGGAGAGAATGATGCGGATTTCGATGCGATTCCTGCTGCTTGGCGCCGCCGGCGCACTTGTCGCCAGCCCGGTGGTCGGCCAGCGGCCGGACAACCAGATCGCGCCGCTATCCCTCGATCTTGAACGCCAGGCCCAACGCGAAGTCGTTGCGGGTAACCTAGTGGACGCGGCCGGCCTTCTGGAAACGGCCCTGGCCGTCGATCCGCGCAACCGTTCCGCTTTCGTCGACCTCGCCCGCGTCGCGCAGAAGCAAAAGCTGTTCGGCAAAGCCATCCGGCTTACGAACAAGGCATTGGAGCTTGAACCCAACGACCTCGACGCGATCGAGGTGCAGGGCGAAGCGATGGTTGAGCTTGGCGCTGTGCCGAGGGCGCGCGAGAACCTGGCCAAGCTGCAGCGCATCTGCACCAGCGGCTGCAGGCAGGTGACTCAGCTTTCCGCTGTAATTTCGCGCGGGCCGACGGTCGCTTCGGTCAAGCCGGCCGGCAAGTCCAAGTCTGACTAGCTGAGCTCGCGGGCAACCGCGACGAAGTCGGCGACCGTCAGGGTTTCCGCCCGCCGCTCCGGGTCGATCCCCACCGTGGCCAGCGCATCGAGCGCGCCTGGCATCTGCCTCAGGCTTGAACGCAGCATCTTGCGCCGCTGCCCGAACGCC
This sequence comes from Sphingomonas sinipercae, assembly GCF_011302055.1. NCBI lineage: Bacteria > Pseudomonadati > Pseudomonadota > Alphaproteobacteria > Sphingomonadales > Sphingomonadaceae > Sphingomonas > Sphingomonas sinipercae. Next base: position 1,011,390 of record NZ_CP049871.1, read on the forward strand.
GCCTGGGTCAACGCTTCCATGATCGGCGCGCGAACGCCCTCTGGCGCCTCCGCGGGCACCATGTGGACCACCGCAGAGGTCACCTTCGGCGGCGGCACGAAGGCCGATCGGCTGACCGTCATCGCTAGCCGCGGATGCGAACGCCACTGCGCGGCGACCGACAGGCGGCAGTAGGCGTCGCTCCCCGGCGAAGCGACGATCCGCTCCGCCACCTCCTTCTGGAACATCAATGTCAGCGACGCCCACCAGGGCGGCCAAGCCTCGCTGCCGAGCCACCGCAACAGCAGCGCAGTCCCGATATTGTAGGGCAGGTTGGCAACGACGTGGGCGCCGGAGCCGACCGCGGCCTGCTCGTCGATCCGCAGTGCGTCGCCTTCGATCACCGACAGGCCTGGATATTCGGCCTCAAGCTCCTGGAGGGCCGGCAGGCAGCGCCGGTCGCGCTCGACTGCGACCACGCGGGCACCGGCGTCCAGCAAGGCGCGAGTCAGGCCGCCCGGGCCGGGGCCGACTTCGTAGACGGTCGAGTCTTGAAGGTTGCCGGGAATTGCGGCGATCCGCGCCAGCAGCTGGCGGTCGAGGATGAAGTTCTGCCCTAGCGCCTTGCTCGCATTCAGGCCGTGCCGGCCGATGACATCGCGCAGCGGCTCGGGCCCGCCGCTCACACGGTTTCCAGCCGATTCTGGGCGCATTGCGCAGCCATCCGGATCGCCGCCGACAGCGGCAGCGGGTTGGCCCGGTCCTGGCCGGCGATGTCGAAAGCCGTCCCATGGTCCGGCGCGGTGCGGATGATGGGCAGGCCAAGCGTGATGTTGACCGCTTCTTCAAAGTGAAGCGCCTTGATCGGGATCAGAGCCTGGTCGTGATAGGCGCACAGGGCCGCATCGTATTTGGCCCGTGCCGCCGCATGGAACATGGTGTCCGCGGGGGTCGGGCCGGTGACCCGCCATCCTTCGGCGCGCAAGGTCGCGATCGCCGGCTCAAGCACCTCGACGTCTTCGCGTCCCAGCGCTCCGCCTTCACCGGCGTGGGGGTTGAAGCCGGCAATCGCGAGACGAGGCTCGGCAATCCCGAACAGCCGCTGCAGCCCGCGCAAGGTCGTGCGCGCCCGCGCTTCCACCAGCGACGGCGTGAGCGCGTCGGCGACTTCGCGAAGCGGCATGTGAGTCGTCATCGGCACGGTCCGAAGCGTCGGTCCGGCCAGCATCATCGCCACGTTGCCGCCCGAAACGCCGCACCGCTCGGCGACGAATTCGGTCTGGCCGGGATGGGAAAAGCCGATGCCGTAGAGCTGCTGCTTCGACACCGGGCCGGTGACGACAGCCGATGCGGAGCCGGAGCGCGCCAGTCCGACCGCGATTTCGAGGCAATCGAGCGAGCAATGCGCGCCGGCCACGCTGGGGTGCCCGGGCGCGTCTTCGGAGGCCGACCGAATCTGCAACAATGGAAGGCCGGTATCGAAGGCCGCCTCGGCTTGACGGGGGTCGTCGACCAGCTCGATCGGACCGTCCCACACCGCCGCAATCGACTTGGGATCGCCAATTGCAACGAATGGCGGCAGCGAAAAGCGGTCGCGGTTATCCCAACACTTGGCCACGACCTCGGGCCCGATGCCGGCCGGGTCGCCCAGCGAGATCGCGATCGGCGGAAGGGGAGACCGCCCCATGGCGCCAAACTCTAGCGGAATTCGATCACCGCATCACGGCGAAGGTCGCGCAAGTAACGACGGGCACGCGAATTGACGCGCTGCTCGTTCAACTGCGCATAGATCTGGTCCTTGGTGGGAGTCCCTTCCTGCGGAACCTCGCGGCCGCATAGGACCAGGATGCGCGCGCTGCCGTCGTCGTTGCCGATGAACGGACGGGTCGCCTGGCCGACCTGCATCTGCATCATCATTTCCTGCAGGGCCGGCGGAAGGTCGCGAAGCTTGGTGGAATCGCTCTCGACGATTTCGCCGCTGAACTCATTGGCGATCTTCTCGGCCCCGCCGCAGCCGCCGATGTTCTGCGCGGCGGCAGCGAACCGGCGCAGCGCCGCTTCAGTTTCGGCCCCGGATGAGCCCGGCAACTTGATGGTCAACTGCTTGAGCGTGAGCACGGCATTGCGCGGATCGGGCGCGAGGAAGTTGCGGACGTCTTCAAGCCCGACAATCGACACGCCACCCGGAACCGGGATTGGGCGGCTGATGCTGCCCGGCGACATCTGCTGCAGCACGGCCGCCATCGATTCCGGCAGCTGTTCCGGGCGAACCCAGCCGAGATCGCCGCCGACCGCGGCGGTCGAAGCCTCCGAATACTGGCGCGCATAAGCGGGGAAGGATGCACCCTTCGCCAATTGCTCGAGGATCTGGGTGGCACGCGCCGTCGCCTGGGCAATGTCGCCGCCCGGCGCCGACAGGTAGATTTCGCTGACCTTATACTGGCGCGCGCCCTTGGACGCGTTCATCCGATCGATCACCGACTTCACTTCGTCGTCGCCAACGTGGATCGTGTCTTCGATCTTGGCGCGAAGCAGCTTCTCCCAGGCCAGCTCGCCTTCGAACTGCCGGCGCACTGCCTTCAGGGACGAACCGTTCGATTCCAGATATTTGGATAGCTGCTCCTGGCTCTGCTTATTAGCCTGGGCGAGCCGAGCGATTGCGCGGTCGATGTCCTTTTCCGTGACCGTGATCTTCTCGGCCTTCGCGGCCTGGATCTGCAGCACTTCGTCGATCAGGTTGCCGAGCACCTGCTGGCGAAGCTCGGGCATCTGCTCCTTCGGGATCGGCTTTCCGCTCGCGGCTGCAAGCAGCGCGACCCGCTGGTCGATGTCCGTCTGGGTAATGACCGCGCCGTTGACGATCGCGGTCGCCTTGACGACCGACGGCAGGGTCGTGCCGTACAGTTGCGGATTTTCCGGAAGCTTCAGGGCGCTGGCGCTGTTGGGTTGCGGCTGCGGTTGTGACTGCGGTTGTGCCTGGGGGGCAGTCTGCGCGAACGCCGCACCGGCAACGCCAATCGTTGCCGCGAGCAGGATCGAAGCCAGGCGCGAGCGCGTCGTTCTCGAAGTCACCACGTACGAATTTCCTTATTACCCAATATATTCTGCCCGAGCGCTTGGCCCTTTCCCGCTGAACGCAGGCTTAGCGGCCGAGGCCCTTAAGCGCGATCTGAAGCGCGAAGGTGTTGCCCTTGCGGAACTCCCCGAGCCGCTCATAGTCGCGCCGCCACGTGACGCCAAGCTCCAGGCAATCGTCCTCGTAGGAGATGCCGAGCCGGTTGCGCACCGGCTCGAACCCGTCCGCCAGCGAGAACGGATCTTCGTCCTTGTCCGTCAGGTCCAGCACCGTTGCTCCGAAGACCGACCAGTAGCGCGCGAATTTCACTCGCCCGGCGAGGCGAAGCTCTTCCTTGTCGCGCAAATCCTCGACCGTCTCGCTGATGTCGCGGTTGAGCCGCAGGTACCCGATCTGAACGTAAGTTTCCGACGAGCCGACGGTGAGGTCGAGCTCGTTCCGGCGAACGGCGAGGTTGTCCTTGTCCAGCCGGAAGCGGTGGGTGAGGTCGACAAAGGTGCCGTAGCGGATGCTGGTCCGGCCGACGACGTCGGACAAGCGGTCGGTCAGGCCCGTCCCTTCCGGAAAGATGCCGGCCCTGCGCGTGATCCGATAGCTCTGGCCGATGGTCGAACTGATCGACAGGCTTGGCCGGTCGTACATCCAGTCGACGCCGTAGGTCACCCGCGAACCGTCTTCCCAGCGGTCATAGCCGGGGAAGCGGTTGAGCGCGAACAGGTTGCTGTCCTCAAGGTCGACGGAGCGCGCGTCTTCGTTCGGGATCGCCAGGTTGGGCGTTGGCGGGGTCGCCACGATCTGAACGCGCGGGGTGACGCGCTGGATTCCGCCGAGCAACGGTCCGATCAACGGCCATTGCAGGTCAGCGGCGAGCGCGCCGATCCCGCGCACATGCCAGCCGTTGGTGCCGCGGTAGATCGGCACGACCGTCTCTTCGGCATCGTTGGTGTGATAGGCGTCGCCTCGACCGAAAGCGGTCAGGGTCAGCTGCTGCCCCAGCGGGGTCAGCCGCCGAAGCGTCCATTGAGCGCTTGCAAAGGCGCGCTGGGTGTCCTGCCCGTCGACGCGCAGGATCGCGAGGCTGTTCGCCTGGAGCTCGACCTTCCCACCCAGGATTGGCGGAGTAAGGCGCAGCCGGGCGTCGATCGCCGGCAGTGCGATCGGGAATTGCTTCTGCACGTCGTCGACGCGCAGCCCCTGGAACGCCCAGCCGGCGATCGAGACGTAGCTGTCCGGAGCGATCCGTTCGGCGTTGACGAAATTGCGCAGCCGGTCGTCGCGCGTGATGTCGTAGCGGCGCGTGACCGTCTTGTCCGAGGCCGCGCGCAGGTAGCCGGTCACTGTCCACAACGGGTCGAGCTGGGCGCGTCCGTTGGCCTCGATATATCCGCGAAGGCCGCGTTCGCGTTCGCCTGGCGCAAGGCTTGCGAAGTCGGAACTCTCAATGGTGCCGTAGGTCAGGAACCCGCCGACCTGGAAGGCGCCAAGCTCGTTCAGCTGGCGGTACTTGGCCTCGATCGCCGGCAAGGTGCCGGTGTAGAGGTGCGGGGTAATGGTGAGGTCGCGATTGGGCGCGACCCGCCAGAAATAGGGTAGCGCGACCTCAAAGCCGTTCTTGCGCGAAATCTTAAGGTCGGGGGGAAGGAAGCCGGTAGCGCCGCTGCCGTCGGAGCTGACGCTGAATATCGGCAACAGCGGCAGGGTCAGCCCGAACAGCTGCAATCGGCCGCCGCGGAACAGGACCCGGTTCGTCGCCGGATCGTGGATCACCCGGGCGGCGGTGATGACCCAGCTTGGGCGGCGCGAGCAGCCTGTCGCGCTGGTCACCGGGCACGCCGAATAAGCGGCGTTTTCAAGCGTCGTCACGTCGCCGTTGCGGGTTCCGCGTTCGGCTGCGATTCGACCGCCGCCTTCAAGCGCGACGAGAAGATTGTCGATGGTGCCGTCGCGCAACGTATCGCTCAACGCCACATTCTCACCGACCAGCTTGTCGCCGGTCGGATTGACGATGACGACATTGCCTTCCGCTCGGACCTGCCCCGTGCTTCGGGTCCAGACGACGCGGTCCGCGGCAAGGTAATTGCCCTCTCGCGACATGCGGACCTGGCCGGTCGCCGTGACGACGTCATTCTGGCTATCGTAGGTCAGCTGGTCGGCGCTGAATTCGACCGCTTCCTCGGCGGGCGCGGGCGAAGCTGGGGCGCCAACTCCCTGTGCGTGCGCGCCGCTCAGCGGGGCGAGCAGCAGCGGCAGGGCCGCCCACCAGACCAATCGACTACGCAAAATGCTTCCGCCCGCCTCGAAACCTCGTCCAGCCGACGCTATCGCACCTCGTCGGCCAGCCGACAATCACTTGTCGAAGCGGCTTTGCCAACTGACGGCAGCAGCCCTAAAGCGCCGGCAAATCACGACTTACAGGAAACGTCGATGCAAATTGAATTCCCCGCCAGCCGCCCCAGCGGAGACTATGCCCTCGTCATTCCGGCCTTGGGCTCCAACCGCCCGGCGGCAGCCGCCTTGTCCGCGGCCAACGTCGATGCGGCGCTTCGCGCCCAGCGCTTCGACGGCGACAGCGGCAGCACGGCGGAAGTCTTCGCCGACGATGGCGGGACGGTCAGGCGGATCGTGTTCGTCGGTGCCGGCGGCGGCTCGACCCCTCCGGAAGCGGCGGAAAAGATCGGGGGCGGCGCCATCGCCAAGCTGCTGACCTCGGGCGAAACGCACGTGGTCATCGACCTGTCCGGCCTCAATTTCGACGCCGATGCAGCGGCCCGCGTCGCCCTTTCGGCATCGCTGCGCGCGTGGCGTTACGACCGCTACCGGACCAAGCTGAAGGACAAGCAGAAGCCGACCGTCGCCAAGGTGACGATCGTCGGCGGCGGGGAGGGCGCGAAAGCGCGCTGGGACGATCGCTGGTCGGCGGTTGCGGAAGGCGCTTCGCTCACCCGCGAGCTGGTGACCGAGCCGGCAAACATCATCTATCCGGAAACCTTCGTCGAGCGCGTCCGCGCGGCCGCCGAAGGCACCGGCCTTGAAGTCGAAGCGCTCGATGGCGCGGCCATGGCCAAGCTTGGTATGGGCGCGCTGCTTGGCGTCGCGCAGGGCTCGGTCCGCGATGCGCGCCTGCTGGTGCTGCGCTGGAACGGCGGCGCGGAAGGCGAAACGCCCGTCGCGTTCGTCGGCAAGGGCGTTACGTTCGACACCGGCGGCATTTCGATCAAGCCGGCCGCCGGCATGGAAGCGATGAAGTGGGACATGGGCGGCGCCGGCGGCGTTGCCGGTGCGATGCTGGCGCTGGCCAAGCGGAAGGCCAAAGCGAACATCGTCGCCATCTGCGGCCTGGTTGAAAATATGCCCGACGGCAATGCGCAGCGCCCGGGCGATGTCGTGACCAGCATGTCGGGCCAGACGATCGAGGTGATCAACACCGACGCTGAGGGGCGCCTCGTCCTCGCGGACGCGATCACGTACGTGCAGCGGACCTACAAGCCGAAGACGATCATCGACTTTGCGACTCTGACCGGCGCGATCCTCATCAGCCTTGGCCATGAATATGCCGGACTGTTCTCCCCTGACGACGGCCTTGCCAACAAGCTCACCAAGGCGGGCGCGACCAGCGGCGATAAATTGTGGCGGATGCCGCTTGGCGAACCGTTCGACCGGCTGATCGATTCGCCGATCGCGGACATGAAGAACGTCGGCCCGCGCGAGGGCGGCTCGATCACCGCGGCGCAATTCATCAAGCGCTTCGTCGATGACGGCGTCGCCTGGGCGCACGTCGACATGGCGGGCAAAGCGTGGGCGGACAAGGCGTCCGACACCTACGACAAGGGCGCGACCGGCTTCGCGGTGCGCTTGCTCGACCAGTTCGTCGCCGACAATCTGGAGCGCTAGCGGAGCCGCGTGCGCGTCGATTTCTATCAGCTCGCCGGCACGCCGGTCGAACAGGTCGTCGCTGCGCTCGCGCAAAAGCTCCTCGATGGCGGGGAGCGCCTGCTGATCGTCGCGTCGGGCGAAGCCGCGCTCGCCCGGCTCGACCGGCTGTTGTGGGACTTCAGTCCGACCAGCTTCCTGCCGCATGGGCTATCGGGCGGGACCGACGACGCCCGGCAGCCGATCTTGCTTTCGACCACGCCCGACGCGGCGAACGTCGCCCGCAACCTGCTGATCGCCGACGGCGAGTGGCGGGAGGCGGCGCTGAACTTCGAGCGCGCATTCTATCTATTCGATGCCGCGACTCTCGACGGCGCTCGGCTCGCGTGGAAGCTGCTGACCGGGCGCGGCGTCGATCGCCACTATTGGGCGATGGAGGGCGGCCGCTGGGCCGAAAAGGCCTAAGCCTTGCCCGTTGGCGCTGGCGCGGCTAGGCGCTCGGCCAATTCCACCAACCCAAAGCAGGAGACGCACGGCCATGGCCGCGACGCGCACCTTTTCGATCATCAAGCCCGACGCCACCCGCCGCAACCTGACCGGCGCGGTCACCAAGAAGCTGGAGGACGCCGGCCTTCGCGTCGTCGCCTCCAAGCGCATCCTGATGAGCCGCGAACAGGCGGAAGGCTTTTACGGCGTTCACCGCGAACGGCCGTTCTTCAACGACCTGTGCAGCTTCATGACCTCGGGCCCCGTGGTCGTGCAGGTGCTTGAGGGCGAAGACGCCGTTCGCCGCAATCGCGAAGTGATGGGCGCCACCAACCCGGAGCAGGCCGACGAAGGCACCATCCGCAAGGAATTCGCCGAATCGATCGAAGCCAATTCGGTCCACGGCTCCGACAGCGACGAAAATGCGAAGATCGAGATCGACTACTTCTTCAAGCCTGAAGAAATCGTCGGCTAGCCGATCCGGGGGATCGGCGCAGCTGGCGATTGTCGGCTAGCCGGTCAGGGGGATCGGCGCGGCTGGCGATTGCCGGCTGACAAAGTCGCCTAGCGCTTCGGGATAGAGCCGGTGCTCCGCCGCGAGCACCCGCTCTTCCAGGCTTTTGGCGTCGTCGCCGGCAAGCACGGGCACCTCGGCCCGCGCCAACACATCCCCGGCATCCAGCTCCTCGGTGACCAGATGGACGCTGCAGCCGGCAACCTTGTCGCCGGCTTCAAGCGCGCGCTTGTGCGTGTCGAGACCGCGATATTTCGGCAGCAGCGATGGGTGGATGTTGAGGACGCGCCCGGCCCAGCGTTGGGTGAACTGCGCCGTCAAGATCTGCATGAAGCCGGCGAGTGCGATGGTCCCGATTCGGTGATCGTCGAGCGCTTGGTTGAGCGCCGCCTCGAATTCGGCCTTCCCACGGCCGCGGCTGTCCCATGTCCAGGTCGGAAGCTGCCTTGCCCGCGCCCAGTCGAGCCCCGCCGCCTCGGGCCGATTCGAAGCGACCAGCGCCACTTCGTACCCGCTCGCTCTTTCCACCAGGGCCCTCATGTTGCTGCCGCGTCCGGAGATCAGCACCGCGACGCGCGCCGGGTCATGCATCGTGGCTGGCCGTCCACTCCTCGGCCGAATTCCATGAGCCCGCCGGGCCACGCACCGTGCAGCCGCGCTGTCCGGCTTCGATGCGCCCGATGACGAAGGCGCGCTCGCCGGCCTGCTCGAGGCGCGCGATGACTGCAGCGCAATCGGCTTGCGCGACGATGGCCACCATCCCGACGCCGCAATTGAACGTACGCGCCATTTCCGGCGCGGCGACGTTCCCGCCGTCCTGGAGCTTGGCGAACAGCGCCGGCAGCGACCAGGCGCCGACGTCGATATCCGCCCTGCAATCCTCCGGAAGTACGCGCGGGACATTTTCCAGCAGCCCGCCGCCGGTGATGTGCGCGAGCCCGTGGATGAGGCCGTCCCGGACCAGCGGGAGCAGGGCGCGAACGTAAATCCGCGTCGGCTCCAGCAACTGGTTGCCCAGGCCGTCTTGTCCAAGGTCCCAATTGCGCTCGGCGACGATCCTGCGGACGAGGGAGAAGCCGTTGCTGTGCACGCCAGTGCTGGCGAGGCCGACGACGACGTCGCCGGGCGCGACTTTCGAACCGTCGAGCATTTCGCCCCGCTCGACCGCTCCGACGCAAAAGCCGGCCAGATCGTAGTCGCCGGCGGCATACATGCCGGGCATCTCGGCGGTTTCGCCGCCAATCAGTGCGCAGCCTGCCTGCCGGCATCCTTCGGCGATGGACGCGACCACGGCTTGCGCGACGCCGGTATCAAGCTTGCCGGTCGCGAAATAGTCGAGGAAAAAGAGTGGCTCGGCGCCCTGGACGATGAGGTCGTTGGCGCACATCGCCACCAGGTCGATTCCCACCCCCTCGTGGCGGCCAAGGTCGATTGCCAGCTTAAGCTTCGTGCCGACACCATCGTTGGCGGCGACCAGCAGCGGATCCTTGTAACCGGCAGCCTTGGGGTCGAAGACTCCTCCGAAGCCGCCAAGCTCCGCCCCTGCGCCCGGCCGCGCGGTCGAGCGCGCGAGCGGCCCGATCGCCTTGACGAGGGCATTGCCGGCGTCGATCGACACGCCGGAATCGGCATAAGTCAGTGGCTTCTGGGACATTGCGCGGCGCAGCTAGCCACATCGCGCTTGGATTTCCACGCCGTTGTCGCCAAAAGCGCCACCAATGGCTCGCCGCCCAAAGCTGATCCTTGCGCTCCTCTTGATCCTCGGCCTTTCCGCCGGGGGCTTTCTTTATGCGCAGATGGAAAGCGGCGACCGCGGGATCATGCCGCTCGACAGCTCCGGGACGCTGGAGGTTGACGACATTCACGTCGATGTCGCCGGCAAAGATTCCAATGCGGCGCGCTTCGCCGGCTGGCGAATCGCCCAGCGCGAAGGCTTCAAGAAGCTTTGGGCGAAATCCCACGGGCTGCCGGTCAGCCAGGCGCCGAACCTACCGGATTCGTTGCTCGATCAGCTCGTCAGCTCGATCATCGTGCAACGCGAACAGATCGGCCCGACCCGCTACATCGCCGACCTCGGCGTGTTGTTCGACCGCGCGCGGGCCGGGGAATTGCTCGGCATAGGCGGCGTCCAGCAACGCTCGCAGCCGATGCTCCTGATCCCGATCGTGGTGACGGGCGGAAGCGCGACGAGCGTTGAGCTGCGCAATGGCTGGCAGCGGGCATGGGCCCAGTTCCGGACGTCCCAGACGCCGATCGATTATGTGCGGATCAGCGGCATGGGCGGCGACCCGCTGCTGCTCAACGCCTCCCAGACCATGCGGCCGGGCAGGAGTGCATGGCGCAACCTGCTCGACCTGTACGGTGCCGCCGACATTCTGGTCGCGGAAGTGCAATTGCACCGGCTCTACCCCGGCGGCCCGGCGCAGGCGCGCTTCATCGCCCGTCACGGCCCGGATCGGGAGATTGTCGGCGGCTTCAGCATGACCGCGCCCAACAGCGCCGCCTTGCCCCAGATGATGGCCCAAGGTGTCGAGCGGATGGATCGGCTGTTCGCCGATGCCTTCGCGGCCGGGTTGCTGCAGCGGGACCGGACGTTGAACCAGCCCGAGCCGCCCCCGGCCGAGGATTTGGAGGAAAAGAAGGAGCCGGAGAAGAAGCCGGAGCAGGCGACGTCGACCTTCCAGGTGCAGGTCGTCACGCCCAACGCGCCGACTTACAACAGCGCGCTTGCCCACCTGCGCACCGTGCCGGGCGTATCGAGCGTCGGTCAGATCAACATCGGCATCGGCAACATCAGCAATTTCAACGTCGCCTATCGCGGCAACCTGCAGACCATGCGGGCCATCCTAGTCGCGCGGGGCTGGGGCGTGGACATCACCGGCGAAACGTTGCGGATGTACGTGGTTCGGCCTGCCGCGCCCGCGCCCAGTGCGCAGCCGGGTTCCACCGCTCCGAATTCGCCGCAGCCGCAGCCGCAACCCCAGCCGCCAGCGACGAACCAGAGCGGCGCGGCGCAGTGAACCGCGGCGCGGACCAGATCGCGCTGCCCCTGGACTGGCCGCAGACCCAAGGCGACACGCGCTTCATCCTTGGGGAGCCGAACCGGGAAGCGTTCGAGCATTTTCGCAAGTGGAGCATGTGGCCGGTCAAGGCGACGATCCTCACCGGCCCGCGACGGTCCGGCCGCAGCCTGTTGGCGCGAAGCTTCGTCGAGCGGGTTGGCGGACGGTTGATCGACCAGGCCGACCGGGCGGACGAGGAAGAGGTGTTCCATGCCTGGAACGCGGCGCAGGATAGCGGTCGACCACTGGTGATGATCGCCGATTCGGTGCCGCCGGACTGGGACATTGCGCTGCCCGACTTGCGGACCCGGATCGCGGTGACTCCGGCGACCACCATCGGGCCGCCCGACGATACTTTGTGCCAGCAGGTCATCGACCTGCATTTTGCCGACCGCGGGCTGCATATTCCGCGCGAGGCGCTGCGCTTCATGTCGGAGCGGATCGAGCGCGATTACTGGACGGCCGAGCGCGCCGTCGAAGTCGTCGACCGCTACGCCATTGCCGAGCGGGCGCGGCTGTCGCTCCCGACGATCAGGCGGGCATTGCTGGATGCCGGAATGATTTCCAGCGACTAGCTAGGCCTGGTGGATCGCCTTGACGACCTGGTAGGTCTCGAGCCCTTCCTTGCCGCCCTCGCTGCCGAAGCCCGAATCCTTGACCCCGCCGAATGGCGCGTCAGCGACCGAAATGGCGAAGGTGTTGATCCCGACCATGCCGGCTTCGATCGCGTCGCCAAGCAAGTTGGCTCGGCGACCGTTCTCGGTGAAGGCAAAGGCGGCCAGACCGAACGGAAGGCGGTTCGCCTGCTCGATCGCTTCGTCCATGTCCTTGAAGGCGCGTGACACGGCAACGGGGCCGAAGGGTTCGGTATTCATGATGTCGGCTTCGACCGGGACGTCCGCAAGCAGGGTCGGCCGGAAGAAGAAACCGCTGTCGCCCGGTTCGCCGCCTTCGACCAGGCGCGCGCCCTTCGCCTTGGCGTCCGCAACCAGGGCGCCGATCGCTTCGGGACGCCGCTTGTTGGCCAGCGGACCCATCCTGGTTTCCGCCTCCAGGCCGTCACCCATCGTCACCTTGCGGGTGCGCTCGGCAAAGCCTTTGATGAAGGCCTCGTAGATGGATTCCTGCACGTAGAATCGGGTCGGCGACACGCAGACCTGGCCCGCGTTCCGGAATTTCTGCGGGACCACCATGTCCAGCGTCTTTTCCAAGTCGCAATCGTCGAAGATCAGCACCGGCGCGTGGCCGCCAAGCTCCATCGTCACCCGGGTCATGCTGTCGGCGCACAGCTTCATCAAGTGCTTGCCGACCGCGGTCGACCCGGTGAAGCTGACCTTGCGGATCGTGGGCGACGCGATGAGGTGGCGGCTGACCATGTCCGGCACGCCGTGGACCAATTGGAACACGCCCTTGGGCAGGCCGGCATCGTCGAGCGCCTGGGCGACTGCGAGCGTGTTGCCCGGCGTCTCCTCCGGCGGCTTGGCAATCACCGAGCAGCCGGCGGCAAGTGCGGCGGCGACCTTTTTCGCGAGCAGATAGATCGGGAAATTCCACGGGGTGAACGTCGCCACCGGTCCGACCGGCTCGTGCATCACGCGTGAAAGCTGCCCCGGCGGCCGGACCAGGACGCGGCCATAGTCGCGCTTGATCTCCTCGGCGTACCAATCGAACAGGGACGCTGCCCCGAAGACCTCGCCCTTGGCTTCGGCAAAGGGCTTGCCCTGTTCCTGGGTCAGCGTCCGGCCGATCTGGTCGGCGCGTTCCTTCAGCAGTTTTGCGGCCTTGTGCAGGATGGCGCTGCGCTTCTCGACGTCGGTCGCGCGCCATTCGGGGTAGGTGCGCTTGGCGGTGTCCAGCGCTTCGTCCAGGTCCGCTTCGGTCGCCAGGGGCACGTCGGCAATGCCTTCGCCGGTGACCGGGTTGACGACCTGGAAGCTGTCACGGCCTTCGCCCGTGCGCCAGCTTCCGTTGATGAAGAGCTTGAGCTCCGGTTCATATCCCATGCTCGCCAGATAGGGCTGCCTTGATGCGCCCGCAACGGCCCGCTAGCGAATGGGACAAAGGAGATGCCGCAATGACCAAGCAGGAACTCGTTTCGAAGATGCAGGAAAACCGGGCCTGGGTTGCCGGCAAGACGGTAAAGCTCGACTTCGGTTCGGAAGGCACGGTCCTTCTGGATGGCGCGTCGGAGCAGGTTACCGAAGCCGACGGTGCGGCCGACACGACGATCAAGACCAGCTGGGAAGACTGGCAGAAAATGGCCGCTGGCGAGCTCGACGGCATGACCGCTTTCATGACCGGCAAGCTCAAGGTCGAAGGCGATATGTCGAACGCCATGCAGCTGCAGGGCGTGCTCGCCAAGCTCAAGGGCTAGCCGGTGGCACGCAAGATTTATCCCGATGCTTCGGCGGCGCTCGACGGGCTGCTGTTCGACGGGATGACGATCGCCGCAGGCGGCTTTGGCCTGTGCGGTATTCCCGAGCGGCTGATCGACGCCATCGTCGAGAGCGGCGTCAAGGATCTGACCATCGCGTCCAACAATGCGGGCATCGACAATGTCGGGCTCGGCAAGCTGCTTCGCACTCGGCAGGTCAAGAAGATGATCTCCTCCTACGTGGGTGAGAACAAGGAGTTCGAGCGCCAGTTTCTTGCCGGCGAGCTGGAGGTCGAGTTCTGCCCGCAAGGCACGCTGGCCGAGCGGATGCGGGCCGGCGGCGCGGGCATTCCGGGCTTCTACACCAAGACCGGGGTCGGCACCGTCGTCGCCGAAGGCAAGGAGCTGAAGGAGTTTGACGGGGACACCTACGTGCTCGAACGCGGGATCGTCGCCGACCTGGCCATCGTCAAAGGCCATAAGGCCGACGAGAGCGGCAATGTGACCTTCCGCAAGACCGCCCGCAATTTCAACCAACCCGCAGCGACCTGCGGCAAGGTCTGCGTGGTCGAGGTCGAGGAGATGGTAGCCACCGGCAGCCTCGATCCCGACTGCATCCACCTGCCATCCATCTACGTGAACCGCCTGATCGTCGGCGGGCCTTATGACAAGCAGATCGAATTCCGCACGACGCGGACCAGGGAGGCGGCATGATCCGGGCCTTTGCGATCGCCGGGGCGCTCGCGCTTGCCGGCTGCGCGACAACGACACCGACAGGAACCAAGATGACCGCAGCCAATCCCGCCGATTTGGCCGCAATCGATCAGGCGATCGACGGCGTCTATGCCATCATATCCGGCCCGCCCGGTCAGCCGCGCGATTTCGCCAAAATGCGGACGCTGTTCACGCCGACCGCGACGATGCGCGTGATCACGCCGGCGGGCGTTCGCGGCGGAACGCTTGACGATTACATCGCGCGCAGCGGCCCGATCCTCGAGAAAGAGGGCTTCGACGAACAGGAGCTTGGCCGCCGCGTGGAGGTCTACGGTAACCTCGCCAGCGTCTGGTCCTCCTATCATGGCAAGACAGCCAGCGGCAGCTTCGACGAGCGCGGGATCAACAGCTTCCAGCTGGTTAAGGTGGGCGGCCGCTGGCTGGTCGCCTCGATCCTCTGGCAGGAGGAGACGCCCGAGTTTCCAATTCCCGCCGACATGATCACGGAGCGATAGGCATGGCGTGGACCCGCGACGACATGGCCGCGCGCGCCGCAAAGGAGCTTCGCGACGGCTATTACGTCAACCTGGGCATCGGCATCCCGACCCTGGTCGCCAACCATGTGCCGGCCGGCATGACGGTCACGCTCCAGAGCGAGAACGGGATGCTGGGCATCGGCCCGTTCCCTTATGACGATGAAGTCGACGCCGACCTGATCAACGCCGGCAAGCAGACGGTAAGCCAGCTAGCGCAGACCAGCTATTTCTCATCGGACCAGAGCTTCGCGATGATCCGCGGCGGCCATATCGACCTGGCCGTGCTCGGCGGCATGGAGATCAGCGAGAAGGGCGACATCGCCAACTGGATGATCCCCGGCAAGATGATCAAGGGGATGGGCGGCGCCATGGACCTGGTCGCCGGGGTCAAGAAGATCATCGTGGTGATGGAACATACGTCCAAGAACGGCGACCCGAAGTTCATTCCGGAATGCACGTTGCCGCTGACCGGCAAGAACGTCGTCGACATGATCATCACCGACCTGTGCGTCTTTCACCGCCCCGACCACGACAGCGCGTTCAAGCTGGTTGAACTGGCGCCGGGGGTGACTGCGGAGGAAGTTCGCGCAAAGACATCCGCGCATTACACCGAGTGAGCGGCACGGCAGGAGGCTTGCAATGACGAAATGGCCCGCGATCGCAGCGATATTTCTGTTTGCGGGAGCCTGCGGGCAGCCCGCGGCGGAGCCGAATGCGGTTGCCGCGAATGAGGCGGGTAACGCGGCGCCGAAGCTGACCCTCGCGCGGCTCGATTGCGGCACGGCCACGATCAAGGATTTCGACAAGTTCTTCTCCGACCGCCCGGGATTGTATCCCAAGGGACCGAAGGACATCACCGATAGCTGCTATCTGATCACCCACGGCGACCAGCATCTGTTGTGGGATACCGGGCTTGGCGGCGGCAAGCCGGGCGGATCGTTCGACGCCGGCGACATGGTGGCGCACTTCGATGCGACGCTGACCGATCAACTGGCCAAGGGCGGGCTGAAGCCGGGCGACATCGACATCGTCGGGATCAGCCACATGCATCCCGATCACACCGGCCAGGCGGCCCAGTTCCCGAACGCTCGGCTGCTCGTCGGCAAGGCCGATTTCGACCAGACCGCCGGGAAGGACGATCCCTTCGGTCCGTGGCGCTCGGCCGGCGGCAAGGTTCAGCCGGTCACCGCCGACACCGACGTCTTTGGCGACGGCAGCGTCATTGCGCTGCACCTGCCGGGCCACACGCCGGATCACATGGCGCTGTTGGTCAAGCTTGCCAGCGGGCCCGTGCTACTGACCGGCGACCTCTACCATTCGACCATGGCGCGCGAGAAGCGCGGCGTGCCGCCGTTCAACACGAGCCGCGACCAGACACTGAAGTCGATGGACGCGTTTGAGGCGCTGGCGAAGAAGCTGGGCGCGAAGGTCGTCATCCAGCACGAGCCGGACGACGTCGCCAAGGTGCCGGCCTTCCCGCAAACGGCTGGGTAATGGACGCGCTTCCCCATCCGGCCTCGGCCTCGGTCGAGCGGTGGGGGAAGCATTTGGCGCATGACCGCCGGCGCTCGCCGCACACGGTTCGCGCCTATATCGGCACCGCGCACCGGCTGATCGATTTTCTCGGCCAGTATCGCGGCGAGGAAGTCGCGTTGGCCGACCTGCTCCAGGTTACCGCGCAGGATTTGCGTGCTTTCCTCGCGGCGCGCCGAACGTCCGGGCTTGGCGCGGCGTCGGCGGCACGCGAGCTTTCGGGGATTCGCGCCTTCCTTGCCTTCGCGGCTGAGATTCAAGGGGTGAAAGCGGCGGTGCCGCGCACCCGCGCGCCGCGCCGCCCGAAGACGCTGCCGCGTCCCGCCGCGCCGGCCGACGCCGTTGCCCTTGCCGAGGATGCAAGCGCCTTTGCTTCCGAGCCGTGGATCGGCGCCCGCGACCTGGCGGTGCTGCTGCTGCTTTACGGGTCGGGCCTGCGCGTTTCGGAAGCGCTGTCGCTCACCGCGCGCTCGCTGCCGCTGGGGCAAGCCATCCGCGTGACTGGCAAGCGATCGAAGACCCGGATCGTGCCGGTGGTGCCCGCGGTCCGGCAGGCGATCGCCGAATATGTCGGATTATGCCCTTATCCCGTCAGCGGCGATTCGCCCTTGTTCGTCGGCGCGCGTGGCGGGCCGCTGAGCGCCGACCTGGTCCGGCGAGCGGTGCGGGCGGCGCGCAAGCGGCTGGGGCTTCCCGACACGCTGACTCCCCATGCGCTGCGCCACAGTTTCGCGACTCACCTGCTGGCGCGCGGCGCGGACCTTCGCTCGTTGCAGGAGCTACTCGGCCACGCGAGCCTGTCGTCGACGCAGATCTACACGCAAGTGGACGCGGCCCACCTGCTCGACGTCTACCGGCACGCGCACCCGCGAGCTTGAGTGGCGGTGGGCGGTCAGTCGTCCCGGTGGCGGCGGCGCCAGGTCATCTGCCGCCACACGTAAGCGGCGACGATGCCGATGATGACGGCAATCGAAAGCGGGCCGACGACTTTCTCGATCTCGCCGAACTGCTGGCCCAGCACGAAGCCCGCGATGGCCAGCGCCGAACTCCACGCCGCGGTGCCGAGCGACGACCACAACAGGAAGCTCTTGAGCCGCATCCGAAGCAGGCCGGCGGGGATCGAGACGACAGAGCGGATGGTCGGCAGCATCCGCCCGGCGCCGACGACGATCCCGCCGAACCGGCCGAACAGGTGCTCGGCTTTCTCGACGTCGTACCAGTCGAGAGTCAGCCAGCGGCCGTGACGCTCAATGAACGGGCGGAAGCGCCCGATGCCGATGACCCGGGCGAGCAGGTACCAGAAGAAATTGCCGAACATCGCCCCGGCAGTCCCGCTCAGGATCACGCCCCAAAGCGCCATCTGCCCCCGCGCGGCGGCGAGGCCGGCGATCGGCATGATGACTTCCGACGGGATCGGCGGGAAGACCGTTTCCAGGAACATCAGCAGGAAGACGCCCACGTAGCCGGTCTGCTCGATGAGCCTGATCACCCAATCGGCCATCGCTTAGGCGAGCTTCGATTCGATGGCTTGCCAGATGAGGGCGGGGGTGTCGGTGCCGTTGAACTTATCGATGGCGACGATCCCGGTTGGCGAGGTGACGTTGATTTCGGTCAGCCACTTGCCGCCGATGACGTCGATGCCGACGAAAAGCAGGCCGCGCCGCTTCAGCTCGGGCGCAAGGGCCGCGCAAATCTCCTGCTCCCGGTCGGTCAGCTCGGCGGCCTGGGCGCTTCCGCCGGCCGCCAGGTTGGAGCGGATTTCGCCCTTGCCCGGAAGCCGGTTGATGGCCCCGGCGACCTCTCCGTCGACCAGCACGATGCGCTTGTCACCCTCCGCCACCTCGGGAACGAAGGCCTGCAGCACGTGCGGCTCGCGATAGGTGATGTTGAAAAGCTCCAGCAGCGCGGCGAGGTTGGCGCCGTCGGCCCCGATCTTGAAGACCGCCTTGCCGGCATTTCCGTGGAGAGGCTTCAGGACGATCTCGCCATGTTCGTCGAGGAACTTGCGGGCGACGCCCAGCGACCGGGTCAGGACCGTCGGCGGCATGAACTGCGCATAATCGAGCACCCACAGCTTTTCGGGCGCGTTGCGGACGGCGACGGGATCGTTGACCACCAGGGTTTCGCCGTGAAGCCGCTCCAGCAAGTGGCTGGCCGTGATGTAGCCGAGGTCGAATGGCGGGTCTTGCCGCATCAGCACGACGTCGATGTCGCGGCCAAGGTCGAGGATGGTGAAATCGCCCATTCGGAAATGGTCGCCCGGCACGGATTGCACAGCGACTTCATGCGCGCCGGCAAACACTCGCCCGTTCTCGTAGGTCAGGTCCTCGGCCAGGTAATGGTAAAGCCGGTGCCCGCGCGATTGCGCGCCAAGCATGATGGCGAAGGTGGAATCGCCGGAGATGTTGATCCCGGAAAGCGGGTCCATCTGGACTGCAACGCGAAGCGACATGGCTGCGCCGGTAGGCGAGGAGCGGGCGCTTGTCATCCTTGCCAAACGTCCTGGAGATGCCTTGGCAGCCGGCCGGGGACGAGGAAGACGGCGTCGATTCGGATGTCGTCGCCCGGGCGGGAATAGCGCGGGGCGAGCTGCTGTGCGGCCGCTGCCACGCGCCGGAGCCGGTAGCGGTCGAGCGATGCGGCGGCGCTTGCCTCGGTAGCGCGCGCCTTGACCTCGATGAACGCGACCACTTTTCCGCGCCGGGCGACGACGTCGACTTCGCCGCCGCGGACGCGGGCGCGTCGCGCCAGGATCCGCCAGCCCTTGAGCCGGAGGTAGCAGCAGGCGAGCGTTTCCGCCCATCGCCCGCGGTGCTCGGCCGCTTGCCGGCTGAGCGGGCGGTTCATTGGCCGGTGAGCTCTAGCGCGCGGGCGTAAGCGCGTTTGCGCGGGAGTCCGAGCTTCGCCGCGACCTCGGCCGCCGCCCGCGATGGCGACAAGCCGGCCAGCGCCTCCCGAAGCGCCGAATCCAGTGCGTCGTCGGACGCCGGTTCGGCTTCGGCCGGAGGGCCGACCACGACGACGATTTCGCCCCTGGGCCCGGCTTCTCGATAACGCTCGGCAAGCTCGGCGAGCGTCCCGGTCACGCAGTCCTCATGCAGCTTGGTCAGTTCGCGCGCGACCGCGGCGTGGCGCCCGCCAAGGCCGGCCGCGAGCGCGGCAAGGGCGGCGCCGAGGCGCGGCCCGCTTTCGTAGAAGACAAGTGTGGCGCGAAGGCCGCCGATCTCGGCGATCGCATCGGCTCGTGCCTTTTCCTTGGACGGAAGGAAACCGGCGAACAGGAAGCGGTCGGTGGGCAGGCCGGCGAGCGTCACCGCGGCGATTGCGGCGCATGGGCCGGGAACAGTGTGGATGGCGTGGCCGGCCGCCCGGGCCGCGCTCACCAGCTTGTATCCGGGGTCGGAAATGAGCGGCGTTCCGGCGTCGCTGACCAGCGCGACGGCCTTTCCGCCAAGCTCCGCGACGATCGCGTCCCGCTGGGCGTCGGTCGAATGGTCGTCGTAGCGCCGCATCGGAGTCCGCGTGCCGATATGCTGGAGCAGGCGGGCGGTGACCCTGGTATCCTCGACCAGCAGCAAATCGGCCCTGGCCAGCACATCGGCGGCCCGCGGCGAGAGGTCGCCGAGATTGCCGATCGGAGTGGCGACGATGTGCAGTCCGGCGGGCAGGGGGTCAGTCACCGGCGATGCCCTTCACAAGCTGCACGAAGTGAGTCACACTCCCGCCCAGTGATCGGTGCTTGGGGAGAAGGCAATGATCGCATTAGTGAGCGTGACCGCCATGCTTTTGAGCGGGGGACAGGCCGGCATCAGCGGGCCGCGCAACGCCTTTAACGATTGCCTGACACAGACCGCGACCAGGGCGATCAGCGAGAAAGTCGCTGGCGACGCCTATGAAGCGTATCTGCAGGCGGCGTGCGGCGGCAAGATCGCGGCATTCAAGAATGCGTCCATCGCATTCGATGTGAATAACCGGATCGCGCGCAAGCAAGCGACCGAGGATGCCGAAGCGATGATCGCCGATATGCTGCAAAGCGCCATCGGCAACTACAAGCGCAGGGTTGCTTCGCCGGCGAAGCCGTAACGACCGGTTCATGCTGCAAGCTCGCCCAGGATATGGTCGAGCACCAGCCTGCCTTCGGACGTTAGCGCGAGCTTGCCTGAGCGATCGCTCAGGTGCCCGCTGCGGATGAGCGCCGCAGCCTTGGCCGGGTCGAGCAGCGGAACGCCGAACCGGCTTTCGAGCGCGGCGATATCGATCCCTTCGCGCAGGCGAAGGCCCATCACCAGCGCTTCGTCCGCCGCCTCGCGCGCGGTCAGCGGTTCCTCCTCGACGATTCCGTAACCATTGCGGCTGAGGCCGGACAGGAAGTTTTCCGGCTTGCGATGGCGCACGGTGCGAACGCCGGAGCGGCGGCCGTGGGCGCCGGGGCCGACTCCGGCATAGTCGCCGTAACGCCAGTAGGTGAGGTTATGCCGGCTCTCCGCGCCCGGCGCGGCGTGATTGCTGATCTCGTAAGCGGGAAGGCCCGCTGCGTCGGTCAGTTGCTGCGTGATTTCGAACAGGCCGGCCGCCTCGTCACTGCCGAGCGGCTGCAGTTTCCCGGCGGCGTGGAGTGCGGCGAAGCGCGTGCCGGGCTCGATCGTCAGCTGGTAGAGCGAAAGGTGGGTCGTGCCGAAGCTCAAGGCGCGGCGGAGCATTGCCGACCACCGCGCTTCGTCGTCCTTCGGAAGCGCGTAGATGAGGTCAAAGCTGACTCGGCCGAAGTGGCGCTGCGCGGTCTCGAGCGCGGCGAGTCCTTCGTCGACCGAATGGGCGCGGCCGAGGAAGTGGAGCGCTTCGTCGTCAAGGCTTTGCAGGCCGAGCGAAACGCGGTTGACCCCGGCTGCCGCAAGGTTGGCAAAGCGGGCCGCCTCGACGCTATTGGGGTTGGCTTCGAGCGTGATCTCCATATCGTCCGAGACGCTCCAGTGCGCGCTGGCGGCTTCGATCAGCGCCGCGACGGTGGCTGGCTCCATCAGCGAGGGGGTGCCGCCGCCGAAGAAGATGGAGGTGAGTCGCCGTCCGGGAAGCAACCGCGCCTCATGCGCGAGGTCGGCGAGAAGTGCGGCGCGCCATTCATTTTGATCGATTTGCGCGCGAACGTGGCTGTTGAAATCGCAATAGGGGCATTTGGAAACGCAAAACGGCCAGTGGATGTAAAGCGCCAGCCCCTCCGAAGCCGGGCTTAAAGTCACTAAAGTCACGCGGTCGTGCGGCATTTTCGTGACTTTAAGCGCAGCCGCCCGATCCGGTGACTCAGCGAAGTCGGGCGCGCGCCGCATGGTCCGGGATGGTGGCGGCTGCTTTCCTATTAGGAAAGCGCCAGCGCCTCGGTGAGCTTGCGAAAAGCGTCGGCGCGGTGGCTGATCCGGTGCTTTTCGGCCGGGTCCATCTCCGCAAAAGTCTGGTCATGGCCGGCGGGCACGAACATCGGGTCGTAACCGAAGCCCTTGTCGCCGCGCGGCGGCCAGACGAGGGTGCCGTCGGCGCGGCCTTCGAAGCTTTCCGCCTGCCCGTCATCGGGCCAGGCGATGGCCAGCGCGCAAGCGAAATGCGCGTCGCTGCTGGCGTCCGGGCCGGCCTGCTGCAGTTCCGACCACGCCCGCTCCATCGCGCGGGTCCAATCGCGGTTGCCGGCTTCGTCCTCGGCCCAGTTAGCGGTGTGAACGCCGGGCCGGCCACCTAGCGCATCGATGCAGATGCCGCTGTCGTCGGCGAGTGCGGGAAGCCCGGTGAGGTCGGCGGCCTGCCGCGCCTTGAGGTCGGCATTGTCAACGAAGGTGACGCCGGTTTCCTCGGGCACCGGGAGGTCGAGATCGGCAGCGCCGACGCACTCGATCCCGAAGGGCGCGAGCAAATCGCGGATTTCGCGCAGCTTGCCGTCGTTATGCGTGGCGATGACCAGCTTCGGTCCGATCCGGCGGATCACCGTCCGGCCGCCTTCAACTGGGCCTGGAAAATCTCGCCGCAGCCGATGCGGGCGAGTCGGAGCAAGCGCAGCAGCCCTTCCTCGTCATAGCATTCGCCTTCGGCCGTAAGCTGCGCTTCGACGATCAGGCCGTCGCCGGTGAGCACGAAATTGCCGTCGCAGCCGGCGGCGCTGTCCTCGATATAGTCGAGGTCGAGCACGGCATTGCCGTCGTGGATGCCGCAGCTGACCGCGGCGACCTGGCTGCGGATCGGGTCGCTCGCGAGCGCCTTCGACTGGATGAGCTTGTCGACGGCGATCCGAAGCGCGACCCAGGCGCCGGAAATCGACGCGGTGCGGGTGCCGCCGTCGGCCTGGATGACGTCGCAGTCGACCAGGATCTGCCGTTCGCCAAGCTTTTGCAGGTCGACCACGGCGCGCAAGCTACGGCCGATCAGCCGCTGGATTTCCTGCGTCCGGCCCGATTGCTTGCCCTTGGCGGCTTCGCGATTGCCGCGGGTGTGGGTGGCGCGCGGAAGCATCCCATATTCCGCCGTTACCCAGCCCTGGCCCTTGCCGCGAAGGAATGGCGGCACCTTTTCCTCGATCGAAGCGGTGACGAGCACGCGGGTGTCGCCAAAACTGACGAGGCAGGAGCCTTCGGCATGCTTGGTAAAGCCAGGTTCGAATTTGACTTCGCGCATCTGGTCGGGGGCACGGCCGCTAGGGCGCATTCATCTCTCCTAAAACTGGTGTGCGGCAGCCCTAGACCGGACAAGAAAAATGCGGAAGGCTTGAGGAATGAGGAAAGACATCACCGTCATGGCCGTCCTGCTTGCGGCCGGGCTGGCCGCGGCGCCGGCCGAAGCCACCCGGAAACCGCGCTTCGTCGCGCCTGAGCAGGTCGAATTTGTCCGGCAAAGCTGGGGTGCGGTGACCGAGCGGTGGTCGTTGAACGGGAAATCGGTCGTCTGGGAGAAGCCCCGCGAACCGGCCTATGGGGGCGAGAAGGTGTCGGTCTACATCAAGCGCTTCACGCTTACGCCCCTGCAATATGATCTTCTGATGTCGGCGGTGCGGCGCGCGCAGGACGCGGTTCGGCTGCCCGACGAATGCGAGCAATATATTCCGGACGGGCCGTACGGCGGCGTCCGGTGGACCGCCGGATCGACGAAGGGCGAGCTGAAGTTCACCGCTTCGTGCATGAAGGGACCGAACGCGGACAAAGCCGCCGCCGGCTTCGCGGTGGGCAGGATCGTCACCGATGCGGCCGAGAAGATTGCCCGCACCGAGATGCGCATCGTCGATTGAAACGTTGAGCGGTGGGGCGGGCGGCACTAGGTCACGCCCATGACCCAGCCGATTGGCGAACTTTCCGACCGGATGCGGGCCATTTTCGGCCTGGTCGTCGAAGCGTACCTGGAGCGCGGGCAGCCGGTCGGGTCGAAGGCCCTTGCCGGCAGCGTCAGCCTGTCGCCGGCGTCGATCCGCGGAGTTATGCAGGAGCTTGAGGAGCGCGGGCTGCTGACCCACCCGCATACGTCCGCCGGGCGACTGCCCACGGAAAGCGGGCTTCGCCTGTTCGTCGACGGGATCATGCAGACGTCGGTGCCGGACGAGCGCGAGCGGCGCGAGATCGAGCGGCAGATCGGCCGCGACCAGCCGATCGAGGACGCGCTTGCGGCGGCGACGTCGGCCTTGTCCGGGCTGAGCCAGGCGGCGGGCGTGGTGCTCGCGCCAAAGCAGGAAGTGCGCCTCAAGCAGATCAACCTGGTGCCGCTGTCGGAGACTCGCGCGCTCGTGGTGCTGGTCGGCACCGACGGCGGAGTGGAAAACCGGATCGTCGAGGTCGAGCGCGGCACCAGCGCGTCGGCGCTGAACGAAGTGACCAATTTCATCAACGCACGCTTGTCAGGCATGACCCTGGGCGAGGCCGAAGCCCGCCTGCGGGCGGAGATCAAGGAGCAGCGGGAGGCGCTGGACACCGCCGCGGCCGAACTGGTCGCGTCCGGGCTCGCCGCCTGGTCGGAGGACCATTCGCGCCGGCCGGTGCTGATCGTGCGCGGACAGGCCAATTTGATCGACGACCATGCCGCGGCCGACCTGGAGCGGGTGCGGATGCTGCTGGAGGAGCTTGAGAACCGGCAGGAGATCGCGCGGGTGCTGGAGAATGCACGCGACGCGCCGGGCTGCCGAATCTTCATCGGCAGCGAGAACCGGATGTTCGCCCTTTCGGGCTCTTCGGTGATCGCCGCGCCTTATCGCGGGAGCCAGGGGCAGGTGGTCGGCGTTGTGGGTGTGATCGGCCCGACTCGGTTGAACTATGCGCGCGTGGTTCCCATGGTGGATTTCACGGCAAAGACCCTAACGAGATTGATGGGATGAACCAGGACAACGAAGACCTTCACGACGACGCCGACGAGATCCGCCGGGAAACCGCCGCGGACTCGCCCGAGCTGGCCGAACACGATCGGCTGGCCGAGCTGGAAAAGGCGTTGGAGGAGGCCAACAGCAAGGCGCTGTATGCCGCGGCCGAGACGCAGAACGTGCGGCGACGGCTGGAAGCCGAAAAGCAGCAGGCGGCGTCCTACGCGGCGGCGACATTCGCCCGCGACATGCTGGCGATCAAGGACCATCTCGACCGCGCGCTGGCGGCCGTCAGCGACGAGCTTCGCGCCGACAAGGTGGCGAGCAGTTTCCTTGACGGAATCGAATCGACGGCGCGCGAGCTCGACACCATCTTCAACCGCAACTCGGTCACCCGCATCGACACGGTCGGCCAGCCGCTCGACCCCAACAAGCACCAGGCGATGATGGAAGTGCCGAGCGACGAGCCGGCGGGGACCATCGTCCAGGAAATGCAGGCGGGCTACATGCTCAAGGACCGGTTGCTGCGCCCGGCACTGGTCGCGGTGGCCAAGAAGCCCGACTAGAACGGCAAAAGCGGCTCAAGCTGGGCGAAATCGCGCCCGGCAAGGCGAAAGCCTTGCTTCAGGATGAATGCATGGCGGACGATTTCCGCCTGCTGTTCAAGGCCGTAGCGATCGAACTGACGGCCGGGCACGAGGTCGTAGCCATAGCGGCAAAAGGGATGGCGCATCAGCGGCAGGTAAAAGCGGCCCCGCTTTTGCGACTGCCAGACGTGGGTCAGTTCGTGGATGAACAGGCCTTGCCGGGACAGCGGCTCCGCTGCGAAATCTTCGGACCACAAGGTGCCGTGGGGATGGAAGTGGATGTTGCCGGTGGGCGCCATCGCCACGTTCCTGGGCTGAAGCGGCCACCATTTGCGATTGACCATCCGCACCCGGGCGTAGTCGATCGCTTCGCCGAACACCGATCGGGCAAGTGCGATTTCACCTTCGGTCAGCGGTCGCGAACGCGCATCGTGCATACGTCTTCCAGGCCCCTTGTCCGCACTTGCTAGCCGCGGGCGGCATCGCTAGGCAGCGCACAACACATACGGAGGAAACCCCCAATGAGCGAAACTGCCGATCGGGTGAAGAAGATCGTTGTCGAACATCTTGGCGTCGAAGCCGAGAAGGTGACGGAAGAAGCGAGCTTCATCGATGACCTGGGTGCCGACAGCCTCGACATCGTCGAGCTGGTCATGGCGTTCGAGGAAGAATTCAACGTCGAGATTCCCGACGATGCCGCCGAGAAGATCACGACCGTCAAGGACGCGATCGACTATATCGACCAGAATCAGGGCTGATCGAGGCCGGACCGTCGCCGCCCATCCAAGCCGATCAAGGCGGCACGAACGGCTTCCCGAACAAAGCGGGAGGCCGTTTGTTTTTGTGATCCATGCGAGGTGATAAGATGCGCCGTGTCGTAGTGACGGGTCTAGGTCTGGTGACGCCGCTCGGCGCGGACGTCGAAACCACCTGGCAGAACCTGATCGCCGGAAAGAGCGGGATCGCCAAAATCACCCGCTTCGACGTCAGCGACCAGAAAGCGAAGATCGCCGGCGAGGTGAAGGCGAAGGACCACCCCTACGGCTTCGACCCCGACAAGCGCGTCGACCACAAGGTCCAGCGCCAGGTGGACCCCTTCATCGTCTATGCCATCGATGCCGCCGGCCAGGCGCTGGAGGATGCGGGCCTGACCGAGATGAGCGAAGCGGAGCGCGAGCGCGCCGGCGTGTCGATCGGGTCGGGCATCGGCGGACTGCCGGGTATCGAAAGCGAAAGCCTGGTGCTTGCGGAGAAGGGCCCGGGACGGGTCAGCCCGCATTTCGTGCACGGCCGGCTGATCAACCTCACCAGCGGCCAGGTATCGATCAAATACGGCCTGATGGGCCCGAACCACTCGGTCGTGACGGCCTGTTCGACCGGCGCTCACTCGATCGGCGACGCGGCGCGGATGATCAAGGACGGCGATGCCGACGTGATGCTCGCCGGCGGCGCGGAGTCGACCATCAACCCGCTCGGCGTGGCCGGCTTCGCCCAGGCACGCGCGCTCAACATGAGCATGAACGACAATCCGGAAAAGGCATCGCGCCCCTACGACAAGAATCGCGACGGCTTCGTCATGGGCGAGGGCGCGGGCGTCGTCGTGCTCGAGGAATATGAACACGCCAAGGCGCGCGGCGCGAAAATCTATGCCGAAGTCGTCGGCTATGGCCTGTCCGGCGATGCCTATCACGTCACCGCCCCGCATCCCGAAGGGCGCGGCGCCGAACTGGCGATGCGGATGGCGCTGAAGAAGGCGGGCATGGGGCCCGAGGACATCGACTACGTCAACGCGCACGGCACATCGACGATGGCCGACACGATCGAGCTTGCGGCGGCCAAGCGCGTGCTTGGCGACGACCTGAGCGGTGCATCGATGAGCAGCACAAAGTCGGCGATCGGCCATTTGCTCGGCGGCGCCGGGGCGGTCGAGACCATCTTCTGCATCCTTGCTATCCGCGATCAGATCGTGCCGCCGACGCTGAACCTGGAAGATCCGGATGAAGGCACTGAAGGCGTCGACCTGGTGCCGCTCAAGGCCAAGAAGCGGAAGGTGCGGGCGGCGCTCAACAACAGCTTCGGTTTCGGCGGGACCAACGCCAGCCTGATCGTCAAGGCCGTCGATTAGCCCGATGCGCAAGCTTGCCGGCGTCGCCATCCTCGCCGGCCTGGCCGCGCTGCTCCTGCTGTGGGGGCTGTGGTGGCGCGGCGGCGACAATGACAAGCCGGTCAACTTCATCGTCGAGCAGGGGTCGAGCATCGCTTCGGTCGCCAACAAGCTGGAGAAAGCTGGACTGATCCGCTCGGCCACCAGCTTCCGCGGGTTCGCCAAGGTGCTTGGCGGCGGCGACCCGGTGCAGGCCGGCGAATTCGAAATTCCGCCGCATTCAAGTCCCGCCGGGATTCTGCGCCTGCTGCAGCATGGCGAGCCGATCCAGCGGCTTGTGACGGTGACCGAGGGGATGCCGTCGATCATCGTCCAGGAAAGGCTGCTGGCGATTCCGTTCCTGACCGGCAGCCTGCCGGAAATCGCCGAAGGGTCGCTGCTTCCCGACAGCTATAGCTATGAGCGTGGCGAGAGCCGCGCCGCGGTGGTCGGGCGGATGCAGAAAGCGATGGCGAAGACGGTCCAATTACTGTGGGCGAAGCGCAAGGCGAACTGCCCGGTCAACACGCCCGAGGAGGCCGTCACACTCGCGTCCATCGTCGAAAAGGAGACCGGCAAGGCGGCGGAGCGGCGGACGATTGCCGGCGTTTACTGCAATCGGCTGAAGATCGGGATGAAGCTGGATGCCGACCCGACGGTGATTTACCCGGTCACCAAGGGCAAGCCGCTGGGGCGGCGGATCCTGCGCTCCGAGCTCAACGCCGACACCGGTTACAACACTTACAAGAAGCCCGGCCTGCCGGCTGGGCCGATCGCCAACCCGGGGCGGGACAGCATCGCCGCCGTGCTCGACCCGGCGCCGACCAAGGCCCTGTATTTCGTCGCCGACGGGACCGGCGGCCACGTCTTCGCCGCGACCTTCGCGGAACATCAGGCGAATGTGCAGCGGTGGTACGCGATCCGGCGGCAGCGGGGCGAGATGTGAGGAACCGGGGGATCGGCCGCGGCCGGATGTTCGTCGGCGGCTTCCTGCTGTTCGCGGCAGCCATCGTCGCACTGGTGGGATTGCGGATGAGCCCGCACGCCGACGGCGCGGCGGAGGGCACCCAATATGTGCGCGACGTCGTCGTCGTTTACGCGCGCAACAGCGCCATCGCGACGATCATCCTGTCCGCGCTTGCGGCGTTCCTGCTGTTTCCGACGCGCCGACCGCGCACGCCCAAGCGCGACTGGGCGGTGGGCCTGCTGTGCGGGCTGCTGATCGCCGCCAGCCTTTACCAATTGTGGTGGTTGCGAAGCCTCGGCTGAAGCCTCAGCCGGCGAGCGCATCCGCACGGATATAGCCGACGCGTCGTTCCGGCCCGGCATAGCCCCAGGCCCAACCGAGCGTATTGTCGAGCATGTCGAAGCCGTCGCCAGCCGTGAGCCGGCCCACAATTTCGCCGTCCGCCGACGGGCGATCCATCAAATCAGCGTTTGCGGCGAGGGAGCGGAGCAGGGGCTGCGCGTAGTGCGAAGCGATGACCTGGCCCGCAAGCGCGATGTCGGCCAAGTCCTTGCGATAAGCGTGGCGCGACGGGTCCGGCTCCGTCGAGGGGCCGGACAGGGCGAAGCCGTCAGCGCTGATGGGCGAAGGCCGGTGCCTGTCCGATGATTGGCCGGTGGGCCGCGCCGGCGCGATCGCTTTCGCGGAGGTTGCGCTTGAAGCCTTCAAGGAATTCCGCCCCGTTGCTGGTTCTGACGACGAACACGTTGCGACGGTCGTCCTGGTCGCGTTCACGGCGCAGATAGCCCAGTGCGCCAAGCGTGTTCAAGGCGCGGGTGACAACCGGCTTGGAGACCCCCAACACCTTCGCCAGGCCGCGTACCGTGTGCGGTCCGGGCGTGAGATACACCAGCATCAACAGGGCCATTTGGCGGTTGGTCAGATCGGGTTCGCCGGATCTGACATAAGCGATCAATGCCCGCATCCAGCCTGACAGCGATTCGTCGGCCATTGATGCACCTTCTCCCGTCGGTCGAGCAGTTGTCCCTTAAGAACAGGCAAGCGACAGAATTGTTGCAGGAAAGTAACTGCGACCCCAAGGAAATCGGCGCGGGCCGTTCAGGTTCGGCGGTAAAGCGACTGCAATGCGGCGAATGCGGCGCGCAAGCCCAGCGCCTCCCCGCCCTTGGGCCGGCCCGGTTTGGCTGAATCCCGCCAGGCGAAGGTATCGAAGTGCGCCCAGCGGATCGTGGGCGGCACGAAGCGCTTCATGAAAATTGCGGCGACGATCGCTCCGGCCATCGACGAATTGGCGGAATTGACGATGTCGGCGACGTCGCTTTTGAGCATCTCGTCATAGCCATCCCACAGGGGCATCCGCCACGCCGGGTCGTCGTTGTCCGATCCCGCCTGCTCGATCGCGGCGCTGAGGCCGTCGTCGTTCGCGAATAGCGCCGGCAATTCCGGGCCCAAAGCGACGCGGGCGGCGCCGGTCAGGGTCGCGAAGTCGACGATCAGTTCCGGCTCGCCCTCCACCGCCTTGGTCAGCGCGTCGGCAAGGATCAGCCGGCCTTCCGCATCGGTATTGTCGATTTCGACATGAAGGCCCTTCCGCGACCTGACCACGTCGCCGGGACGCAAGGCGTCGCCGGACACCGCATTTTCGACCGCCGGGATCAGCAGGTGCAGGCGCACCGGCAGCCCTTCGGCGGCAATTAGCCGGGCCAATGCAAGCGCATGGGCGGCCCCGCCCATGTCCTTTTTCATCAACCGCATCCCGCTTGCCGGCTTGAGGTCGAGGCCGCCGGAATCGAAGCACACGCCCTTGCCGACGATGGCGATCCGGGGGTTGGCCGGGTCGCCCCAGCTGGCCTCGATCAGGCGCGGCGCGCGGTCCGTACTGGCGGCGGCGCCGACCGCGGCGATGAGCGGAAAGCCGCTGGCAAGGTCGCGGCCGCTGGTGACCGTGACCTCGAACCCGCCCAGCGTTTCGCGGGCGGCGCGTTCGAGCTCGGCCGGGCCGAGGTCGCGCGCCGGGGTGTTAACGAGGTCGCGCACCAGCGCCGTCGCTTCGGCGAGCCGGATCGCCGGTTCGATGGCGGAAGCCTCGGCGGTGACCAAGACGCGCGGACCGGCGTCTTTGGCATCGGCCTCCCGATAGGAATCGAACCGGTGCTGGGCGAGCAGCCAGCCGAGCGCGGCCTTGCCGACGGCAGCGCCGGACAGCCGATAGCTGCCTTCGGGCAGGACGGACGGCAGCTTGGCCAGCGACCAGGTCGAGAGCGCGGCCGAATCCTTCACCGCGACGACCGCTTCGAAGTCGTCGCCGCGCGGCAGGATGGCGACCGCGTCGGGCGACTTGGCGTCGAACCGGTGGGCGGCGAGCAAGGCCCGGTCGGCAGCCGGCCGGCCGTTGAGCCAAGCGTCGAACCCGGCGGCATCGACGACGTGCACAAGGCGCGCGGCCTTGCCGCGGTCCGCGACGAGCAGGGAGGCGAAATCGGTCATTCGCCGGGGGTGATCAGGAATTGTTCGATCCGGCCGCGGCCGCCGGGCTCGTAAAAGGTCGAAAGGTCGAGCGTGCGTGTCGGATATTTGATCGTGTAGCCCTGGATCGCGAAGCCGCCGCGAAGCGTCGGCGAGCCGCGCGGTTCAAGCGCGGTCGGCGTGCCGAGCGGCGCGAGGCTGGCGCGGTAATCGGCCAGCGCCTGGGGGGTGAAATAATAATTGGCGTTTTCTGTCAGCAGCGAGCGATCGACCCGGCCGCTTGCGAGCTGGTCGAGCAGCGTCCTTGCGCGGGCCGCCGCCGTTACGCTCGCCTGGTCGGCCGGCGGCGCGGGCAGGACGATCGCGGCAAGATCGCGGGCGATCCGGCCCGACGCTCCGCCCGACCAGCTGTTGGTCAGCACGACAATCGCCGCGCGCTCTCTGGGGTAGACCGCGTTATTCGAAAGAAAGCCGACAGCTTCGCCGCCGTGCGCGATGACCCGGCGCCCGTTGGCGTCGCGGGCGAAGACGCCAAGCCCGTAATTGCTGTCGACGCCGCTGTTGAGCTTGATCGTCGTTTCCTGCTCGGCCCAGTCGTCGGCCGGGACCAGCGAGCGGTTGAGCCGCGCAATGTCCCATTTGGCGAGGTCTTCGGCGGTCATCGACAACTCGCCGGCCGCGTAGAGCCAGCCGCGGCCGGGGACGACCACCGGGCGCACCGGCCCGAGTGCGTTGCGGCCGTAGCCGGACGGGAAGCGGCGGCCGACGGCGTCGTCCTGGCTGATCACGCTGGCCATTCCCGCCGGATCGAACAGTCGCCGCTTCATGAATTGCAGCAGCGGTTCGCCGCTGACCTTTTCGGCGATCATGCCGGCGACGACGTAGCCGGTGTTCGAATATTGCCATTGCTCGCCCGGCTGGAAGTCGAGCGGCTTTTTCGCCCAGCGGTCGGCGATGGCCTGCGGGGTCGTCGGGCGGGCCATTGCCGCGAAGCTGTAGTCTTGCGGCCAATAGTCCTGCAGCCCGGACGTGTGCGAGAGCAATTGGCGCAAGGTGATCTGGTCGCCACCGCTGATGTTCGGAAGATATTTGGAGACGGTGTCGTCGAGGTCGAGCTTCCCGTCATCCTCCAGCAACAACAGCGCCATGGCGGTGAACTGCTTGGAAATCGAAGCGATCTGATAGGGCAGGGCCGGGCTTGCCGGCAGCCCTTCATTGGCTTTGCCATAAGCCTTCGCCAGCACGATCTTGCCATCGCGGACGACGGCGATCGAGGCCGAGGGCACAGAGGTTTCGGCCAAATGGCGGGTTACCGCCTGGTCGATCCGCGCGATTTCGGCCGCCGACAATGGCTGCGCATTGGCCGGGGCCGCGAAGGCAGCGGCGGCGAGGGCGAAGGCGATGGTGATCTTGGACATGGGCCGAACAGTAGTCCGTGCCCTGCCGCTGTCGAGAGCCATCTTGCGAGGGAGCCGGCCGACGGCGAAAAGCGCCTTGCTTCAGCCGGTTGCACTTGGCCGGGGGAGCGTATTAGTGGACGCAAAGCCGATCAGTCGGCCGCTCCGGGTTCTTCAGCGCCGAGTAGGGGGTTCTGAATGCGTAACGTCGAACAAGAGGCCATCGGCCGTTTCCTCGACCGTTTGCTGCTGCGTTCGCCGCTGACCCGCAAGGAACAGGAGGAAATCCTTGCGCTCGAGGGGTTTGTCGAGCGCTACGCCGCCCACCGCGACATCGTTTCGCCGGGCGAGCGGGTCAAGCATGCCTGCCTGATCGGCGAGGGACTGGCCGGAAGGTTCGACCAGATGGCCGACGGGCGACGCCAAATCACCGCCTTCCAGATCGCCGGCGACATGAGTGACCTGCTGTCCGTCGTCATCCCAATGGCGAGCTGGAGCATCACCGCGCTGAGCCAGGTGACCGTGTTCCGCTATTCGCACGAGCAGCTCAACCGCCTGATCACCACCTATCCCGGGATTGCCTTCGCCTTTTGGCGGGACACGGCCGTCGACGGATCCCTGGTCGAAAAATGGGTCGGCAACTTGGGCCGCAAGAATGCGCAGTCACGGGTTGCGCACCTGTTCTGCGAAATGGGGATGCGGATGGAGGCGGCGGGCCTGGGCTCGCGCACCAGCTACGCCTTTCCGGTGACGCAGGAGCAGCTGGCCGATGCCGTCGGGCTGACGCCCGTGCACACCAACCGCGTGATTCAGGAATTGCGGGCCAAGAACCGGCTGACCTTCCGCAGCGGCCAGGTGGAAATGCTCGATTTCGAAGCGCTCGCCGGCGACGCCGAGTTCGACCCGAGCTACCTCATCCTGCGTATGCCGGGCGATCGCCAGGCGACGCGGGTCAACCTGCAATCGACCGTTCGGGAACCGCCTGCGCCGGCGCAGTAAGCGCGCCATACAAATCGTGGTCGTCGGCGTCTTCGACGATCACGCTGACGATATCGCCGGGTTCGAGATGGCCCGCATCGCGAAGCAGGACTTCGCCATCGATTTCCGGCGCGTCAGCCTTGGAGCGGCCGGTGGCGCCGCCGCTTTCCACATCGACCGCGTCAACGATGACGTCGATGGTCTTGCCGACCTTGGCCGCGAGCTTGGTGGCGCTGATCCTTGCCGAAAGCTCCATCAGGCGCTCGTAACGCTCGGTCTTCACCTCTTCGGGAACCTGGTCGGGCAGCGCATTGGCGCTCGCACCTTCGACCGGCTCGAAGCGGAAGGCGCCGACCCGGTCGAGCTGGGCTTCTTCAAGCCAGCCAAGCAGGTAGCGAAAGTCTTCCTCGGTCTCGCCCGGGAAGCCGACCACGAAAGACGAGCGGATCGCCATGTCCGGCACTTCGGCGCGCCAGGCGCGCAGGCGCTGGAGCACCTTCGCTTCGTTGGCGGGCCGCTTCATCGCGCGCAGAACGCGCGGGCTGGCATGCTGGAACGGAATGTCGAGGTACGGAAGGACAAGCCCCTCGGCCATGAGCGGGATGACGCTGTCCACGTGCGGGTAGGGATAGACGTAGTGAAGCCGAACCCACGCGCCGAGCAGGCCAAGTTCGCGCGCCAGGTCGGTCATGTGGGCGCGCACTTCGCGGCCCTTCCAGGTGTAGCGGGCGTGTTTGAGGTCCAGCCCGTAGGCGGACGTGTCCTGGCTGATGACCAGCAATTCCCTGGTGCCCGCCGCGATAAGCTTTTCGGCTTCGCGAAGGATGGCGTCGGGGCGCCGGCTGGCGAGGTCGCCGCGAAGCTGCGGGATGATGCAGAAGGCGCAGCGATGGTTGCAGCCTTCGGAGATCTTCAAGTAGCTGAAGTGCCGCGGCGTGAGCTTCAGGCCGCTTTCCGGGACCAGGTCGGTGAAGGGCGAGGCGGCGGGCGGCGCGGCTTCATGCACCGCTTCGACCACCTGCTCATATTGATGGGCGCCGGTAATCGCGAGGACTTGCGGGAAGCGTTCGCGGATGACTTCGGCTTCCTTGCCCATGCAGCCGGTGACGACGACCCGGCCGTTTTCGGCAATCGCCTCGCCGATCGCGGACAGGCTTTCTTCCTTGGCGCTGTCGAGAAAGCCGCAGGTGTTGACCAGCACCACGTCCGCGCCGGCATAGTCGGCCGACATGTCGTAGCCGTCCGAGCGCAGCTTGGTCATGATCCGTTCGCTGTCGACCAGGTTCTTGGGACAGCCGAGCGAAACCAGGCCCACGCGGGGCGGCCGAGGAATGGTCGTGGTTTTCATGGTGAAGGGACGCGCCCTTAGCCGAGAAATCGGGCGAAAGCGAGACGCCTGGCGACGGCCGCTACGCGCGCTCGTCGATAATCTCGAGAATCCGGTCGCCGGCGGCGATCTTGGCGAAGGCCGGGTCGTGCGGGCCGAGCGGCGCGCCGTCGCGGATCAAGCGCACCGCCTGGCCGGTGCAGACCTGGCCCGGCGCCTTGCCGACCTCGTCCGCCCGCACCAGGCGTTCGCGCAGCACCACGTTGCCGCGGGTGGTCGCGAGGTCGGCGATATAGTCGGCGCGATGGGGGCCCTGCAGTGAGCTTGCGAGGAGCAGCCCGGAAAAACTGACCGGGTTGATGACGGTGTCGGCCCCGGCTTGCTTGGCGATGTCTTCATTGTCGCTTTCGCGGATGGTGACGCTGATCTTCGCTTTCGGGGCAAGCTTGCGCGCCGTCAGGACGATCAGGATATTGCTGTCGTCGCGGCCGGCGGAAATCAGCAGCGCCTGCGCCCGTTCCACGTGCGCCGCCTTGAGAGTCTCGTCGCGAGCGGCATCGCCGTGGAGGACCGCCACCCCGCAGTCGTTGGCGCGGGCGAGCGCCGCTTCGTCCGTGTCGACGACGACAATGCTCTTGGCCGCCACCCCGCGCGCGAGCAGCTCCTCCAGCGCCTTGGCGTTGCTGACGCCGAAGCCGGCCAGCACGATATGATTGCGAAGGTTCTTTTGAATCATGCGCATCACCCAACGGTTCCAGCTGCTTTTGATGACGAAGGTATAAGCGGTGCCCGCCAGGATAAGGAGGAAGAAGATCCTGATGGGCGAAACGATCAGAGCGTCGAACAGCCGCGCCCGTTCCGTCACCGGCACGATGTCGCCGTAGCCTGTCGTCGTCGCGCTGATCATCGTGAAATAGATGACGTCGGCGAAGCTGACGTGGCCGTCGATCTGGTCCTTCAGGCTGTCGCGTTCGATCCAGTGGAAGCTGACGATGAACGCCAGCAGCCCAAGCATCATCGCGACCCGGATCCAGAATTGCGTCCAGTCGCTGACCGAGGATCGGCGTCGGAGCGTTAGTTGCCGCTGTTCGAGGGACTTGCGCTTGTTCATGCCCCCGAACGGTACACAGGCCAAGCTGCACTGGCTAATGGATATGACGCTGGCTAAGAGGCCGCGGGCCTAGTGGGGGCAGGAGTGTAAGAATGCGTATCGCGATGATCGGCACCGGCTACGTCGGGCTTGTGTCCGGCGCCTGCTTTGCCGATTTCGGGCATGAGGTCGTCTGCATCGACAAGGACCAGTCGAAGATCGACGGGCTCAAGGCCGGGCGGATGCCGATCTGGGAACCGGGCCTTGAAGCCCTCGTCCGGACCAACGTCGAGCGCGAGCGGCTCAGCTTCACCACCGAACTTGCCGACGGGATCGAGGGCGCAGAGGCGGTGTTCATCGCCGTCGGGACCCCGGCGCGCCGCGGCGACGGCCACGCCGACCTGACCTTCGTCTTTGCCGCGGTGCGGGAGCTGGCGCGGGCGCTGACGTCGCCGGTGGTCCTGATCACCAAGTCGACGGTTCCCGTCGGGACCGGCGACGAGATTGCGCGCATCCTTAAGGAAGAAGGCGCGCCGGAGGGGACATCGGTCGCGTCGAACCCCGAATTCCTCCGCGAAGGCGCGGCCATCGCCGACTTCAAGCATCCCGACCGGATCGTCGTCGGCGCGGACGACGAACATGCGCGCGAAGTGCTTCGCGAAATCTATCGCCCGCTATTTCTCAACAAGGCGCCGATCCTGTTCACGGGCCGGCGCACGGCGGAGCTGACCAAATATGCAGCGAATGCGTTCCTGGCGATGAAGATCAGCTTCATCAACGAAATCGCCGACCTGTGCGAAGCAGTCGGCGCCGACGTGCAGGAAGTCGCGCGCGGGATCGGCCTCGACAACCGTATCGGCCCCAAGTTCCTCCACCCGGGTCCGGGCTACGGTGGCAGCTGCTTCCCCAAGGACACGCTGGCGCTGCTCAAGACGGCAGAGGAAGCGGGCGTGCAGCAACGCATCATCAGCACGGTCGTGGACGTCAATGACCGGCGCAAGGCGGCGATGGCCGATCGCGTTGCAGCGGCGCTCGGCGGCAGCGTCAGCGGCAAGAAAATCGGCGTGCTCGGGCTCGCGTTCAAGCAGAACACCGACGACATGCGCGACGCGGCGTCGATCCCGCTCGTCAACGCTTTGCTGAAGGCGGGGGCGGAGGTCATCGCTTTCGACCCGGCGGCGATGGATCATGCGGCGGCGCTGATGCCGGGCCTGGCGCTGGCAAAAAATGCAGCTTCGGTTGCCGACGGTGCGGATGCGCTGGTCGTCGTCACGGAGTGGGACGAATTTCGAGCGCTCGACCTCGACAAGCTGGCCAAGCGGATGCGGGGGCGGGCGCTGGTCGACCTGCGCAACGTCTATGACCAAGCGGAGGCTGAGCGGGCCGGGCTGGACTATCGAGGGATCGGCCGAGGCGCCGGCTCGAACGCCCTTCTGCAGGCAACAGCGCAGTGAGCGGCCGGATTGTCGTTGTCGGGCTCGGCTATGTCGGGCTTCCGCTGGCGGTTGCCCTGGCACGCAAGTTCGATGTCGTTGGCCTGGATATCGACGCCAAGCGCGTCGCCGAACTTCAGTCCGGTTTCGACCGCACCGCGGAAATCGACGAAGCGGACCTGAAAGCGTCATCGATCACGCTGACCGCCAATCCGGACGAGTGCCGGGGCGCAGACATCTATATCGTCGCCGTGCCGACCCCGGTGGATTCGATGAACCAGCCGGACCTTAAGGCCCTGCTCGGCGCGACGCGCACTGTGGCCAAGCTGATCGATCCCGCGGTCCGGCCCACGATCGTGTTCGAGAGCACCGTCTATCCGGGCGTCACCGAGGACATTTGCGGTCCCGAGATCGAACAGGCCGCGGGGCTGCAGCGCGGCCGAGACTTCCGGCTGGCCTACAGCCCCGAGCGGATCAATCCGGGCGACCGCGAACACACCATCGACAAGATCACCAAGGTCGTCGCCGGCGAAGACGATGAAGTGCTCGACCAGGTCGCGCAAATGTATGGCGCAATCACGTCCGGCGGCGCTTACAAGGCGGCGTCGATCAAGACGGCGGAAGCGGCCAAGGCGATCGAGAACGCCCAGCGCGACATCAACATCGCCTTCATGAACGAGGTCGCGCAGATCTTCAGCCATGCCGGCGTTTCGGTGTGGGA
The DNA here is from genome assembly GCF_011302055.1 of Sphingomonas sinipercae. Taxonomy (NCBI): domain Bacteria; kingdom Pseudomonadati; phylum Pseudomonadota; class Alphaproteobacteria; order Sphingomonadales; family Sphingomonadaceae; genus Sphingomonas; species Sphingomonas sinipercae. The sequence goes on from NZ_CP049871.1 coordinate 1,048,960, forward strand.
CGTGCTCGCCGCGGCGAAGACCAAGTGGAATTTCCTGCCCTTCGAACCGGGCCTGGTCGGCGGGCACTGCATCGGCGTCGATCCGTATTACCTCAGCTACCTGGCGCAGAAGTTCGGCCATAACCCGCAGGTCATCCTGTCCGGGCGCGGGATCAACGACGGGATGGGCGGCTGGATCGCCGACCAGTTGCACGCCCGCCGCAACTCCAAGGCCGGGAGCGTCTTGGTGCTTGGCCTGACGTTCAAGGAAAACGTGCCCGACCTTCGCAACAGCCGGACGATCGACGTCATCAACCGGCTGCAATGGCTAGGCCATTCGGTCGATGTGGTCGACCCGGTCGCCGACCCGGCCGAAATCGAACATGAATATGGCATCAAGGTCGCCGACCAGGCCGGTCGCAAATACGACCTGGTCATCGGCGCCGTCGCCCACCACGAATATCGCGACTTCGCCCCTGACAGGCTGGAAGCGCTGCTTGGCGACGGCGGCACCCTTGCCGACCTGCGGGGCATGTGGCGCCACCTTTCGCTGAGCCCGGGGATCGACCGGTGGACGCTGTAACCGAGCCGCGTTCCAGGGGCGTGCGCGCCCGTTCGTTGCTGACGCGACGGCGCTTCCAGTTCGCTGGGGCAATGATGATCGGGGCGCTGTTGCCCTGGTCGCTGCGCGGACCGTTCCTGCCCGGCAGCATGTTCGAAGCAGCGAGCATCAACGCGCTGACCGGCAACGCCATCGGCGTCATCATCGCGTTCTGGATGCGGCTGTCGATCGAGACCTATCCGGGCATTCGCCGTACCTATGTCATCCTGCCGTCGTCGCTAACCGGGCATGGCGTTGCCGTCGTCTGGTTCCTGCTTACCCGCTTCCCATACGACCGCGTCGCGCTGCTGGGCGGGTTCGCGTTGCACGTGGTCTGGCTCTACCTGCTCTACATCGCCGCCGAACGGCGGGTGCAGCGCAAGATCGCTGTCGTCCCGTTCGGCGCGGTCGAGGGACTGGAGCGGATCGACGGGGTCGAGTGGTTCACGATGAAGCGCCCCCGGCTGCAGGACACGCGCGATTGCGACGCCATCGTCGCCGACTTTTCCGCCGACCTGCCGGACGAATGGGAAGGCTTCCTGGCCGATGCCGCGCTCGCCAGCCGGATCGTCTATCAGGTCAAGCAGCTCGCGGAATCGCTGACCGGGCGGGTGCAGCTGGAGCATCTGTCGGAAAACAGCTTCGGTTCGCTGGTGCCGGCGCGGGGCTATTTTCACCTGAAGGGGCTGCTCGACTTCGCTTTCGCAGTGGCTATCCTGCCAATCGCACTGCCGGTGATGGCGGTGCTGGCCTTGCTGATCCGCCTCGACAGCAAGGGGCCAGTGCTGTTTCGCCAGCTTCGCGTCGGCCACGCCGGACGGCCGATCACCGTCTATAAGTTCCGCACCATGCGCCCGCTCGATTCACAGGGCGCGGATGACGACGAACGCTTTGCGGCGATGACCAAGGCGGACGACGCCCGGATCACGAAGCTCGGCCGCGCGCTGCGCAAGCTGCGGCTGGACGAGCTGCCGCAGATGTTCAACATTCTGAAGTGGGAAATGAGCTGGATCGGCCCGCGCCCGGAAGCCGAGGTGCTATCGGTCTGGTACACCAGCGAGCTGCCCTTCTACCGTTACCGCCACGTGGTGAAGCCGGGAATTTCGGGCTGGGCGCAGGTCAACCAGGGCCATGTCGCGGACGTCGACGAGGTCCACCGCAAGCTGCAGTACGACTTTTATTACATCAAGTATTTCTCGCCCTGGCTCGACCTGCTGATCTTCTTCCGGACGATCAAGACGATGCTGACGGGGTTCGGATCGAAGTAGCGGCGCCGCGTCGCTCTTGCGGCCCGCCGTCAGAATTCGGAATCGAGCACCCAGACGCCCCAGGCAACCAGCAGCGCGATAGCGACGCTGGCGGTCAGCGCCGCGATCAGGGGTACGAGCCCGGAAACGACCAGCAGCGCGACAAAGCCGATCGCCAATCCCCCGGCGGCGAGGGAGCGGAGCTGGACCCTGGACCTGGCATGCCATTGCTGCGCAGGCGCTGGGGCCATGGGTTGGGCCATCAGCAGCGCGGCGCTTACGGACGCCCTGGTTATGGGGCGAACGAACTCGCAGCCCATGAAGACGCCATCGATGCGAACGACCTTGGCCGGCGTGCGCCCGGCATGCGGCAGATCGACATCTATCAGCTCGCCCGGCTGAAGCACGGAATCGGCCGCTTCCAATAACAGGCCGGTCGTGGACAGATTGAGAATCCGAATCTGCGTCCCAGACGCGCCGACCCGGATCCCGAGCAACAATGCCCGGCGAGGCGCCGAGCGACGGTCATCCCCCGCGGCGCGCCGCGGCTCCAACATAGCATAAAGGGACAATGGAACTCCTTCTCGAGCACAGCCCTAAGACCATACCCCTTCACGAAAGTTAAGGGGGTCAAACGGGATTTTTCGTCCGCGCCGCGAATTGATCAGCACCGCACGACGCCGTATCGATTGCGGCGGGCCCCGTAGCTCAGCAGGATAGAGCGCCGGATTCCTAATCCGTAGGTCACTGGTTCGAATCCAGTCGGGGTCACCACGAACGGAGCAGGCGCATGGCCGGGCAGAAAGGCGAGAGTGACGGCGTGGCCTGGAAGCGGCTGTTCACGGACCATCCCGCGTCGCTTGGCATGAGTTGGTTCGGCCATGGCGTCGGTGCGCTGAAGATCGGCGTGACCCTGATCGGTGCGGGGCTTGCGTGCCTGGTCCACGCCATCGTCCCGGCTCTGTTCACGCAGACCGCGGGCAAGACGGTCAGCGAAATTTACGACCACATGATGCGGCGCAAGGCGGGCGCCGCCAACCCCAACGACTGGCCCGACTATGAAATCTGACCGGCATTGGCCGGTGGTGATTGTCGGTGGCGGATTTTCAGGGACGATCCTGGCGGCGCAGCTCGCGCGGCGGGGAATCCGCTCGGTCATCGTCGAGGCGACCGACCGCGCCGGCCGGGGAACGGCCTATTCGACGACCGATCCGGCGCACCTGCTGAATGTCCCCGCAGCGAACATGGGCGCCTGGGCGGATGAGCCGGGCGATTTCGCGGCCCATAGCGGCGACCCGGCGGCCTTTGCCGCCCGGCGGGATTACGGCGCTTACCTAAGGGGCATCCTGGACGAGGCGCTGGCGTCGGGCGCGACCGTCGAGAGCGGACGCGCAGTCGGCGCGCGGCCCACGGCCGACGGTGGTTGGACCGTCGACTTGGCGGACGGCGATCCGATCACGGGCGAGGCGCTGGTCCTCGCCATCGGCAACCAGCCGCCGCAGACGATGGCCGCGCTCCGCGACGGCGGCGAGCGGGTGATCGAAAATCCGTGGAGCGTGGAAGCGCGCTCGGCCGTCGCCGAGGTCGCGACCACCGACGCGCCGGTGCTGATCGTCGGCACCGGGCTGACGATGGTGGACGTGATGCTGTCGCTGGATTCGGCCGGGCATGGCGGGCGCATCGTCGCTTTGTCGAGGCGCGGCCTGATCCCGCGCGGTCACGCGGCTTACGAAGCGCAGCCGATCGAGCGGTCGGCGCTTCCGGCGGGCGGCCTGAACGCGTTGTTCGCCTGGCTTCGGCACAGCGCGGCGGCGCTTGGAAGCTGGCGGGCGGCGATCGACCGCCTGCGGCCGCATAGCCAATATCTCTGGCAGTCCCTGCCGCCGGGCGAGCAGCAGCGCTTCCTGCGCCACGCGCGGCCGTGGTGGGATGTGCACCGCCACCGGATCGCGCCGCAGGTGTCCGCCAAGCTGGCCGGCATGATCGACGAGGGCCGGCTGGAAATCGTCGCCGGCCGGCTGGCGCACGTCGAGCCGCAGGCGAGCAGCGTCCGTGTCGGCTATCGGCGCCGGGGCGACGAAACGCTTCGCGAAGGCGAGTTCGCATACGTCTTCAATTGCACCGGCCCGCTGGGCCGGATCGAGCAAACGCGCGACCCGCTTCTACGCCAGCTCCTCGATGACGGTCTTGCCCGGCCCGACCCGCTCGGCATCGGGATTGCGGTCGACGAGCGTTCGGCGGTCGCGGGCGCGGCGCATCTGTGGGCGCTTGGGCCCCTGACCAAAGGGCGGTTCTGGGAAATCATCGCGGTGCCGGATATCAGGAACCAGGCCGCGCAGGTGGCCGACGACATTGCAAGGGAGCTTGGCCGATGAGCCCGACGCCGGATGATGGCGATACCTTTGAGGCGCCGCCGAAACTGCCCGTCCCCGACAACGTCGCCGAAGCAATCCGCACGCTGATCCGCTGGGCCGGCGACGATCCGGAGCGGGAGGGGTTGCTGGATACGCCGGCGCGGGTGGCGCGCGCGTGGAAGGAATATGCGCAAGGCTATGAAAGCGACCCGGCGGTCCATTTGAAGCGCACCTTCGACGAAGTCGGCGGCTATGACGAAATCGTGCTGTTGAAGGACATTCCGTTCCAGTCGCACTGCGAGCATCACATGGCGCCGATCATCGGCAAGGCGGCGATCGCCTACCTGCCGCGCGATAAGGTGGTCGGGATCAGCAAGCTGGCGCGGGTGCTGCACGGCTTTGCGCGGCGGTTGCAGGTGCAGGAACGGCTGACCGCGCAAGTGGCGGACTGCATCTGGGACCATTTGCACCCCAAGGGTGTGGCCGTGGTGATCGAGGCGACCCATGCCTGCATGACCGCGCGGGGCGTGAATACGCCGGGCGTGATGATGACCACGAGCCGGATGATGGGCACCTTCCGCTCCGATGAGCGTAGTCGTCGCGAAGTGCTGGCGCTGATGGGTTACTGACGCGCCGCTGACAGGAGATTTTCAGATGGCGAAGAAAGCAACGAGCGGAACGACTGGCGCGAAGGCCTCGGCCAAGCCGAAGAGCTCGCCGAAGAAGGCGTCCGGCAGCAAGGCGGTGACAAAGCCCAGTGCCCGCGCACGGTCGGGCGGAAGTACGCGGAACGAGGGCAATGGCGCGGCCGACATGCTGCTCAAGCTGCTGGAAAGCCCCTTGGTCGCCGACCTGCTGGCAGTGGGTGCGACGGCTGCGCTCGCGGCGCTGACCGAGCATCGCTACAGCGCGCGCACCGGCAGTGGCGAGGGACGCGGCGCGAAGCGGGCCCTGAAGGGCGCGGTCACGGCGGCGGCCGCGGCGATGGGCCGGCGGATCGCGAACGAGTTCGACGAGATCAAGTCGGCGGCGAAGTCCAAGCGCGACGAAGCAGCGTAAGCCGGGCGCGGCCGACGTCGCGCTCCGAATCCAGTTCCAGCGCGTGGCGGTCGACGGGGTCGCCGCGCTGAGTCTCGATCGCGGCCCAGCCGCCGGGGGCTAGCCACCCGGCGCGGACGATCTCAGCGACGACGGCTGAGCCCGATCCGGCGGCATAGGGCGGATCGGCGAAGATCAGGTCGAACGGCTGGCTTGGCGGCAGGCTGGTCGCCGAGCGCCCGAGGACTTCCGTCCTGGCCTGGACCGCAAAGACCGCGATGTTGCTTCGGATCGCGGCGATTGCGCCTCGGTCCTGCTCGACGAAGCAGGCGAAGGCCGCGCCCCTCGACAAGGCTTCGAAACCGAGCGCGCCGCTGCCCGCATAAAGGTCTGCGACGCGCAGCTCGTCGAAGGAGCCGAGGCGGCTCGCAAGCATTGAAAACAGCGTTTCGCGGACCCGGTCCGCGGTCGGGCGAGTCGCGCTTCCGGCCGGGGCGGCGAGCCTTCGCCCGCGCCATTGCCCGGCGACGATCCTCATTTCAGCGAGCTTCGGAAGTCCTGGAGGATTTGCTGCGGCACCTCGTCGGCATCGCCGGGTTCGAGCCCGCCGACGTCGAACGGGCCGTAAGCGGTGCGGATCAGGCGTGAGACCTGCATGCCGAGATGGGCGAGCACTCGGCGAACCTCGCGGTTCTTGCCTTCGGTCAGGCTCATTTCGATCCAGCAGTTGCGGCCGGTGCGACGCTCCAGGTTGGCGTTGATCGACCCGTAATGCATCCCTTCGATGGTGATTCCGTCGGCCAGCGCTTCGAGTTGCTCCTGCGTGACGTGGCCGAAAGAGCGGGCGCGATAGGTGCGCACGATCCCGGTCTTGGGAAGCTCAAGTTGCCGCTTCAATTCGCCGTCGTTGGTGAGGAGGAGCAAACCTTCGGTCATAAAATCGAGCCGGCCGACCGGCATTACGCGCGGCAGGCCGGGCGGAAGCCGGTCGTAGATCGTCGGGCGCCCCTTGGGGTCGTTGACCGCGGTCAGCGTGGTCGGCGGCTTGTAGAAACGGAACAGCCGCGCGCCTTCGGCCGCCTTCACCGGCTTGCCGTCCACGGTCACACCGCGCAAACTTTCAAGCAGGGTCGCGGGCGTTTCGAGAACCTTGCCGTCGAGTGCGATGCGGCCCTCGGCAATCATCCGCTCGATGTCGCGGCGCGAGGCGACGCCGGCGCGCGCAAGCAGCTTGGCAATGCGCTGCGGTCCGCTATCGCGTTGCTGCGGGCGCCGCCCGCGCGGACCTTTTCGGCGCTGCGGCACAGGATCGCGCTTCGTTCGTTCGGATCGCAATTGGTTGTTCCTTTGGGGGTGTGATGCTGTTCGGGAAGCGGAAGCGCATCGTCAAGCGCATCCTCATCGTCGAGGATGAGCCGCTGACCGCGTTCGACAATGAAATGATGCTTGGCGACGCCGGTTACGAGGTGGTGGCGACGCTCGATACATTCGATGACGCAATCGCGATGCTGGACAAACAGCAGATCGACCTGGTCCTGAGCGACGTCCGGCTGAGCGGCGAGCGGACCGGGATGGACCTGGCGCGCGCAGCAAAGGATCGCGGCGTGCCCGTGCTGTTTTCGACCGGCCTCGACCTGCCGGCGGATGCGGCGACCCTGGCGCTCGGGCGGCTGAAAAAGCCCTATAGCGAGCGGCAATTGCGAAGCGCGCTCGAAGCCGTCGAACGCATGCTTGCCGGCAAGGAGCCGAAGCTGCCGAAGGGGCTGGAAATCTACCGCTCCGGCAAGGCCGAGCCGGAAGCGAGCTAAACCCCTGTTCAGCGGCGGGCGTGCTGCTAAGCTTCTTTCAGAAGACGAACAGAGCGAAGGGTGGGGCATGAGCGAAGCAGTAGCGGGGCAAGCAACCGGCTGGAGGCGATCGATCCCAGCGGGCGTGCGCCCCTACACCGAAGGCGCACCGCTGGCCGCCTTGTTCCTCGGCATCTCGTCGGGCTTTCCTTACGCGATGATCGGCGCGACGCTGACCACCCGGCTGAAGCAGGACGGCATCGACAAGTCGACGATCACCGCCTTCACACTCGTCTTCCTCGCGTACAATTTCAAGTTCCTGTGGGCCTGGATCATCGACGGCGTCCGCTTGCCGCTGCTCGCCCGGCTGGGCCAGCGCGTGTCGTGGATGCTGGTGACCGGCGCGCTGGTGATTGCCGCCGTCATTAACCTGGCGCTTGCCGACCCGGCGGCAGGCATCGGCACGATGGTCACGGCAGCAATCCTGGTCGGGATCGCCGGCGCGACCTTCGACATCGTCATTGACGCTTATCGCATTGAGATCCTGGAGCCGCGCCAGCTCGGCGTCGGGTCGGGCATGTCCCAATATGGCTGGCGCATCGGTTCGGCCGGCGCCGGCGCGCTCGCGCTCGTCGTTGCGGCGCGAAGCGACTGGACCAACGCTTACCTCGCCTGCGCCGCGCTCGCGCTTCCGGCGATGATCACGGCGCTGGTGTATGGCGAGCCCAAGCGGCATCGCGATCCCATCGAACGGCGCGGGATGGGCGAAGCGGTCGCGGCCGTGTGGCGGCCGTTCACCGAATTCTTCCAGCGCCAGGGCGCGTTCCTGGTGCTGCTGTTCATCCTGCTGCACAAGATCGGCGACACGCTGGCCAACCTGACGTTCCGGCTGCTGTTCGACGACCTTGGCTTCAGCAACGACGAAATCGCCATCTGGGACGTGGGTGTCGGCTTTTGGGCCTATCTGATCGGCATCTTCATCGGCGGAATCCTCTACGCCCAGCTCGGCATGAAAAGGTCGGTGCTGATCAGCCTGATCCTGATGGCGGTGTCGAACTTCAGCTTCGCGCTGCTGGCGATGAGCGGGCATAGCAATATCGGAATGGCGGCGGCGATCGGGTTCGAAAACGCCGCCAGCGGTATCGGCGGGGTCTGCGTCGTCGCTTACTTCTCGGCCCTGTGCGACCTGCGCTTCACCGCCTCGCAATATGCGCTGATCTCCGCCGCGGCGAGCATCGTCGGGCGCTTCCTGACCGGGACGACGGCAGGCGCGCTGATCGAGGGTATGGGTTATGTGAACTTCTACCTGCTGACGACGCTCGCTGCAGTGCCCGGAATCCTCCTGTTCTGGTGGATGATGCGCGCGGGCCTGGTCGACAGCTCGATCGGTAGCGCGGGCAAGGCTGGGGAAGGCGACGTGCGCTCCGAACATCCGGACGAGGAACGGCCCGAAACGGCTTAGTCGGGCATTTCGCCGTTGGCCCTGAGAATCGCGCCGGCAAGGTAGAGCGAGCCGAGGATCGCGACGGGCGACCCGCGCGCGGCCGAAAGCGCGGTCATGGCGTCGGGAGCCGCTGTCGCATCGGGGAAGCCGAGTTCGCGGGCCAGCGCCGCCAGTTGTCCCGGGTCGTGGCAGGCGTGATCCGGTACCGGGACGGCGACCAGTGGAGAGCCTGAGGCCGCCAACGGCTTGAGGATTCCGGAAGCGTCCTTGTTGGCGAGGATCCCGACGACCAGCAGCGGGCGAGGGCCGTCCAGGTGGGACAGCCAGTCGCCAACGCGCTCCGCGGCGTCCGGATTGTGCCCGCCGTCCACCCAGATCGGCCTGCCGGTCAGTGCAGTAAGCGGGCCGGCCTGGAGCCGTTGCAGCCGGGCCGGCCACCGCGCCGCGACCGGCATGCGTTGCAGCGCGACGACTGGCACGTCGACGCTGCGCTGATGGCGAAGCATGGCGAGCGCGAGCGCGCAATTTTCCGCCTGGTGGGCGCCGGCGAGGTGAGGCAGCGGCAACTGCAACGCGCCCTCAGAATCGCGGTAATCGAGCTTTCCGTCCTCAACCGCGAAGTGCCAGTCGCGGTTCGCGGCGAACAGTGGTGCGCCCTGCTGCTGCGCAACGCGGGCGACGGTTGCAAAAATGTCTTGCGCATAGTCGCCGACGACAAGCGGGACGCCAGGCTTGGCGATCGACGCTTTTTCATAAGCGATCCCCGCCGGGTCGGCGCCGAGGAATTGTTCGTGGTCGACGCCAAGCGCGGCAATGCCGCAGACTGCGGGGAGTTCGAGGACGTTGGTGGCGTCCAGGCGTCCGCCAAGCCCGACCTCGACGATGCAGGCGTCGGCGGGGAACTGCGCGAAGGCGAGGAAGGCGACGGCGGTTGCGACCTCGAAGAAGCTCGGCTGAATGTCGGCGCCGACATCGAGCACTTGGGTAAGCAGTGCCGCCAGCGCGTCGTCCTCGATCAGCTTGCCGGCGACCCGGATCCGTTCGTTGAAGCGAACCAAGTGCGGACTGGTGAAAGCGTGCACGCGCTGTCCCGCAGCTTCGAGCCCGGCGCGCAGGAAGGCGCAGGTCGAGCCCTTGCCGTTGGTGCCGGCGACATGGAACACCGGAGGAAGCGAGTCCTGCGGACGCCCGAGCCGGTCGAGCAGTCGGGAGATGCGGTCGAGCCCGAGCTGGTCGCCGCCCGGGGACAACATCGACAATCGGTCGAGCTGGGCCTGGACAGCGGCGCTGTCCGACCGCGCGAAATCGGCCATTAGGCCGCTTTCTTCTCCGGCGCGAGATAGCCCACCAGTGCGGCCAGCCGCGTCTTCAGCTCGATCCGCGGCACGACCATGTCGATCATCCCGTGAGCGAGTAGATATTCCGCACGCTGGAACCCTTCGGGAAGCTTTTCGCGGATCGTCTGCTCGATGACCCGCTGGCCGGCAAAGCCGATCAATGCGCCCGGTTCCGCGATCTGCACGTCGCCCAGCATCGCATAGGAAGCGGTGACCCCCCCCGTGGTCGGATCGGTGAGGATGACGATGTAGGGCAGGCCGGCTTCGGCCAGCTCCGCCAGGGCCACGGTGGTCCGAGGCATCTGCATCAGCGACAAGATGCCTTCCTGCATCCGCGCGCCGCCGGCGGCCGTGTAGAGGATGTAGGGCGCCTTCGCCTCGATCGCGGCGCGCACGCCGGCGACGAAAGCCGCGCCGACCGCAATGCCCATCGATCCGCCCATGAACGCGAAGTCCTGGGCGCCGACGATTGCGGTGCGCCCGCCGACCTGGCCGCGCGCGTTGAGCAAGGCGTCGCGCTCATTGGTCGAAGCGCGGGCCGCCTTCAGCCGCTCCGAATAGCGCTTGCTGTCACGGAACTTCAGCGGGTCTTCGCGCACCTCGGGCGATGGCAGCAGCTCATACTCGCCGTCGTCGAACGTATATTCGAAGCGCAGCTTGGGCCCGATCCTGTCGTGGTAGTCGCACCGCGGGCAGACGTGAAAATTGTCTTCCCATTCCTTGAGGAAGACCATCGTCCCGCACTTGCGGCACTTGTGCCACAAGGTTTCGGCAGATTGGCGCTTGGGCAGGAACGGAATGCCGTTCCGAACGCGGCTGAGCCAGCTCATTTCTCACTCCCGGTCATCACGGCGCGGGTAGGCGCAAGCCGCCGCAATTGTCCACTCTAGAGGGTGCCGGCGATGTCGCGCGCAGCCTGCGCCGGGTCTTCTGCCTTGGTGATCGGCCGCCCGATGACCAGCACCGAAGCGCCCGAAGCGCGAGCCTGGCGCGGCGTCACCACCCGCTTTTGGTCGCCGCTGTCCGATCCCGAAGGCCGCAAGCCGGGAACCACGAAGAAGCCGTCGGGCCAGGCGCGGTGCGCGGCTTCGACCTCTGCGCCCGAGCAGACGATGCCGTCGAGGCCGGAATCGCGCGCGAGGGCGGCCAGCCGCTCGACTTGCTCGGCCGGCGCGGCGGCAACGCCGATGGAATCAAGGTCGCCAGCGTCGAGGCTGGTCAGCACCGTCACAGCGACGACTTTGGTCTCGACGGGCGCCGCGGCCTTGGCCTGCTCCAGCATTGCCCGGCCGCCGGCGGCATGGACGGTGACGATGGCCGGCCGCAAATCCGCCAATGCGCGCATCGCGCTGGCGACGGTGTTCGGGATGTCGTGCAGTTTGAGGTCGAGGAAGATAGGCAGGCCCGTCGCGGCGACCTTGGCCACGCCCGCCGGCCCGTTGGCGGCGAAGAATTCCAGCCCGAGCTTGACCCCGCCGACCGTCCCGCGAAGCGAGGCGGCGAGGTCGACCGCCTGCTGCGGATCGGGCGTGTCGATGGCGACGAAGACCGGGTTCATTCGAAGACTTCCTCGGGCCGCGTAATCGGCGGGACTGGGGGCGGTACTGCGGCCGGACGATGCTTGGCATTCCAAAGCCGCGCCTTGTAGGTCGCCCAGGCCGGAAGGAAGCCCGCCAGGAACATGATGAGGAGCAGCAGCGGCACCTTGATGTCCAGCCGCAGATCGCCCCACAGGCTGAGCGTAACGTCCTGCCAGTTTCGGATCGCGAACAGGATGATCAGCGTCGTCACGGCAACCCACATCAGGGCTTTCAGGAACTTCATCGCGCGTCTCCCTCGCGCGCTTTAGCAGGCGGCGGCGCGAAGGCCAGCGGCGGCCTGTGTTTGTCGTGACGGACACTCGCTTCGTCGCAACCCGACTCTTCCCCCGTTGAGCGGCGATTCAGCAGCGGCAAGACAGCGCTTGGGGAGGGTCGCTTTGAGGATAGTCTATCTGGCCGGGGTGGCTGCGCTTGCGCTCGGCTTCGGCACCTTCATGGCGATCCGGACCGCGCCGGACGAGCAGGGCAAGGCCGCAGGTGCGGCGGTCGCTTCGCACGCGCGCCTGGCGACAATCGCGCCCGCTTCCCGGCAGGATGTCGATTATTCCGTGTTGGACGCGCGGCTGCAGCGACTGATGGACAAGCCGGCGATGGTCGGCATGGCGGTGGGGATCGTCGAGGGCGGCCGGATCACCTTCCTTCGCGGCTATGGCGAGACTGCCGCCGGTTCGGGCGAACCGGTGACGCCGCAGACTGTGTTCCGCTGGGCATCGGTTTCGAAAGGGCTCGCGGCGACGATGGTTGCCAAGCTTGCCGAGCAGGGCAAGATCAACCTCCAGGCGCCGGTCGCGAACTATAGCGCGACGCTGAAGCTTCCGGCGGGAGCGGAGAACAGGGCAACGGTTTCCGACCTGCTCAGCCACCGGCTCGGCCTCTATCGCAATGCGTATGACAACAAGCTGGAGGAGGGGCAGGACCCGCGGCTTCTCCGGCAGACGCTGGCGCAGCTCAACCTGATCTGTCCGCCCGGCAGCTGCTGGAGCTACCAGAACGTCGCTTACGATGCCGCGTCGGAAATCGTCGCCCGGCAGACGGGGGAAAGCTATCCGCAGGCGGTGGGCCAGATGCTGTTCGGCCCGATCGGGATGACGAGCGCCAGCGTCACGATGCAGGGGTTGACCAGCGCGCAACGCTGGGCGCGGCCGCACAATGCGGGGCGCAGGGCGGTCGAGCTGACCGATGCCTATTATAAGGTGCCGGCGGCCGGCGGGGTCAACAGCGACATCAAGGACATGTCGCTGTGGATGCTGGCGCAGATGGGTGAGATGCCCGGCGTCATTTCGCCCAACGTGCTCAACACGATCCACGCGCCATTGGTGAAGACCCCGGGCGAGCGGGGACGGCTGCGCAAATTCCTCGAGCGGGTCGGCACCGCCTGGTACGGCTACGGCTGGCGGAGCTATGACTATGCCGGGCACCGGATCGTCGGCCACCGCGGCGGCGTCAACGGCTATCGATCCCTGATCCTGTTCGACCCGCAAAAGAAAAGCGGGGTCGTCGCGCTTTGGAATAGCAACACCAGCCAGCCCGGCGGGCTCGAGTTCGAAGTGATGGACATGATCTATCACCTGCCGGCCCGCGACTGGATGGAGATCGACAGCAAGAAGCCCGCGGCGCCGGCGCCGGCCGAGGAAGAAACCGCGCAGGACAGCGGCGATGGAGCGCGCCGCTAGCCTTCCCCGGCTCGTTCGAAATCGGTCACAGGAACATCACTGCCAGCGCGTTGGTTCAACCTTCCAACAAGGAGATTGGCATGGCTGAAAAGACGATGGACGCGGTTGCTTTGCTTAAGGCGGATCATCGCCGGGTCGAGGACCTGTTCGAACAATTCGAAAAGGCGAGCGGCGACGGCCGCAAGGAAAAGCTGGCGCGCGAAATCTGCCGCGAGCTGATCGTTCATTCCATGCTTGAGGAAGAAATCTTCTATCCGGCTTGCGAGGGGAAGATCGAAGAAGACCTGCTGAAGGAAGCCTTCGTCGAGCATGATGCCGCCAAGGTGCTGATCGCCCAGATCGAAGATGGCGAGCCCAGCGACGAATTCTACGACGCCAAGGTCAAGGTGCTCCAGGAGGAAATCGAGCACCATGTGAAGGAAGAGGAACAGCGGCTCGAAGGCCTGTTCTCCCAGGCCCGCAAGGCGGGGCTGGATATGGACGCGCTCGGCGAGCAGATCGCGGCGCGCCAGGCCGAATTGATGGAGCAGACCAAGTCCGGTCCGCTGCCCAAGCCCGAGCTGACGACGATGTAACCGGCAGCGCCGCTGCTCTTGCGAGCGGCGGCGCGCCGACTTCGGCTACGCGCTTGAAGCGCTAGCCTTTTTCAATGCTTAGTTGGTAGCGACCTGGCTGCCCGGCTGCGGGTCCCATCCGTAAATGTCCTTCACGAACGTCAGCTGCCCGTTTTCGGGCTGTGCCGTCAGGTAGGTGGTGAACACCGGCACGCCGCGCGGCAGTTGCTCGAACTGCTCGGCGCCGTTGCTTGGCTTGACGGGTTCATGCCCGAGCAGCCAGCGGGCGAAGCGCGGCGCGTCCTCAAGACGCACGCAGCCGTTGCTCTTGTCGCGGCTTGCGAGCTTGAAATAATCCCGCATCGGCGTGTCGTGGAGGAAGATGTCCTCCGGATTGGCGAACGGGAATTTCATGTCGCCCATTGAGTTTGCGCCGCTCGGCTTCTGCCGGACGCGGATCTGAATGGTGCCTTCCTTGACCGCTTTCCAATCGATCGACTTGGGGTCGAGCGCCGTCGATTCCGGGGTCCAATCTTTCATCACTTCATAGCCGCGCGCCTTGAGGTAGGCCGGGCCCTGGGCAAGCACGCCGGGGGCAACAGTCTTGCGCACCAGGTGGTGCGGCACGTTCCAATAGGGATTGTGCACCATGTAATAGATCATGCTGGCGATCATCGGCGTCGGCAGGCCAAGCTTGGTCTTGTCGCCGACCACGACCTTCATCGAATCGACGACCTGGCCGTTTTCGAACATCAGCAGCCGCTGCGTGGCGGCGTCGACCACCGCAAACTTGCCGGTCGCCGGGATCGATCGCGCCCGGTCGAGGTTGGCGACGACTCGCGGATCCGGCGCCGACGTCCCGGTCGCCTGCATCCGCTGCCATTCGGCATCCCGAATCTGGGCGTAGACTGGGTTGAGGGCAGACACCGAATTGAGGTGCTGGGCAAGCGACGCGGACCCGGCAGCGATGGACAGGATCTGGTCGGCCTGCGTGTTCCTCGGCTTGAGCATGTCATAGGCGTAGATCATGCCCGGGGTCGGCCGCTTGAGCGACTTGACGTAGAGCGTCCAGGCTTCAGACAAAGTATGTTCGGCATAAGCGACACTGGCCGGATCGCGCCCCGCGGCGCGCTGCATCGCTGCCTGGACGGTGGCGGCGAGCGCCGGCCCGTTGGCCAGGCCATCCAGCGGTGCCCGATTAAGGATGCGCATAAGATCGGCGGTCGCCGGCTTGGCGACACCGCCCTGGAACCAGATCGGCGCGAACTTCCACCCGCGGTAGAAATTCTGGACCTCGGACGAAGTCGCAAGGCCTGCCGACTGATAGGGCAGGGCCACGGCGACGGGGGGCGGAGGCGGCGCCTTCCGCGCAGATGCAACGGCAGGATGGAGGAGCGAGGCCACGAGGGCTGCTGCGGACAGGATTCCCGGTTTCATCATGGAAACCTACGTTAACGGTCCGCCCTGAACAACGCATGACCCGTGGCCGTGCGCGAAAAGGGCGGACCGTTGCATCGAAGACTCAGTCCGGCGTTGGGGCTCCGCCGATAGTCTTCGCGGTTAGGCGCCAATCAGGATCGGCGTGCCGACGCTGGTGGTCTTGAACAGCTTGGCGGCGAACTCCTTCGGCAGGCGGACGCAGCCGTGCGACGCCGGGCGACCGGGATTATGACCGGCGTGGAGCGCAATGCCGTACTGGTCGATGCGCTGCATGAACGGCATCGGCGCATTGTCGTACTTGCGCGAGTGATGCATCGGCTTCTTTTCCAGCACCTGGAAAATGCCGGTCGGCGTCGGGTTGGTCGAGCGGCCACTGGACACTGAAGAAACCGCCATCAATTCGTCGCCGCGATAAAGGTAGGCGAGCTGGTCGGAGAGGCTGACGACGACGCGTTCGTCGCCCTCGGCCGGCGAAACATCACGCCACAGATACTGGCCGGGCTTGAGGCTGCTCTTGCCGAACGTCGCGGCCATGTCGCCACGCGCGGTGGCGGCCGCGTCGGCCGCAGCGGCCTTGGCTTCATAGGTTTCCATCGAAGCGGCCGGGGCTGCGGTCGGAACCGCAAATGCGAACGCACCCGTCACCGCCAGCGCAATAGCTAGCTGTTTCATTTTGCACCTGAATTTAAGTGTTGACTTTTGCTGTTCTAATGCACCGTGCGCGATTCGGGTTCCCTTTCGAGTCGCGTTTCGACAATTTAAATGAGGCGGGTGTCGACCCTAGAACTGGAAGGAGATTCCGACCGCTGCCCGCTTGGAGCGCTTTTCCGGCGTCATGCCGTCATTCGACGCCCGCCGCTTCTTGGCCGTTTCGAAAAATCCGATGCCGACCATGGTGCGCGGCGCGACCTGGACCCCGGCAATGATCCCCCGCTTGCGGCGCAGCACACCGCCGGGGGTCGTGTAATTGACGATCGGGAGCGCGAAGCCGCTGCGGTCGAGCGGCGGTAGTGCGGGCGATTCCAGATTGGCCGATGGAAGGTCGAGTTTCGCCACTTCGCCAGCCGGTCCGGCGGCAGAAGCCAAGAACGTCACTGCAGCGGCGAAACCTAACACCGGTGCGCCTTCCCTGTTTAGCCCAAGTCGGAAAACTTCCGGGCTACCCAGCGGTTCCTAGTCGGTCTCGCTCGCTTCCAGCGGCGCGGCCGCGATCAGCAGCCAGCCCGCGGCAATGAAGCTGGCGGCGAAGACCCAGGCGAAGGTCGCGACGATTTCCGGCGTCGGGCCGAACAAGCCGTAGACGATGATCGCTACGGGAAGGCCGCCCAGCAAGAGGATACCAAGGAGGAAATCGACGATGGCGGCGAGATGGACCCACGTCTTCAACGGGCTGCGCGACCGCTGGGCGGAGACGAACAAGGCCGCCGCGCGCACGACCAGCCACAAGATGACCATGTTAAGGACCGCGAAGAAGTCGGCCGTCGGGTCGAGCTCGAGCCGCAGTCCGGCGAGCAAAGTCGCTGCCGCGGCGATCCCGGCGCTGAGATGGTGGGTCCGCCGAGCTGCGACGGCGAAGAGTTCGATCGCGCCGGCGGCGATCAGCAACAGGCCAATGACCCGACGCGCGGGGATGTCGCCGAACGTCGGCAGGATCGCCGAGCCGAAGGCCAGCAGGAAAATGAGCGCGCCCGCGGCGCGGATGATCAGTCCCCGGCTATTGTCCGACAGGCCGGCCATCAGTCGTCCAGGCTCAACTTGGCCCGCCACCCATCGGCGAGGAGGTCGTGCGTTTCGGAATGCTTCTTCATGTAAGCGGCGAAGAACGGACACGACGGGATGACTTTGAGCTGCCGCTTGCGAGCAGCGGCAAGGGCCGCCTCGATCAGCCGCGTGCCCAACCCCTGTCCTTCATGGCTTGGCGGCACTTTCGTATGGGTGAAAGCGATCGTGCCGTCTTTCAGCGTATATTGGGCGACAGCTCGTTCATCCCCGAGGTCGATTTCGAAGCGACTTTCATCGGGATTGTCGCGAACGGCGATCTGCGCTTCGGCCATTCGCCGCTTCTAGCCATTCCGGCACGGCAACGCCATCGCAAGCGGTCAGTGCACCTGCTTGTTAGGCTCGCGCGGTTCGCAATCGACCTCGTCCAATGCTTGCAGCAAATCTTCGAAGCAGGGCGCGTCGTCGACCGGCCAGGCGCGGTCGAAGGTCGGGCCCAGTAGGTCCAAGTCCCGCTGGGTCAAAAGGCCGAAGGCCACGATGCGCCGGTTATCATTCACAGTGCATAGAACGCCGGGAGCGGACGAGAGTGCCTTTAAATCGGCCGATGCGGGACAAGTTAAATCCGGAAACGCCAGAGCGCGCCGGCGGCGCGGCGGAGCGAACTTCCGTCGCCGATGCCTGCCCTTATGCTTGGACGCGTCGAGGGTCGGAGAATAAAAGTGGCGTGGATGATCGGCCGCACCGAAGCGGTGAACAACCCGGAAGGTGCACGGCGCAAGGCGCTGGAAAAACTACGAAATTTAGTAAATCTGGATGACCCGGAGGGGGTCGTTGTGCCGATCCTGCTGGACGCCTTGCTGATGGTCGAAAGCTATCGCGGCGCCCGCCATCAAGTCACCTTCCTCCCGGAGCTCACAGCGAGCGTCGATGCGATGCTGCGCGAGCTGACCATCGTCGAGAAGGCCGAGGCCTGGGCGGCCGAATAGCTATTTGGCAGGTGCCGGCTCGGCGCCCAGCCAGGCTGTGCGGAAGGCCTGCTGGGCCGGCGAGAGCGTCTTTCCGATCGCCTCGTCCCGCACGATTTCCACCGTCGGGTCGCCAACGAAGGTCAGCATGGCGGTGCGCTCATGGCCGCGCTGGACGAAGCGGACGGCGACCGATTGGCCCGGCTTCGTTTTGGCCAGGACTTTGTCCCAATCCGCCTTGCTCTCGATCTTGGCGCCGGCGACGCTGAGCAGCCGATCGCCACGTTCGATACCCGCGATGTAGAGCGGCGATCCCGGCTGCGTGGCGCTGTCCAAGGACAGCTCGTTCTTCGTCGCGGTCAGGTCGACGTCGCCCGCGAAGGCCTTGCCGGGGTTGGCGGGCCGGACGGACAGTCCCGCCTGCGCGAGCAACGGAGCAAGATCAGGCAGCGCGCTGCCGCGGATGAAGCGCGTGAAGACGTCGCTGGCAAAGGCCGGGTCGCGGGTGAATTCGGCCAGCCCGCGTTCGAGGTCTGCGGTCGTGAACGGCCGTTCGTTGACCCCGTTGCGAAGCCACATGTGGCGCATGAAGCCGTCCAGCGAGAGGCCGCGCTGCCGAAGCATCAGGTCCAGGGACAGCCCGATCGCGGCGCCGTAGGGGTAATAGTTGGTGATGATGTTGGGCGTCGTCGGATCGACTGACGTCGCAGCGTCGACGAACGGGGCCCGAAGGCTCATTTCCAGCGGCGAGCCGAAGCTTCGGCCCGGCCCGTTGGCGACGTAATTCCAGGTGCCGGCAAGGCCCTGCAGGAAGCGGTCCGTGCTCGATTCCCCAGCGCGGCGAATGAACAACGGCCCGTAATAGGTCGTGAAGCCTTCCGCGAACCATAGAGATGGCGTCGGATTGGCGCGGGTGAAGTCGAACGGCTCCAGCTCGCGCGGGCGCAGGCGCTCGACGTTCCAACTGTGGAAAAACTCGTGGCTGATCGTCCCCAGCTGCGCATAATCGCTGGCCGCGAGCCCGCCGCGCCCGCTTACGATCGTCGAGTTGCGGTGCTCCATCCCGTCGCCGCTCGCCTGCGGCATGGCATCGACGATGAAGGTGTACGTACCCGTGTCATAGGGGGCAGGGGCGCCGAACACCGCGATTTCCTGGGCCACCACCTTTTGCGTCTTCGCCATCAGTTTATCGACGTCCGCGGCGGTGCCTTCATGGTGAACCGCCAGCCGGATGGTTCGCGGCCCGCCGGGCGAGGGAACGGTCCAGCTGCGCATGTCGAAGTCGCTCAATTCCGCCGGGCTATCCATCAGATATTGGAAATTGGGCGCCTGGAATGTGAAGGGGTCGGCGGTCGGGAACAGCTGGGTGGCAACCTTCCAGCTCGCGTCGAACGGCTTGAAGCGGACGGTGACCGGTCGGTCGTCATAGCCCGTAGCCCACATCAGCGTCGCCGGCATGTTCAGATGCGCGTGGGTGGGATCGATCTGCGCGTAGGTGCCGTCGCCGCGGTCGGCATAGAGCGTGTAGGTGACTCGAACCGTCCCGTCGCCCGACGGCAGCACCGTCCAGCCGTACGGGTCGCTCCGGATGATTGCGAGCGGTCGTCCGGCGCCGTCGCTCGCCGAGACTGCGTAAACGTTCTTCGCAAACTCGTGGAGCGCGTAGCGGCCGGGGGAGGAGCGCGACATTTGGTATCGCATCGGACCCGGCCGGACGGCGCGGTAGGTAACGGTAATCCGCGCTTCGTTATGGACGGCGTTGTCGAAGCTTAGCGCATATTCGACCGGAGGCGCGGAAGGCTGCCGCTGCGCGGCCACCGGCATCGCGGCGCCAAGTGCAGTAGTGAAAGCGAGGACGTGCGGCAGCTTCATCGGATGCTCCGGATCGCAAAAGAGGCCGGAGCGTAGCAAGATGTTGCGCCGCCACAACAACCATCTTTCGGGGTCAATCAGGCGCAAACATGCCGGCCAAAGCCAGCGCGTCGGAAGTGGCGGCGGACGAGGCCGTGTTGTCGAAAATGCACCAGGAGTCAGGCGCGCCGTCTTCGCGGATCCCGGCGGCGACTTCCGCGATCCGGTCCGCATAGCTGGACCGATACATCACCGGCGATCCGTGCAGCCGCCAATAGGCCAGACCGCGCCAGCCGCCCGGCCGCGCGGCAGCTTCGCAAATCGCGGGATCGGCGGCCACGCGCGCCACTTCGTGATGGTCGAGCAGCGCATCCGCCTGATCCGTGAACCAGCTCAGGTGGCGCGGCTCGCAAGCAATCCGCGCCGCTGTCCGGCCGCGCAGGTCGCGGAAGAATGCGGACGCCACCGCGGCGTCGAAATCGAGCTTGGGTGGAAGCTGCACCAGCAACACGGCGAGCGCGTTGCCCAAATGGTGCGCCTGTTCGAGGAAGTCGCCGACGAGGTCGTTGCAGCCGGCCAGCTTCGCCTGGTGGGTCACCGTCCTTGGAAGTTTCACCGAGAAGCGGAAGTCCTGCGGCACGCTATCGCGCCAGCGCTGCCAGGTCGAGGCGCGGTGCGGGCGATGGAAGGAGCTGTTGATCTCAGCCGCGCCGAAGCGAGTGGCATAGCGCTGGAGCGAGGTGCCTTCGCCAAATTCGTCGGCAACCTGTCTAGGGATCGCCCATCCGGCAGTGCCGATTTTGACCGTCATGCCGCCCTAACGCCGCCGATTGCGGGAGGTGCCGCGGCTCCGCCGCTCCAAGGCATTGCAGCGCACAAAAACTTGTGGTTGAAATTGCGCTGGAGCGTGGGGCGGGGTCGATGAAACTTTACCGGATCAACAAGCTGAAGCGGGTCGGTGGACCCGTTATCAAGTCGAAGGATATCCTCGCGCGCGACGCTGCGGACGCGGTGAGCACGGCGGAAAACAGCGAGGATTGCCCGATCTGCGACGTCCTTGAAGCCGGCAAGAAGGTCGGCGCCGTCACCTGAAGCGCAACGCCGTCGGCGCGGCGGTCAGCCGGCGCTGACGAAGCTGTCGAGCACCTTTTTCATGCCCGCATGCTCGAATTCGATTTCGAGCTTATTGCCTTCGATCGCCTGGATCGTGCCGTAGCCGAACTTCCCGTGGAAGACGCGCTGGCCCAGCTCCAGATCGTCGCGCCCCTTGTTGCCAAGCGAGACGGCCGAAGCGCGGGCTTCGATCACGCGCGTGGGCTCGGTGCTGAAGCGGCCGCCGCTGCTGGCGCGCTGCCAGCCGGGGCCGCGGGTGCTGGCGCGCTTGGCCGCGCCGCTGGCGAGGTGGGCGAAGGGGTCGCCGCGCTCGCTCCATTGCGCGCGCCACAGGCTCTCGCCCCCGGTCATCGTCGTTTCGGTCTCGATCTCGGTCTCGGGCAGTTCGGCGACGAAGCGGGAGGGGAGGCTGCTTGTCCACTGGCCGTAGATCCGCCGGTTGGCGGCGTGGAGGATCGTGCATTTGCGGCGTGCGCGGGTGATCGCGACGTAGGCGAGGCGCCGTTCCTCCTCGAGGCTCTTGAGGCCGCCTTCGTCGAGCGCCCGCTGCGAGGGGAAAATGCCTTCCTCCCAGCCGGGCAGGAAGACAGTATCGAACTCCAACCCCTTGGCGGCGTGGATGGTCATGATCGTGACCTTGTCGCGGCCGCGGTCCTCGTCATTGTCCATCACCAGGCTGACATGTTCGAGGAAGCCGGAGAGGTTTTCATATTCCTCCATCGCCCGAGCGAGCTCCTGGAGGTTGTCGAGCCGGCCCGATGCCTCGGCCGACCGTTCGGCCTGAAGCATTGCCGTGTAGCCGCTTTCATCGAGGACGATCCGCGCCAGTTCCGCATGGGGCAGCTCGGCAGCCATCTGCCGCCAGCGAGAGATGTCGCCGACGAAGCGGCCCAGCGAATTGCGCGCGCGTGCCTGCAAGTCGTCGCTGTCGAGCATCGCCGCAGCGGCCATCAGCAGCGGCTGCTGGCTGGCGCGGGCAGCGGTGTGGATTGTAGCGATCGCCTTGTCGCCAAGCCCGCGTTTCGGCTGGTTGACGATGCGTTCGAACGCGAGATCGTCGGCGGGTTGGTGGATCAGGCGCAGGTAAGCGAGTGCATCGCGAATCTCGGCGCGCTCGTAAAAGCGGAAGCCGCCGATGATCTGGTAGGGCAGGCCAATGGCGATGAAGCGTTCTTCGAACTCGCGGGTCTGGAACTGCGCGCGGACCAGGATCGCGACTTCGGAAAGCGGGCGGCCGCGAGCCTGCGCGCGCTCAATCTCCTCGCCGACCCGCCGCGCTTCCTCCGGCCCATCCCAGACGCCGACGACGCGGATCTTCTCCCCGTCGCCCGCTTCGGTCCACAAGGTCTTGCCGAGCCGGCCGGAATTGTTGGCGATCAGCCCGTCGGCGGCGGCAAGGATGTGGCTGGTCGAGCGGTAATTTTGTTCCAGGCGAACGATCTTGGCGCCGGGAAAATCCTTTTCGAAGCGCAGGATGTTCGCGACTTCCGCGCCGCGCCAGCTGTAGATCGACTGGTCGTCGTCGCCGACGCAGCACAAGTTGCGCCGCGGCTCCGCGAGCAGGCGAAGCCACTCGTACTGGCCGCTGTTCGTATCCTGATATTCGTCGACCAGGATATAGCGGAAGCGGTCACGATACTGGCCGAGTACGTCGGGATGCTTGCGGAAAATGGCGAGCATATGGAGCAAGAGGTCGCCGAAGTCGCAGGCGTTGAGCGTGCGCAGGCGAGCCTGGTACGCGCTGTAAAGCTCGCGCCCGCGGCCCGGGCCGAACGCTTCCGCTTCGCCCGCATCGACCTGCTCTGGAGTCCAGCCGCGGTTCTTCCAGCGGTCGATCATCCCCGCCAGCTGGCGCGCGGGCCAGCGCTTGTCGTCGAGGTTGGCCGCCTGGATCAGCTGCTTGAGGACTCGCAGCTGGTCGTCGGTGTCGAGGATGGTGAAATTGGACTGCAGGCCGACCAGCTCCGCGTGGGTGCGGAGCATTCGTGCGGCGACCGAGTGAAAGGTGCCGAGCCAGGGCATGCCCTCGATTGCGCCGCCGCTGATTTGGGCGATGCGCTCCTTCATTTCGCGGGCGGCCTTGTTGGTGAAGGTCACCGCCAGGATCTGGCTGGGCCAGGCCTTGCGCGTGGCGATCAGGTTGGCCAGGCGCGCGGTCAGGGCGGCGGTCTTGCCGGTGCCAGCGCCGGCCAGCACCAGCACCGGCCCCTCGGTGGTCAGGACCGCATCCCGCTGCGGCGGATTGAGTCCCGCGAGCCAGGGTGATTCGGGCATCATTTCGGCGGGCTCGGGCACCATTGCGAGGTAGTGAAGCGAGAACGAAACGGCAACCGCCGCCGCAGATGGTTGCCGCACCGAAACTGTGCACGAAATCCCCGTTATCCACAGGCTAATTATGACCGATTCCGCTTTTCCGACTCGGCCGGCTGCAGCATAAGGAATGGGTGATCGGGACGGCGGCTCCCGGCCTCATCGGAAAGCCGGAAACGGACGGAAGATGCGGCAGGTGACCAAAGGTCCGATCTCCACCGGCAGGCAAGGCCGAAGCTCTTCGGAGCGGAAGCGGGCCAGTCGGAAGAGGCGCCGGAAGAGATGATCTTCGACTTGCGCGACGCGGCTTATCGGAAGGTTCTTCGGAACCGGACGTCAAGCAGAGCGAGGCGCGATGTTGGGATCGTCCCAAGAAGGGCCGCGGAACATTGGCAGGCTTTGACCTTCGGGTCAGGCACGGCAACTCCGGACGCAAGCGAGGTCTTCGGACTGGCGCAGCGAATTGAGAAGCCAGGCTCCTCCGCAAGGAGGGAGCGGTTGATGGGAAGCGACGCCTGAGCTGGTGAGCCAGACTTCAGGAAGCGGGTCCCCTGGGCTCGGTTGATGAAGCGAGGCAGATCCTTCGCTCGGCGCAGTGGGGGCTGGCAGCAATGCCGGCCCCCATTTCTGTTTGGGGCGCGGCGGGTGCCCAAATGCGACGGCTCCGTAGCTATAGCCGGTGGCTCAAGTGCGATGTGTCGAGAACCGATTTTCCCCACTTATCGGTTTGAGCGCGATGGCTGATGACAAAGTCTATGATGAGCCTACGCACGTCGATGCGGTTGAGGGTGTCGTTACCCTCATTGGACCCGATGCCGTCGACGTGCGAATGACCCCCGATGCTGCTGAAGAGACTTCGGAACGCCTGTTGGAAGGGGCGATGAAGGCGCGCGGCCAGGCGTTCTTCGGTGACAAGCGCGAACGCTGATCGCCGGCTATTTTTTTCGGGGTTCGATCCTGGCGACGAGCCGGCTGCCCTGCCAAAGTTCGCAGACGACGGATTTCTTCATGGCCTGGGCATTGCGGACGGCCGACTCATCATCGTCGGCATCGATCCACTCGGCCGCGGCAAAACTTCCCGCACCATCGATATGGTACAACCGGTACGCAGTCACAGACGAAGTGCCCCCCACATCGTAGGGGACAAGACTGGCACCGTTTTCGGGGGATTCCAATTAACTCTCGATAGCATGAACTTTTTATTGTCCTGCTTCCGCAGCGGCAAGAGCGTTGCTAGTCCAGCCGGCATGGACACCGAGCCCAGCACCACCATCGATACGCCCTTCGACGCCGCTCTGTCCGAGCGCTACCTCGTCTATGCGCTGTCGACGATCACGGCGCGGTCGTTGCCGGACGTTCGAGACGGGTTGAAGCCGGTGCACCGGCGGCTGTTGTGGGCGATGCGCCTCCTTCGGCTCGACCCGGCCGGTGCCTATAAGAAGTCGGCGCGGGTCGTCGGCGACGTCATCGGCAAGTATCACCCCCACGGCGACCAGAGCGTTTATGACGCGATGGTCCGCCTCGCCCAGGACTTCGCGCTTCGTTATCCGCTGGTCGACGGGCAGGGGAACTTCGGCAACATCGACGGCGATAACGCCGCCGCCTATCGCTACACCGAAGCCAAGCTGACAGCGATCGCGACGCAGCTGATGGCCGGGCTGGACGAAGGCACGGTCGACTTCCGGCCGACCTACAATGGCGAAGAGGAAGAGCCGGAAGTCTTCCCCGGCCTGTTTCCCAACCTGCTCGCCAACGGCGCCAGCGGCATTGCCGTCGGCATGGCCACCTCCATCCCACCGCACAACGTGTCCGAGCTCCTCGATGCGGCGGCCCACCTGATCGACAATCCCAAGGCCGAACATGCCGACCTGATGGATTTCGTCGGCGGTCCCGACTTCCCGACTGGCGGGGTGCTGGTGGACAGCCGCGAAAGCATCGCCACCGCCTATCGGACGGGCCGCGGTTCGTTCCGGCTGCGCGCTTCGATCAGCGTGGAAAAGGAAAAGGGGGGCGGCTGGTATCTGCTCGTCAGCGAGGTTCCGTACGGGGTGCAGAAGGGCAAGCTGATCGAGCAGATCGCGACCCTGATCGCCGACAAGAAGCTGCCGATCCTGGCCGATGTCAGGGACGAGAGCGCGGAGGAAGTGCGGCTGATCCTCGAGCCGAGGAGCCGGACGGTCGATCCCGACCTGCTGCTTGAAAGCCTTTACCGGCTGACCGACCTGGAAGTCCGCTTCCCGCTCAACCTCAACGTGCTCGACGCCAATCGGACGCCGATGGTGATGAGCCTGCGCGAAGCCCTGTCGTCCTGGCTCGCCTTCCAGTTCCAGGTGCTGGTGCGGCGGAGCGAGGTTCGGATCGGCAAGATCGACGATCGGCTGGAGTTGCTCGACGGGTTCCTGATCGCCTTCCTTAACCTCGATCGCGTAATCGAGATCATCCGCACGGAAGACGAGCCAAAGCCGATCATGATCGCCGAGTTTTCGCTCAGCGACCGCCAGGGAGAGGCGATCCTCAATATGCGGCTCCGCAGCCTGCGGCGGCTCGAGGAGATGGAGATCGGCCGCGAGCGCACGGCCCTGTCGAAGGAGCGGGAGGAGCTTCAAAAGCTGATCGAAAGCCCGGCGCGGCAGCGCACCCGGCTCAAGAAGGACCTGGAAAGCGTCAAAGCCAAGTTCGGCGACGACCGGCGGACCCGGCTGGAGGAAGCCGCCGGACCGCGCGAGGTCGACTGGTCGGCGATGATCGAAAAGGAACCGATCACCGTGATCCTGTCGCAGCGCGGCTGGATCCGGGCAATGCGCGGCCATGTCGATCTTCAGGAAATCGCGGACCTGAAATGGCGGGAAGGCGACGGGCCGTTCATCCATTTCCATGCGCAGACCACCGATAAGATTGCGCTCTTCGCGGCCAATGGCCGGGTCTACACGCTTGGCGGCGACAAGCTGCCGGGCGGGCGGGGCTTCGGCGAACCGGTGCGGCTGCAAATCGACCTTGCGCCGGAAGTCGAGATTGTCGGCATGATGGTCGCCCGACCGGGGACCAAGCTGCTGCTCGCATCCTCCGACGGCCGCGGCTTCATTGCTGCCGCCGAAGCAACGGTTGCCGAAACGCGCAAGGGCAAGCAACTCGTGAACCTGCGCGATCAGGCGACGGTGGCGATCGTCCGCGAAGTGCCGGTTGGTGCTGACTCGGTTGCGGTGATCGGCGACAACCGCAAGCTGCTTGTCTTCCCGCTCGCCGAACTGCCGGAAATGACCCGGGGGCAAGGCGTGCTGCTGCAGCGCTACCGCGACGGCGGGCTGGCCGATGTGATTGCATTCCGGCTGGGCGACGGGCTTAGCTGGACGCTCGGCGGCGAAAGCGCGCGGACGCGGACGGAAACCGACCTGACTCCGTGGCGCGCAGCGCGCGGGGCGGCGGGGCGGATGCCGCCGATGGGATTTCCGCGGAGCAATCGCTTCAGCTGAGCGGGTCGCCGTCGATCGGCACTTACGTTGAATTAACACCTGTCCGGCAAAGCCCCGTTATGCAGCCTGCATTCCAGCGCTTTCGGGAGCCGACCCGCGCGCGACCTGCCGGACCGAATGCGAACGCGCATCCGGCGGCAGGCGACGATGAGGCGTTGCTAAGCGCGCTGCCGATTGCCGCTGGAATCTTCTCGCTGCGCGGCGAAAAACTCTGGATTCACGGGGTCAACGACCGGTTTTTCAAGCTTGCGGGTTGTGCCGGCGCGCCGGAAAGGTTCGTCAGCATTTTCCGGCATTATGCGGCAGGGCCGGGCGGCGATTTCATCCGCAATTATCTGAAGTCCGGCGGCGACGCCTGCGACGAGATGGAATTCGACGACGGCGATGGGCCGCGCCGTCGGTTCATGAAGATGAAGCTGGCACCGCTTCGCTCGCTGAATTGCGATGAACCCAGGTGCCTGATCAGCGTCGTCGACCGCACCGTCGAAGTGCAGGCCGAGCATGCGTTGCGCGCGGAAATGGTTCGCGACAGCCTGACCGGCCTGGCCAACCGGCTTGGCTTCACCGAGACCATCGAAAAGGTCGTCGACGCGAGCGTGAAGGACGCCGAACATGCCGTCCTGGTCGTCGACCTGCTACGTTTTTCCCGAATCAACGAAAGCATGGGCAGCATCGCGGGCGACGAGCTGCTCATCACCTTCGCCCGGCGGCTGATGTCGGCGCTGCGCGGCGGCGACGTTCTGGCGCGCACCGGCGGCAACGAGTTCGGGATCCTCGTGGCGCTCGGGCGCGGGGCCGAAGATGCGCTGGCCGCGGCCGATCGGATCCAGCAGGTGATGTCGGCGCCGTTCACCATTTCCGACCTGGAAATACAGGTTGAGTGCGCGATCGGACTGGCGCTGATCCACGCCGGCGACGATGCGGAAGACCTGTTCCGCAACGCGCAATTCGCCGTCAAGCAAGCCAAGCAAAGCGGGCGGCCCCAAATCTATGAGCCGAAGGAAGCAAGCCTGGCGCGGCGCCGGTTCTCCGTCGAAACGGAACTTCGCCGAGCGCTTGATCGCGACCAGCTCAGGCTGTTCTACCAACCGCTGATTGACCTGAAATCGGGCAAGGTTGCAGGGTTTGAGGCGCTGGCTCGCTGGACCCATGAAGATCGCGGCGAAATCAGCCCGTCGGAATTCATTCCGGTGGCCGAGGAAAGCGGGCTGATCCTTCAGCTCGGCCGCTGGGCGCTGGACAAGGCGACGCAAACGCTGGCCGGTTGGGACCGCGAAGCGGGCGGACCGCTGCCAATCTATGTCGGCGTCAACCTTTCGGCGATTCAGGTCGCGCGCGACGATGTCGCTGGCGCCGTCGCCGAAGCGCTGCGATCGAGCGGGCTTGCCGGCAATCGGCTGACGCTTGAGTTGACCGAAAGCTCGATCGTTCAGGACCCGGGCCGCGCTACGCGCGTGTTCGACGCGCTCAAGGCGCTCGATACGACGGTGGCGATGGATGACTTCGGCACTGGCTATTCGAGCCTTGCCTACCTCCAGCGGCTGCCGATCGACGTGCTCAAGATCGACCGCAGCTTCGTGTCCGCAATGATGGTCGATCCCGACAGCGTCGCCATCGTCCGCGCGGTGCTCAGCCTGGCCGAGGCTTTGGGCATGTCGACCACTGCGGAAGGGATCGAGAGCGTCGAACTGGCGACGACCCTGGCCGCCTTGGGATGCGCGAGCGGGCAGGGCTTCTACTTCGCCAGGCCCCTGGAGGCGGAAGCGGCCGCCGACTATTGGAAAACCCGCCGCCGTTAGGCTTCCCCCCGGCGGCATCTCCGCGCTAAGCCCTCGTCATATGGCCTTTGGCAGTATCGACGCGATTATCGACGGCAGCCCCATGGCGGCGGTCGTCACCGATCCGCACCAGCCGGACAACCCGATCGTGGCGGCGAACCAGGCGTTCTGCGACCTGACCGGCTATGCCCGCGAAGAGATTATCGGGCGCAACTGCCGTTTCCTCGCCGGTAGCGGCACCGAGCCCTGGATGACCCAGGAGCTGCGCGACGCAATGGCCGGCCGGCGGCCGACGCTGGTCGAGATCCTCAATTACAAGAAGGACGGTTCGCCATTCCGTAACGGAGTGATGATCACGCCCTTGTTTGGGCAGGATGGCGAGCTAGCCTGGTTCCTTGGCTCCCAGGTTGATCTCGGACCGGGCGAGGGCAGCTTCGTTGCGCGCCGGCAGCGCGCCGAGCATCTGATCGGGCAGTTGTCGCCGCGGCAGCGGGAAGTGCTGGAACTGATGTCCAGCGGCCTGCTCAACAAGCAGATTGCCGGCGACCTTGGCCTGAGCGAGAAAACGGTCAAGATGCACCGGGCCCTGATGTTTCGGCGGCTTGGCGTGACAACTACCGCGGAGGCGGTTCGGACCGCGGTCGAGGCCGGGCTTTAGGCGATCAATAGTCGACGGTAACGTTGAACGTCCCTTGATAGAGTCCAGGCGCGGTCGTCGAATCCAGCTTGATCGAGCCGCCCAGCTGGAAATCGACGCCCGGCGGGCCGGAGCTGGTCAGCACCACTGAGGTCGGCCCGTCGACCGTCAGCTGCAATGTCTTCGACCCGTCACTCTGGTTGACCAGAAGGACGTCCGGCGTGGAGATGCGGACTACCATGTTATTGGTCCCGGCCACATTGTAAGCCGCGACTTGGGTTGCACCGGAGCAGGTGATTTGCACGGGGCAGGTACGCACGCCGCCGGCGGACAGGCTGAGGGTTGCGCCGCTGAAGCTTCCCGAGCCGAGCATGACCGTCCCTAGGTCGAGGTCCTGGAGGCGGTTGAGCACCAACGGTTTGACCACCTTGGCCGAGGTGGTGGCGGTAATCGTGGCGGCAGCCGCGGGCGCGGCGCAGGGCAGCGCAACAAGCGCCGTGACCCATGCAATCCTGGCCCAGTGTCCCACCATCCGCCGGGGGGTAAAGCAGCGCGGTTGAAACGCGGTTAACGGCCCGTTTGCCGTTGCTCCACCGCCGCATCCACGATTTGCTCGAATTCGTCCCCGGTGGGAAAGCCGGCCTCGACCCACATTTCTTCGATGCGTTTCAAGGTGTGCGCGACGTCCGGGCCCTGCGTGACCCCGCGATCGATCAGCGCCCCGCCGCCGATCGGCAGGCGAGGCGGCGCCCAGCCGGCGATTGCGATCGCGGCCTCGCCCTTGGCGCCCAATAGCAGGCGGTCGACGGCGCACTCGACGCCGATCCGGTAGGCGAGCGCCCTTGCATCGCCGCCAACGTCTTCCTCCGCCGCGCAGGCCAAGCGCTTGCGCGCCTTGTTGGACAGCTTGAGCCGGGCCGCGACCCGTTCGGCCGTCGCGGCGTCGCGCGGAAGCAGCGCCGACAGCCGGCGCACCGGCGCGGCCGGCAATTTGGCCTCGGCTTCGGCCCTGACCAGGAGCGAAAGGCGGGGCAGGGCGTCCGCTTCGATCTCCGGCAGCACCGGGCGGAATATGCCGCATTCGATCATCATCGCGACGGTCGCGGACGGATCGTCGACCGCCAGCAGCTTCAGCAGTTCATCGGCAATCCGCTCCCGCGAAAGGGCCATCAGGTCATTGGCGCGGGCGGTGCAGGCCTGGAGCGCTGCGGCATCGACGACGTCTCCGGCGAAGCGCGCGTGGAAGCGGAAGAAGCGCAATATCCGCAGATGGTCTTCGGCAATGCGCCGCAGGGGATCGCCGATAAAGCGGACCCGGCGCTCCGCGATGTCTTCAAGCCCGCCGAAATAATCGGACAGTTCGCCGGTCAGCGCATCGGCCATCAACGCGTTGATCGTGAAGTCGCGGCGGGCCGCATCCTCTTTCCAGTCATCGGTGAAGGCGACCGTCGCTCGCCGTCCGTCGGTGCTCACGTCGCGGCGCAGGGTCGTCACTTCGACGACATGACCCTCGCTGATCGCGGTCACCGTGCCGTGCTCGATCCCGGTCGGGACCACCTTGACCCGCGCCTGCTCCAGCCGGCGCACGACGTCTTCGGGCAACAGCCGCGTTGCCAGGTCGATGTCGCTGACCGGAAGCGATAGCAGCCGGTCGCGGACGCAGCCGCCGACGTAGCGGACCTCGCCTTCATTCGCGCCCAAGGCTTCGAGGATGCGCGACATACCGGGCACCTGCGCCCAAAGACTGACGTCGATGGTCATCGCCACTGGAGGCGCCGCGACAGGTTCACAAGCATTGCCGCAGTCGCTCCCCAAATCCGCCGCCCCTGCCAATCCACCACGTAATAGTCGCGTGTTGCGCCGCGGAAAACCGCGCTCTCGCGGCGGTGGTTGGCGGCGTCGAGCAGGTGCGCCATGGGCGCTTCGAACCAGGCTGCCACCTCACGGTCATGCGGCCGCAGCGCCAGGTCGGGCGGGATCACGGCCAGCACCGGGGTCACGACATAGCCGGTGACGGTACGATATTCGTCGGTAGTGCCGATTACGTCGGCGCCGGCGGGGTCGATCCCCAATTCCTCATGCGCTTCGCGAAGGGCCGCTGCGACCACGCCTTCGCCCGGGTCGATCCGCCCGCCCGGAAAGGCGATCTGCCCGGCGTGAGTCCGCATGTCCTCGCGCCGCACGGTGAGCAGGATCCCCGGCTCCTCTCGATCGGTGACCGCGACGAGCACAGCCGCCGCCGTGCTTGGCCCCAGCTCCTGCTCGGCAAGGTCGCCTGTCAGCGGCGGCTCGGCGGGCTCCGCGGAAAGGGTGGCGCGCAGCCGCTCGGCCAGGGTCATGCGGCATTCAGCGCAAAGTGCTGCCCGTCGCTCCAGAAACCGGGCGGGTCGCCGGCCTCGGCCAAGGCGATCTCGGCAAGCTCGTAATAAACCGGGCGCGACAGCTCCGCTTCCAGGCCATGCCTGACGGCGACGCGTGGCGCTTCGCCTTCGCCGGCCATGGTCAAGGCATGCTCGGGGCCGATGACGAGGCCATCGCCCGAATCGAGCTTGAGCGCCACCCGCCGTGCCGCGCCTTCGCCTTCCGTCGTCATCTCAATGGCTCGGAACGCCGTGCTTTCGACGTCGATGTCTAGCTTTTCGACCGGGGTGACGAGGACATGGCGCCCGTCCGGCTCCCGGCGAAGGATGGTCGAAAACAGCCTGACCATGGCCGGCCGGCGAATGGGCGCGCCCTGATGGTACCAGGTGCCGTCGCGAGCGATCCTCATCTGGGAATCCCCGCAATGCGACGGGTTCCACTTGTCCACCGGCGGCAGCTTGCGATCGGCATTATAGGCTTCGAGATCGGCGAGGGTCAGCCCGGCAAGGTCCAGCGGTGGTCGCGTTTCAGGCATCGGCATGGATTGCTTCGCTTCGCCGCGGATGACAACAGGCGAGCGATGGATGAACCCGGCACAGCAATCGTCACCGGCGCCGGCAAGCGCGTCGGCGAGACCATTGCCCGATCGCTGCTGGAAAGCGGCTGGAAGGTCATTGCGCACGTTCGGCGCGATTCGGACGAAGCGCCTGATGGCGCAGTGAAGGTCGCCGCCGAACTGGCGGACATCAATGTCGCGCGGCGGATTTTCGATGCTGCCCATGGCCTTCCGCCGGTGCGGCTGCTGGTCAACAACGCCAGCCGCTTCGCCTGGGATTCGATGGCGGACTTCGACGCCGGCGAGTTCGACGCGCACATGCACGTCAATGTGCGGGCGCCCTTGCTGTTGTCGGCGGAGCTGGCACGGCGTCACGCGGGCGGGGATGCCCTGATCGTCAACGTCCTCGACGCCAAGCTGGCTACGCCGAACCCGGATTTCCTGAGCTACACCGTGTCCAAGCAGGCGCTCGCCGGCTTCACGGAGCTTGGCGCGCGGGCGCTGGCTGGGCGGGGAATTCGAATGAACGCCATCGCCCCGGCGCTGATGCTTCGGTCGCCCGGCCAGAGCGAGGCGAACTTCGACCGAATGCATCGCCGCAACCCGCTCGGGCGCGGAGTGACGCCGGACGATGTGGCCAAAAGCGTCGCTTATCTCTGGTCGTGCAAGACCATCACCGGCGACGTGCTGATGCTTGATGGCGGGCTGCGGTTCGCGCCGCCGGCGCGCGACGTGCAATTCCTGGAGGATTGATTGGACGACGCAGCGAAACTAGACGGGATGGTGCCCCTGCATTTGCTGCCGAAGCAGGCGCGAATCATCGTCGAGGATTTAGAAATCCAGGCCGACATTGGGTTTCACCCGTTTGAAATCGGGTCGCCGCAACGCTTGCTCGTCACCGTCGAAGTGCTGCTCGATCACGCGACGCCGCCCGCCGACGACGACCCGGCGAATGCCTGGGATTACGATTTCGTTCGCGAGCAAGTGATCGCACTCGCCGTGCAGCGCCGGCACAATCTGCAGGAAACCTTGGCCTATAACATCTATTTAGGCCTGGCTGGGCTGCGCGGGGTTCGCGCGCTTCGGGTGCGCACCGCCAAGCCCGACGTTTACCCGGACACGCGCGCGGTCGGCGTCGAATATTCTTCGTTGCCGTGACACCGCGCCTGGCGTCACGACAATGACATACGCACGTGGAACAAAATGCGTTGCGCGGCACTTGGACGATAGATAAGGAAGCGCCCTTATGGCCCATGATATGTTGATACATGGGCGTCATTCGATCCAGTTTGGAGGGCCGTTTGCCGGCGGCCAATCAGACGTTGGAGTTCACGGCGTGACGAGGAGAATTGCGGCTTAATGTCCTACGCCAACCGTAAAGAGCTCAGCGGCAACCGTACCGCGGCGATCGTCGTCGTCGCGCTGATCCACCTGCTGCTCGGCTATGCGATCGTTACGGGCCTTGCCTACAATGTGATCAAGAAGGCCGCGGCCGACTTGAAAACGTTCGACGTCGAGGAACCGCCGCCCCCGCCCGAAGAGCCGCCGCCACCGCCGGAAGACATGCCTGACGTGCCGCCGCCGCCGATGCAGCCGCCGCCCGTGGTCCGGGTCAATACGCCGCCGCCGCCCATTCGGGTTCAGGAATCGACCGTGATTCCCGAACCGAGGCCGCTGCCGCCAATTGCGACCCCGCCGGGACCGCCGACGCCGCCACGTCCGCCAGCTCCGCCAGCAAAAGCGCAGTCGGCGGTGAGTGCAAAGGGAGACCTCCGTTCGCTCTTTTCGGGAGATGACTTCCCGGCAGGTGTCGAAGACGAAGGTACCACCCAAGCCACCTTGAGTATTGGAACTGACGGTCGTGTCTCAAACTGCTCAATTACGCGATCGTCTGGTAGTCGCGCTTTGGACAGCGCAACTTGTCGGGTGCTGAAAAGTCGCGCGCGGTTCACTCCCGCTCGAGATTCAAGCGGAAATCCAATTTCGGACACGATTACCACGCCGTTGATCAGGTGGGTGTTACCTGAGTAACGGACGACGATTTTTTCTCCAATCCCTACAGGAAAGTAGACGCCAATGTCCTTCATCGCTCTTACAGCTTCTGCCGCTACTGCCAGTGGCGAGAACCCATACGGTCTTCTGCCTGCGCTTCAGCAGGGCGGTGTCATCGCCTGGTCGGTGTTCATCATCCTGGTCGGCATGTCGATCTTCTCCTTCTACATCCTGTTCACCAAGCTGATGCAGCAGCAGAAGATCATCGCGCAGGGCCGCAAGGTGCGTTCCAGCTTCTGGAACTCGCCGAACCTGCGCGAAGCCGCGACCAAGCTTGAGGCGCGCAGCGCTTACCGCTCGATCGTCGACGATGCGCTGGTTGCCCAGGAACAGCACGGCAAGCTGACCGACCCGATCGACCAGCACGATTGGATGGCGAACAGCCTGGCCCGCAGTCAGGGCGCGATCGGTTCGCGCTTGGGTGAAGGCCTGGCCTTCCTTGCCACGGTCGGTTCGACGGCGCCGTTCATCGGTCTGTTCGGTACCGTCATCGGCATCTACCGCGCGCTGATCAAGATCGGTGCCGCCGGCCAGGCGTCGATCGACGCGGTTGCCGGCCCGGTCGGCGAAGCGCTGATCATGACCGCGCTCGGTCTGGTCGTCGCGGTTCCCGCCGTGCTTGCCTACAACTGGCTGCTGCGCCGCAATAAGTCGATCATGGAAGACCTCGCGGCCTTCACGAACGACCTGCACGGCTACCTGATGTCGGACGGAAAGGTGAAGCCGCGCATCGCCACCGGTGGCAAGGGTGACGTCGGCAATTCGACCACCACTGCCGGTTCGACGAGCAGCCGCACCCAGCAGCCGCTGCGCACGGGCTCGACCCAGTCGGGTTCGCAGGCGAGCAGCACGACTGGCGTATAACTTCCTGGTTCAACGGGCGGAGTGGCATTGCCGCTCCGCCCGGCGGACCGCACTAAAAAGCCGAAAGAAGGCATAGCCCTATGGCAATGAAAGTTGGCTCCGGCGAAGGCGAAGACGAAGCCATCTCCGACATCAACGTCATCCCGCTGGCTGACACGATGCTGGTGATGCTGATCATCTTCCTGATCGCGGTTCCGGTCGTGTTGCAGAGCGTCCCCGTGAAGCTTCCGTCGGTCCGCTACGAAGCGACCACGACGAAGCCCGAAAACGTCAACCTTTCGGTCCACGGCACTCCGGACGGCAACTGCGCGGTCTATTGGGGCGTCCAGAAGGTCGATAGCAAGGAGCTCCTGGAGCGCGCGGTCAAGAAGCTGGAGGACACCATCAAGGCGGTCGGCGGCGTCGAAAACGTGACTGACGAGAACATGCCCGAGGCGCACATCCGCGGCGACATCAACACGCCGTACAAGTGTGTCGGCGGCGCGATTATCACCATGCAACGCGCAGGATTCGCCCGCGTCGGATTCATCTCCGAGCCGGCACCGCAGTCCGGCGTCCGCGTCCAGTAGGAGTTTCGACCATGGCAATGACCGTCAAGCAAGGCGACTCCGAAGGCGAACCGATGAACGACATGAATGTCGTTCCGTTGATCGATGTTCTCCTGGTGCTGCTGATAATGTTCATCATCACCATTCCGGTGCAGAGCCACGCGGTGAAGCTCGACCTTCCGGTGAACCAGAACAATGTGAACCCACCGCCGGTCGATCCGGTCAAGAACAAGATCGTCATTACCGGTGACGACAAGATCCTGTGGAACGGCAACCCGGTGACGATGGACCAGCTCCGCCTGTACCTGGACACCACGCAGCAGATGGACCCGACTCCGGAACTCCACCTGCAGCCGGATTCCAAGGCTCGTTATGAAATGGTCGATGAGGTTCTTGCCGTCACCAAGCGGGCCAGGGTCGAAAAGATGGGTTTCGTCGGCAACGAATATTACATGAACGTCTTCTAGGCGGACGCTCAACCTGACGATGCTTTACAAGGGCGGCTTTCGGGCCGCCCCTTTTTTATGGCCGACGCGCCCTCTGGCGCTCTCAAAGTCGCCGTGCCATTGCTCGCCGCCATGAGTGCACCGCACGATTTCGCCGCTGTCGTCCTTGCCGCTGGGCAGGGCACGCGCATGCGCTCCGACACGCACAAGGTCTTGCATCCGATCGCCCAGCGGCCGCTGCTTTTGCACCTGCTTGACAGCATCGATGAGCTTGGCGCCAGCCGGCGTATCGTCGTCGTCGGCAAGGGCCGCGAGCAGGTCGAGCGCGCGGTCCAGGTACGCGGCGTCCTCGTCGCGCATCAGGCGAAGCAGAAAGGCACCGGCCACGCGGTGTTGCAGGCCCGCGATGCGCTTGGCGACTATGATGGCGCCGTCATCGTCCTCTACGGCGACACGCCCTTCGTCCGTGCTTCCACCTTGCAGCGAATGCTGGAGCGGCTGGACGGGGCAGGCGGTCCGGGGATCGTCGTCCTGGGATCGGTCCAGGACGATCCGGCGGCCTACGGGCGCATCATCGCCATCGGCGATCGCATCTTGAAGATGGTCGAATATAAGGACGCGACCGAGGAGGAACGGGCGGTTCGCCTATGCAATTCGGGCATGATGGCGGTGCGCGCGCCCGACCTGTTCCGCTGGCTCGAAAAGGTCGGCAACGACAATGCCGCGGGCGAATATTACCTGCCCGACATCGTCAACATCGCCGCCGCCGAAGGGCGCCAGGCGGTCGTGATCGAAGGCGATGCGTTCGAAACCGCCGGGGTCAACAGCCGCGCCGAACTGGCGCACCTGGAGGTCGACTGGCAGCGCCGCCGGCGTGAGCAGGCGCTTCAGGACGGTGCAACCCTGATCGACCCGGAAAGCGTCTGGTTCGCGTTCGACACCAGGCTCGGCCGCGACGTGACAGTCGAACCGCACGTCGTCTTCGGCGCTGGTGTCGCGGTCGCCGACGGCGCCACGATCAAGGCCTTCAGCCACATCGAAGGCGCCGCGATCGGCGCGCGCGCGGTGATCGGCCCCTTCGCCCGCATCCGGCCCGGGACCGAGCTGGCCGAGGACACCAAGGTCGGCAACTTCGTCGAGATCAAGCAGGCGCAGGTCGCCCGCGGCGCCAAGGTCAATCACCTTAGCTACATCGGCGACGCCAGCGTCGGTGAGAAAGCCAACATCGGCGCCGGGACGATCACCTGCAATTACGACGGGTTCGGCAAGTCGCGGACGGTGATCGGCGCAGGGGCGTTCATCGGTTCGAACAGCGCGCTGGTCGCGCCGGTGACGGTCGGCGACGGCGCGATCGTCGGCGCCGGATCGGTCATCACGCGCGATGTCGAAGCCGACAGCTTGGCCCTCGAACGCAACGAACAAAAGGGAATCGCCGGCTGGGCCCGCCGCTTCCGTGAACGGATGACAAAAAGGGCAGCTGAGTAATGTGCGGAATCGTTGGTATTGTCGGCAACCGGGATGTTGCCCAGCGGCTGTTCGACGGGCTCAAGCGGCTTGAGTATCGCGGCTATGACTCGGCCGGCATCTGCACCATCGACGGTGGCCGGCTCGACCGGCGGCGGGCCGAGGGGAAGCTCGACAACCTGCAGCGCGAGCTTGCCGGCAATCCGCTTGGCGGCGACGTCGGCGTTGCCCACACGCGCTGGGCGACCCACGGGGCGCCAACGGTCGGCAACGCGCATCCGCACATCGCCGGGCGCGTCGCTTTGGTGCACAACGGGATCATCGAGAACTTCAAGCCGCTGCGCGACGAACTGATCGCCGACGGGCGCGAATTCCTCAGCGAAACCGATAGCGAGGTCGTCGCCCATCTGGTCGCCCGCGAAGTCGAGCGCGGCTCGTCCCCCGCGGACGCCGTCGCAACCGTGCTGCCGCGGCTGCAGGGCGCCTTCGCCATCGCCTTCCTGTTCGAAGATCACCCAGACCTTATCATCGGCGCGCGCCTGGGTGCGCCGCTGACAGTCGGCTATGGCGAGGGCGAGAATTACCTGGGTTCCGACGCGCTTGCGGTGGCCCCCTGGACGCGCCGGATCGCCTACCTCGACGAGGGCGACTGGGCGGTCGTCCGCCGCGACGGGATCGAAATCTTCGACCGCGAGAACCGGCCGGTCGAGCGGGAGATCGTCGACAGCGGCGCATCCGCGGTGCGGATCGAGCGCGGCAACTACCGGCACTACATGCAGAAGGAAATCTTCGAGCAGCCGGTCGTCGTCGCCGACAGCCTGTCGAGCTACATTCGCCCGTTCGAAGGCATCGTCGCACTGCCCAATATCGACTTCGACCTCGCCGACGTCGACCGGCTGACCATCGTCGCCTGCGGCACCAGCTTCTACGCCGGCCTGGTCGCAAAATATTGGATCGAGCAATACGCCCGGGTGCCCGTCGACATCGATGTGGCGTCGGAATTCCGGTATCGCGATCCCGTTCTGCAGCCGGGCGGACTGGCCTTGTTCATCAGCCAATCGGGCGAGACCGCCGATACGCTGGCAGCGCTGCGCCATGCGCGCTCGCAGGAACAGCGGATCGCCGTCGTCGTCAACGTCCCGACCAGTTCGATGGCGCGCGAGGCCGACCTGCTGCTGCCGACCCACGCCGGCCCGGAGATCGGGGTCGCTTCGACCAAGGCGTTTACCTGCCAGCTGGCCGTCCTGGCCGCCCTTGCAGCGAATCTGGCGCGCGCGAAGGGCAGGCTGTCGGCCGCGGAAGAGCGCGAGATTGTCGCGCACCTGCAGGAGGCCCCGGCCGCGATCAACGGCGCGCTCGACCATGACGACGACATCGCCGCGATGGCGCATTTGATCGCGCCGGCGCGCGACGTGCTCTACCTGGGCCGCGGGCCCTATTATCCGATGGCGCTGGAAGGCGCGCTGAAACTGAAGGAAATCAGCTACATCCACGCCGAAGGCTATGCCGCGGGCGAGATGAAGCACGGCCCGATCGCGCTAATCGACGAGCATGTGCCGGTCATCGTCCTCGCGCCGTCCGGACCCTTGTTCGAAAAGACGGTCAGCAACATGCAGGAAGTGCGCGCGCGGGGCGGGAAGATTGTGCTGGTCAGCGACGCCAAGGGCCTGGAAGAAGCGGGCGAAGGCTGCATGGCGACGATCGAAATGCCTGAGGTGCACCCGTTGATCGCGCCGATCGTCTATGCCGTCCCGGTGCAGTTGCTCGCTTATCATACGGCCGTGCTGAAAGGCACCGACGTCGACCAGCCGCGTAATCTGGCGAAGAGCGTTACCGTCGAGTGATCAGGTCGAAAGGTTCAGGTCGGCCACGCGCTGCCTGATCCGTTCGAACAGGAAATCGGTGACGACCCGGACCCGCGGGCTGTGCCGGACCCGCTCGTGGGTCAGCAGCCACATGACGCGTCCGTGGCCGCTCCTTGGGCCAAAGCATTGCACCAGTTCAGGGTCGGAATCGGCAACCAGGCACGGCAGCACGGCGATGCCGACGCCGGATCGTACCGCAGCAAGCAGGCCGCTGGACGTGGCCTGATGGATCGCGACCTGCGATTCGACGCCAAGCCTGCGCAGGTACGATTGATATTCGCGCCACAGATTGCCGCCCCCGCCGCCGATCAGCGCGTGCCCGCGGAGCTGCTCGGGGGCGCCCGGGATGCCGTTGCGCTCGCCATATTCCGGTGTGCAGTAGAACGCCCAGTCATCGACACAGAGCCGACGCCCGACCACGCCTGCGGACTGTTCGAGGCGCGTTGCCCGCAGCGCGATGTCAGCTTCCCCAGCGCCAAGGTCGCGGACCTCGCTGGTGGCATCCATCTCGATAACGATTTCAGGATGCGCATCGTGCAGCGCGCGCAGCAGCGGCGGGAGCAGCTGAACGGCGAAAATCTCTTCGGTCGTTAACCGAACCGTCCCGCTGGTGTCCCGGACCTGGGCGGCTGCCGCGTCGCCGAGGGCGTCGACCGACGCGCCGACCGACCGTGCGTGACCGATCAGCCGCTCGCCGTCCGGCGTGAGCGTATAGCCCGCCTGGCGCCGGTCGAAGAGGGTAAGGCCCAAAGCCTGTTCCAGCGCGCCGATGCGACGGGCGACGGTCGTCTGGCTGACCCGCAGGTTTCGCGCCGCGGACAGCGTACTCCCGCTGTCGGCAACTGCGAGGAAGAAGCGGAGGTCGTTCCAGTCTAGCATCGCGCCATTCTGCATTATTGCAGAACCATCGTGCAACATCGTTGCTTATGCGAACTGAAATCGCGGCCTATCTGGTGTGTCGCGCCGCTCGATGCGGCTCCTCGTTGCAAAGGAAGCGACCATGAAACAGGCCCTGCGAATCATCCTTGCCTCCGCATTGCTGACGGCCGCCGGCACCAAGGCCGTGCCCGCCCTGGCAGAACCGCTGCGCAGCGACGTTCAGGTCAGCGTTGTCCACACCGGAGACCTCGACCTTTCGGGCAGCGATGGCCGACGTCAACTCCAGCTGCGGCTGTCGCAAGCGGCCCGCGAGGTGTGCGGTGCGGCGTCGGATTTCGACCTGGCCGGAAAGAACGACGTTCGCCGTTGCCGCGACGCGGTGCTCGCCAAGGCCCGTAGCGACAGCGACGCGCTGATCGCTGCTCGATCGACCCAGGGCTCGATTACGCTCGCCGCCATCCGATAGCGCCTTCGTATCCCCCCCCGGGGCGCCAGCGACCGCCGTTCGCCGAACCCAGCCCGCATTTCGCCTATACAGCGGTGACTGTTGGATTAGGCTCGTCAAAAGCGTTGGCTAACCGATTCCAACACCCGGGGGGGATTCACTGATGTTTGCTCGTAAGATTTTGCTCGCGACGGTCGCTTGGGGCGTCATCTCGGCGCCGGCCTTCGCGCAGTCCGCGCCTGCCGGTGCGCCGGACCTCAGCACGCCGGCACCGATGGTCTTCCCGGCCTGGGGCTTCGACATGGCGACGCTCGACCGGTCGGTCGATCCGGGCGATGACTTCGACGCCTTCGTCAACGGCAAGTGGAAAGCGGCTACCGCCATCCCGGCCAAATATCCCTATTATGGCGTCAGCCAGAACCTCTCGATCGTGTCCGACGCGGCGATGCGGGAGATCATCAAGGAAGCGATCGACGCCAAGGCTCCGCAGGGCGACATCCAGCAGAAGGTCGCGGATTTCTACCTGAGCTATCTCGACGTGCCGACGATCAACCGCCTCGGGCTGGAGCCGGCCAGGCCCTATCTCTCCCGCATCGATGCGCTCACCAGCCACGCCGACCTCGTGCGGCTGTTCGCGGACCCGGCGTTCGCATCGGCCATCGGGCCGGGCGTGACGATCGATCGCGACGACCCGAACCGCTATATCCCGACCTTCGGGATGGCCGGCTACGGCCTGCCGACGCGCGACAATTACCTGGTCGACAATCCGCGCAACGTCGAGATGCGCGGCAAATATATCGAATTCCTGGCATTCCTTCTCGAACGTAGCGGCGCCAGCGACGCCAAGGCGCGGGCCGAGCGCGTCTATGCCCTGGAAAAAGGCATTGCCCAGAACGATTGGGACCCCGCGGTCGTCCGCAATCCCGAGCTGACCAACAATTACCTGACCCGAGCCCAGCTGGAGGCGCTTGCGCCAGACCTGCCGATCGGCGAGCTGATCGACAAGGTCGGTTACACCGGCGAGCGCTTCCTGGTCACCCGCATCCGGCCGAGCGATGCGAAGCTCGACGAGCAGAAAGTCCCCGCCGAGCTTCGTTCGAAGATCGGCGACGGGATGATCGGGCAGCTGAAGCTCCTTAAGGCCACGCCAATGGATGTGTGGAAGGATTGGCTGAAGGTCCGCTTCCTAGCCGCTAACGCGCCGGTCCTGCCGAGCGACATCGACAAGGCGAACTTCGCGTTCAATTCGGCCTATCTGTACGGGGTGAAGACCGCTCCGCCGCGCCACGAGCGCGCGCTTAGCAACGTCAACTCGAACCTCGGGGAAGCAATCGGCAAGATCTACGTCGAGCGCAACTTCCCGGAAGCGAGCAAGACGGCGATGATCGAGCTGGTCGACAACCTTCGCAAAGCGATGGCGTCAAACATCTCCGAGTTGAAGTGGATGTCCCCGGCGACGCGCGAAGCCTCGCGCCAGAAGCTCGACGCGCTCAACGTAAAGATCGGCTATCCGTCGAAGTTCGAAACCTACGAAGGCTTCGAAGTCCAGCTCGGCCAGGCGCTCGAAAATCGACTCAACGCGTCTCGCTGGGGGCGCAAGGACACGCTGAAGAAGTTCGTCAAGCCGGTCGACCGCGAGCAGTGGTTCATGACGCCGCAGACGGTCAACGCTTATTACTCTTCCCAGCTGAACGAGATCGTCTTCCCGGCCGCGTACCTGCAAGCGCCGAACTTCAGCCCGACGGCGGACCCGGCGGTGAACTACGCCGCCATCGGATCGACCATCGGACACGAAATCGGTCACGGTTTTGACGATTCGGGCTCGCGATACGATGGCCAAGGTCGGCTGCGCGACTGGTGGACCCCGGATGACAAGGCGAAATTCCAGAAGCTGAGTTCGCAGCTGGCGGCCCAATATGGCAAGAATTGCCCCTTCGATGCCGGCAAGACCTGCATCAACGGATCGTTGACGCTGGGTGAGAATATCGGCGACCTTGCCGGAATCACCATCGCCTACCGCGCTTACAAATTGTCGCTCGACGGTAAGCCGGCGCCGGTGATCGACGGGCTGACCGGCGACCAGCGTTTCTTCATCGCTTACGCCCAGAAGTATCGCAACAAGTGGAGCGAACAGCTGCAGCGGGTCGTCATGGAGAGTGATCCGCACGCGCCGGACTATGCCCGAGTGAACGAAGTTCTGCGTAACTTCGACCCTTGGTATGCGGCGTTCAATGTGAAGCCGGGCGACAAGCTTTACGTCGCGCCAAAGAACCGCGTTCGCATCTGGTAGGGCGCGAGTGAGCGAGGCCACCGGCGGGTGCCATTGCGGGGCTGTGCGGTTCGCCGCGCAGCTTCCGCCGCCGCCGGTCCCCGCGCTCGACTGCAACTGCTCGGCCTGTCGCCGCACCGGGTTCCTGCACGTGATTGTGCCGCACGCGGGCTTTACGCTCCTGGGCGGAAGCGGGGCACTGAGCAGTTACCGCTTCGGGACGGGCGCCGCCGAGCATTTGTTCTGCTCAATCTGCGGAGTGAAGAGCTTCTACCAGCCGCGTTCCCATCCGGATTGCTGGAGCGTCAACGCGCGTTGCCTCGACGACGCCGTGCAACTGGCCATCGAGCAGTTCGACGGGCGCAACTGGGAGGAAGCGCTAACTCGCCTCGACGGCGGGCACAGCGGCGGCTAGTCGGCGGGCGATGCATCGCTCGCTGCGCCTTTCCGTCGAACGCCAGGCACTGATCGCGAACTGGCGCTGGTTGCAGGACCGGGCAGGGGTCCCTGCGGGCGCGGCGATCAAGGCCAATGGTTACGGGCTTGGCGCACATGAGGCGATGACGGCGCTGGCCCGGGCTGGGTGCCGGGATTTCTTCGTTTCAACCTACGCCGAGGCGGAAGAGCTTGGACCGCTGGCGGAGGGACTGTCGCTGGCGGTGCTCCACGGTCCGCAGCCGGCGGATCACGCGGTCGCTTTGGCATCGGTGGCCCGGCCGGTGCTGAACAGCGTCGAGCAGGTCGCGCGCTGGCGGGAGATCGCGCCGGGCAGGGCGTGCGACGTGATGGTCGATACGGGCATGAACCGCCTCGGCCTGCGGGTGGGCGAAACCGGGGCGCTCGCCGGCCTGACGATCGACACGCTCCACAGCCATCTCGCTTGCGCCGACGAGGATTCGCCGGTCAACTTGCGCCAGCTCGAGGCTTTTTCCGACCTTGCGACCGCAATCTCTGCCAAGCGCTATAGCCTCGCCAACTCGGCCGGCATCTGCCTTGGCCGCGACTTCAGCTTCGACCTCGTGCGGCCGGGTCTGGCCCTCTACGGCGGCATCCCGCGCAGCGAAGCCGGAGGGCAAATTGTGCAGGTGGCACGGGTCGAGGCGCAGGTGGTCCAACGCCGCACGATCCGGGCCGGGGAGAGCTGCGGCTACGGTTGCACCTTCACCGCTGAGACCGATACCCAGGCCGCGATCATCAACGTCGGCTATGCGGACGGATATTTGCGCGGCTTCTCGTCGCGCGGCGAAGCGTTAGCGGGCGAACGGAAACTGCCAGTTCTGGGCCGAGTGTCGATGGATCTGACCGCGGTCGGCTGCGATTCCGCGCCGGAGTTGAAGGAAG
Source organism: Sphingomonas sinipercae (assembly GCF_011302055.1). Classification (NCBI taxonomy): domain Bacteria; kingdom Pseudomonadati; phylum Pseudomonadota; class Alphaproteobacteria; order Sphingomonadales; family Sphingomonadaceae; genus Sphingomonas; species Sphingomonas sinipercae. The sequence continues at coordinate 1,092,951 of NZ_CP049871.1, forward strand.
GCGACTGGGTCGAATTGAACTACGACCTGCTGAGCGCGGCTGCCGCCTCGGGCCTTAGCCAGTATGAGTTGCTGACGTCGCTGGGTTCCCGGTTCGAACGCCGCTGGACGAACTAAGCGGAACGTCCCCCAAGCGTGCCGGCCTTTGCTTGTGGCGTTAAAGTCTTGGGCTTGTAGCGGCACAGGTCGATCACTGGGCAGCGCCAGCATTCGGGGGTCCGCGCCTTGCACGTGTAGCGGCCGTGCAGGATCAGCCAATGGTGGGCATCGCGGCGGAAGGGCTGCGGGACGATCCGCTCAAGCTTGGCCTCGACCGCATCGACAGTCTTTCCGGGCGCCAGGCCGGTGCGGTTCGATACCCGGAAAACGTGCGTGTCGACGGCGAACGTCTCCTCGCCAAACGCCGTGTTGAGGACGACGTTCGCGGTCTTCCGCCCGACACCCGGGAGTTTTTGCAGTTCATCGCCCGTGCGCGGGACTTGTCCGGCGTGATCGCGGATCAACGCCTGCGACAGAAGGATGACATTCTTCGCCTTGGTGTTGAACAGGCCAATGGTCTTGATGGCGTCGCGCACGGCATCTTCGCCCAGGGCGACCATTTGTTCGGGCGTTTGCACCTTTGCGAACAACGGGCGCGTGGCGAGGTTGACGCTTGCGTCGGTGGCCTGCGCCGACAGCACGACGGCAACGAGCAAGGTGTAGGGATTGGTCGATTCCAGCTCGGTGGTCGGCGACGGGTTGTCCTCCGCCAGGCGGCGGAAGAATTCGAAAGCGTCAGCCTTGTTCACGCGGCCTCGATGACGTCCCGCATGGAATAAAGGCCGGCCGGCTTGCCGACCAGGAAGCGGGCTGCGGCAAGTGCGCCGCGCGCGAAGACCATCCGGTTCTCGGCGCGATGCGACAGGATCAGCCGCTCTTCCGGACCGGCGAAGATGACATCGTGATCGCCGGCGACGGACCCGCCGCGCAAGGAGGCAAAGCCGATGGCGCCTTCCTGCCGCTTCGATCCTGTCCCGTCGCGGCCGCGTTCCGACCGCAGCGGGCCGCCGCGGCCCTTCGCCGCCGCGTCGCCCAGCGTAAGCGCAGTGCCCGATGGAGCATCGGCCTTGTGACGATGGTGCATTTCCAGGATCTCTATGTCCCATTGCGGCCCGAGCACCCGCGCCGCCCGCTCGACGAGCTCTGAGAGAAGGGCGACGCCGAGGGACGTGTTGGACGCCTGCAGGACCGCAACCTGCTTCGATGCCTCCGCGATCCGCTGTTCCGCCAGGTCGTCCAGCCCGGTGGTGCCGACCAGGATCGGGACGCCAGCGGCGGTGGCGCGGTCAAGGCTTTGCTGGAGCGCGGCGGGCGCAGAAAAGTCGACAATCACATCGCCATGATTGTTGTCGACGATAAACCCGGGATCGGCCTCCACCGCCGCCGCAATGGCTTGCCCCATGCGGCCCTCGGGCGCGAACAGGGCGATGCGGATCGGCTGCTGGTCGGTGCGCATTGGCGGTGGTTAGCGGAGCCGCTCCTGCAGCGCCAGCGCGGCCGCCGGCGCGCGCTCCTTGGCGCCATTGATCATGTAGATGTAGGCGTCGCGCCCACCGTCGGCCCAGCGCCTGGCGCGCTCGGCGAAGGCGTCGAGCGAGGCCGCGTCATATCCGGTCTCAAGCTCCGAGCGCATGCGCTGCAGCCGCGCATAAGCGAAGTCGGCAGTGTCGACGTCGATGCATGGGAATTCGTCGTCATCCGCGAACGCGACGGCGATGTTGCGCGCCTTGCACAGCGCGAAAAATGCGGGATCGTCGAAGCTGTCATGGCGCGGTTCTATGACATGGCGCAGCGGCAACCCGTCCACTGCGTCCGGCAGCAAGTCGATGAAGCCCGCGATGTCGTCACGGTCGAAGTGCCGGCGCGGCGCAAACTGCCACAGGATCGGGCCAAGCTTCGGGCCGAGCGCGGACAGGCCCTGCGCGAAGAAATTGCCGAGGCCCTCGGCGCCTTCGCACAGCCTTGTCCGAGTCACGCAAAAGCGGGATCCCTTGATCGCGAACTGGAACCCGTCGGGCACCGTGCTCGCCCAATTCTCCCAGCTTTTCGGGCTTTGCCGGCCGTAGAAGGTGGCGTTGATTTCCAGCGTTCCGAAGCAGTGCGACGCATGTTCCAGCTCGCGCCGCTGCGGCAGCTTATCGGGATAGAATGTCTCACGCCACGGCGCGTAGCTCCAGCCGCCAATGCCGACCCGGACGATCCCCTTCGTCATTGCACCGGCTTAAGGGGCGACGGGCACGACCGCCGGTCCGGGCGTGACAAAGTCCTCAACCGCTTTCCATAATCCGTCCGACTGTTTCTTCCAGACGGTCAGGTAGCTGCCCTTGTCGACCCGCGGCTGGTTGCTGGCGGAGTCGGTGCTGGTCATCGTGAAGTGGCCGCGCGTGTAGGCGAGGTCGCCGGAGCTTGCGACGTCGACGCGGTCGCTGGCGAACTCCATCTTCAGATTGGGGTCTTTGGCCATGCCTTCGAGCGCGCCAGCGCGATCTGCCTCGGTGGTGGCGATTGGCGCGCCCGGGCTCGCCAGTGCGGCATCGGGGGCATAGTGGCTGCCAAGCGCTGCCGCGTCCTTCGACGCATAATCGCGCTGCCACTGATCTTCCTGCAGCTTGAGCGCGTGCTCGATGGACGCGCGGTCGTCTGCCGGAGCCTGGTTCTGGCAGCCTGAAAGGATCGCCAGGGCAACCCCGGCCAGCATCAACTTCGTGCGCATTGTATGCCCCCTGTTTATGGCGACTGCGATTGTATCACAGGCTGGGGAAGCATGGCCGAAATTCGCAACATCGTCATCCTCACTGGCGCGGGCGTGTCCGCGGAAAGCGGCGTCGCGACGTTTCGCGGCCCCGACGGGCTGTGGGAAGGGCATCGCGTCGAGGATGTCGCAACGCCGCAAGCGTTCGCCCGCGATCCGGCGCTCGTGCACGCATTTTACGATGCTCGCCGGGCGAAGCTTGCAACGGTGGAGCCGAACGCCGCGCACAAGTCGCTGGCTCGGCTCGATGCGTCATGGCCAGGCGACTTGCTGCTGGTCACCCAGAATGTCGACGACCTGCACGAACGCGCCGGATCGCAGCGGCTGCTGCACATGCACGGCGAGTTGAAGCGTGGCTGGTGCCTCGCATGCGGGCATCGCTTCGACTGGGAAGGGCCGATGGGCGAGCAGGCGGCATGCCCCTGCTGCGCGGTTGCCGGCCAGGTCCGGCCGGACATCGTCTGGTTCGGCGAAATGCCTTACGCCATGGAGCGGATCGAGGACGCGCTGCGCAAAGCCGACCTGTTCGTGTCGATCGGCACGTCCGGCGCTGTCTATCCCGCCGCCGGCTTCGTCCAGACAGCGAAATATTGCGGTGCGCGAACGCTGGAGATGAACCTGGAGCCGAGCCTTGGCAGCTATCTGTTCGACGAAAGCCGCACCGGTCCGGCCGGCGCATTGGTGCCGCAGTGGGTGGACGAATTGCTTGGCTAGCTGGTCCACTCCAGGCCGATGTCCTTGTAAAGCGCCCGATCCTCGTCCCAACGCGGGTTGACCTTGACGTGCAGGAACAGGTGCACCTTGCGGCCCAGGTGCTCGGCGATTTCCTTGCGCGCCGCCTCGCCGATCGCCTTGAGGCGCGATCCGCCCTTGCCGATCATGATCGCTTTCTGCGTGTCGCGCGCGACCAGGATCTGCTGGCGGATCGAGGTCGAACCGTCGGGGCGATCCTCCCAGGTCTCCGTCTCGATCGCCGTCGCATAAGGCAATTCTTGATAGAGCTGCTGATAGATTTGTTCGCGGGTCAGTTCCGCCGCGACCATGCGGTCGGTGGCGTCGGTCAGCTGGTCTTCGGGGAAATGCCATGGGCCTTGGGGCATCGCCTTGGCGAGCGCGGCCTTCAGGTCCGGTACGCCATCGCCCTCGCTGGCGCTGATCATGAAGATTTCGTCGGGCTTCAAGCGTCCCGCAAGTTCCGATGACAAGTGCAGCAGCTTGCCCTTGTCGATCAGGTCGACCTTGTTGAACGCTACGATCCGCGGATGCTGCCGGTCGGCCAGCCCCTCGATGATCCGCTCGACTTCAGGGCGGATCCCGGCGTCGGCATCGATCACAAGCAGGGTGAGGTCGGCATCGGAGGCACCGCTCCAGGCGGCCGCGACCATTGCCCGGTCGAGGCGGCGCTTGGGCGCGAAGATGCCGGGCGTGTCGACCAGCAGGATTTGCGACCCGTCGGCGATTGCGATGCCCATCAACCGGGCGCGCGTGGTCTGCGCCTTGGCGCTGACGATCGCGACCTTCTGGCCGACCAGCGCATTCACCAGCGTCGATTTGCCGGCGTTGGGCGCACCGATGACGGCGACGAAGCCGCAGCGGGTTTCAGGTTCGGTCATTGCAATTTTTCCAATAAGGCTTCGGCGGCCGCGGTTTCGGCTTCCTGCTTGCTCGACCCTTCGCCTTCTGCTTCGCCGAGCGTTGCAATCGTCACCTTGACCGTAAACCGGGGCTGATGCTGGGCACCGCTTCGGCGCACCAGTTCATAGTTGGGGTTCTTGAGCGCCTTGGCGGCCGCAAGCTCCTGAAGCGCCGACTTCGGATGTTTCGGTGCCTTGCGCTGTTCGTCGACCAACGGCTGCCACAATCGTCGTACCAGCGCTTCCGCCCTGTCCAGCCCGGCATCGACGAACAAAGCGCCGATCAGCGCCTCGACAACGTCGCCGACGACATTGTCGCTCCAGTTGGCGCCGTCGTCCCGGGCTTGCTTGCCCAGCCGGATGACCGCGGGCAGGCCGAGTTCGCGGCCGATTTCGCCGCAGGTTTCGCGCGCGACAAGCTGGTTGAAGCGATGCGACAGCTGGCCCTCGGCCTCGTTGGGGTAGCGTTCGTAGAGCAGGCGGGCGATGCAGACGCCGAGCACCCGGTCGCCGAGGAATTCGAGCCGCTCATAGCTGCTGCCGGTCGCGCTGGAATGCGTGAACGCTGCCTCGAACAGGCGCGGATCGGCCGGCGTGTGGCCGATTTCGCTAGCAATGAAGGCCTTAAGCTCTGCGTTCACGATGTCATCCGAACGTCTTGCCCAGTCGGTTTGTGCGGAGCGCGGAGAACCATGTCCACGGTTTGACGTAGCTTGACGACCCGTCGGTCGACCAGAAGGTGATCGTCGCCCTGCCGACGATGCGTTCAAGCGGGACGAAGCCCATCCCGCCTTCGATCGGGTCGAAGCGGCTGTCGAGGCTGTCGTCGCGATTGTCGCCCATCAGAAACACGTGCCCGGCCGGCACGGTCACGGTCGGGAAATTGTCCCCTGGGCCGGCGGCGACCTGATCGAGGACGGTATAGCTGCGACCGCCGGGCAACGTTTCGCGGAAAGCCTGGTAGGCGCATCGGTTCTGGCCGGCAGTTCCCATCAAGACACCCATGTCGGTGACCTGGCGGCACGGGGTGTTGGCGGAAACGGTCGCGACAAAGGGGCGTGTCGCGGTGCGCCCGACCGCCTTGCCGTTGAGCACGAGCTTGCCGCTGTCGACGGCGATGGTGTCGCCGGGAAGCCCGATGACGCGCTTGATCACGTCCTCTTCCTCATCGCCCGGCGCGCGGAAGACGACGATGTCGCCGCGGTCGGGGACGCCGGATGGCACCCGCCCGCTGAACGAGGGAATCCCCCACGGGAAGCTGTAGCGCGAGTAGCCGTAGGGCCATTTTGCAACGAGCAGATAGTCGCCAATGAACAAGGTCGGCAGCATCGAGCCGGAAGGAATGCTGAACGGCGCGAACACCAGGCTTCGGAACAGCCAGCCGACAACGGCGACCGTCAGCAGCAACCGGACGAGTTCATTGGCGCTCGACCGCTTCGTTTCTTCCCTCGGCTTGGCTCGTCGGCGCATCGCGCGCTTGTTTCGACCCGTCCACGCGCCGTCAAGCGGGGATGGCATTTGGCCGCCCGCCGACTATGTGCCTGATCGATGACCACAAGCGCCTGGACCGACCTTTCAAACCGTGGCTTGACCCCGCTGTCGACGCTGTTCGAGCAGGAGCCGGACCGGCTGTCTCGGCTCACCGGCGAAGTGGCGGGCATCTATTTCGACCTGTCTAAGACCCACATCGATGCGAAGTTGGTCGAAACCCTGCCGGGCCTTGCCGAGGAACGCGGCTTGTCTGCCGCCAGGGACGCACTGTTCGCCGGCGGCATCGTCAACCCGACGGAGGGGCGGCCAGCCGACCATCTCGCCGAGCGCGGGCAGGGCGCGGCCGGGGCGGTCGATTCGGCCGCGGCACGGCGCGAGCGGATGCGGGCGCTGGTCGACGCCATCGAGGCGGGCGCGTTCGGCGATATCACCGGAGTCCTGCATATCGGCATTGGCGGATCGGTGCTCGGACCGGCGCTGCTGGTCGACGCCCTGTCGGGCACCGCGCCGCGGATAGATGTCAGCTTCCTTTCGAACATCGACGGGCAGGCGTTCGATCGCGCGGTCGAGGTGCTCGACCCGGCAACCACCCTGGTCATTGCCGCGTCAAAGACGTTCACTACCGCCGAAACCCTGTCCAATCTCCAGGCGGCGATGGACTGGCTGCGCGGCGCGGGAATCGCCGATCCGCAAGGGCGGGTGATTGCCGTCACTGCCGCGCCGGAAGCGGCGCTGGAAGCGGGCATCGACGATACCCGAATCCTTCAATTCTCCGAGGGCGTCGGCGGCCGTTACTCGCTGTGGAGCGCGGTCTCGGTCACCGCCGCGCTGGCCTTGGGGTGGACGGCGTTCGAAGAACTCCTGGAGGGCGCCGCCGAAATGGACCGGCACTTCCGGTACAGCGAGCCAGGCAAGAACCTGGCGCTGCTCGCGGCCCTGGCCGACCAATTGTACGTGCAGAATGCCGGCGCGCAGAGCCGCGCGGTGTTCGCTTATGACGAGCGTTTGGAACTGCTGCCTTCCTACCTTCAACAGCTGGAGATGGAGTCGAACGGCAAATCGGTGTCGGTCACCGGCGAAGCCGTCGAACGAAGCGCGCCCGTCACCTGGGGCGGCGTTGGGACCGATGCCCAGCATGCGGTATTCCAGCTGCTCCATCAGGGGACCGCGTTGATCCCCGTCGAATTTGTCGCGGTTGCCGAGGACGAGAGCAGCTTGCCGGACCACCATCGCCTCTTGCTGCTCAACGCCTTCGCGCAGGGGGCGGCGCTGATGCGCGGGAAGCCGTCCGACGACCCGCACCGTAACTATGCCGGCAACCGGCCGAGCATCACGATCCTGCTCGACCGGCTCGATCCGCGAACGCTTGGTGCGCTGATTGCCTTTTACGAGCATCGCACCTTCGCCAACGCCGTATTGATGGGCATCAACCCCTTCGATCAGTTCGGGGTAGAGCTTGGGAAGGAAATTGCCCGGAAGCTGGGCGAGGGGGCGGAAGCGGCCGATCTCGACCCGTCGACCCGCGCCTTGATGGAAAGGGCCGCCATCTAATGGCCGATTACGACCTGTTCGTCATTGGCGCCGGTTCTGGCGGTGTGCGTGGGGCGCGGGTTTCAGCGGCTCATGGCGCCCGGGTCGCGGTTGCCGAAGAATATCGGGTGGGCGGCACCTGCGTGATCCGCGGCTGCGTCCCCAAGAAGCTGCTCGTCTACGGCGCGCACTTTGCCGAGGATCTGGAAGATGCCGCGATGTTCGGCTGGGACGTGCCGACCAAGCGCTTCGACTGGGCCGTCCTGCGCGACAACGTGCTGTCGGAAGTCGACCGGCTGGAAGGCGCTTACGGCGAGACATTGGGCACGCATGGGGTCGAGATTATCCGCGAGCGCGCGGTGCTAACCGGCCCCAATTCGGTTCGCCTTGCCTCCGGCCGAGAAGCGACCGCCGACAAGATATTGATCGCCACCGGCGCCCGCCCGCAACTGCCCAGGATCGAGAGCATCGAGCATGCGATCACGTCGAACGAAGTGTTTCATCTCGACAAGATTCCGCAGCGCATCGTTATCGTCGGCGGCGGGTACATCGCCAATGAATTCGCGGGCATCTTCCACGAGTTCGGGAGCCAGGTGACGCTGGTCAACCGCACCGACGTTCTGCTTCGCCATTACGACCAGCAGATCGTCGACCGCCTGCTGCAAATTTCTGTTCGCAAAGGCATCGACTTCAAATTCAACTCGAAGATCGAGCGGATCGAAAAGCTGGAAAGCGGCCGAATCCACATGACCATGACCGGTTGCGACGATTTCGAAGCGGACCAATTGCTGTTCGCGACTGGGCGGGTGCCGAACCTGGAGGGGCTAGGCTGCGAGGCTGCAGGCGTCGAAGTCACCGATCAAGGCGCGATCAAGGTCGACGACGACAATCGCACCTCGGCCCCGTCGATCTACGCCGTTGGCGATGTGACGAACCGGGTGCAGCTTACGCCCGTCGCAATCCGCGAGGCGCAGGCGTTCGCCGACACCGTCTTCGGAAACAAGCCGACCCGCGTCGATTATGGCTGCATCCCCTCGGCGGTATTCAGCCACCCGCCGCTGGCCGCTGTCGGCATGACCGAAGGCGAAGCGCGCAATCGCCTGGGCAGCGTCAAAGTCTACACGTCGGACTTCCGCCCGATGAAGAACGTGCTTGCCGGCCGCAACGAGCGTTCCTTGTACAAGCTAATCGTCGACGGCACGACCGACCGGATCGTCGGGCTGCACATGATCGGGCCGGATGCACCCGAAATCCTGCAGGCCGCCGCGATCGCGGTGCGCGCGCAACTGAAGAAGAGCGATTTCGACGCGACGGTAGCACTTCACCCGACGATGGCCGAAGAACTGGTGCTGATGCGCTAAACGCCGGGCGGGGGACGAAATGGACGCGATCATCATCGGCGCCGGCCACAACGGCCTGACCTGCGCATATTATCTCGCCCGCAAGGGGGTGAAGGTGCGGGTGCTGGAAGCGGCCGACAAGGTCGGCGGCGCGGCGGTGACCGACGAATTTCTGCCGGGCTTCAGGAATTCCGCCGCCAGCTACACCGTCAGCCTGCTACAGCCCAAGGTCATTCGCGACATGCAGCTGGAGCGGCACGGGTTGAAGGTCGTGCTCCGGAAAAAGGACAATTTCCTCCCCGGCGACGGCCAGTATCTGCTCGCCGGGCGAAACGGCCTGACGCGAAAGGACATCGCCCGCCTGAACAAGGCCGATGGCGATGGATACGATCGCTATATCGCCGAGCTCGCGGCGGTGGTTCCGCTGGTTAAGAAATGGATCCTGCGTGCGCCGCCCGAAGTGGGGGCAGGCACGCGCGGACTCCCGTCGCTCCTCAGCCTTGGGCGCGACATGATGGGTCTGTCGACGGCCGAGATCCGCGCGCTGCACGACTTCGCGACGCGCAGCGCGGGCGACATCCTCGACCGCTATTTCAGCGGGGACCTCGCCAAGGCGTTGTTCGGGTTTGACGGTATTGTCGGCAACTTCGCCTCGCCCTACGCGCCCGGGACCGCCTACGTCCTGCTGCATCACCTGTTCGGCGAGGCCGCGGGAGTCGAGGGCGCGTGGGGCCACGCGATCGGCGGCATGGGCGCGATCACGCAGGCAATGGCGCAGGCCTGCCGGGAGGCAGGTGTCGACATCGTGCTCAAGACCCCGGTCGAGGAGCTGATCGTCGAGCGCGGCCGGGCCGTGGGCGTGGTCGCGGGCGGCAAGGCCTGGCGAGCCGACGTTGTCGCGGCGGGCCTTCACCCGAAGCTTCTCTTCGACCGGCTGATCCCGCCGGGCGCCGTCGAGCAGGACATTCAGTCGCGGATGACCAACTGGCAGTCGGAAAGCGCGACCTTCCGGATGAACGTCGCGCTGTCCGAGCTGCCGAAATTCACCGTCCTGCCCAAGAAGGGCGATCATTTGACCGGCGGCATCATCGTCGCGCCGAGCCTCGACTATATGGACCGCGCCTATCTCGACGCGCGCGCCAATGGCTGGACGAAGCAGCCGATCGTCGAAATGTTGATCCCATCGACGCTCGACCCGGGCCTTTCGCCCAAGGGCAAGCATGTGGCTTCGCTGTTCTGCCAGCACTTTCGTTTCGACCTCGGGCCGGGCCGAAACTGGGACAAGGAGCGGGACAAGGCTGCGGACGCCATTATTGCGACGGTGGAAGGCCACGCGCCCGGTTTCGCCAAGTCGATCATCGGGCGGCAGATCCATTCGCCGCTCGATCTGGAGCGACGTTTCGGTCTCGTCGGCGGCGACATCTTCCACGGCAAGATGGGCCTCGACCAATTGTTCAGCGCCCGGCCGATGATCGGCTACGCCGATTACCGGATGCCGTTGAAGGGGCTGTATCTGTGCGGGTCGGGCGCGCATCCGGGCGGCGGCGTGACTGGCGCCCCAGGCCACAATGCGGCCCACGCCATCCTTGCCGACCGCAGCTGGTGGCGGAGGCGCGCCGGATGACATCCCCGCTGAACGGTCTTCGAGTCCTCGATCTCAGCCGCGTGCTGGCTGGGCCGTGGTGCACCCAGTTGCTGGCCGATCTTGGCGCCGACGTCATCAAGATCGAAAAGCCCGGCCTCGGCGACGACACGCGGCATTGGGGCCCGCCGTGGGTCAAGCATGAAGGGCGGAAGGTCGCTGCCTATTTCCTGTCCGCCAATCGCGGCAAACGGTCGGCGGCGATCGATATTGCGACGAAGGACGGTGCGGCGCTCGTCCGTCGGCTGGCTGAAACATGCGACATCGTCGTCGAGAATTTCAAGGTCGGCGGGCTGGCCAAATATGGGCTCGACGCTGCCTCGCTCCGCGCGGTCAATCCGCGCCTGATCGTCGCGTCGATCACCGGCTTCGGCCAGGACGGGCCGTACGCAGAACGCGCTGGCTACGATTATATGATCCAGGCGATGGGCGGCTTGATGAGCATCACCGGCCAGCCGGACGGCGAGCCGGGCGGCGGACCGATGCGGGTCGGGGTCGCGGTCGCCGATTTGTTCACCGGCATGTACACGACCGTCGCAATCCTCGCCGCGCTCCACCGGCGGTCGGTGACCGGCGAGGGCGGGCACATCGACATGGCGCTGTTCGATACGCAGCTGGCGATGCTCGCCAACCAGGCATCGAATGCACTCGTCTCCGGCAAGGACCCGCCGCGCCAGGGCAATACCCATCCCAACATCGTCCCTTACCAGCCGTTCGCAGCGGCCGATCAGCCGATCATCATCGCGGTCGGGAATGACGGGCAGTTCGCGCGGCTGGCCGAGATTTGCGGGCATCCCGAGTGGGCACTGGACGAGCGCTTCGCGACCAATGCTGCCCGGGTCGCCCACCGCGCCGAAATCGTCGCGCTGGTCCAGCAGTCGATTGCGGGAAGGACGGCCGCGCAGTGGCTCGAGGCACTTGAACGTGCCGGAATCCCGGCCGGGCCGATCAATTCGGTGACAAAGGCTCTGCAGGACGTGCAGGCGCAGCACCGCCAGGTCGTGCGGATGATGAGCAGCGCGTCCTTGGGCGATCTGCCGACGGTCGGCTCGCCGGTCAGGATCGATGGCGAACGGGCGGACTCCGACCTGCCGCCGCCGGCGCTGGGCGAGCATACCGATGTAGTGCTGGAGGAATTGGGGTTGCCGGCCGCCGAGACGGAACGGCTGCGAGCGGCGGGCGCGATCGGCTAGTCGCGCGCGCCTTCGATTTGCGCGTCGACGTAGCGTGACTTGATGAAGCGACCTTGGGTTTCCAGCGCCGCGACATCGGCGCGGGCAAGCTTTTCCGAAATCTCACACAGCGCGGTTCGACCGGCGGCAAGCCCCTCGACCAGCCGGTCGTTGACGCTGATATTTTCGCCGTCGCGCTCATCGCGATAATTCGCCGGCACGTTCAGGTAGCGGTCGATCAGTCCAGGCATGTGGATCGACATCAGGCGCCTTGCATCCTGCGCTTGCGGATCGACCGTCTCCAGCCGCTCCAACGTCTGCCTGAGCGTCGGTAGCTCGGCACTGATCGAGTCGATTTCCTTGCGTGCGGCGGCGGGCAGGGCGTCGCGCGTCCGATAAAGATAGGAATCGAATTTCTGGACCATCGGTCCGTTCGGCAGGTCGGCCGAGGGCGCCTTTTGCGCTTGCTCGCCCGGCATGAAGGCCAGCAATCCGGCAATGCCGATCGCGAGGCCGACCGCCGCAAGAAAGCCGAACATGCCGATCGGCATGATCAGGCCGATGACGATGGTGACGATGCTAACGATCCCGATGGCGACGGCGACTCGGCCGGCGCGACGGGCCAATCCCCGGTTCAGCCGCTGACGCTCGCGCTGGGCGGCATCGCGCGCAGCACCTTCGCGCTCATCGAGCGACCGCGTGACTCGCTCGAAACGGGCAAGCGCCCGGTCGACCTTGTCGCCGACGTCGCTCATTTGCTCTCGAGCGGGGTTAGCGGCGACGACGAGCCGGCCAGCTTGCCCTGCTGCACGCCTTCGGCCCGGGCGATGTAGCCCTTCGACTTCTCGACTTCGCTCGACAGGGTGGTGACCGTCTGTTTCATGCTGTCGAGCGCCTTGAGCTTGAACGTGTCGATCTGGTCCATCGTGTCGTAGATGTTCTGGAACGCGCGTTGCAGCGTTTCGAGCGGGATCGTCGACGATGCAGCCTGTTCGTGAATGGCGCCGGTCTGCGACTTCAGCATCTCGCCGGTCGTGTCGATCATGCCCGCGGTGGTCGTATTCAACGCGCCGATCTGTTCCAGCACCAGGCGCTGGTTGGTCATTGCCTGAGCGACGGTCACCGCAGTGCGCAGCGCCGCCACCGTCGTCGTCGAAGCTCGGTCGACGCCCTTCACCAGCTCGACATTGTTCTTCTTCACGAGGTCGAGGGCCAGGTAGCCCTGCACCGTCACCGCCATCTGCGTCAGCAGGTCGGTCGTCCTCTGGCGGGCGTAGAAGAGCGCGCTTTCGCGGATCGCCTTCGCCTTGGCGGGATCGGTGGCGTCAAGCTCGTTGGCCTTGTCCTCAAGCTGCCGGTCGAGGCTCTTGGAGATGTGGACCATCTGCTCAAGCTTGTGCATCGTCTTCCACAGCCCGGCGCGCTCGGTGTCGATCGCGGCATTGTCCATCAGCAGCTCGTCCTTGCCGGACGCAAGCCGGTTCAGCACCGCCGAGATGTGGGTCTGGGAGCTTTGATACTGGCGGAAGTAGTTCTTCATCTTGCCGCCGAAAGGGATCAGCCCGAACAATTTGCGGCCCGGATTCAGCCGTCCGTTCCTGGCGGGGTCGAGTTTCTCGACTGTGGTTCGGAGCTCCGTGAGGTCGGCGCCGATGCCGGTGTCGCTGTCGATCGCCTTTACCGGCCGGTCGAGGAAGCGGTTGGACGCGCCGGCCGCTTCCGCGACCTCCTTGCGACCCATCGCGGTCAGCTGGTCGACCTTTTTGCCGAATTCCGGGCTGTTGGAGTCGAGCGCCGCCAATTCGTTGACGAACTGGGCGACCTTCTTGTCGAGCTCGCTGGTTTCCTCCGTCTTGAGCGGGACAAGGCCCGCCGCTTCCGCCGGAGTGACCGCTTGCAACGGGTCGGGCGGGTCAAGCTTCAGCTTGGTTGCGGTGGTGGTGCCTGCTTCGGTCGCCATCGTTGCCAATCTCCTCGCGCCCTTGCCCAACGTCGCGGAAAAGCGTGAACGCCGCTCCGGCTGCGTGCAAGGGCCTTTGCAAGGTGTATTATAGGTGTAATACGGCGGGCTGCAAGGCCTCGGCGTCGCCGCGATCCCGTTAACCATCCTACGCAACGCTTCGATTACCTTGCTTACCGTAGACCGGCACCATGCGCAGGAATGTGTGGGGCTTTTACCGATGATCGCATTGTTCAAACGTCTCCGGGAAGACCGGCGCGGAAACATCCTAGTCCTTGCCGGCGCCTGCATGCCATTGCTGGTCGGCGCCGCTGGCCTGGCGACCGACACGATCCAGTGGGCCTTGTGGAAGCGCCAGCTGCAGCGCGCCGCCGACTCCGCGGCGATCGCCGGCGTGTACACGCGGGTCAAGACCGACACGGAAACGGCGGTCAACGCCAGCGTCACGACCGACCTGCAACTGAACAATCACACCGGGATCGCGCTCAATACCGGATTTCCGAAGGTGGAACTGCTCGCGAACGACGGCGACGCGCAGCGTCGGGTGCGAGTCACGCTGGAGCTTTCCAAGGCGCTGCCGTTCAGCTCCATTTTCCTGAAGAATGCGCCCCGGGTTAGCGTGGTCGCAACTGCCGCCAGCGTTCCGGGCGCCGCCGAATATTGCGTCGTCGCCCTCGACCCGAGCGCGTCCGCGGTCGGCATCGACATTGCCGGCAGCACGGATATCGACATGGGCGACTGCTCACTGATCGCCAACTCCAAGCACCCGTCGACGGCCGCAACCAACACCGGCATCGGGTCGACCGTGGTCGCGCGCTCGATCGCCGCGGCCGGCGGCGTCAGCTACTCCAGCAAGTGGACGGTCGACAGTTACGATCCGTACAGCTCGCCGGTCGCGGATCCCTTCGCCAAGGTGCCAATCCCTGCGAAGACGGCGTGCACGCGTACCGTCAACGTCAACAAAAGCGACTTTCCCATCGATTGGTCGGGCACCGACAGCGCTGGGCAAGTGGTCTGCATCACCGGCGATCTGACCGTTCAGGGCACCATGAAGCTGGGCAACGCAACCTATGTGATCAACGGCGGCGACCTGACGATGAACAGCACGGGCTCCAGCCTCAGCTGCGGCAGCTGCACGGTCATCATGACGAACTACGCCGACCCGACGAAGACCGGAAATATCAAGATCACCGGTGGCAACCTGGCGCTTACCGCGCCGACCAGCGGGACCTATCAGGGCATGGTCCTGATGCAGGACGCTCGCGGGACCGACACCGGCAAGAAGACGCAAAACCAGATCAACGGCAATAACGGCGCATCGCTGACCGGGGCGATCTACATCCCTAACCGGTCGCTTCTGTATAACGGTGGCGCCGGCACCACCGCGCCCTGCCTGCAGATCGTGTCGAAGCGGGTGGAGTTCAGCGGAAGCTCCAAGTTCAAGGTCAGCAACGAATGTGCTGCGGCCGGTCTCTCCCCCATCGGCGGCGGTGACAATGCCCGTCGAGTGAGGCTCGTCGCATGATGCTGCGTCGCTTGCGCTTACTGGCCCGCGAACAAGGTGGCGTCGCGACGATCGAGCTCGCCATGGTCGCGCCGGTCCTGGCGCTGATGGTGGTCGGCATTTCCGACATCAGCATCGCCTACAGCCGCAAGCTGGAGCTTGAGCAGGCGTCGCAGCGGGCCATCGAAAAGGTCATGCAGACGACCGGTGAGACGACGCCGGAAGCCGCTATCCAGAAGGAAGCCGTCTGCCAGATCAACGGCGCGAACGCTGACGGTACCTGCAAGACCGGGCGGATCAGCGCGTCGAACGTGACTGCGGAATATCTCCTGAAATGCAACGGCGTCACGACGGACTACTCGCTGGAGTGCGCCACCGGGGAGACCGAGCTGCGCTACATCAAGACGACCGTGACGGACACTTACACCCCCATGTTCCCGCTTAAATTCGGAACGGCGGCTGACGGAAAGTATCATATTTCCTCGACCACCGGCGTGAGGGTGGGATGAAGCTGCGGTCGGGAATCATTCGCCACGAAGAAGGCGCGACGGTCGTTGAGTTGGCATTCGCCCTGCCGATCCTGATCGCTATGCTGTGGATGATCATCCAGCTGGGCATGGTGTTCCGCGCCATGTCGGGGATCCACCACGCGCTCGGCGAGGGCGCGCGCGCTGCGACCATCTGGCCGGTCCCTGAAAAAACTGCGATCGTCGCGAAGATGAACAGCGCCGTCTGGGGAATCGGTCCGGGAAAGTTTTCCGTCTCCACGCCGGTTGACGGCACGGCGGACGGCAGCACGTTCATGGATCTCCAGGTCAATTACGAGCAGAAAACAAACCTGCTCCTGTTCCCCGGGCCGACTGTGAAGGTCAGCCGCAGCAAGCGCGTCTGGGTCGCGGAAGCCTCCTAGGACTTCCCGCGGCCAGCGAAGAAAGAAGCGATCGCAGCTTTGACTTCGTCGCTTTGCAGCCGCTCTGCGAACAATCCCGTCTCCAGGTCCATTCGGGCCAGCACTTCGTCGGTGCCGCCCTGACGCAACAGCCGCTGGGTCAGCTTCAATGCTTCCGGCGGTTTGCGCAGGAGCCGTTGGACCATTTCATCAAGCGCTTGTGGCCCTGCGCCAGGCGGGACGATGTGGCTGATCACGCCGGCCTCAAGCGCCTCCTTGGCGCCGAAGGGTTCGGCAAGCAGGAGCCAGCTTGCCGCCCTTCGGCGGCCGGCGAGAATCGGTAGCAGAAGCGAACTCGCCGCTTCCGGAACCAGGCCAAGGTCGACGAACGGCATCGAGAAGCGCGCGTTCTCCTCGGCGATCACGAGATCGCAGTGGAGAAGGAGGGTGGTGCCGATCCCGACCGCATTGCCCTGCACCGCCGCCACCAGCGGCTTGGGATTGCAAGCAAGCGCACGAAGCAGTCGCGTCACCGGTATATCCTCGGCCCGGGGCAAGGCGTTGAGGAAGTCGAACAGGTCGTTGCCGGCGGTGAAATCCTGGCCTTTCCCGCGGATCGCGATGACCCTGACCGAATCGTCGCCGGCCGCGCTTTCGACGGCGTCGGCGAGCGCTGCGTACATTGCGACGGTGATGGCATTGCGCCGCTCAGGCCGTGTCAGGGACAGCGAGAGCAGGCCGCCGTCGCGCTCGATCCTCACATGCTCGTCCATCTGCCCTCCAAGCGAATGTGATGACTGGCTGCTGCGCTGCCGCTATGCCGCTGTTCACCGCAGCAGAACAGGGTAGTCATGAAGTTCTTCGCAGATACCGCCGAGATCGATGAAATCCGCGAGCTTGCCGCGACCGGCTTGCTCGACGGCGTGACCACCAACCCGTCGCTCATCCATAAATCGGGCCGAAACTTCCTGGAAGTCGTCGCGGAAATCGCCAGGCTGGTGCCGGGGCCGGTCTCGGCCGAGGTCGTCGCACTCGACTACGACCAGATGATGCGCGAGGCCGAAGTGCTTCGAAAGATCGGCGACAATATCGCCATCAAGGTGCCGTTGACGCCCGACGGGCTGAAAACCTGCAAAGCGCTCACCAGCGACGGCGCTATGGTGAACGTCACCCTGTGCTTTTCTGCGGCGCAGGCGCTGCTCGCGGCCAAGGCGGGAGCGACCTTCATTTCCCCGTTCGTCGGGCGCCATGACGATGTCGGCTTCGACGGCATGGCCCTGATCGCCGATATCCGGATGATCTACGACAATTACGATTTCGCGACCGAGATCCTGGTCGCCAGCGTGCGTCACCCGATCCATGTGGTCGAGGCTGCGAAGCTCGGCGCGGACGTGATGACGGCACCGCCCAAGATCATCCACCAGCTGTTCAAGCATCCGCTCACCGACTCCGGTATCGCCAGCTTTCTCAAGGACTGGCAGGCAACGGGGCAGTCGATCGTCTGATTTGGTAGGAAATTAACCGCTGCGGGCGTACACTCGCCTCCTATGGCGCAGCTGATCCAGTTCGAAGAACATGCGTTGGCTCGCCTTCGCGCTCGCCTCGGCGAGGCGGAAGAAGCCAACCAGGATTTGATCGCCTTCGCCCGCGGCCATTCGGGCGCGGTTACTTCGATCCACGCGGCGGTGCTCGCCGCGCTTGAAACCGACAGCGTCGAAACGCTGCTGCACGTGGTCACCCAGGAATGGCCGCTGATTCTTGGCATCGATGCCGTCGCGGTCGGGCTGATCGTCGGCGACAAGGGCTTCCGGGCCGACGGCAGCGGGGTCCAGCTCGTCGATTCTTGCTTCCTCAGCCGGATGCTTGCCGACCTGCCGCCGGTAGACATGCGGACCGTCGAACGGGGGCACCCGCTATTCGGGCCGGCGTGCGAACTGATCGGTGCCGAAGCGCTCGTCCGGATCGATGCCGAGGCACCGTTTCCGTCCGGCCTGATCGCGCTGGGCCAGCGGGCGACGCTTGCGCTGGACGCGCGGCACGGCTCCGAGCTGTTGCTGTTCCTTGGGCGGGCGCTGGCGGCTATCATTCGACGGTGGATCGTCGAGCCCTAGGTTTTGCCATTGCCCTGGCGCTTACGGCGTCCGCCTGCAGCCGTGAGCAACCGGTGGTCATCGATGGCTCGAGCCAGCACCAATTCGAACGCACGACCGAACTTGCCCGCCGGGAGCTATCCAACGCCGACCGGCTGGTCTTCGACCGCGCCATTCACAGCATCGGCGGCCGGCGCATGGCCCAGCGCGATGCCGGAGCGCTCGCCCGCACGACCTTCGATGGAATGACCGCGCGGCAGGTGGTGGACGACCAGCGCAGCCGCGATCCTTGAGCGCCGCTGGACGATCACCGCGGCGATGCCTAATTGAAGCGCAAATTTTGAGAGGAACGGAATGACTCAGTTCGACGACCGGGAACGCGCCTTCGAAGCGAAGTTCGCCCACGATGAAGAGATGAAGTTTCGGATCGTGGCGCGGCGGAACCGGCTGCTCGGCGAATGGGCGGGCCGCAAGATGGACCTCTCCGACGAGGAAAAGGACGCTTACGCCAAGGATGTGGTTCGCGCCGACTTCGAAGAAGCCGGTGACGAGGACGTCATCCGCAAGGTGCTTGGCGACCTGACCAACGCCGGGGTCGAGACTGACGAGGCGGAAATTCGCGAGGCGCTCGAACAAAAGAATGTCGAAGCGCGCCGCCAGATCATCGAGGCGACGAACCAGTAATGCCGATGCCCGCAGACGAGATTGAACGGCTGATCGTCTCGGCGATCCCGGATGCGTCGGTGACGATCACCGACCTCGCCGGCGATGGCGACCATTATGCCGCGAAGGTCGTCAGCGCGTCGTTTGCAGGCGTCAGCCGGGTCAAGCGGCACCAACAGGTCTATGCCGCGCTCGGCGGCAGGATGGGGGGCGAATTGCACGCGCTGCAGCTTCAGACTGCAGCCCCTGAGGAGATTGCGAAGTGAGTAGCGCCAACGAGCGGATCGAAGAGATCGTCCGCAGCAATGACGTCGTCCTGTTCATGAAGGGGACGGCCCTGTTCCCGCAGTGCGGCTTTTCCGGCCGGGCGATCGCCATGCTCGATCGGCTGGGCACCAAATATGAAACGGTCGACGTGCTTCAGGATCCGGATCTTCGCGACGGCATCAAGGCTTACAGCGACTGGCCGACCATCCCGCAGCTTTACGTCAAGGGCGAGTTCGTCGGCGGGTCCGACATCATGATGGAAATGTACGAGAGCGGGGAGCTGCAACAGCTCGTCGGCGCCGAGGCTTAGCCACAACAAAAAAGGACGGTGAGGGCGGGACCAGAGAAAACCGCCGACACCGTCCTTTTCGTTGGCGTGGAACCAAGTGGACGCATTTAACTAAGCAACGCCTGTGCCAAACGGAATTTGTGGCGAAAAATAGCCATTCTTTGCCGGGGGTCGAACAGGGCTGAAGCGCATCCTGTAAGGAATTCCGACACTGCCAGCCGTGAAGGATCGGAAAAGGGCGACGGCGGCTTTGGAGTGAAGTGAAGCGATGTTGGACGAGATGGGCCGAAGCTTGTTGATCTGCGACCTGACGCAAAGCTGGTCGGCCGTCGGCGGCGGCGTCGGGACCTACATCCGCCACAAGCGCAGCCACATCCTCGAAAACACAAATCATCGGCACTTCCTGATCGTGCCGGGAGCAGCCGACACGATCGCGCAAGACCATGAGCGGGCGATGACGGTGACCATCAAGTCGCCGCCCGTGCCGGGAAGCCCCAATTACCGGCTGCTGCTTCGCAATGGCGCGGTTCGCGAAGCCCTGGCCAAGTACCGGCCCGACATTGTCGAGTGCCAGGATGCCTATAACCTGCCCTGGGCGGCATTCCGGCATCGCGAGGCGCACCCGGCCACTGCCCTGGTGGCGGTGTATATGACCGACTTTCCGACCGTTTATGTCGAACGGCCGTTCCGCCGCTTCCTTGGCGGCGCGCTCGCGGGGGCGGCTGCACGGCTGGCCTATCGGTACTGCGGCAATCTCTACCGCCATTTCGACGCGGTTTGTGCGCTTAGTGAAAATGGCGGCGCGACCAAATTGCGGGCGAGCGGGGTAAGCGATGTCGATATCGTCCCGCTGGGTGTCGAACTGGCCGAATTTTCGCCATCGAAGCGCGACCCCAGCCTTCGCGCGGAGCTTGGCCTCCGCGCCGATCAGCCTTTGCTGATCTACGTCGGGCGGCTGGATTCCGAAAAGCGCCCGCATGTGGTCGTCGAAGCGTTTCGCCGCTTGCCAAGGGAACTTGGCGCGAAGCTCGTGCTCCTAGGCGAGGGGCCGTTCCGCCAGAAGGTCCAGGAACTTGGCGACGATCGGATCGTCACGCCCGGCTTCGTCAAGGGCAGGGCCGAACTGTCGCGCTGGCTCGCCAGTGCCGACATTTATGTCTCCGGGATGCGCGACGAGACGTTCGGAGTCTCGATCGTCGAAGCGCAGGCATCCGGGCTGCCGGTTGTCGGGGTGGCGGCCGGGGCAATGGTCGACCGGGTCGATGCCCGCACCGGCCGGCTCGGGCCGATCGACGATTCGGGCGCGATGGCCGCGAACATCCTTGCCGTGCTCGACTCAGACCGGACGGCGATGAGCGACGCCGCGCAAGCCTTGGCACGCGAGTTTACCTGGGATCACAGCATGGAAGCCCTGTTCGGGCATGTTTATCCGAAGGTGCTGGCGAAGCGGGCGAAAGCAACCGCGGCGTAACCATTCACCTACCGTTCATGTGATGATTACAAATGTAATCACATGAGCGACACCAACACCAAGATCAGTGAAGCCGAGCTGCAGATCATGCAGTTGCTGTGGGACGATTCCCCGCTCGATGCTGCGGAAGTGGCGAACCGCGTGCCGGCGGAGCGAAGCTGGTCCCTGGCGACAGTGAAGACCTTGCTGTCCCGGCTCGTCGCGAAAGGTGCGGTCAAGACCGAGCCGGTAGGACGCAAGTTCCTGTACGAACCTTTGCTCGCCCGCGAGAAAGTGGCGGGACGGCAGGCGAACCGCCTGGTCGAGCGCCTGTTCGGCGGCCGCGTGTCGCCGCTCGTCGCGCAATTGGTCGAACAGCGCGAGATCGATCCGGAAGACCTTGCCGAGCTCGAACAGTTGATCCGGGACTTGCGCAAATGATTGCCTGGGTCACCGAAACGCTGATCGCGACCGCGCTGCTTATCGGCCTGGTCCTGCTGATCCGCCGCCCGGTCGCCCGCATTTTCGGCCCGCGCGCAGCTTATGCCTTGTGGCTTGCACCCTTGCTCAAGCTGCTGGTCCCATCGCCGCCAGAACCGGTCGCCGACACGGCGGTCGTGATCGTGTACGATCCGGCGACGATCGCTGCCGCGGCGCCGGCTTCGGCATCGCCCGGGCTGGCCCAAGCGCTATTCTATTTATGGATGGCGGGCGCGGCGCTCTTCCTGGTCTTCCAGCTCGTCACCCACCACCGGTTCGTATCGCGGGCGCTGCGGCAGGGCCGCAGGCTTTCGGGCGAACCCGGCCCCGTCCTGATCGAGAGCCCGGGAGTGGAGGGGCCGGTCGCGGTCGGCATCCTGCGCAAGCGAATCATCCTTCCGGTCGACTTCGCCGCGAGGGTGACCCCCGAACAGCGGGAGCTCGCGTTGGCGCATGAGCATTTGCACCACCGTCGCTTCGACCTGCTCGCGCTGGCGGGAGCGACCGTCGTCCTTGCACTGCACTGGTTCAACCCGCTCGCCCACGCCGCTTACCGCGCGTTCCGCATCGACCAGGAAGCGGCCTGCGATGCGCAATTGGCGGAACGGCTCAACGGCGACCAGCGCGCTGCCTACGCCGAAACCCTGGTGCGATGCGCCGCCGCGCCTGTGCCGCGCGCCATTTGCACCTTGACCACGATCGCCGACCTCAAAGGGAGACTGACCATGCTGAAGCTGACACACGGGCGCGCGGTGCGCCTGGCCGGGGTAGCCGTCGCTGCGCTACTGGCGGCCGGGGGGATAGCGATCACGGCACAGGCCCAGCCCACGCCCCAATCGCACACGGTCATCGCCGTGCCCATGGGGCCGAGGTTACCGACGTCGCCCATTGCGCTAACCCTCGTCCCGGCGCCGGTGCCGGCAGCGAAGGCTCCGCATCCGCCGATTGCGCCCAAGGCCCCGACCGCGCCGGCGGCAGGGATCGCGGCCGCCGCTCTTGCCGCTCCGCCGCCGCCCCCGGCGGTCCCGCAGGTGAGAAGCTTCGTCATCACCAACGGCGAAGCTCGGGCCGCCGACGGGAAGGGGCGGGTTATCCAGACCCAGCGGTTCGTCGTCACGAACGGCAAGGTCGCCGAAGCGTCGGGCGCGCCCCGCACAGCCGTCGTTCACTCATGCAGTGCGCGAAGCTTTGAAGCATCGGGCAGCTCGAACGCAAAGAATGCGCAGCAGACGTCGCACTTCTTCATCTGCGCCGACGATGGCAAGTCGAACGCCGAGTTCGCCGACATGCTGGAAAAGAGCCTCAAGGGCATTGAGGCGAATCAGGATATGGACCCGCAGAACAAGAGCTCGATCGTCGCTCGGCTTCGCGCCAAGATCGCTGAGCTGCGCGCCAATTAAGCCGGGGCTTACCCACAAGGGGCGTTCATGGCACAGGCAGTGCCGTGGACGCCCCTTACGCTTCGCTGGAACCGATCGAGCCGGCTATTGCGCGGCTGCTGGCGCATAATCCGTCGGCCTTCACCTACACCGGCACGCAAACTTACCTGGTCGGCGAGCGGAAAGTCGCCGTGATCGACCCGGGTCCCGATCTGCCGGACCATGTCGACGCCATCGTCGATGCGTTGGCCGGTCGGGAGCTGGTCGCCATCGCCTGCACTCACACCCATCGCGACCACAGCCCGGCGGCGCGGCCGCTGGCCGAGCGGACCGGCGCACCGATCGTCGGTTGCGCGCCGCTGGCACTGGCCGATGTCGGGCCGCGCGCCGATGCGTCCTTCGACACGGCCTATGTGCCGGACACGGTGCTTTGCGACGGGCACGCCATCGACATCGACGGCGAGCTGCTGACCGCCGTTGCAACACCGGGCCATACGTCCAATCACTTGTGCTTCGCCTGGGGCGATGCCTTGTTCACCGGCGATCACGTGATGGGCTGGTCGACGACCGTGGTGGTCCCGCCCGACGGCGACATGGCCGATTATATGCGCAGCCTCGATAAGTTGCGCGGGCGCGCGGACCGCATTTACTATCCGGCGCACGGGCCGGCGGTGACCAATCCGCAGCAATATGTGCGCCACCTGGTCGGCCATCGCCTGCAACGCGAGCGGCAGATCCTTGCGATCGTCGCCGACCGGCCGGCGAGCATCCCGCAAATCGTCGGCGCCGCTTACCCCGGCCTCGATCCCCGGCTGATCGCCGCCGCCGGAGGATCGGTGCTGGCCCACCTCATCGACCTTGAGCGGCGGGGCCGCGTCGTCCAGAAGGGCGAGCAATGGTTTCCAATCCCGTAGATCCACCCCGGTTGCGGCCGATTATCGGCGCCGGCACCGTGATAATCATCATCATCGGCATCCTGCTGACGATATTCTTCGCCGATCGGGCCGAGCGGCGGCGCGAGCGGGAAGAACTGGCGCAGGCACAGGGCGTCGCGCGGGTCATTTCGGCGACCTTCTCGCGGCAGAACGCGCTGAAGGTTGGCGAAGTCAGCGGCATGTTCGACGTCACGACGGTCGATCCGGGCGCGCTCAGCATCCTGCGGTCCTCGCAGAAGGTGAAGCTGCCGTATTCGATCGATTACAGCGTCAACCTCGCCGGGCTCGACGCCGACGATTATCGCTGGGATGCGGAGCGCAAGACCCTGCTGGTGGAGGCGCCGCCGGTGACCGTGGGTCGTCCCAATATAGATGAATCGCGCCGGCAGACGCTGGCCACCAGCGGCCTGTTCGTCACTCGGGGCGCCGCCGACAACCTCAGCCGCCGCGCTGCCGGCCTCGCCAACCAGGCGGCGGTGAAGGAAGCCAACAAGCCGGAACATCTGGCCAAGGCGCGGGACAATGCGCGGCAGGCGATTGCGGCGACCCTGCAAACGCCGCTCGAGGTGGCCGGCCTTGGCGATGTCAAAGTCGTCGTTCGCTTCCCCACCGATGGCTATCGCGACAAGGAGCGCTGGGATGTCAGCCCGTCGATGGCCGAAGTGCTTGCCAATGGCCCGCGCTAACCCAATCTATTCGCCGGAGGGCAATCGATGACCGCACCCGTGACCAGCCTGAAGGGGCTCGACCTCCTCGCCGAGATCGACCGGCTGAAGCGCGAACGCAATGCGATCATCCTTGCCCATTATTATCAAAAGCCGGAAATTCAGGATCTCGCCGACTTCGTTGGCGACAGCCTCGATCTCTCGCGCCGCGCGGCGGCGACCGACGCCGAAGTGATCGCCTTCTGCGGCGTCCGCTTCATGGCGGAAACGGCCAAGATCCTTTCCCCGGACAAGACCGTGATCCTGCCCGACATGGACGCCGGCTGCAGCCTGGAAGACAGCTGCCCGCCAGACCAGTTCAAGGCCTTCCGCGAAGCCCATCCGGACCACATTGCGCTGACCTACATCAATTGCTCGGCCGCGGTGAAAGCGCTCAGCGACATCATCGTCACGTCGAGCAGCGCGCAAATCATCCTCGACCAGATTCCAAAGGACCAGAAGATCATTTTCGGCCCGGACCGGCATCTGGGCGGCTATCTGTCGCGCAAGCTGGATCGCGAAATGCTGCTTTGGCCGGGCATTTGCATCGTCCATCAGGCCTTTAGCGAGACTGAGCTGCTCAAGCTCAAGGCGGAACACCCGGGCGCCCCCGTTGCCGCCCATCCGGAATGCCCGCCGCATATCGTCGACCATGCCGACCTGGTCGGATCGACCAAAGCGATCCTCGATTTCGCGCTGACTTCGCCCGCCGACACAATCCTCGTCGCGACCGAGCCGCACATCATCCACCAGATGGAAAAAGCGGCGCCGCACAAGACGTTCATCGGCGTTCCCGGCGGCGACGGGAACTGCAACTGCAACATGTGCCCCTACATGGCGCTCAACACGCTCGAAAAACTCTATGTTGCGTTGCGCGACTTGGAACCGCGGATCGAGCTGGATGCGGACACCATGCAAAAGGCGCGCGTGCCGCTGGAACGGATGCTGGAGATGGCCGGACGGACCGTTGGGCAGGGCGATGTCGGCACGCCGAAAATTGCCGACGGTCCAGTCACGCCGGAAGCGATCGACCCGCGAATCAGCGGCGATTGACCGTCGTTCGTTTGGCACGGTTCGCCGTCGCCAGGGTTACGTTCACCGGAGGTTCGGCGTGACCGGCGCAACTTTCGTTCGTGAACAGCCGTTCGCCTGACGAAACAATCAAGGATTATCCTATGCGAACTTTTTCAATGATCGGCGCTGCCGTCGCCCTGGTGGCGACTAGCTCGGTCCCGGCCGTCATGGCGCCGGCCGCGGCGCACGCCACTGGCCGTTACCATACGCACAAGCTGAAGAGCGGCAGGACTCACTATGCGCGCAAATATTGCCGCACCTCCTCGGGCACGACCGGCCTTGTCGCCGGCGGCGTCGGCGGCGCAGTGGTCGGTCGTCAGGTGCTCGGCAAGGGTATCCTGGGCACCGGCGCTGGCATCGTGGGCGGCGCGCTTGCCGGCCGCGCGATCGACCGCAGCATCACCGCCAAGAAGCGTTGTTACTGGCGCTAAATCCGGCTCGGGCCGTCATGCCCGGCAATTTTGAACCAGTGCCGCCGCGGGAGCGCTTCATTGCGCTTGCCGCGGCGGCTGTCATTCAGCTCGGCTTGCTCCTCGCCTTGCTGTGCGGGCTGCAGGTCTCGGTCGGGCGAATCAAGGACACTGCCCAGGAGCTGATCGAAGTCGCCTTGCCGCCGCTCCCAATCCCGGAACCAACGAAAATCGAGATTCTGAAGCAGCGTCTTGCGGCGAAAGCGCCGGCGGCGAGCGCGCCCAAAGCGGTCCCCGCGCCTCTGGGCGGATTGCCGGGCATCGCCCGTCCCAGCCCAATGCCGTCGGTCGAAGCCATCGTTCCCATTCGCCCGACCGCACCTGCGACGGGGGGAGGCACCGGGACCGGGCCGGCCGTCGGCAGCGGCGCCGGGGGAGGGACCGGCGGGGCCGGCACAGGTCCCGGCGAAGAGGGAGACGGCGGCGGGACCGAATTAGAGCAGATTGGCGGCGAGATCCTTCCGCGCGATTACCCCCGGCGCCTCGGCAATGCGGGGATCGGCGGCCAGGTCGGCGTGACGTTCACGGTCGAAGTGAACGGTCGGGCCGATCGGTGCCGGGTCAGGCGTTCCAGCGGCATCCCGGAGCTCGATCAACTGACCTGCCGCTTGATCGAGCAGCGCTTCCGTTTCCGCCCGGGCACGGATCGCTTCGGCCGCCCGATCGCGGATGAGGTCGAATATGACCATGAATGGACGGTCAATCGCTAAGGTTGGTGCCGAACATGGTCGTCCGCCTCGGCCCTAAGGGGTCGTAACCGATCCTTCCACGACCGCGCCGGACGGATGATGCTTGTCCAGGTGCCGCCTGATGATGCGCAGGTTGCGGCTATTCGAACGGAAGAAGAAATCGGGGATAGCGCCGACCAGCGGGATCATGCCCAGCGCCCAATCGACCCCGATGTTGCCGGCCATCCGCGACATCTGCCATTTGGACATGCCAAGATTGCGTGCTTCCCAGGCCAGATAGGCGCCGATTGCCGCCGCTGCGGTTGGCCCGGCGAACGGCACGAAGTCCAGGATCACGTCAAGGCCGACTGGCCGGTTGATTCCGGGGACGACGACCAACCGCTCCATCACGCGCTCAAGCGCTTCGACTCGGCTGCGAACTGCGGCGGCGTCGGTTGCGAAGCGGGTGCCGAGGCCGCGCTTCAAAGTATCGCTGCGATCATTCTCCACGGGTCAGGCGCTCCTCTAACCCGATGAGCGTGTGACGCCCGAAGCGGTTCCCGGCGAAGCTGGTGACTCGCGGCGACACCAGCGACCAGCGGATCGGTGCAGTGAGGGGGATGAAGAGCTGGAGCGAGTCGATCCGCTTCGACGCTTCCAGCAGCAGCGCGCCTCGCTCTGCGGCGATCGGAGTGGATCGCGCCTTGTCGAGCATTTCATCGACTTGCTCGTCGCAAACCCGAGCGGTGCCGCACCGGAAACGGCGCAGAAACCAGGCGGCGGATGTCGACGGCGCGACTTGGTCGATGAGCGTGAAGTCGGCTCCGGCAGCGCTCGTCGCGCGCTGCACCTCGAAACCGATCGCCCCCCAGTCCTGCTTCAGCCTGTCGAGCAGCGCCTGCGACCCTGGGCCAGCGGGAAGGCGCAAGCGGATGATCGGTCGCTCGCCATCCAGTCGCCGCTCCGCTTCGGCGGCAATCTGGGGCCGCCGGTCGGCGATCGCGACCTGCGTCCAGGCGGGGGGCGCGGGGTCGGCCACATTCGACAGCCCGGCTTCGAGGACGGTTGCCCGCGGCAGCAGGCCCGGAACCTTCAGCGCCGCCGTCAACGCTTCCCGGTCGATCGCCTGGCTGAGCAGCTGCCGCATCTCCGGCGAGGCCAGGGGGCCCTGGGTCCGGGTCGGGACCAGGCCGAACAGGCCCGAGGCCGGATCGAATTGGAGCGCGGTATCGGGCACCGAAGCCGCCCGCGCCGTGGGCAGGTCGACGAAGGTCCCGCCAAGGACCAGGTCGGCCGTCCCGGCCGCGAATTGAGCGACCGCTTGCTCGGCCGTCGCGCCCGACAGCTCCAAGCGCTCCTCTGTCGTCTCCTCCTCGTCCGGCGTGCTGACCGTGCGGCTAAGACGCAATTGGCCGTCACGCCGCTCGACGGAGAAGGGGCCAGTCCCCTGGCCCTTGTAGACAAGGCCCATCGCCGGCTGTGCGAGCAATTGCAGCAGTTCGGGGCGGGGGGCCGAGAGCCGGATTTCCAGCACCCGGTCGGTCATCGCCACGATCTCGTCGATCGCGCCCAGGGAGTCCTTGAGCTCGCTCTTGCTGCCCGGTGCGAGCATCCGGCGAATCATTCGCGCGATCTGCTCGGCGGTCACCTTGCGCCCATTCGGCCAGTGCGTGCTGGCGAGCCGGAAGACGTAGCTCAGCCCATCGTCGCTGACGTTCCAGCGCTCCGCCAACCCCGGTTCGATCTGCCCG
The DNA here is from genome assembly GCF_011302055.1 of Sphingomonas sinipercae. Lineage (NCBI taxonomy): Bacteria > Pseudomonadati > Pseudomonadota > Alphaproteobacteria > Sphingomonadales > Sphingomonadaceae > Sphingomonas > Sphingomonas sinipercae. The sequence goes on from NZ_CP049871.1 coordinate 1,121,123, forward strand.
CGCGCGTCGAGCCGAACCAGGCCCTGCGCACTATTGGCGATGAGCAGCGCCTGTCCGGGCGACAATGGTCCGGCCGAAGGCTCCACCAATTGGGGTGGCCCGCCGATCGAAACGACGTGGAGCGCGCCTTTGTCCTGCTTGCCGCAAGCGCCAGCAGCGCAAGCCGCAGCGGCTGCGAGCGCAAGCGCCAGCGCGCCGCTGGGGGTGAAGGGCCGCATGGATCGGCTTCTTAAACTCAATCGACTGTTCAGCAACCGTCTGGTTATAACAGCGCCACTGTTTTACACGCATAAGACAGCGAAGCGTTGGTGAGGGTCGCGCGTGGCCGATTACGACGGAATTTGGAGCCGTGGGGGCGTCAACGTGGAGGAGCTCCCCGACCCGTTCGCGCCGCCGTCGGCCGAGCCGATGCCGGAGGCGTTGCCCGAGGAGCAGCCCCGTTCGCGCTGGCGGCGGCTGCGGCCCTTCGTCTACGGCTTGTTCGGCCTCTTGCTGCTGACCCTGGTCTGGCTGATCGTCACCGCACCGCTGTCCCGGGCGCTTGAACCGCTGCCCAACCCGGCGATGCTGTTCCTGTCGGAAGAAGGGCGCCCGATCGCCCGCCGTGGCGCGATCAAGGAAGCGCCGGTCGACGTCCAGAAGCTCAACAAGCTGACGCCGGCCGCCTTCGTCGCCATCGAAGATCGGCGCTTCTACCGCCATTGGGGGATCGATCCTCGCGCCATCGGCCGCGCGTTCGTGACCAACATGCGGGCCGGGGGCGTCCGTCAGGGCGGGAGCACGATCACCCAGCAACTGGCCAAGACCAGCTTCCTGTCGTCAGACCGAAGCATCAAGCGCAAGGCGCAGGAAGTGATTATCGCTTTCTGGCTCGAAGCCTGGCTGACCAAGGACGAGATCCTCTCCCGCTACCTTTCCAGCGTTTATTTCGGCGACGGCGTCTATGGCTTGCGGGCGGCGTCGCGCCACTATTTCGGCCGCGACCCGGAAAACCTGTCGCTGGCCCAGTCGGCGATGCTTGCGGGCGTCGTCCAGGCGCCGTCCCGGCTTGCCCCGACCCAGCATCTGAAGCTGGCCCAGACGCGCAGCAAGCTGGTGCTAAGGGCGATGGCCGACACCAAGGTCGTAACCCCGGTGCGCGCCCGCAACGCGGTAATGGCGCGGCCGGTCAAGAAACGCGGCAAGCTGCCGACCGGCACGTATTTCGCCGATTGGGTCGCTCCTGCCGCGCAGGCTGCGTTCGATTCGGAATTCGGGCAGGTCGAGGTGCGCACGACGCTCGATGCCGACCTGCAGCGGGTGGCGGTCCGAGCGATCGGCCGCGCCCCGCTTGGCAAGGCGCAGGCGGCGCTGGTGGCGATGCGCCCGAGCGGCGAGGTCGTCGCGATGATCGGCGGCAAGAATTACGCCGAAAGCCCCTTCAATCGCGCGACCCAGGCGCTTCGCCAGCCCGGGTCGGCGTTCAAGCTGTTCGTCTACCTCGCGGCGCTGAGGGCGGGCTGGACCCCGGACAGCATCATCGAGGACGAACGGATCACGCTGAACGGCTGGACTCCAGTGAACGTCGATGGCGTCTATCGCGGGCCGATCACCCTTCGCGAGGCATTCGCGCGGTCGAGCAACGCCGCCACGGTGCGGCTGTCCGAATCGGTGGGGCGGAGCAATGTCCTGCGCGCGGCGCGGGACCTAGGCATCTCGACCCCACTTCCCAATGCGCCAAGCGTCGCCTTGGGCAGCGCCGGCGTGAACCTGCTCCAGCTGACCAGCGCCTATGCGGCAATTGCGGCGGGGCAATATCCGGTGCGGCCGCTCGGCCTCGATAAAAAGGAAGCCGAAGAGAGCGGCTTCGCGTCATTCTTCAACGCGCCGGCACGGCTGGAGCCGAGGCGCGACCGTGCCGCAATGCTCGATCTTTTGTGGGCAGCGGCGAACGAAGGCACCGGCCGGCGCGCCGCGCTTGCCGTCCCCACCTTCGGTAAGACCGGGACCAGCCAGGATAATCGCGATGCGCTGTTCGTCGGCATGGCCGGCGATCTGGTGGTCGGCGTGTGGGTTGGGCGCGACGACAACAAGTCGCTCGGCAAGGTCACCGGCGGCACCCTTCCGGCACGCATCTGGCGCGACTTCATGACCAGCGCGATCGCGATCGATGGGCGCTCGGGGCCGAACCTGCCGCGCGACTACGCGCCCAAGCGGCAACAGCAGCGGCAGGACAGGCAGAGCCCGCTGCCCGAGGACTGGAGCGAGATTACGCGTCCGCTTCGCCAGGCGTTGCGTGAACTCCGCCAGCTCGTGGAATAAGCCGAAACTGCCGCGCCACGTGGTTAACCCACGAAAACCGGTAGCTTTTACTCTTTGGCAACTCTCTGCCGGTTATTTCCACCCTCAACCTACGCGATGGACGGCGCAGGTGCGGGGGGAGGGTCTTCCCGTAAACGTGGAGCCTAGGAGACTTGAGATGGCGAAATTCCTGAAACTGATTAAGAACGAAGACGGTGCCACCGCGATCGAGTACGGCCTGATTGCCGCTCTCATCGCCGTTGCCGCGATCGGTGCCATGGGCGCCATCGGCACGCAGCTGAGCACGACCTTCAACTCGGTCAGCACGAACCTGTCGAGCGCCAACAGCTAAGCTGAACGCTTCGACAAAGAGAGACGGCGGTGCCGAAAGGCGCCGCCGTTTTTCGTTTTGGCAATTCGTTAACCGCTTCGCACTAGGTTCGATTCTGCAAACGGCCGACGGTCGCGAGCATCAAAGTGGAATTGGAGACTTGAGATGGCGAAATTCCTGAAGCTCATCAAGAATGAAGACGGTGCCACCGCGATCGAATACGGCCTCATTGCCGCCCTCATCGCAGTTGCGGCGATCGGCGCCATGGGCGCGATCGGTACGCAGCTGAGCACGACCTTCAACTCGGTCAGCACGAACCTGTCGAGCGCCAACAGCTAAGCTGAAGGCTTCGACAAAGAGACGGCGGTGCCGCAAGGCGCCGCCGTTTTTTTATGGCTGCCGACGGCGCGCCTGGGGGTTAGCCGAGCATTCCCTTGACCAGCGCGCTGGCGCGGGCCGGCTCGATGCTCGTGCCGAGGCGGGTTTTCACTTCCGCCATGACCCGGCCCATGTCCTTCATCGAGCTCGCGCCGGTGTCGGCGATGATCGACTGGATCTGGTCGCGTGCATCTTCTTCGCTGAGCTGCCTGGGCAGGAAGCGTTCGATAACGCCGATTTCCACCTCTTCGCTATCGGCCAGCTCGGCGCGGCCGCCCTTGCGGTACATCTCGACCGATTCGCGGCGTTGCTTGATCATCTTCTGAAGCACTTCGGTGACCATCGCGTCGTCGTCGGGCGTCTTGTCCGAAGTCCGCAGCTCGATGTCGCGGTTCTTGATTGCCGACTGTACCAGTCGCAGCGTCCCGGTGGTCGCTTTATCTCCGCTTTTCATGGCGGTGACGAGCGCGGCTTTGATGTCGTCTCGGATCATCGTTAAACTCTGGCTGGAAACGTCTAGCTTTAGCCGCGGTTTACGAAGCTGACCAGCCGTTGACCGAGGCGCCCAATGTCCATAGCAAGCGCGGCTTAGCGACATCGCTGCAAACCCGCTGACGGAAGGCTCCTCGCGCCTATGGCCGACGATCAACGCACGCGCGCACCCCAGCCAAAGGGCGCGAGCGGAGTCGTCGTCTTTGCCGACGGCCGCGTGATCTGGGGGCAGGGGTTCGGCGCGGAAGGGCAAGCGGTCGGGGAGCTGTGCTTCAATACCGCGATGACCGGTTATCAGGAAGTGATGACCGACCCGTCCTACGCGAGGCAGGTCGTCGCCTTCACTTTCCCGCACATCGGCAACGTCGGCGCCAACGACGAGGATATTGAGGCGGTCGAGGCGCATGCGCTCGGCTGCCTGGTGCGCGAGCCGGTCACGCAATCGTCAAACTATCGCGCGTCCGACGACTTTTCCGGCTGGATGGGCAAGCGCGGGCGAATCGGCATTTCCGGCATCGACACGCGCGCGCTGACCCGGCTGGTGCGGCGCGAGGGGCCGCCGACCATCGCCGTGGCGCATAATGCGTCCGGCGAGTTCGACCTCGATGGGCTGCAACGCATGGCCGCCGAGTGGCCGGGGCTGGAAGGGATGGACCTCGCCAAGGACGTTAGCCGGCTTCAGGTGGAGCGCTGGAGCGGCGGCAAATGGGCCTGGGGGCAGGGCTACGAGCTGGGCGGCGATGACGACCACCGGCCACACGTCGTCGCCATCGATTACGGCTCGAAGCGCAATATCTTCCGCAATTTGGTCGAGGCCGGGGCGCGGGTGACGGTGGTTCCGGCGCAGGCGACGTTCGAGGAAATCATGGCGCACGAGCCGGACGGATTTTTTCTGTCCAACGGGCCGGGCGATCCGGCGGCGACGGGCGAATATGCCATTCCGGTGATCCAGAAGATGCTGGAGACTCAGCTGCCGCTGTTTGGCATTTGCCTTGGCCACCAGCTACTGGCGCTCGCCGTTGGCGGCATGACGTCAAAGATGTTCCAGGGGCACCGCGGCGCCAACCATCCGGTCAAACGGCTTGGGGACGGGCGGGTCGAGATCACGAGCATGAACCACGGCTTTGCGGTCGAGCGCGAGGGGCTGCCCGAAACCATCCGCGAAACCCACGTCAGCCTGTTCGACGGGAGCAATTGCGGGATCGAGCTGAAGGACAAGCCGGCGTTCAGCGTGCAGTATCACCCCGAGGCGAGCCCGGGGCCGCAGGACAGCTTCTACCTGTTCGAGAAGTTCGTGGGGATGATGCGGTGATCGATGGAATCGCCGACGAGTTGAAGAATCCGACCAGGCCGGCATCCGTCGATGTCGACCTGCGCAGCATCGCCGTGTCCGGCGCGGCCACGACGGCGCTCGCCGACATGTATGCGCATTGGGAGGGCGGACGCGGTCCTAGAATGGTGTCGAGCCTAACGGCCACAGTCGCCCGGAAGGAAGTCTACGGCGAACAGGCGGCCAGCGCGGTCAGCGAGGCGATCGACCTTGGTCTTGCGCGAATCATAGGGCCGGGCCGGAAATCGGGAGAATATGTGCAGCTGACTCCGCTCGGAATCGCCTGGTTCGAGGAGAATTGCGATTACTGGCGGGCCGGGAACATCTACCGCTACAAATCGAGATTTGGAGCGATTGGCTGTTTTCAGTTCGATCCGCGCCTACCCTGGACGTCCCGCATTCGCGATCCGTTCGTCGCCCTTGCAGCCGTGCTTGGCGCAGTGGTGGGACTTCTGTTTGCGAGATTGGCTTTCTGATGCCCAAGCGCACGGACATCTCCTCCATCCTCATCATCGGCGCCGGGCCTATCGTCATCGGGCAGGCTGCCGAGTTCGATTATTCCGGTTCGCAGGCGGTCAAGGCGCTGAAGGCGGAGGGCTATCGCGTCATCGTGGTCAATTCGAACCCGGCGACGATCATGACCGACCCGGAACTGGCCGACGCGACCTATGTCGAGCCGATCACGCCGGGCTTCGTCGCCAGTATCCTCGAAAAGGAACGGCCGGACGCGGTGCTGCCGACGATGGGCGGGCAGACGGCGCTGAACACGGCGCTGGCGCTGTTCCAGGACGGAACGCTCGACCGGCTGGGCATCGAGCTGATCGGCGCCAATGCCGAGGCGATCGAGAAGGCCGAGGACCGGCAGAAATTCCGCGACGCGATGGACCGGATCGGGCTGGAAAGCCCGCGCTCGGCCATCGTCCATTCGATGGAGGAGGCGCAGGCGGCCCTGGAAACGGTCGGGCTTCCCGCCGTGATCCGGCCCAGCTTCACGCTTGGCGGGACCGGCGGCGGCATCGCCTACAACCGCGCCGAATATGAGCATTTCGTCCGCAGCGGGCTGGAGGCATCGCCGACCACCGAGGTGCTGATCGACGAAAGCCTGGTCGGGTGGAAGGAATATGAGATGGAGGTCGTGCGCGACCGCGCCGACAACGCCATCATCATCTGCTCGATCGAGAATATCGACCCGATGGGGGTGCATACGGGGGACTCGATCACGGTCGCCCCGGCGCTGACGCTGACCGACAAGGAATATCAACGGATGCGTTCCGCAAGCATTGCGGTGCTGCGGGAAATCGGCGTCGAAACAGGCGGTTCCAACGTCCAGTTCGCAATCGATCCGAAGACCGGGCGGATGGTGGTGATCGAGATGAACCCGCGCGTGTCGCGGTCTTCTGCGCTGGCGTCGAAGGCGACCGGCTTTCCCATCGCCAAGGTCGCGGCGAAGCTGGCCGTCGGCTACACGCTCGACGAGATCAAAAACGACATCACCGGCGGCGCGACTCCGGCGAGCTTCGAGCCGACCATCGATTATGTCGTCACCAAGATCCCGCGCTTCACCTTTGAGAAGTTCAAGGGGACCGAAGCGCTCCTGTCGACGGCGATGAAGTCGGTCGGCGAAGTGATGGCGATCGGCCGGTCGTTCCCGGAAAGCCTGCAAAAGGCGCTACGCGGGCTGGAAACCGGCCTGACCGGGCTCGACCGGGTGCGCGAGCTTGAGAACGCCGGCGAGGCGGATATCGAAAATGCGCTCGGACGGCAGGCGCCGGAGCGGCTGCTGGTCGCGGCCGAAGCACTTCGCCAGGGTTTCAGCGTCGAGCGGATCAACGCCATTTCCGGCTTCGACCCGTGGTTCCTCAATCAATTGGCTTCGATCGTCGAGGCGGAGTCGCAGGTGCGTTCCTGCGGCCTGCCGGCCGATGCCGAAGACATGCGGCGCCTCAAGATGCTCGGTTTCTCCGACGCTCGGCTGGCGCAATTGTCGGAACGATCAGCCCATGCCGCTGGCCAGGCCAAGTCGGGCGTCGTCCACGACGCAATGAAGGCGATGACCGGCGGCGTTACCGAGGCCGAGGTGCGCAAGCACCGGCTGAAGCTTGGCGTGCGTCCGGTGTTCAAGCGTATCGACAGTTGCGCGGCCGAGTTCGATGCGACCACGCCCTACCTCTATTCGACTTATGAAGCGCCGCTGTTCGACGATCCGGAAGACGAGGCCGACGTGTCCGACCGGCGCAAGGTGATGATCCTTGGCGGCGGTCCGAACCGGATCGGGCAGGGGATCGAGTTCGATTATTGCTGCTGCCATGCCGCCTTCGCGCTGCGCGATGCCGGGTTCGAAACGATCATGGTCAACTGCAACCCGGAAACGGTGTCGACCGACCCGGATACGTCCGACCGGCTCTATTTCGAGCCGCTCACGGCTGAGGACGTGCTGGAGGTTGTTGCCCGCGAGCAGGAGAAGGGCGAACTGCTCGGCGTCATCGTCCAGCTCGGCGGGCAGACGCCGCTCAAGCTAGCGGCGGAGCTGCAGGCCGCTGGGGTGCCGATCCTTGGCACCAGCCCCGACAGCATCGACCTGGCCGAAGACCGCGAACGCTTTGCCAAGCTGGTAACCCAGCTCGGCCTCAAGCAGCCGGCGAACGGGCTTGCGCGCAGCCGCGAGGAAGCGCTGACGGTTGCCGAGCGCATTGGCTATCCGGTGCTGCTGCGGCCGTCCTACGTCCTCGGCGGGAGGGGGATGGAGGTCGTCGACGGCCCCGAACAACTGGAACATTACATCGCCACCGCGGTCGCCGTGTCGGGCGCTTCACCGGTGCTGATCGACCGCTACCTGCGCGATGCGGTCGAGGTCGATGTCGACGCGATCTGCGACGGCACTGACGTCTTCGTCACCGGTGTCATGCAGCATATCGAGGAAGCAGGCGTACATTCCGGCGACAGCGCTTGCGCCATCCCGCCGCACAGCCTGCCCGTCGCCGTGGTCGACGAGATCGAGCGGCAGACGGCGGCGCTGGCCACTGCGCTCAAGGTCCGCGGGCTGATGAACGTGCAGTTCGCGGTGCAGGGCCCCTCCACGCCGCTCGGGACAGGCTTCGATGTCTACCTGATCGAGGTCAACCCGCGCGCCAGCCGGACGGTGCCGTTCGTCGCCAAGGCGGTCGGGCGGCCGATCGCCAAGATTGCTGCGCGCGTGATGGCGGGCGAAGCGCTGACCGCCTTCGATCCGATCCCGCGCGAAATCGGCCATATCGCCGTCAAGCAGCCGGTATTCCCCTTCGCCAGCTTCCCCGGCTCCGACCCGGTGCTCGGCCCGGAAATGCGCAGCACTGGCGAAGTGATGGGCATCGACCGCGACTTCGATGCGGCGTTCAGCAAGGCCTTGCTCGGCGCCGGTATCAAAATCCCGCGGTCCGGCACCGTATTCGTCTCGGTCAAGGACGCGGACAAGCAGCATATCGTGCCCGCGGTGGCGGCGATGCTGGAGCTTGGGTTCAAGGTGATTGCCACGGGCGGCACCGCCGATTTCCTGCGCAACGCCGGGCTGGACGTCGAAAAGGTCAACAAGGTGGCGCAGGGCCGGCCGCACATTGTCGACCGGATCACCGACGGCGACGTGCAACTGGTGTTCAACACCACCGAAGGCTGGCAGTCGCTGAAGGACAGCCATTCGATCCGCGCGACCGCGCTGAAGAGCAAGGTGCCCTACTTCACGACCGCGGCCGCAAGCCTTGCGGTCGCACGGTCTTTGGGCGCGCTTCAGGGCCGCAAGCTTGAAGTGCACTCGCTGCAGTCCTATTATTCCGCCTCCGACAGCTAGGTTTCCAACCACATTCCGGTCCCTCGTAGTGGCGCTGCTGGCGTCGCTGGGGTGAAGTTTTGAAGAGAGGTTTTTCATGGCGAGCGCCGACAAAGTCCCGATGCTGGCCGAAGGTCACCGCAAGCTAAGCGAGCAGTTGAAGGTGCTGAAGGCGGAGCGGCCGTCGATCGTCGATGCGATCGAAGAGGCGCGCGCCCACGGCGACCTTTCCGAAAATGCGGAATATCATGCGGCCAAGGAGCGGCAGGGCCAGATCGAGGCGAGCATCGCCGATATCGAGGACCAGCTCAGCCGCGCCCTCGTGATCGATCCGTCGACCCTGTCGGGCGACAAGGTCGTGTTCGGCGCGACCGTCACTTTGGTCGACGAGGACGACAAGAAGGTGAAATACCAGCTCGTCGGTCAGGTCGAGGCCGATGCCCGCGATGGCAAGATCAGCTTCAATTCTCCGCTTGGCCGGGCCCTGATCGGGCGCGAAGTCGGCGACGAGGTCGAAGTTTCGACGCCATCGGGCGACCGCTATTACGAGATCGAACAGGTCGACTTCATTTGAACGCCCACCCGGGCCAACTGCACAGCCAGCGCAACCTGCGCACCGCGACGGTCGCCATCACCGCGCTCACCGCACTGGCCTGGCTGATCGCCTTTCTCTTCCGGGTCGACGGAGAAGCGGCGGTGACCATGGGCTTCATCCCGATCCGCTGGAGCGGGGCGGACCTGCCCTTCGCCGCGGTGCCGGCGATCCTCACTCCGCTAAGCGCGACCTTGGTCCACGGCGGGTTGCTGCACCTGGCGCTCAACCTTTTGATTCTGCTGTGGTGCGGCACTTTGGTGGAACGGGTGCTCGGCATCGGCTCGATGATCCTCCTGTACCTCGTCGCGGCTTATACCTCGGCGCTTGCACAGTGGGCGGTGGACCCGTCGGCGGTCACGCCGATGATTGGCGCCAGCGGGGCGATCGCCGGGATCATCGGCGCTTTCGCGCTTAGCTTCGGGCGGCCGCGGCGCTTCGTGAAATCGAATTTCGTCAACCAACTGATCAACGCGGTGTGGCTGCTCGCGGCCTGGATCGTGTTGCAGCTAATGACCGGCTTCCTTGGCGGCACCCAGGGCTTGATGATCGCCACCCCGGCCCATGTCGGCGGGTTCGTTGCCGGCCTGCTTCTGCAGCGCCCGTTGCTGTTGTGGCGGTACCGGGGCGCCTAGGCGTTTGAGCGCTGCGTATCGCGGGTGTCGGTCTCCGGCTCGAGCAGGCGATGCAGGTGGACGACCACATATTTCATTTCGGCATCGTCGACGGTGCGCTGGGCGGCGCTTCGCCAAGCATCCTCGGCCTCCGCATAGCTGGCGAACAATCCGACGACGTCGAGGGTCTTGAGGTCGACGAAATCGAGGCCGCGCGGGTCCTTCACGCGGCCTCCGAAGACGAGATGCAATTTGCTCATGGCCGGACGGCTAGCACATTTCTGGCTTCAGAGAAGCGCTAGCGGTTCCCGGCCTCGTCCTTGAACGCGCCGACGGCGGCCTGGGCCGTCTCGCGCGCGGCCTGGGTCGCGCGCTCGGCAAGCGAGTCCGGCGCCAGTCCGAGTTCGCGCAACTTGTCGCTACCGACCTTGCGCGCGGTTTCGGCGGCGCTTCGGGCGGCATTGGCGACGCGATCGCCGACCGGCTTGGCGAGTTCGCGCTCGCGGCGGCTGACCGGCAGCAGGGCCGCGATCAGTGCGCCGGCAGCAGCGCCGGCGGCAAGCGCGATCAGCGGCGCCTCGTCCAGCGTATCGCTGGCCTTGCGGCCGACATCGCCGGCGCTGTCGCGCGCCGTTTCATAAGCGCTCAGCGCGCGCTGCCGCAGGTCCTGCGACGATCCCGACTGGCCGCTGGTTCCGGCCGCGTTGCTGTTGGTGTCGCTCATCATTCACTCTCCACTTTTTCCGTCTTTTCGATGTTGTCGGAATCCGCTTCCCCCTTGCGCCGGCCGATCAGCTTGGAAGCAAAATCCCACAAAGGCTCGCGGGCCAGGAACACGGCAAGCGCGGCCACCGCGCCGCCGGCGGCATAAGGCCGCTTCCGCACCGCATCGACCGCGTCTTCGGCAAGGTCAGCGCCCTTCGACTTGGCGCCCGACCACGCGTTTTGCGCAAGCGTTCCCGGCGCCACGCGGTGCTGCAGCTCGTGCAGCGTCGCCATGAAGCGGGCCTGCGCCTGCTCCGCGTCGGCCTTAGCGGCCAGCAGGTGCGGCGAATCGCTCATGGCTTAGCTCTCAGCTTTTGAACGCCGATCCAGGCCAGCAAACCGGCGGTGCCGGCAACCAGCACAAAGGCGACGAGGCCCGCCAGCACGGGCTGCATGATCAGCGCGAGCCCAACGAAGATGGTGAACGCCAGGACGTTGATCGCCGCGATGCCGATGAGCAGCGCGCCTGCGAACAGGATTGCTGGGACCTTGAACGCATTCGCGCGCTCCGAAGCGATCGTCTTGGCGACGTTCACCTCGGCGCGGGCGTAAGCCTTTCCGTCGTCGACGAGCTCGCGGACGATCTCGCCGATCGGCCGCTCGCTGGTCGGCGGGCTAGGGTCGGTCGGCTTTAGCATGGTTGGCCTAGCCGCGGTCCGACCTGTCGCCATTGTCACGATCGCTGCCGGATCCAAGGCCCGACTTCAGCAGTCGCGCAACCGCGAAGCCGACGATCGCCGCCCCGGCCAGGGCGACGCCCGGGCTCTTGCGGATGAACTGCCGCGTGTCGTCGATCAGCTCATCCGGGTTCTTGGACGCCAGGCTGTTCGCCGTGCCCTCGATCGCGCTGGCGGCGCGGCGGGCATAGTCGCCATATTCGGCGCCCAGCCGCTCCTCGATTCCATCGGCGGTATCGCCGATCATCCGGCTGACGTTGGCCAGTGCTTCCGACGAACGCTCGATGCCTTGGCCGAGCAGTCCGCGGGCCTTCTCGCCCGCCTGGCCGGAAAGGTCGCGGCCGCTGCTGCGGACTCGGTCCATCAACGCCGACGTGCTGCCCGTGGTCGAGCCGGCCGTCGCGGCGCCCGGGGTGCTGCCGCCGGAATCCGAAGCGCCTGCAGCGCTGCTGGCGGACGATGCCTGGGCGCGGCCTTCGGTGCCGCCGCCAGTTTCCATCGAACCGTCGATAACCTTGTCGGTGCCCTCGGGAAGCCCGGTATCCTGCTCAGCCATGTGATGAATCCTCCTTTTGGCAATCTCAACCAAGCATCGCGGCTGCCGTTCCGTTGCGATCCGGCAGAATGTTGCGAAGCGCCGACGTGCGTCCTAACGCACCTGCATCCACCCCATTCGTTACGCCTACGTAAGAAGGATTTCCATGACTGCAATCGCCGGCATTCGCGCGCGCCAGATCCTCGACAGCCGCGGCAACCCGACCGTCGAAGTCGATGTGACGCTTGAAGACGGCAGCATGGGGCGGGCGGCCGTGCCCTCGGGCGCTTCGACCGGCGCGCATGAAGCGATCGAATTACGCGATGGCGACAAGTCCCGCTGGGGCGGCAAGGGCGTCGAGAAAGCGGTGCAGTCGGTCAATGGCGAGATTGCCGATGCGCTGTGCGGGGTCGATGCCGACGACCAGGGCGAAGTCGACGCCTCGATGATCGCGCTCGACGAAACCGAGAACAAGGGCCGGCTGGGCGCCAACGCGATCCTGGGAGTCAGCCTTGCTACCGCCAAGGCCGCGGCGATCTCCAACAAGCTGCCGCTGTACCGCTACCTCGGCGGCGATGCGGCTACGCTGCTGCCGGTGCCGATGATGAACATCGTCAACGGCGGCGCACATGCCGACAACCCCATCGATTTCCAGGAATTCATGGTGATGCCGGTCGGCGCTGCCAGCTTCGCCGAAGCGCTGCGCTGCGGCACCGAGATTTTCCATGCGCTCAAGTCCGCGCTTCACGCCAAAGGGCTGGCCACCGCAGTCGGCGACGAGGGCGGCTTTGCCCCCAACATCGCGTCGCCCCGCGAAGCGCTCGATTTCATCATCGGCTCCGTCGAAGCGGCGGGGTACAAGGCCGGCAGCGACGTGCTGATCGCGCTCGATTGCGCGGCGACCGAGTTCTTCAGGGACGGCGCTTACCGCTTGGACGGGGAGGGCCGCAGCCTGACCCCGGAACAGATGGTCGATTATCTTGAAGCGCTGGCGAACGACTACCCCATTGCCTCGATCGAAGACGGCATGGGCGAAGACGACCTCGACGGCTGGAAGTTGCTGACCGAGCGCATCGGCAACCGCGTGCAGCTGGTCGGCGACGATCTGTTCGTGACCAACGTGCAGCGCCTGTCGATGGGGATCGAGCGCGGGCTTGCGAACTCGATCCTGGTCAAGGTCAACCAGATCGGGACGCTGAGTGAAACTATCGCCGCGGTCCGGATGGCGCAGCAGAACGGCTACACCGCAGTCATGTCCCACCGGTCGGGTGAGACGGAAGATTCGACCATCGCCGATCTCGCGGTGGCGCTCGGCTGCGGGCAGATCAAGACGGGCAGCCTCGCGCGTTCCGACCGCACCGCCAAGTACAACCAGCTGCTCCGGATCGAGGAAGATTTGGGCGATCGCGCCGCTTATCCTGGCCGCGCAGCATTGAAGTCTTATCGACCGGCTTGAGTCTGCACGACATTTTCTGCGGAAAAGCTGCGAAATTCGCTTGCCTTCATGCCGCCTTCGTGATTCTCCTGAACCCACGATGGGGGAACGGCGCAACATAAGCTTGATCAGGCGGGCCATGTGGCCGGCGCTGGCGTTGCTCGTCGTCGGCAACTTCGCCGGATACGCGGTTGCGGGGCCGAACGGGCTGCTCGCCTGGGGCGGATATCATCGCAATCTCAAGGAACGCCAGGTGGAGTTCAAGCGGCTCCAGGAACAGCGCGCGCAGCTGCGTCACCGTTCGGCACTGCTCGATCCGCGCAAGGCCGATCCAGACATGGCCGACGAACTGGTCCGCCGCGACCTCGGGCTGATCCGCCCGGATGAAGTCATCGTCCCGCTGAACTGACCCGGCGCCGCGCGAGGAGCGCGACCGCTATCACTACCAGCGACGGGACCAGCCAGTCGGCCAGCGCGTCGGCGCTCCAGACGCGCGGGTCGAAGCCGCCATGCCAGGGCATGTTCGCCCGCACTCCCGCCCCGAACCGTTCGATCCAGCGATATTCGGCCTGGGTGACTTCGCGCGCGATCGCCCAGGCGCAGGCCGCGGCGGCGCCCGCCCACCAGTTGCGCAGCGGCAGTGCGACCGCGGCCTGGATCAACAAGGCGATAACGATGTGGGCCAGCATCGACGCACTATCGCCGACACGCCGGCCATGTGCAAAAGCGGCGGGCGGTTGCCGCCCGTTGAGGCCTTTCCTATAGGCCGGAGCGCCCATTCAGCATGAAAGATAAACCGTGGCGCGTTCCGCGAAAGCAAAGACTGCTCCCTCCACCGACGAAGCGCGGCCGAACCGGCCGCCCGAGCCGAAGCGCTTCGAGGCGAGCAAGGACCAGTTGCTCGAATTCTATCGCGAGATGCTGCTCATCCGCCGCTTCGAGGAGCGGGCAGGGCAGCTCTACGGCCTCGGCCTGATCGGCGGCTTCTGCCACCTCTACATCGGCCAGGAAGCGGTCGCGGTCGGCCTGCAGAGCGCGATGACGGTCGGCAAGGACAGCGTCATCACCGGCTATCGCGACCATGGCCACATGCTCGCCTACAAGATCGACCCGAAGGTCATCATGGCCGAGCTGACCGGGCGCGCCGCCGGCATTTCCAAGGGTAAGGGCGGCTCGATGCACATGTTCAGCGTCGAGCATGGCTTTTACGGCGGCCACGGGATCGTCGGCGCGCAGGTGCCGCTGGGCTCCGGCCTGGCCTTCGCGCACAAGTATCGCGGCGACGGCGGCGTGTGCCTCGCCTATTTCGGCGACGGCGCCGCCAACCAGGGGCAGGTCTACGAAGCATTCAACATGGCCGAGCTGTGGAAGCTGCCGGTGATCTACGCGATCGAGAACAACCAATATGCGATGGGCACGTCGGTTGCCCGCTCCGCGTCCGAGCCCGACTTCTACAAGCGCGGCGAGAGCTTCCGGATCCCGGGCATTCGAGTTGACGGCATGGACGTGCTCGCGGTGCGCGGCGCGGCCGAGATGGCGGTCGAGTGGGCGCGGGACAACGGGCCGATCGTGATCGAGCTGATGACCTACCGCTATCGCGGCCACTCGATGTCCGATCCAGCCAAGTATCGTACGCGTGAGGAAGTGCAGGATTTCCGCGAGCATCGCGACCCCATCGACCGCGCGGCCAAGGAGCTGCAGGAAATGGGCGTGGGCGAAGAGGAGCTCAAGGCGATCGACAAGGAAATCAAAGCGATCATCGTCGAAGCTGCGAAGTTTGCTGAAGAAGCACCGGAGCCCGACGCGGGCGAATTGTATACCGACGTGCTGGTGGGGACGTACTGATGGCGACCGAGCTCAAAATGCCGGCGCTGTCGCCGACGATGGAAGAGGGCACGCTTGCCAAATGGCTCGTCAAGGAAGGCGACGCGGTCAAGTCGGGCGACATTCTGGCGGAGATCGAAACCGACAAGGCGACGATGGAGTTTGAAGCGGTCGACGAGGGCACGCTGGCCAAGATCCTGGTCGCCGAGGGCACCGACAATGTGAAGGTCGGCACGCCGATCGCGCTGATCGCCGGCGAGGGCGAGGATGCGTCGGCGGCCGCGCCGGCAAGCGAACCCGCAGCGCCGGTCGAAGCGCCCGAGGAACCTGCTTCGCAAACCACCGAGGCGACCCCGCCGCCGCCCGCGAAGCCTAATCCGCTGCCGACCCCCAAGCCCAAGGCCGCGCCGGTCGGTTCGGAAGTGCCCGAGGGCACGAAGATGGTGCAGGTCACCGTCCGCGAGGCGCTCCGCGACGCGATGGCCGAGGAAATGCGTGCCGACGAGCGCGTCTTCGTGATGGGCGAGGAGGTCGCGCAATATCAGGGCGCCTATAAGGTCACCCAGGGCCTGCTCGACGAATTCGGCGCCAAGCGCGTCATCGACACGCCGATTACCGAATATGGCTTTGCCGGCCTGGGCACCGGCGCCGCGATGGGCGGGTTGAAGCCGATTATCGAGTTCATGACCTTCAACTTCGCCATGCAGGCGATCGACCATGTCGTGAATTCGGCGGCCAAGACCAATTATATGTCCGGCGGCCAGATGCGTTGCCCGGTGGTGTTTCGTGGGCCGAACGGCGCCGCAAGCCGGGTCGGCGCCCAGCACAGCCAGAACTACGGCCCCTGGTACGCCAGCGTCCCCGGCCTGATCGTCATCGCGCCCTACAGCGCTTCGGATGCCAAGGGCTTGCTCAAGGCCGCGATCCGGACGGACGATCCCGTCGTTTTCCTCGAAAACGAGCTGATGTACGGCCACAGCTTCGACGTTCCGGAGCTCGACGATTTCGTGCTTCCGATCGGCAAGGCGAAGACGGTCCGCGAAGGCAAGGACGTGACGCTGGTCAGCTATTCGATCGGCGTCGGAGTCGCGCTGGAGGCGGCCCAAACCCTGGCGGGCGAGGGCATCGACGCCGAAGTCATCGACCTGCGCACGCTGCGACCGCTCGACAAGCAGGCGGTGCTCGACAGCCTGAAGAAGACCAACCGCATGGTGGTGGTCGAGGAAGGCTGGCCGACCTGCTCGATCAGCAGCGAGATCATCGCCATCTGCATGACCGAAGGGTTCGACGACCTCGATGCTCCGGTCCTGCGCGTGACCGACGAGGATGTGCCGCTGCCTTACGCCGCGAACCTCGAAAAGCTCGCGCTGATCAAGGCGGACGATGTCGTCAAGGCCGCCAAGCAGGTCTGCTATCGCTGACCAGAAGATGCGAACGCAAGGTCCCTCGGACGTTGCTGACTCGCATCTTGGCGCGGACCGTGAGTTCGCGCTGATCCACACGCCGGCGCGCCTGCGGAACGCGTTTCTCGCACTGTGGCGGCTGGACGTTGCGATGGGCGACGTCGTCGCTCGCTCGACCGAGCCGGCGCTGGCCGCGATCAAGCTCGCCTGGTGGCGCGAACGGCTCGACGAGCTTGCCGCCAAGGTCCCGGCCGAGCCCCGCCTCAAGTTCGCCGCCGAAGCGTTGCTGCCGCGCGGCGTCACCGGCGCCCAATTGGCAGCCATCGAACCGGGCTGGGCGACCCTGCTGGACGCTGAGCCCGACCCAGCCCTGGTGGCCGAGCGCGGGCGCGTACTGTTCGCCATCGGCTCGCAGCTTTTGCAATCGAACGCCGATGTTTCCGACGCGGGCGCGCTTTACGCGCTTGCCGCGGTTGGCAGGCGCGGGATGCCGCAGCTCTTCATTCCCGCCCGGGAGCTCTTGCCGCGGCTCGCCGGCAGGCGCTTCCCGCGCCAGCTTCGCCCATTGACGATGCTCGCCCGAGCGGCGGCGCGCGACCTTCGCGACGAGGTTGAGCCGGAGGGCAGCCCCGCCCGCCTGACGGCAATGCTGGGGCATCGCTGGAGCGGCCGAATCGCCTGATTGACACGCGATGCTCCGGAATGGAGCATGGGCGCGCCGAATCTCCTTGAATGGAGAAATCCCCTTATGTGGCGTTTTCTTGCCGGGGCCGCGGCCTGTTTCCTGCTGATGACCGGCGCTTTCCTGATGTGGCAGAGCCGCGCCGAGAGCGGATCCCAGCTTCCCGCCGCACCGCCGCCAGCAACCGTCCCCGATCAACCGTTGCTCGTCCAGCAACCGCTTCGTGCGCCGGAGGCGGACCCGAAGACCAAGGAAGAGAAGCGCTTCGCTCGCGCCGACAAGGACAAGAACGGGCGGATCGAAATGGCCGAATTGCTCGAGCCGCGGCGCAAGGCTTTCGCCAAGATCGACAAGAACGGCGACGGCCGCCTGTCGTTCGAGGAATGGGCGGTCAAGACGATCGACAAGTTCAACGGCGCCGACAAGGACCGGTCGCGCTGGCTCACACCCGCCGAATACGCCACCACCAAGCCGCCGCCCCCAAAGAAGAAGCGGTGCAGCTGCTGATCGTTCCTCCCCGTCCCGGACGGGAAGGGGGACCAGCGCAGCTGGTGGAGGGGTAAAGCACGACAGGAACCGGACCATCGTGCGCGCACGCGAACTGCGGCGATCTATGTCGTTGCCAGAAAGGCTGCTTTGGCAAGCACTGCGGAGCCGGCCGGGCGGACTGAAGTTCAGGCGGCAGCACCCGATCGGCCACTACGTGCTGGATTTTCACTGCCCGTCGGCGAAGTTGGCGATTGAGGTGGACGGAGAGAGTCATCGCATGGGTGACAGGTCCAGCCGCGACGAAAGTCGGGACCGCTGGCTGGCAGAGCAGGGGCTGCGAGTGAGCCGGATCGGTGCGGCCGATGTCTTCAGCGACCTCGAAGCGGTGGTCACGCAGGTCATCAACTTCGCAAAAATTTGACCTTACCCCTCCACCACCCCGGATCGCGGTCCGGGGTGGTCCCCCTCCCCAGCTTTGCTGGGGAGGAACTCGGGCTATCGCGCCGCGAGCTGGTTGCTGCCGTCCAGCTTCACCCGGGCGAGCAGGGGCTCGTCGCGGTTGTAGTGGTCGGTGCGGAAGGCGACGCCGGTGGCGGTCGGCTCGGCCGTGAAATAGGTCATGTAGACCGGTAGCGGCTCCGGCAGGTCGACGCGCTGGTCGGCCTCGCCGCTTGCAACCGGCGTTCGGCCGCCGAAGACCCAGCGCTGGAGCCGCTTGGCGTCTTCAAGCCGGACGCAGCCATTGCTGATCCAGCGGTCGTCCCCTGCGAAGGCAGCCTTGCTGGCTTCAGGAATGTCGTGAAGGTAGATGCCGAAGTCGTTGGGAAGCATGAACTTCATTTGCCCCATCGAATTCCACGGCCCGGGTCCGCGACGGACGCGCAGTTCCTTCTTGCCAGCCGAAACGGCCTGCCAGTCGATGCTTGCCGGGTCGAGCCGCGTGGCCTCCTCCGTCCAGTCGGAAAGGATCTGGTAGTCGCGGTCGGTGAGGTAGGTGAGCCCGTGCTCGAGCACCTTGTCGGCGACGAGCGGCTTCACCAGTTCCGGCGGCACGTTCCAATAAGGGTTGAGGCTGACGTACTTCATCTGTGCCGCCATCATCGGCGTCTGCGTCTTCGCATCGCCGACGATCACCTTCATGCTGTCGACCGGCTTGCCGCCTTCGTACATGTACAGGCGCGCCGCGCCGGCATCGATCAGGATATAGCGGCGCTTGTCGTCCGACGTCGGCAGGCGCAGCGCCCGCTCCATGTTGAGGATGATGACCTTTTCATAATGGTCGGAGCCAAGGTTGAGCGAAGCGATGGTGCCCGCTCCGGCGATGCCGTCCGCCTTCAGGCCGTGCGCCGCCTGGTATTCGGCGACGGCTTTGGCCAGCGCCGGGTCGAAGCTGGTACCGGCAGCCAGGCCCAGACGCTGGCGCAGGAGCGCCACGCGATCGCCGGTCGAGGCGGCCTTGAGCGTCGGCCCCTCAGGAATCGCCACGTCGGGAAGATCGCCCCAGCGTTGCTGGTACTTGACCAGCGCCTGGCGAAGGCCGGTGTAATAAGGATTGACCGAGGTGAAGAGGTCGATCGGCGCGCCGGTCCAATCCTGGAAGTCCAGCTTGTCGAGCACGCCGGTGCGCTGCTGCACCTCCGGCGCAATGTCGGGGTCGATGTAGATGAGGTCGATGCCCTGCTCGATGCTGGCGGGGATTTCCACCGGCTCGATCGGCTGATCCTCCTCGACCGGCCGGGCGAAGCTTGCAGCGACCGGGGTCGGCGGGGTCCAGGGCCGCGGTTGCTGCACTTGGATCGGCGCCGGGAACGGCTGGTACCCGGGCGGCGGGCTGGGCGGATAGCTTGGCGGCGGCGGCGCCCCGACGGGACCGCGCGGCGGCACGTACTGGCCATAAGCCGTTGACGCCGCGACCAGTGCGGCAAGGGCGGTCGAAGCAAGAACGAACCTTTTCATGACCGCCTAGGTAGCAAGCGAATGTGAACGTCTCCAGAATCAGCGGGGGTTCATTATTCGTGTTCTTGATATGTTCTCATCGATGGCTAAACTCGGCGAATGCCCATCGAGTCGATCAGCGGGCGCGGAGCGACGCGCAACGACACGCCGGCGCGCTTCAACCTGCAGGAGCGCCAGGTCGAAGGCGATTGGCTGGACAGCGTCGAAGCGCTTGACGGGCTGCCCCGGCGGCGGACCAGCGTCACGGTCGAGCATCCGCGCACGATCCTGACTCGCAACGCTTCGCCCGACATCGGCTTCGACCGCTCGGTCAATCCCTATCGCGGTTGCGAGCATGGCTGCATCTATTGCTTCGCGCGCCCGACCCACGCTTTTCACGACCTGTCGCCCGGCGTGGATTTCGAATCGAAGCTCTTCGTCAAACCGAATGCGGCGGCGCTGCTACACCAGACATTGGCGAAGCCGGGCTACGTTTGCGCGCCGATTGCGCTAGGTACCAATACCGATCCGTACCAGCCGATCGAGGAACGGTGGGAAGTCACGCGCTCGATCATCCAGTTGATGCTGGAGTGCAAGCATCCCTTCACTATCACCACCAAGTCGGATCGCGTGCTTCGCGACCTCGATATCCTGAAGCCCGCGGCCGCGATGGGGATTGCCACCGTCGCCATCTCGGTGACGTCGCTCGACCCCCAGGTCAGCCGGATCCTCGAGCCGCGCGCGCCATCGGGCCGCAAGCGGATTGCGGCGATCCGGCGCCTTAATGAAGAGGGCGTTCCTGCGCACGTCGCCATCGCCCCGGTCATTCCGCAAATCACCGACCACGAGCTGGAAAGCATCGTCGAAGCGGCGGTCGAGGCGAAGGCGCGGGGCGGATTCTACTTGCCGGTGCGGCTGCCGCACGAGGTCGCGCCGCTGTTCCGCGCCTGGCTGGACGAGCATTTCCCCGATCGGGCCGGCAAGGTGATGAGCGTGATCCGCTCGATGCGCGGTGGGCGCGACAACGATCCGAATTTCTTCAGCCGGATGCGCGGGCAGGGGGCATGGGCGGAGCTGCTCAAGACCCGATTCGCAATCGCTGCCAAGCGCCACGGACTGCGGCCCGCCAAATTCCCGGTCCGAAGCGACCTGTTTGAACCGCCGCAAGGGGACCAGTTGCGGCTGCTGTGAAGGCCAATGACAGACCGGCCGCGCTTGGCTAGGCACGGGCGATGATCACTCGCATCCTTCCTGCACTGTTCGCCGCCGTTTCCACCGCCGCAATCGCCCAGCCGGCGCCGCCGCCCGTGCAACTGCCCAGTTACGTTGCCGCGCTGCGCGATGCCGCGCTGAAGGACGATTTGGCCTGGGACATTACCGAAGGCCTGACCACCGAGGTCGGGCAGCGCTTGGCCGGGACCGAGGCGGAAGCGCGGGCGCGGGCCTGGGCGGTCGCCAAGCTGCGTTCGCTCGGCTTCGCCAACGTCAGGATCGAAACCTTCGACATGCCGGTGTGGGTGCGCGGCGCAGAAAGCGCGACCATCGTTTCGCCATTCCCGCAGAAACTGGTGCTTGCGGCGCTTGGCAACAGCGGCGCGACCCCGCCCGAAGGGATTGAGGCGGAGGTTGTCAGCTTCGACTCGCTCGACGCCTTGCGCGCCGCGCCGGATGCGCTGGTGCGCGGCAAGATCGTCTTCGTCAGCCATGCCATGCCGCGAACGCAGGACGGCAGCGGCTACGGCGAATTCGGCGCGCCCCGGCGCCAGGGCCCGAGCATCGCCAGCCGCAAGGGCGCGGCGGCCATCGTCATCCGCTCGATCGGCACCGACTATCACCGCAACCCGCACACCGGCGTCCAGCGCTTTGAAGACGGCGTTGCGCCGATTCCCGCGGCGGCGCTGTCCCTGCCGGATGCGGAGCAGTTGCAGCGCATCATCAAGCGCGCCAACGGGCAGCCGGTGCGGATGCGGCTCGTCCTTACCCCGCGCAACATCGGCACGCGCCAATCGGGCAACGTCATCGCCGAAGTCCCCGGCCGCGACCCGAGCCTGCCGCCGATCCTGGTCGGCGGTCACCTGGACAGCTGGGATCTTGGCACCGGTGCGATCGACGATGCCTCGGGCGTCGCCATCACGACCGCTGCTGCCAAGCGGATCATGGACGCCGGCCGGCCGCTCCGCACGATCCGGATTGTCTGGTTCGGGGCGGAGGAAGTGGGGCTGTACGGCGGCATCGACTATATGAAGCGCTACGGCGGCAAGCCGCATTATGCGGTCGCCGAAAGCGATTTCGGCGCCGACCGCGTGTGGCGGGTCAAGACCCGGCTCGGCGATGCGCGAAAGGCCGAAGCGGCGGCGCTTCGCCGCGCGCTGCTTCCGCTGGGCATCGTCCCCGGCGCCGAGGATGAAGGCGAAGGGTCGGACATCACGCCCCTGGTCGAGGCCGGGCAGCCGGTCGTCGAACTCAGCCAGGACGGCACGCATTATTTCGATCTTCACCACACGCCGGACGACACGCTGGACAAGATCAATCCGGAGGCGCTGCGCCAGAACGTGGCGGCTTGGACGACGATGCTCGCGGTGCTTTCGGGCGGCCTGGAGCCGATCCGCCGGCCGCGGCGTTAATTCACAAAGGGAGGATTTTTCATGCGCATCCTGTTTGCACTGCCGCTGCTTCTCGCCGCCGCCGCCTGCAACGTCAGCAAGGACGATAATGGCGTTACCGTCCAGTACGACCAGAACACTGCCGAGGACGCTGTGTCGGACGCCGGAAACGTCGCCGAAAATGTCGGCGGGGCCATCGTCAACGACGTCGAAAAGACCGCCGACAAGGTCCAGAACACGGATATTGACGTGAAGACCGACGTCGACACCAACACGGCCGACGGCAACAAGCAGTAAGGATTGGTCGGGGAGACAGGATTCGAACCTGCGACCCTCTGCTCCCAAAGCAGATGCGCTACCAGGCTGCGCCACTCCCCGACATCGCGGCCCCTAACAGGCCCCCGGCCACGGAGTAAATCCGTAACCTTGGCGGCGGTGGTGGGCCCGGAGGGACTCGAACCCCCAACCTAGCCGTTATGAGCGGCCGGCTCTACCATTGAGCTACAGGCCCCCAGGGGGGTCAGCGGGCGATAGTCGCCGCCGCGCGCGCCGCCAAGCCTGCGGTCAGGCGCGGGGGAACTGCAGCGCGATGCGATCGGCATCGGCAACCACGTCGCCGCCGCTCATCCGCGCCAGCATCCTTGCCAGCCGGAGCCAATAGCCGGACGCCATCCCTTCGCCCGAAGCGCCGAACAACTGGTCTTCCCCGGCATCGCGAATCGCCTCTGGCCGGCTGATCGAGACGATGCAGTTGCCGTTGTCGCGGTCGACCGCGAGCCGCAGCCGCTCCCCGACTTCAGCGCAACCGATGACCGCCGCGCACATGCGCAGGATCAGTCGCTCGAGCAGCTGTGGATCGATCCGCACGTTGATTTCGCCGGTTGCGCGCGAAGCCTCCAGCTCGGCGCCGCGGAGCGCTGCCTCGTCGCGGATGGCGGCGATCAGCTGCTCGACCGCTGCGCCCAGATGAACCTCGGGGCACTCGCCGGCGCGCGGCGAACACAGCTTTGCCGCCATGTCGAGGTCCTCGACCGCGCCGAGCAGCATCCGCGCCTGGGTGACGATGTCCTGCGAACGGCCGCGATAGACGTCGCTGGCCGGTCCCAGATACTGTCCCTGGATCATCTCTGCGAACCCGATGATCGCGTTCAGCGGAGTCTTGATTTCATGCACCAGCTCGCGAAGCGAATCCGGGTCGCGCGGAAGCGCTTGTTGCGCCGGCGCCGCCTCGGCTGCTGCCTCCTGCCGCTCGGCGACTCCGCGATAGCCGGCGAATCGGCCGCTCGCCGGTTCGAAGGCGGGCGTCCCGCTGACCGTCCACCAGCCGCCGAGCTCGCTGCCCGGCGCAAGCTCGATGGCGGCATCGCGAAACGGCACGCGCAGCGCGAAGGCACGTTCGATCGCCGGCTCGGCAATGCCTTCGGACCGTTCGGCGATGGTGCGGCCGATCACCGCCGTCCGCGCCGGCCCGTCGACCCAGTCGATCTCGCCGCTTTCGTCGCATTCCCACCGGAACAGTTTGGGCGGCTCGGTCGGCTGTTCGACCGGCTGCGGGCGCTCGGACGGCTGTTCGCGGGACTGCCGGAGTCGTTCGATCCGGGACAGCACTTCGCTGATCGTCGGCATCTCCCCGCTGGAAAATTGCGGCGCCGCGCGCTGGGGCGCTTCATTGCCGGCCTGGGGAGCGGGCTCGGTCCGCAGGGACGCGATGAAGCGGCGGCACTCGGGCGACGCGCACAGGTTGACCTCGGCCCATTCGGTCGCACTCAGCCTGGCCGAGGCGAGGACGGGTGCAGCGACGCTCAGCCGGTCTGCGGCGAAGGCACAGATCAGCTCGACCGGGGCATCGAGCGGCGCGATCGTCCGGGCCGCGGCCATCCGCACCCGCTCGTCGACATCCTCGAACCCGGCCTTGATCTGCGCGATCGCTTCGGACGACAGGTCGTCGTCGGCGCTGCCCGACCGAGCGAGCAGCTCGACCAGCTGGCGCCAGCGCACGGCGCGGTCGCGCGGATGGTCTGCCGGCTGGGCCAGCACCGTCCTTAAACGATCGTCGTATCGCACCGGCCAAACACTCGCCCGCAATGGAAACTGATTCGCTCTATGCCGGCGAGGAAATCGCGAAAGCTAACAACTGTTAACTATCCCGAAACGGTACAGCACCGAACAACCGGTAAATACCAATGGAACCGATTGCGTCCAGCGCTCGCGCATACGCGTACGCACACGCGCGCGGGGTGGCGTCGGTCGGTGCTATCGGCTAGACCGGACGGCAGGGGGAAAGCGCCGGACGGCGCTCTCTGACTTGTGCATGAGTTTGACAGGATAGGACAGGCTTTTGGCCACCGAACCGCCGGCCACTGACGGCCGCGAAAACAGCGACGCGACTCCTCCGGGCGGGAGCGACATTGCCCCAATCTCCATCGTCGAGGAGATGAAGACCAGCTATCTCGACTATGCGATGAGCGTCATCGTCAGCCGCGCGCTGCCCGACGTTCGCGACGGGCTGAAGCCGGTGCATCGCCGCATTCTCTATGCCTGCCAGGAGGCGGGCTATGTCGCCGGCCGGCCGCTGCGCAAATCCAGCCGCATCGTCGGCGACGTGATGGGTAAATATCACCCCCACGGCGACCAGGCGATTTACGATGCGCTTGCGCGGATGGTGCAGCCGTGGTCGATGCGGGTGCCGCTAATCGACGGGCAGGGCAATTTCGGCTCTATGGACCCGGATCCGCCGGCGGCGATGCGCTACACCGAAGCGCGCCTGGCCAAGGTCGCCAACTTCCTCCTTGCCGACATCGACAAGGACACCGTCACCTTCCAGCCTAACTACGACGCTAGCGAGAGCGAGCCGCAGGTGCTTCCGGCGCGCTTCCCCAACCTGCTGGTCAACGGCGCCGGCGGCATCGCGGTCGGCATGGCGACCAACATCCCGCCGCACAATTTGGGCGAAGTGCTGGCCGCCTGCCGCGCCTACATGGACGACCCGGCGATCACCTCGGAAGGGCTGATGGAGCATGTGCTCGGCCCCGATTTCCCGACCGCGCCGCTGATCCTGGGCACGGCGGGGATCCGCAGCGCCTACACCACCGGCCGCGGGTCGATCATGATGCGCTCGCGCTACGTGATCGAGGAAGGACGCGGCGACCGACGCTCGATCGTCCTCACCGCGATTCCCTACCAGGTCGGGAAGAACGGCCTGGTCGAAAAGATCGCGGAAGCGGCCAAGGACAAGCGCATCGAGGGCGTCAGCGACATTCGCGACGAATCCAATCGCGAAGGCGTGCGCGTCGTCATCGACCTGAAGCGCGATGCGACCCCGGAAGTGGTGCTCAACCAGCTCTGGCGGCACACGCCGGCGCAATCGTCCTTCCCGGCGAACATGCTTGCGATCCGCGGCGGCCGCCCGGAAACGCTAACTCTTCGCGACATCATCGAAAGCTTCGTCAAGTTCCGTGAAGAAGTGATCACCCGCCGCTCGAAGTTCGAGCTCCTCAAGGCGCGCGAGCGGGCGCACATCTTGCTCGGCCTGGTCGTCGCGGTGACCAACCTCGATGAAGTCGTACGGCTGATCCGTGGCTCCGGAAGCCCGGCCGAAGCGCGCGAGAAATTGATCGAGCGGACTTGGCCGATTGCCGAGATCGCCCAGTACATCCAGCTTGTCGAGGCGGTCGAACAGGAAGTCGCCGGCGACACGTATCGGCTGTCGGAAACGCAGGTGAAGGCGATCCTGGAGCTTCGTCTCCATCGCCTGACCGCGCTTGGCCGCGACGAAATCGGCGGCGAGCTGAAGACGCTGGCGGCCTCGATCGGCGAACTGCTCGAAATCCTCGCCAATCGCGCGCGCCTGTACGAAGTCATGCGCGCCGAGTTCGAGGAAGTCGAAGCCGAGTTCGCGACGCCGCGCGTGACCGAGCTTGCGGCTGCTTTCGACGGGCTCGACGATGAGGACCTGATCGAGCGCGAAGAGATGGTCGTGACCGTGACCATGACCGGCTACATCAAGCGCACCCCGCTTTCGATCTTCCGGGAACAGAAGCGCGGCGGCAAGGGCCGTTCGGGCATGTCAACCAAGGACGAGGATATCGTCACCGAATTGTTCGTCACTTCGACGCACAATCCGGTGCTGTTCTTCTCCAACCTTGGCCGCGTTTACCGGATGAAGGTCTGGCGGCTTCCCGAGGGCGGGCCGAA
This sequence comes from Sphingomonas sinipercae, assembly GCF_011302055.1. Lineage (NCBI taxonomy): Bacteria > Pseudomonadati > Pseudomonadota > Alphaproteobacteria > Sphingomonadales > Sphingomonadaceae > Sphingomonas > Sphingomonas sinipercae. Next base: position 1,147,481 of record NZ_CP049871.1, read on the forward strand.
CGCCAAGGGCCGGCCGATGATCAACCTGCTCCCGCTCAGCGAAGGCGAAACCATCTCCACGGTCCTGCCGCTGCCGCAGGATGAGGCGGAGTGGGACAACCTCCACCTGATGTTCGCCACCTGCAAGGGGCTGGTGCGGCGCAACGCGATGAGCGCGTTCACCAACATTCCCACCGCCGGCAAGATCGCGATGAAGTTCGGTGCATCCGACGAGGGGGACGAGGAAGACGTCACCGACCGCCTGATTGGCGTGGCGCTCCTCACCGAGGAGGACGACGTCCTGCTCGCCACCGGGAACGGCAAGGCGATCCGGTTCAAGTCGACCGACGTGCGCGAATTCCAGAGCCGGTCGTCAACCGGCGTTCGCGGAATCCGCCTGCTTGGCGAGGACCGGGTCATTTCCATGTCCATCCTGCGCCGCGCCGGCACCACGCAGGAAGAACGCGAAGCCTACCTCCGCTCCCCCAAGTGGCGCGACAACGATTCAGCGGAAGGACTGAGCGACGAACGCTATGCGGAAATCGCCGAGAAGGAACAGTTCCTGCTGACGATCACGCAGAACGGCTATGGCAAGCGTTCCTCGACGTACGAGTATCGCCGCACCAACCGCGGCGGGCAGGGCATCACCAACATCGTCACGTCCGACCGCAACGGCGGGGTCGTCGCAAGCTTCCCGGTCAAGCCGGGCGAGCAGCTGATGCTGGTCACTGATCAGGGCAAGATGATCCGCACCACCGTCGGCGATATCCGCATTGCGGGCCGCAACACGCAGGGCGTCACCATTTTCCGGGTCAACGAGGGGGAGCATGTCGTCAGCGTCGCCAAGATCGACGAGAGCGAGGAAGAGGAGATCGAGCTTGAGGGGGGCGAGGAAATCGACTCGGTGCCCGATGCGGTGGTCGGCGAAGACCTTGCGGCGGGCGACGAAGGCGACGGAACGGCTTGAAGCATGGCGGCGTTGCTCCTGTTGAACCAACATTAGGAGAAACGACGCGATGGCCATTCCCCACGGAGCTCTCGTCCTGGTCGCCGACGGCAAGAAGATGCTGTTCCTTCGCAACCGGGGCGATGAGGGGATCATCGACCTGCGCACCGAAGCGCACGACGAACGCAGCGATTCGATGGACCGTGACCTCAAGACCGACGCGCCCGGCGTTTCGGTGCAGAGCGGTGGCTACGGCCGGGATACGATGGAAGAGCCCGATTACCACCAGCAGGAAGAGGACCGCTGGGTGAAGGATGCCGCCGAGGAGCTGAAGAAGCGGGCGCTGCGCAACGATTTCGATGCGCTTGTCGTCGTCGCACCGCCCAAGGCGCTCGGCGTGTTGCGGAAGGAGCTGCACAAGGAAGTCGAGCGGCGGATCATCCTGACCATCAACAAGGAAATGACCGACAAGCCGATTCCGGACATCGAGACGTTGCTGACGAACGAAGCAGCGGCGGCCTGAGGTTGGCTGGAGCGTGAGCTCGGCGCGCATCGTCACGCTCACGCTCAACCCCGCGATCGATGTGTCGAGCGAGGCGGACGAGGTTCGCCATACGCATAAGATCCGGACGAGCCGGGAGGAGCTCGAAGCCGGCGGCGGCGGGATCAACGTCGCGCGGGTGCTCACTCGGCTGGGCGCCGATGTCCGGGCGGTCTTCCTTGCCGGCGGAGCGACCGGCCATGCGCTGGACGAATTGCTCGCCCGCACCTGCGTCGACCGGCGCCGGATCGAAATCGCCGGCGATACGCGGCTCAGCCTGACGGTGATGGAGCGGGCGACCGGGCACGAATATCGCTTCGTGCCGGAGGGGCCGGAGGTTTCGGACTCCGAATGGTCCGCGGCGCTCGAAGCCATCGCGGGTGAACGGTGCGATTATCTGGTTGCCAGCGGGTCGTTGCCGCGCGGCGTGCCGGCCGATTTCTACGTGCGGCTGGCCAAGGCGCTCGGCGGGCGCGGCGTTCGCCTGGTGCTCGACACGTCCGGCGAAGCGCTTGAGGCGGCGCTGGCGCACGGCGGACTGTTCCTGATCAAGCCGAGCCGAAGCGAGCTCGAGCATTTCGCCGGGACGCCGCTTCCAAACAACGACGACGTAATCGCCGCCGCCCGGCAGCTGGTTGACCAGGGCCGGGCCGAACATGTCGCGGTCAGCCTTGGCGGGGAGGGGGCAATCTTCGTCAGCCGGGACGGATCGCATTTCGCGCCCGCGCTCGACGTTCCGGCCCAAAGCGCGGTCGGTGCCGGCGACAGCTTCGTCGCCGGTATGGTGTTCGGCTTTTCGCGCGGCCTTCCGCCGGACGAGGCCTTCCGGCTCGGCATGGCGGCGGGGGCGGCGGCGGTGCTCACCTGCGGCAGCGAAATCGCCAGGGCCGACGACGTGTGGCGCCTGTTCGGCGGTCGCCCGGCGGATCGTGCAACGACCTAGCGCCGCCGCTCGTTACGCCTCCGTCGACATTCGTCTGGAGGGAAAATGAAAAAGCTTTTGATAGTTGCGCTGCTCGCGACCGCATCGCCGGCGTTGGCGCAGCAATCGCCGACCACCCAGGTCGCCCAGTTGGGGCCGGGCAGCGCCTTGCTCAGCCTGACCGCCGAGGGCCGAAGCCGGCGCACGCCGGACCTTGCCACGTTCACCGCCGGTGTCGTCACGCAAGGCACGACCGCGGCTCAAGCGATGGCCGCGAACAGCCGAAAGATGGAATCGGTCATCGCCGCGCTTCGCCGCGCGGGAATCGCGGAACGCGATATCCAGACGTCCTCGCTCAGCCTTTCCCCGCGCTACAACAATCCGGAGCGCGACGCGGAGCTTAGGGCCCGCGCCAGCCGCGAGCCCTATGTCCCGTCAATCAATCCGGAGCCGCCGCGGATCATCGGCTACGAGGCCCGCAATTCGGTGACGGTGCAGCAGCGGCGCCTGGGCGAAATGGGCCGGGTCATCGACACGCTCGTGGCCGCCGGCGCCAATGAAGTGAACGGCCCCAACTTCACGCTCGACGAGCCAAGGGCCGCCCAGGACGAAGCGCGGGTCGAGGCGATCGCCATAGGTCGCCAGCGGGCCGAGCTCTACGCACGAGCCGCGGGGATGCGGGTCGCGCGGATCGTCGCGATCAGCGAGAGCGGCGGCTATTATCCAGTGCAGGAAATCGTCGTGACGGGACGCAGTGCAAGCTACGCTGGCGCCCCTCCACCGCCGCCACCGACGCCGGTTTCGCCGGGCGAGCTCAGCATCGGCGTCAACGTGTCGATGCAGTTCGAACTGGTTCGCTAGGCGTAAAGATGCTCGACCTGGGCGTCGGGCGCCACCGCTTCGATCAGCATGGATCGGTGGCACCCGGCCGGGTCGCGCTCATAGCATAACAGGGCCGACGGCTTTTCTCGCGCCAGGTCCAGCATCTGCGCGCCTTGGGCAATCGCTTCGGGAAGCTCGAGCTGGCTGGCGTAGATGCGGGCCAGCTCTTCATGCTTGCCGGCCCGTGCCGCGGCGCGGCCATCCGCCGGCGTGCCAAGCGCGCGCAAATGGACGTAATCGATCCCGGCTTCGGCCAGGGCATTGCACAGCGGCGTCTTGGAAAAGCCCGGCCGCCGCGAATTGGGGACTGCGCGGATGTCGATCACCCGCTGCGCACCGGCGCTCGTCAGGGCCTCGATAAAGCCGCCGACCGTCGCATTTTCATAGCCGATGGTGAAGATGTGCATGGGCAGGGTGGATAGCGCAGGCGGCGGCGAGTAACAGCCCCGCCATGTCCTTCGACATCCACATCATTGGCGGTGGCTTGGCCGGCAGCGAAGCGGCCTGGCAGCTGGCCGAAGCCGGGCTGCGCGTCCGCTTGTCCGAAATGCGCGGCGGCGGCGACACCACGCCGGCGCACGACAGCGACCGGCTGGCCGAAATGGTCTGCTCCAACAGCTTCCGCTCGGACGATGCCGAAAACAATGCCGTCGGCCTGTTGCACCAGGAAATGCGCGCCCTGGGCTCGCTGATCATGCGCTGTGCCGACCAGCACCGCGTCCCGGCGGGCTCGGCCTTGGCGGTCGATCGCGAGGCCTTTGCGGCGGAGGTGACCTGGGCGGTCGAGGAGCATCCAAGGATCGCCGTCGTTCGCGAGCGGATCGATGCGCTTCCCGATCATCCGGCCATTATCGCCACTGGCCCGCTCACCGGTTCCGGCCTGGCCGCCGCCATCGCCGCCGAAACCGGCAGTGAAGCGCTCGCCTTTTTCGATGCCATCGCGCCCATCGTCCACCGCGACAGCGTCGACATGGATATCTGCTGGATGGCCGCGCGGTGGGACAAGGGCGGCAAGGACTACATAAATTGCCCGATGGACAAGCCGCAGTACGAGGCGTTCGTCCAGGCGCTGGTCGATGGCGACAAGACCGAGTTCAAGGACTGGGAAAAGGACACCCCTTACTTCGAAGGCTGCATGCCGATCGAAGTGATGGCCGATCGCGGCGTGGAGACGCTGCGCTTCGGGCCGATGAAGGGGGTGGGGCTCGACAATCCGCGCACCGGCCGCTGGCCTTACGCCTGCGTCCAACTGCGCCAGGACAATGCGCTCGGCACTCTCTGGAACATGGTCGGTTTCCAGACCAAGCTGAAGCACGGCGAGCAGGTGCGGATCTTCCGCACCATCCCGGGCCTCGAAAATGCCGAGTTCGCACGGCTGGGCGGCATCCACCGCAACAGCTTCATCAATTCGCCAAGGCTACTGGATGGGGAGCTTCGGCTGAAGACAAAGCCGAATATCCGCTTCGCCGGCCAGATTACGGGCTGCGAAGGCTATGTCGAAAGCGCCGCGGTAGGAATCCTCGCCGCGCGGTTCGCCGCGGCCGAACAGCGCGGCCACCGGCTCAGCCCGCCGCCCGTCGAGACGGCGCTCGGCGCGCTCCTCGGCCACATCACCGGCGGCGCCGATGCCGACACGTTCCAGCCAATGAACGTCAACTTCGGCCTGATGCCCCCCCTCGAAGGCCGCCCGAAGAAAGCGGACCGCAAGAAAGCCTATACCGAGCGGGCCCGCGAACACTTTCAGGCATGGCTCGACTAGGACTTGAATTTGGAAGTTTGAGGCTGACGAGGCGGTAGCGGCAACGGCGGTCGGGCAACTAACTTTAGACAACGTCAGAGTTTCCTGCCAAACTCAGATTTGTTGCGTACTGCTCTCGCGATCTGTTAGCCGACAGAGCTTCTACGCCTTCGGGGCGCGCAATAGCCGTAAGCGCTTTGCGCTTGGGCAATGTTCGGTCAGTGAGCCGGTCGGAATCATATAACGGTCAAGGTGTGCCCGTATTGAAAGTTCTCCACGTAATTAGTGGCCTTGGAATGGGCGGTGCCGAAACTTTGCTTTATCGCCTGATTCAACGGCAGTCCGGTACGAAGCACCATGTGGTTAGTCTCTCGTCTCCTGAATATTATAGTTCGTTGATTAAGCAGTTGGGTGTTCGCGTCGATCACCTAAATGCACGCGGGCTCTTGTCCGTAATTGCTACTGGCCGCTTACTCAAACTTATTCACGAAACTCGACCGGATGTCGTTCAATGCTGGATGTATCGCGCCAACATATTGGGCGGGCTGGCGGCTCGAACTGCCCAGGTACCGGTTGCTTGGGGCATTCATTCCGCGTCGATGGATGCGGTCAGGATGGGAAGTCGACGGCTGGTGCTTGCAAGCAGAATTCTAGCACGCTGGGCGCCACAGGCCATTGTGAACTGCTCTCAGGCTTCGGCCAGATTCCATGGTAGCATTGGCTATCCCACCGAACTTAGCGTGATCGTTCCTAACGGCTATAATTCCGATCAATTCTTTCCGGATGAGGCTCGCCGTCAGTCTTCACGATCTGCCCTCGGAATCGTGCCCGAACAATTCGTGATTGGAGCGCTGACCCGGTGGAACCCTGTGAAAGATGTTCCAACGCTCCTTCAGGCAATTGCAATTGCGCATCGCCGAGGGGTGCCGGTCGTTTGCTTGCTAGCGGGCACCGATCTCGATCCATCGAATTGCGAACTTGCCGCGGCAGTCGTGGAGGCGGGGGCGGCCACATCAGTTAGGGCGCTGGGGCGACGCGCCGACGTTCCTGATTTGGCTCGGGCAATGGATTTGCACGTACTGTCCAGCTTGTCAGAAGCATTTCCCAATGTGGTCGCAGAGACGATGCTTTCGAGTGTGCCGAATGCAACGACGGACGTTGGCGACGCGGCAGAAATTGTTGGGGAAACCGGGTGGGTCGTGCCCGTCGCCAAGCCTGACAAACTGGCTGACGCCATCGAAGCGGCCCATATCGAACGGAGCGAAAATCCGGCCGCTTGGCAGCGGCGGCGGGAGCATGCTCGGGCGCGTATAGTGCAAAATTTCTCGTTCGAAGGCATGGCTCGCTCTTACGAGGAAATCTGGAACGGACTTGCTGCCGGCAGGACCCACGCCACGCGAAACGGTTCGGAGGAAACAAACTAATGCGCGGTGCCGAGGCCGAGCTGGCGACATCGCCGGCAAAAGTCGTAGCGACCCTTCCCGCGCCAATTGAGGCCGCTGAGCTGAAGCAGCTCCAGTCCGTGCAATTGCAAGCGCTGCAAGCCCTCGTAGAGTTCTGCGCCGAGCGTTCCATTCGCTTATGCCTGCTCGCTGGCAGTGCTCTCGGAGCACGGCGCCATAAGGGAATTATTCCATGGGACGACGATATCGATGTCGGCATGCTACGAGCGGATTTTGAGCGGTTCATCGCTGCTTCCGCTGATTTTCCTCCAAACTTCTACGTCCAATACTGGTTGGAGGATCGCTCGCTCGCTCAGCCACTCGCCAAAATCCGCGTCAACGATACCGTTCTTGTTGAGCAAGGCTCCGCCGAAAGTGGCGGTCACAAGGGTATCGCTATCGACCTGTTTCCGCTCGACAACGTGCCCGCGAGTCGCGTGGCGCTTGGCAGGCACAGGTTGTGGATCAACATTTGGCGCAGAATCCTCATGCACCAGCGCGGATACATGGTTGGGCAGGGTAGCTTGATTAAGCGAGCGGCGGACACACTGATCGCCGGCGTGGCACGATTATTGTCACCGGATACGGTGCAACGCCGGCTGCACGCCAGGATCACCAGCTTCCAGCAAGTTCCGACCGGGGTCGTGGCTGCAGCTGCGGGCTCCTACCCGGCCACGGTGGAAAGCATCCCACTAAGTTGGATTGAATGCGCCGAACCGATGCGATTCCACCACCTCGAGGTGCTTTGCCCATCACCGGTCGACGCTTATCTTACGCAATTCTATGGGGATTTCATGGAGCTTCCGGCGCCCGAGAAACGGGTCAATAAGCACGCGATCGTGAAGCTGGAGTTTGCCTCATGAAGCGAGTGCTCACGTACGGGACGTTCGACTTGCTGCACTACGGTCACATAAATCTGCTAAAGCGGGCCAAGGCCCTTGGCGACTATCTAATCGTCGGCCTGTCTACCGACGAGTTCAACGCGCTTAAGGGCAAGCGCGCTCACTTCTCTTTCGCCGCGCGCAAAAGCATGGTGGAGGCGATCCGCTTCGTCGATCTCGTGGTTCCGGAGGATCGTTGGGAACAAAAGCGCGACGATATCACCGGCTATAATGTCGATGTGTTTACGATTGGCGACGATTGGGCCGGCAAGTTTGACGATCTGTGCGACCTTTGTGAGGTGGTGTACCTCGAACGAACGCCGGAAATATCGACCACGTCGATCAAGACCGAACTGGCGGGCCGCTCCGCTTAATGGGTTGCGAAGGGGGAGCCCCACGGCCAGCGCAGGATGGACGTCTCGACGCCGAGGAGTTTGCGGGCGTCCAGCCAGGTCATAACGTTCCAGCAAAGCATTGACAGAAGCAGGCCGAACGCACCGCCTGCAACACCGGAGGTCATCGTCAGTATTGGCACGATCACCACATTAACTGCCAGAGCCGCGGTCATCGCGCGGGCGACGCGAAGTTCGTGATGGGTCATGTTGAGCAACCATACGTTAGGTCCGAATGCCGCATTCGCGACCTGCCCGGCGGCGATGATCCGCAACGCATTTGCGGCATCGGTGAACTGCGGTCCATATGCCAGCGTCAGCAGGAACGTCGGCGCGATGACCAGAGGAAGACACAGCAACAGGACGCCCAGAAATTGCGCGTGGGCAACTGCGGTGACGGTTTTTTGCAGGCGCGCGTTCTCGTTCTGCTGATGCAGGCCAGCCATCACCGGGAGCGCGGCATGGACAACCATCGAAATCGGCGCCGCTGCCACCTGCGCCGTAACGTTGGCGATGCGCAGCAACCCGACGGTGGCTGGTCCGCTCACTAGCCCGACGAGCAGGATAGACAGTTCGGCTTGAAGGACTCGCATTCCCTCCATCAGGCCCATCGGCAGCAGGCCTCTCAGGGAATGGCTCGACAATGGCGCAATCTGCCTCGTCAAGTGGTGGGGCACGCGCCGGCGAAGCCAAAGATAGATGGGAAGCAGCGCGATCGTAGCGCTCACTGTGCTAAGCGCCATCGCACCCGGAGCGCCCGTCTTGCTACCTGACGCGAGCAGAATCAGTAGCAGGAATGCAAAGATCCCGGGACGGATGACTTGGGAAGCAGTTTGCGCCTTGACGATGGATTTCAGCCCCTGAAGGACACCGCCGTAAACACGCGTGAGTGAAGCGACCGGGATCGCTGGCGCCCCGACAAGCAGGGTCAGGCCAACGCCAGGCCATCCGAATTGTGTGAGAAACAAACCGACCATTGCCACGACGAGCGCCACGGCCATTGAAATTCCGATTGCCGCGCGCTGGGCCCAGCGGACGGTGCCGGCAACCTGCCTATCTTCGCCTGCCGCGGCAGCCCTCGCGACTTCGCGGGTGACGAGCAAGGGCAGGCCCAGTTCCGCTGGCAACGCCGCGACGGAAATGATTGCCAGCGCGATTCCATAAATTCCGTAAGCTTCAACGCCCAAGATGCGCGCCAGGAGAACGCCTGCGACAAAACTTGTCGCCATCCCCGCTAGGCGAATGGCCCCACCACCCGCCGAAGCCCGGATCAGGAACGGCCCCAGCCCGGCGCCGCGAACATAAGTGGCGAAGCGCGTGACGCGTTGTTTGGGGACCGTCGGCTTCATTCCTGCGTCGAACGGCGCGGCGGCGCTGCCGTCAAGCCTTATCGCCGATCAGGTGCAGTGCGATCGTGCGCGGCGGGCACGCGCGGCGGTGTTCGAACAGGTAGATGCCTTGCCACGTGCCAAGCATCATTCGGCCGGCCTGGACCGGGATGGCGACGCTCGTCTGGGTCATGGCTGCACGAAGGTGCGCCGGCATGTCGTCCGGCCCTTCCTCGCCATGTTCGTAAACGGCTGGATCCTCCGGTGCGACTTTCGCGAAATAGCGCTCTAGGTCGCGCCGGGCGGCCGGTGCGGCGTTTTCCTGGATCAGCAGGGACGCCGAAGTGTGCGTGCAGAAGAGGGTGAGCAGGCCATCGGCCACGTCCGGCGCGTCGAGCCAGGCCCGAACGTCCGCAGTGATTTCGTGAAGGCCAGGGGCCGGAGCGCGCACGACCAGCGAAGACGCAAATTGGGTCAGCTGGCGCAAGTCTAGACCCCAAACAGGCAAAGGGAAGCGCCCGCACAAACGGGCACTTCCCTGCAAATCCTGATGACGTCAGCCGAAGCCGACGCTCCGCTTAGGCGTTGCCGCCGCCAGCGTTGGCTTCACCGCTGCCGAGCAGCCAATTCCAGAAGCTCCAACGAGCCGGAGTGTTCTTCTTCATGATCGCAATCCCTGTCTTTTCTGCGATTCGGCAGATGAGGGATATTAACCTTAATAGATACGGTTAGCAAACGATTCACCATGTTGCGGGCGCAAATGGCCGGCGCTTGCCGAAACCGGCGACGCTAACGCATTCAAATGTAAGCTTAAGCGACCTTGACCGGACGGTCGGACTGGAGCCGCCGGCGGATGCTCTCAAAGCTCATCGGGCGGCCGACGATGAACCCCTGGGCGACGTCGCACTCCATCTCGGCAAGCAGCTCGAGCGCATCGCGCGACTCGACCCCTTCGGCGACCACGCTGCGGCCCAGCGAATGGGCGAGCGCGATGGTCGATTGCACCATCAGCCGCTCGCTGCGGTTTTCGGTCATGCCCTTGATGAAGCTTTGGTCGATCTTGATTTCGGCGGCAGGGATGCGCTTCAGATAGTCGAGCGTCGACAGGCCCGTGCCGTAATCGTCGATCGAAATCTTGATGCCGAGGTCGCGCAGCTGGGTCAGCACCTCGATGGCATCGCCGCTGCCCGCGAGCGCGGCCGTTTCGGTCAGTTCCAGCGTCAGCCGGCCCGGGTCCAGTCCGTGCTGCTCGAGCGCGATCGCGACCCTGCCGACCAACCCGCGATCGGAAAGCATACGACCGGACAGGTTGACCGAAATATTGAAGTGGGCGTGGCCCTTGTTCAACATTGCCCCGACATGGAGCGCCTGATCGAGCACGAATGCGGTCAGCTTGCCGATGCGGTCGTTCTGTTCGGCGGCGGCGACGAACTCCGAAGCGGCGATCGGTCCCTTGGTCGGGTGAGTCCACCGCGCCAGCGCTTCGGCGCCAATGATCCGCCGGGACTTGAGATCCACCTGCGGCTGGTAGGCGACCCAGACTTCGTTGCGGTCGATGGCTTCGTCGAGCTGGCTGAGCATCGACAGTTTCCACGACGCATTCTGAAGCGCGTCCGGATCGTAGAATTTCCACTTGAGCCCGTCATGCGCGGCCTCTTCCGCGGCGACCAAAGCGCTGCCGAGCCGGTTGGCCATCGACCGGCTGGAGCCGATCTCCACGCCGAAGCTGATCGCCAGGTCGATCGGCAGTCCGCCGACCCGCACCGGATTGCGGAACAGCGCGTACAGGGCCTCGAGGTGGTGGCCGAATGGCTTCGTTGGTTCATCGAACCAGGCAAAGATCCCGCCGTCGCCGTGATAATGCGTGCGCTGCTGCGCGCCGACCGAAAGACGCGAAACGATCTGCTCGATCAGCTCCCGCTCGCCGGAGGGCGGCAGCGTAGCGGCGACTTCGGCATAGTTGAGGACGCGCGCGACGATGAGCGCCTTGTCCTGCCCCGAACGAAAGGCTTTCAGCGCGGTCAGGTTGGGCAGTCCAGACACCGCATCGACGAGGCCGCGACGGTTGAACCGGCGCCGGATCAGGATGAAGCTGGTGACCAGCAGGAGCAGAAGGCCGGGCACGACGTCCACCGAAATTAGCTGCATTTCGGCAAGGACCGGCCCGAATAATACGGCGATGATCGCACCGGCCATGATGATGCCTTGCCCGGTCTCCCGCTTCCGGAACAGCAGGAGCGCGCAAATGCCCAGGCTGAGCAAGTAAATCGGGATCCAACCGAGCGCGACTGGCTTGCCGCTTTTCAAGGTTTCGGCGGCAAGCGCGTGAACGTACACGCCCCCCATCTGTCCGGTCCCGGGAAGAAAATAGATGTCGCCCAGCACGTCGGTCGTCCAACCGACGAGGACATCTTTTCCGCGCAAGCGATCGGCATTGAAACCGCCGCTGATGATGTCGGAGGCGGACACCGCCGGAATCGACGTCGGATCAAGCGAATAATCGATGAGGAAAGAGGAGGACGCAGGGCCGCTCCGGCCTCCTAGTAACGCACCGAAGCTCGGCAGACTGCCACCCTTGTACGACGTGGCGTAAGGAAGGCGCCAAACGGCATTCTGGTAATTGTAATTGACGCGGATGCTGGCAAGCTCCGCGTCGTTCATGAAGATGCTCTGGTTGGGGGCTCCTGTCCGCTCAGCCGTGCCGGGCGTAGGCACCCCGGGAACCGCAAGCACAACGTTCTTGGAGCGGCGCATCGCATTGCTCAGCCGCAGGTCATCTTCCGGATTGGTGGCGCCCGTGAACTGGATATCTAGGAAAATCCGATTGACCCGCGCCTCCGAAAGCTCATCAATGAGGCGCGCCATCTCCCGGCGCGGCCACGGCCATTTGCCAACCTGTTGCAGGGAGCGGTTGTCGATCTTGACGATGACAATGTCGCCGCTGGCCTTGTGCCAGTGAAGGCTGTTTCGACCGGTGCGCAGGACGTCTTCGGCAATTTGGCCAAGGCCAAGCAGGCCGCAGACAAGGCCGGCAAGGCCGATCCACAGCAGCAGCCGCCAGGGCTTCATTTCAAAACTGTCTTGTTCACGTGTGTGCACGAGGCCGGTCATGCCGCGCAAAGGTTAGGAAATTGGAAACTGTAAGCGGAGTTAACGGCCATATTGCGCCGCCACTGTCCTACACGCCAAGCTTGTGCAAAGGTCGATTCCGCTATTTCCCGTCCGGACGTTCCGATGGGGTAAAGTCACGAAAATGCTGCACGACCGCGTGACTTTAGTGACTTTAAGGGAGTGAGAAGGGCGCGAATGGACTTCATTTCCATCCTGTCGATCTTCGTATTGGCCTGCTTCGTCGGCTATTACGTGGTCTGGTCGGTGACCCCGGCGCTGCATACGCCGCTGATGAGCGTCACCAACGCCATTTCCTCGGTCATCATCGTCGGCGCGCTGATTGCCGCCGCAGCGGCGGGGAGCCCGTCGGCCAAGTGGCTCGGGCTGCTGGGCGTGATGCTGGCCAGCATCAACATTTTCGGCGGCTTCGCGGTCACGGCCCGAATGCTCGCCATGTACAAGAAGAAAGAGCGCAAAGCCCCGCAGGGAGGCCAGACGCATGGTTGAGGCGGCGCACGCACAGCCGGCCTGGGTGCTCCTGGCCTATCTCGCCGCCGGCATCTGCTTCATCCTCGCGTTGCGTGGGCTGTCGAGCCCCGAGAGCAGCCAGCGCGGCAACCGCGCCGGCATGATCGGCATGGGCATCGCCGTCGCGACGACGCTGGCGATCCATGACATTGCTTCCCTGCCGGAAATCATCGGCGCGATCCTCATCGGCGGCGGAATCGGCCTCATTACCGCGCGGCGCATCCAGATGACCGCGATGCCGCAGTTGGTCGCCGCCTTCCACAGCCTGGTCGGCATGGCCGCGGTGCTGGTCGGTGCGGCGGCTTTCCTCAATCCAGAAGCGTTCGGCATCGCCCAGCGGATCACGCCGATCCTCGGCCCGTCGTTCGTCAATATCTTCCCGGTGAGCCGGATCGAAATGGGGCTTGGCGTGGCCATCGGCGCGATCACTTTCTCCGGTTCGGTGATCGCCTTCCTGAAGCTCAACGGCAACATGAGCGGCAAGCCGATCCTGCTTCCGGGCCGGCACCTGATCAACCTCGGCACGCTCGCCGCGATCCTGATCCTGATCGCTTACTTCACGCAGAACCAGGACCCGTGGGTGTTCTTCACGATCCTGGGCCTGAGCTTCGTCATCGGTTTTCTGCTGATCGTGCCCATCGGCGGCGCCGACATGCCGGTCGTGATTTCGATGCTGAACAGCTATTCGGGCTGGGCCGCGGCGGCGATGGGCTTCACGCTGCACAACAGCGCGATGATCATCACCGGCGCACTGGTCGGAAGCTCCGGCGCGATCCTCAGTTACATCATGTGCCGGGCGATGAACCGAAGCTTCATCTCGGTCATCGCCGGCGGCTTCGGCGCGGTCGCCAGCAGCGGCGACGCGGCCGCCATCGACCGGCCCTACAAGCGCGGCTCGGCCGAGGATGCCGCCTTCCTAATGGCGCAAGCGGACCAGGTGATTATCGTGCCCGGCTACGGCATGGCGGTCAGCCAGGCGCAGCACGCGCTTCGCGAAATGGGCGATATCCTGAAGGCCAAGGGCGTGCGCGTGAAATATGCGATCCACCCGGTCGCGGGCCGGATGCCCGGGCACATGAACGTCCTGCTCGCCGAAGCCAACGTCCCCTACGACGAAGTGTTCGAGCTGGAAGACATCAACAGCGACTTCGCGCAGACCGATGTCGCTTTCGTCATCGGCGCCAACGACGTCACCAACCCCGCCGCAAAGACCGACAAGAGCTCGCCGATCTATGGGATGCCGGTGCTGGACGTGGAGAAAGCGCGCACCGTGCTGTTCGTGAAGCGCTCGATGGGCGGGGTCGGCTATGCCGGCGTCGACAACGAATTGTTCTACCGGGACAATACGATGATGCTGCTCGCGGACGCCAAGAAGATGGTCGAGGAGATCGTGAAGAGCCTGGGCTAGGCGCGGGGCAGGTGGATGTCGGCGATCATGCAGCGGACGCTGCCGCCGCCGACCGCTTCGATCGTCGGGATGCTCGTCGGCACCAACGCTGCGTAGCGTTCGAGCCGCCGCCGCTGTCCCGCGTTAAAGGCTTCAAAGGCCGACTGCGACATGGCGATGGCCGGGCCGCCGGAGCCCTCAAGCTCCAGGATGTTGCAGGCAAATCCGTTCATCTGCGCCGCATCGACGATGATCACTTCGTCACGAAGGGCGGAAAGCTCCTCCAGAAGGCCGATCCGCTGGTCGGCCGGGACCACGTCGAGGCAGACGACCGCGAAACGCCCGCCGAGGCTCAGCATCACGTTGGTGTGATAGATCGGCCGGTCCTGGCCGTCGAAGGCGTCGAACGTATAGGTCGAATAATCCAGCTGCGCGTCGAACTCGTCGAGCAAGTCGCGGTCGGTGCGCGGTCCGAGCGCGGCGAAAGCGCGGCGGCTCGGGCGGTCGAGGATCAGGCTGCCGGTCCCCTCCAGGTAGCGGCCGAGCTCCTCGCTGGGGCTAAGGTCGATTAGTCGGGAAATCTGGAAGCCGCGTTCGGCGAGCAGGGACCGGACATCGTCGACCCGCCGCTCGAACCGGCGGGTCGCGGCGGCCATCGGATAGATCGCCATCGTGCCATCGGCATGGAACGACACCCAGTTGTTGGGAAAGGCGGCGTCGGGCTTCACCGGGCTGGTCGTGTCTTCAAGCACGATCACCTCGACTCCGGCCCTCGCCAGCGCCTCCGCGACAGCGTCGAACTCGGCGGCGGCCCGGCCCAACACTTGCGGGTCGCTGACCGCTCGAGCGAAGGCGTTGCTGGCGGCGGTTTCGGGATTGAAGCCGAAGCTTGCTGGCCGCACCATGAGCACGCCGTTGCTGGTCTGGGGCGGGCCGCTCATCCGCTCCATTTGTGCGCGTCGGCAGCAATATGGCAAGCGCTTGCAACGGCTCATCGCAAAGCTGTTAAATGGCGGGAAACCGCGCCTGTTACCGCTTGTCGGCTGGCCGGCGTTGCGCTGAAGCTGGGCGCGGGGCGACTCCGGTCGCGGGCGAACATCTTTCCGGGGGTTTCACATTGCGCAAGTTGGGCATCGTTGGCGGGGCAAGCTGGGCCTCGACGGCTCTTTATTATGAGCAGATCAACCGCGCCGTCGGGCAGCGCCTCGGTGGCCTGCACAGCGCCCGGCTGGTGATCGAAAGCTTCGACTTCGAAGACGATTATGCCGCTTATCATCGGCGCGACGACTGGGAAGGCGCAAACCGCGTCGTCGTCGCGGCCGCGCAGCGCTTGGAGGCCGCCGGTGCGGAGGGCGTGCTGCTGGCGTCGAACACGATGCACAAGGCTGCCGACGCTGTGAGCGGAGCCGTTGGCCTGCCCCTGATCGATGTGCGCCATGCCACGGCCGACCGGTTGAAGGCGGACGGCCGATCCCGAATCGCATTGCTCGGTACGCGGTTCACGATGACCGAGGCCTTCGCTCGCGCGCCTTATGAAGCGCGAGGCATCGCCTTCCACGAACTGACTCCGCAATGGCGGGCCGAGGTCGACCGGATCATCTACGAGGAATTGGCCGCGGGCCGCGTCGTCCGCGACAGCCAGCGCAAGCTCAAGACCCTGATCACCGAACTCGCCAAACAGAAGGTGCAGGCCGTGGTTCTGGGCTGCACCGAGCTGGTGCTTGCGGTCGACGTTCGGGCCAATGTCCTCCCGGTCTACGACACGACCGCGATCCACGCCCGCGCCGCGGTCGAATGGATGCTGGCGGAAGAAGAGGAGGCCCGGGCAGCCGCCTGACGCTGGAACGCGGGGAGCGCCGCCTTGGTACGGTTGGTCCCTCTCGGGCATATGGATGAGTAAGCGCGGCGAGCATCCGCTTGGCCGGTCCCAGTTAACGCCGCTTTGCAATACACTGCGCCAGTTAAGTGGCGCACGCGATACCAAGTAACCAGGCAGAACTTCTCCACAATTCTCTGGCTAGTCCTTCAGCGAGTCAGTACGAATTGTGCTGCTCGGCCGTTCATCAAAGGCAGTCAAATGCGCGTTTTGAAAGTTGCGTCTGGTGCGATCGTGGTTGCGTTTGCTCTCCTATCCCCTGCTAACGCGCAAGAGCACAAAAGCGAGGTTGAGCGAGCAGCCGAACTGATGAGAGCAGGTGAACCCGAAAAATCGTTGGTCCTGGTGGAGCCAATCATCGCCCAAGCAATGCTTACGAGTGCTAAGAGGCCGACCGCCATCTGTCCCGGCGTAGCTGCTGCAATTTTACAGAGCTACATGAAAGGGGCGATTACAGCGACGGTAGAGAATGACTGGTGTGAAGCAATGCTTGTAAAGGGCTACGCTTTGAATGAGCTGAAGCGACACGCAGAAGCTGAACGGGTACTTGAAGTTCTAACGCACCACGATACCGGAAACGCCCAGTACCTGAATGAATATGCCTACACAGTGCGCCTGAATGGCGGATTGGAAAGGTCGCTGGATCTCTACCGACGGGCAGAGAAGCTAGCTTCAAAGCTTCCAGACCGAGCAAGCGCGGATCATTGGCGAGCAGTTGCGCTCCGCGGTCAAGGCTACGCGTTAGTTGAGCTCGGACGTTGGGACGAAGCTAAAAAAGCTTACGAAACAAGCTTCAAATACGAGCCTGCGAACGAGATTGCGCGGCACGAGTTGCAGTACATTGAGGAAAATCGACCTGACTGAACTCGTTTTCGCTCAAGCATAAGGTCGTGCCTGGCGCAGACGCGTAACCAACTCGCGAGCCGCAACAAGCGTCGCCTTCGAACACTCGCAGGTCCGCTCGTAAGTCCCTAAGTGGAAGCCGTGAACAAGGCCGACCGACCCGACCAGCCTAACGCCGCCGAGCGCTTCAACGAGGAGCAGGCGACCTATGCCGTGCGTGGCGGGGAAGGGGACAAGCCCGACCTCGACGCCGGCATCGCCGCGATCCGGTCGGTGGTGAAGACGCTGCCGGTTCGCCCCGGGGTCTATCGCATGCAGGATGCGCGCGGCGACGTGCTCTACGTTGGCAAGGCGCGGTCGCTGAAGAACCGGGTCACGAACTACACCCAGGTAAGCCGGCTGCCCAAGCGGTTGCAGCGGATGGTGTCGCAAACCCGATCGATGACGATCGTCACGACGCGCACCGAAGCGGAGGCGCTGCTGCTGGAAGCCCAGCTGATCAAGCGCTTCCGTCCGGCCTACAACGTCCTGCTGCGCGACGACAAAAGCTTCCCCTTCATCCTTTTGCGCGAGGACCACGCCTTTCCCCGGGTGCAGAAGCATCGCGGCGCTCGGCGCGCGAAGGGGCAATATTTCGGACCGTTCGCAAGTGCCGGGTCGGTGACCCGGACGCTCAACGCGTTGCAGAAGCTGTTCCTGCTGCGGAGTTGCTCCGACAGCTTTTTCGAAACGCGCTCCCGGCCCTGCCTGCTGTATCAAATCCGGCGCTGTTCGGCCCCGTGCGTCGGGCGCATTGGTGAAGCGGACTATAAGGAGCTGGTGGACGACGCGAAGGCCTTCCTGGCCGGCAAGTCGACCGGCGTGCAGGAACGGCTCGGCAAGCAAATGGCGACGGCGGCCGAGGGGCAGGATTACGAACTTGCCGCCGTTTACCGTGACCGGCTCCGCGCGTTGACCTATATCCAGGGCAGCCAGACCGTGCACGCCGAAGGGCTTGGCGACGCCGATGTCTTCGCACTCGCCTGCAAGGGCGGGGCGGTGTCGATCCAGGCCTTCTTCATCCGCGGCGGGCAGAATTGGGGCCACCGCGCCTTTTTCCCCGCGCACACGGCCGACGTTCCGGAAGCAGAGGTGCTGGCGAGCTTCCTCGTCCAATTTTACGAAGACGTGCCGCCGCCACGCCGGATCCTGCTCGACCGCGACCTTCCAGACCGCGAATTGCTGGAGGAAGCCCTTGGCGAGCGGGCGGAGCGAAAGGTCGCGATCGAGGAGCCGAAGCGCGGCCCGCGGGCCAAGTTGATCGACCAGGCCAGGCGCAATGCGGAGGAAGCGCTCGATCGCAGAATGGCCGAGACCGCGACGCAGGCCAGGGTGCTTCGCGAACTGGCCGAGACTTTCGAATTGTCCGACGTGCCCAAACGGATCGAAGTCTATGACAACAGCCACATCATGGGGACCAACGCCACCGGCGCGATGATCGTCGCCGGGCCGGAGGGTTTTCGCAAGAACAGCTATCGCAAGTTCAACATCAAGAATGCCGACACGACCCCCGGCGACGATTTCGCGATGATGCGCGAGGTCCTGCAGCGCCGTTTCGCGCGGTTGGAGAAGGACGATCCCGAACGGGCGACCGGGGAGTGGCCGGACTTGCTCCTGATCGATGGCGGCAAGGGGCAATTGTCGTCCGTGTGCGAAACCATGGAAGATGCCGGAGTCCACGATATTCCGGTGGTAGCGGTATCGAAGGGGCCAGACCGCAACGCCGGGCGCGAGACCTTTCATATGCCGGGCGGCCGCGAACTGACGCTCCCGCCCAACTCCGCCCTCATGTTCTACCTGCAACGGCTGCGCGACGAGGCGCACCGGTTCGCCATCGGCACCCATCGCGCCAAGCGGGCGAAGAGCCTTACGACGTCGACGCTGGACGACGTCCCGGGGATCGGGCCGAGCCGGAAGCGCGCGCTGCTGATGCACTTCGGAACCGCCCGTGCGGTCAAAGGGGCGGCGCTCGAAGACCTCGAGCGGGCACCGGGCATTTCCAAGGCCACCGCCCGCCAGGTCTACGACCACTTCCACCCGCGCGGCTGATCGTGGTCGTCGACACCGAGGCCATCGTCTGCGCGCTGCGTGCACATGGCGAGCATGGCGCGATCGTTCGGCTGTTCACGCCGGACGAGGGGCTGATCGCCGGCTATGTGCGCGGCGCCCGCGGTCGCCGGATGCGGCCGATCCTGATGGCCGGCAACGTCGTCGCCGCAGAATTCCGGTCGCGCAGCGAAGCGCAGTTGCCGCAGGTGTCGGTCGAACTCGCCCATAGCCGGGCGGCCGTGTTGGCGGAGCCACTGCCGTCGGAAGCGATCAGCTGGACGGCGACCTTGCTGGCAATCGCGCTGCCGGAGCGCCAGCCCTATCCCCGGCTATATCAGCTCTTCTCCGGCCTTCTCGACGCGATCGAGGCGGCGCCGTCGGCCAAGGGCTGGGCGCCGTCGCTGGTTCGCTTCGAGCTGATGCTGCTGAGCGAGCTCGGTTTTGGCCTCGACCTCGACTCTTGCGCGGCGACGGGCAGCGAAGAAGCGCTGGTCGCGGTCAGTCCCCGATCGGGCCGGGCGGTCAGCGCGGCGGCCGCGGAGCCGTATCGGGGGAAGCTGCTCCGCCTGCCGCCATTCCTTCGCGACGGGGGCACGCCCAATTGGAAGGACGTGCTGGATGGGATGGCGCTTTCGGGACACTTCCTGGTGCGCGACCTGTTGCCGCCATCGGCGCAGCCCCTGATCGAGGTTCGCGACCGGCTGGTCGAGCGCTTGAAGCGGGCAGCGGACTAGTGCAAGCCTGCACGGCACGTGCACAGCCTGATCCTCGCCAGCCGCCGCCGATGAGCGGATTCGCCGACAGTCTCGCCGTGCTGTTCCCGAACGTTGCGACCACGTCCGGAGTCACGATCCGGGTCGCCGTCAGCTACCTCGCCGAACAGTCCAACCCGGCGCTCAGCCGCTGGTTCTGGTCCTACCACATCCGGATCGAAAACGGTTCGGAACGGTCGGTGCAGCTGCTTTCCCGCTACTGGAAGATCGTCGATGGGCGCGGGTCGGTCCATGAAGTGCAGGGGGAGGGGGTCGTCGGCGAAACGCCGCTGATCGCGCCCGGCGGCAGCTTCGATTACGTTTCCGGCTGCCCGCTCGACACGCCCGGCGGTGCGATGAGCGGCCATTACCGGATGGTCGACGAGGACGGCACCGTCTTCGACGCAGCCATTCCAAGGTTCGTCCTGGCTGCCCCAACCAACTGAAAAGACACAACCTTCAAAGAAGTTCGATGCGGGAGGGAAATAAACTGCCTCCATATTGGTTGAGCGATTGTGATCGCGCCGCGGTCCGGAGGATTGTTTGAGGAGTAACGGGATGAAGCAGCGAGTAATTGGCTTGGCGGCTGGCGCCGCAATGTTGGCGGGGGCGGCCGGTACCGCTTCTGCCCAAATGGCCTGGATGCCGGGTTCGGAAATCGTCGGTCAGACCCTTCAGGTCCAGACCAACGGCGTGATGAACAGCGTCTATTTCGGCCCGAATGGCAATGCGACGATCACGACTGCTGGCGGCCGGGCCGTTCCGGCGACGTGGTCGGCAGCTGGCGGTCAGCTTTGCCTGTCCACTGGCGGTCCGCAGGAATGCTGGCCGTACACCCAGGCGTTCCGCGCCGGGCAGCAGATCGCGCTGACCAGCAATTGCCAGGCGACGTCGACGTTCATGGCGCCGAATACGAACCCGATGCAGCAACCTGCGGGCGAGCGCGGCTAAAAGCTACGCTTCCAGCTGGAAGATGCACGAGACGCACGCGGAGAAATCCGCGTGCGTTTTCGTATGGGCTTGAGATGCGTTCAATCCGGGAAGTGATCGGCCATAGAACCGAAGTCCCGGGACGTCGGACAAGAAAAAGGCGGCGCGCCAATGGCACGCCGCCTCTTGAGCTCGATTGAGCCGAAGTCCTACGGGCTGACGGGCGTCAGGTTACCGCTCGACTTGTTGCTTCCACCGAGGATCACGGCAGCCAGGCCGGCGATTGCCGCCAGACCGAGCAGCACCGGAAGAATGCCGAGGCCAATGCCGCCAGCCGCAACCGGAGCGACCATAACCGGGGTCGTGTCGACGGCGACTACCGGCGCATCGGCAACCGGAAGGACGCAGCCTGCGCCCGGCGCCTGGCCGGCAGCAGCCACTGCACCCGCAGTCGCGGCAGCACCGGCGGCCTGCGCACCCGCCGCGCAAACCGCGCTAGCAGAGGAAGCAGTCCCGAAAACGCTGAGCGAAACCAAGGGGTCAACCCGAGGGGCAGAGGTCGCCGCCACGGCGGTCGAACTGAAAGTCATTGCAAGTGCCGCCACTGCAGCACCAAATTTAAACGCGCGATTGCGCCCCATGTTCTTACTCCTACGCCCTTATCGGGGATTGGGCCCCTTTGCCACCAGAATGGATGAAACGCAAATCCCTAGCGAGGGTTGCGCTGAAAATTTTTTTCCCCTTACCTAAGAGAGAGTGACCAACTCCCTAATGATGTCCTGACGCCACAAACGTTCGAAGTGGATCGAAAGCTGAAGTCCCCTGCCGCGACTATCGAGAGTCGCGCAATTCCCCAACAGGACCCGCCACTACTCGCGCTGTCCGCGAACTCGGCCTGGAACCTGGTCAACTTTCGGACGCCCTTGCTCCAATCCCTGCAAGCGACCGGCTATCGGCTCGCGGCGCTGGTTCCGGACGGCGATGATGTCCGCCCACTGTCGGACCTCGGAGTCGAGGTGGTGCCGATCGCAATGAGCCCGCGGGGCATCTCTCCGCTTTCGGACGCACGCCTGACCTATGCCTATTGGAGGGCGCTTCGGCGGCTCAGTCCGCAGGCCTTCCTCGGTTTCACGCCCAAGCCGAATATTTATGGCTCGCTCGCCGCCCGTGCCGCCGGAGTGCCGGTCATCAACAACATTACCGGACTTGGTACGGGTTTCCTGTCCGGCCGCATGCTCGAGCGATTGGTTTCGGGCCTCTACAAGGCTGCGCTGCACGGTTCCCGGCGCGTCTTCTTCCACAATCCGGACGACCTGGCGCTCTTCGTCGAACGCCGGCTCGTTACTCCCGAGCAGGCAGAGGTAATCCCCGGCTCAGGAATCGACCTGGATGCGTTTGCGCCCGCGCCTCCGCGAAGCGGAGACGGTGTCGTCTTCCTGTTTGTCGGCCGAATGCTGATCGACAAGGGAATCGTGGAATTCGCCGAAGCTGCGCGACAGGTGCGCCGGCAGATCCCGGACACCCGCTTTGTGGTGGTCGGCGGTTGGAGCCCACACCCGAAAGCCGCTTCGGCCGAGCAGATCGATGGGTGGAAGGCGGAAGCGATCCTCGAATTCCACGGCAACAGGGACGATGTGCGCTCCTTCGTTGAAGCGTCCGATTGCGTCGTCCTGCCATCCTATCGCGAGGGCCTGCCCCGCGCGCTGCTGGAGGCGTCGGCGCTGGCGCGGCCGTTGATCGCCGCGGACGTGCCCGGGTGCCGCCACCTCGTCGAGGAAGGGGACAACGGGTTCATGTGCACCGTTCGTTCGGCGGACGCCCTCGCCGAGGCGATGGTGAGGTTCGCGCGCTTGCCGGAGGAGGAGCGAAACCAGATGGGCCGGCGTGCCCGGACGAATGCGGAGGAGCGCTTTGGGCACGACCGCGTTACTGATGCTTACATCCGCGCGTTGGAGCCATTAAGCTCCCAATTGACCTCTGTTTGAAGAGACTTGTTCGCCCCCCATGCAATTTTCGCGGAATTTCCTGTTCGGATCGTCGAAACCGTCGGCTCCCCGTGGCCATCGCGCTTATGCCGTCGGCGATATCCACGGGCGCCTTGACCTGCTCGACGACCTGCTGGCCCGGATCGAGGCCGATGCCCGCGGTCGGCGCCAGCTTAAGACGACCATCGTCTTCCTTGGCGACCTGATCGATCGCGGCCCGGATTCGCGCGGCGTCATCGAACGGCTGCGCACCTATCGGCCAGACTTCGCCAAAACGGCCTTCATCCTCGGTAACCATGAAGAGGTGATGCTCCGGGTCATTGCCGGTGAAGCGAAGCTGCTGCAGCAGTGGCTGCGTTTCGGCGGCGCCGAATGCCTCGTAAGTTACGGGCTTGATCCGGCGACCTTGAAGGATCGGTCGGAACGGGAAGCCGCGGCAATCATCGAGCGCCAGGTTCCAGCGTCGCACTTGGAATTCCTACGAAGTTTTGCTGACACCGTCAGTTTTGGCAGCTACTTCTTCGTGCACGCCGGCATTCGGCCGGGGACCAGCCTTGCCGAGCAGAGCGAATCGGATTTGCGCTGGATCCGCGAGCCGTTTTTGGCTGACGAGCGCGACCATGGATCGGTAATCGTGCACGGACACACCATCACGCAGAAGGTCGATGTCTGTGCAAACCGCATCGGTATTGATACGGGGGGGTATCGGACCGGCGTCCTGACGGCGCTCGGGCTCGAATCAACCCGGCAGTGGTTCCTGCAAACGGAAGGGGAGAATGTTGCAGCTAGTTCCTCGGCGCGTGTCGCGCATGGTTGAGCCGAGGGCTGCGACGTCTGGAGTTTATGAGATGAGCCTAGTTGAAGTCATCCTGTCGAAGGCGGGACGCCTGCTGATGTTGTTGCTGCTTGGAACGGCGGCGTTTGCCGCGTCCGGTTGCGGCGACAAGCGCGGGGGCCCGATCCCCTATGATCCGAGCAGCTTCGGAGCGCCGGACTCGGCCACTCTCGTGCCGCTTGAGCAAGGCTACAAGATCGCGCCGATGGACACGCTCTCGGTCAAGGTTTTCAAGATGACGGACCTGACCGGCGACTATCAGGTCGACTTGCTGGGTAACATTTCGATGCCGCTGATTGGCGAAGTGCCCGCGGCGAACAAGACGCCGGAAGAGCTTGATCGGCTGCTCACTGCCCGCTTTGGCGAGAAGTATCTCGAAAATCCCGACGTCAGCATCGGCATCAAGTCCTCCGCGCGGCGCAACGTCACGGTCGATGGCGCGGTGAAGAGCGCTGGCGCCTTCCCGGTCAACGGCCCGATGACCCTGATGCAGGCGGTCGCGCTGGCCGGAGGCTTGACGGAAGATGCCAACGCCAGGCGCGTTGCGGTCTTCCGGCAGATTTCGGGAACGCGGCAGGCCGCCGCTTTCGACCTTGTCACCATCCGTCGCGGCGAGACCCCGGATCCGCAGATTTATTCGGGCGACATCGTCGTGGTCGATGGTTCTTCGGTCAAGGCGACGCAGAAGAAGCTGCTGAATGCCCTCCCGGTATTCTCAATCTTCCGTCCTTTCTAATTCTTCCTACCCCGGAGACCTTTAAATGTCGCAGGCGTGCCCTTCGTGAACAGTGATATTGCGCTTACTGACCGTGAGGGGTCCTGGCCGCTCGCGCGCTTCGACCCGCGCGCCGAGCAGCAGCCGCAGACCGAGGCGGCGGCGCTCGACCTGGCGACGCTCGTCGGCATCCTCAAGGAATGGCGCTGGCTGATCATCGCGATGCTCGCCCTCGGGGCGGCGGCGGCGATCGTTTACAGCCTGCTCAGCACGCCGATGTACCGGTCGAGCGTCACGATGGAGGTCAACCCACCGAACGTCCAGGTGTCGCCGGAGCAGGAGCGCGAGCAAAGCGCCGCGCCGCAGACGTTCGACCTGGTCGCGACCAACGTCGGCCTGCTGAAAAGCCGCAGCCTCGCCTTGCGCGTCGCCGAGGATCTCAACCTGGGCAATAATCAGGATTTTCTCGAGCAACAGGGCGATCCGGGCATCCGGCTCAGCCGTGCGGCGAGCAAGGTCCTCGGCGGTCTCACGGTGAACACCCCCGAGATGGGCACGCTCATCAAGTTCAATTACGTTTCGGCCGACCCGCAGCTAGGCGCTCAAGTCGCCAACGGTCTTGCCGACGCATTCATCAACCAGACGCTCCAGCGGCGCTACGAGGCGTCTGCTTATGCCCGCAACTTCCTCGAGCGGCAGATCGGCAAGACCCGGTCCGACCTCGAGCGGTCGGAGCGCCAGCTGGTCGCTTATGCACAGGCGCAGGGCATCATCAACACCGGCACCGCGGATGAAGGTGGGCAAATCAGCGATACTGCATCGCCCACCGGCGGGTCGCTGATCGCGCTGAACACCGCGCTGGCCGAAGCCACCGCGCGCCGCGTTGCCGCGGAAGGCGCTTACCGTGCCAGCCGCAGCTCCGGACCGACGCAAGACGTCAACAGCAGCACGCAGGAGCTTCGCAACCAGCGTGCCACGCTGCAGTCGGAATATCAGGAAAAGCGCGAGCTGATGAAGCCGGACCATCCGGAAATGCTCAGCCTGCAGTCCCGCATTGCCGAACTCAACCGGCAGATCGCCCGCGAAGGGTCGACGGTCGCCACTGGACGTTCCAACTCGCTGCTTGCCGACTATCGCGGCGCGCTTGCCGCCGAGCAGGCCCTCCAGAGCCGCGTTTCCCAGCTGAAATCGCAGGTCCTGAACCTTCGTGGCCGGAGCATTCAATATACCATCCTCCAGCGCGAGGTGGACACCAACCGGGCACTCTACGACGCTCTGCTGCAGCGCTATAAGGAAATCGGGGTTGCCGGCGGTATCGGCATGGCGCCGGTCTCGATCGTCGACCGCGCCGAAGTTGCGCGGGCGCCCTACAAACCGAACCTAACGATGAACCTGCTGATCGGCGCGATCATCGGCCTCGTGGCGGGCATTGCCGGCGCAATCGCGCTCGAGTTCCTCAACGACACGATCAACACGCGTGATGACGTCCGCAAGAAGCTTGGGCTCGCCTGCCTTGGCGTCATTCCCAAGCGGTCGGGTCGCGAAACTTTCATCGACGATTTGCAGGAGCCAACTTCGCCCACGTCCGAAGCCTATTCGACCGTGGTCACCTCCCTACGCTTCAGCACGGAGCAGGGCGTGCCGAAGGTGCTGATGCTGACCAGCGCGCGGCCGTCGGAAGGCAAGTCGTCGTCGGCGCTTGCACTTGCACAAAACTTTGCCCGGCGCGGCAACCGGGTGCTGTTGCTCGACGCCGACCTTCGCAAGCCGGCGTTCAAGTCGGCGTCCGAAGAGCGTGGCGTGACAAAGCTGCTGACCGACAACGAGCCGATTACGGACCACGTGTCCCAGACCATGTATGAGCGCTTGTGGCTGCTGCCGGCGGGCCCGATCCCGCCCAACCCGGCCGACCTTCTGTCGACCGGGCGGTTTGCCCAGATCCTGCGCGAGGCGTCGACCCACTTCGATATCGTGATCGTCGACGCGCCGCCGGTGCTTGGCCTGGCCGATTCGCCGCTGCTGGCCGGCGTGGTGAAGAACGTCCTCATTGTTGTCGAAAGCGGGAAGACCCGCACCGGTGCGGCCATGGAAGCCGTGCGGGTGATGCGCGCGGCGGGAGCCCATATCCTTGGCGCCACTTTGACCAAGGCGACCAACGTGACCAGTGGCTACGGCTATGGCTACGGTTATGGCTACGGCTATGGGTACGGCTACAAATATGGCGGTGTGGACAGCAAGCGTAACCCGATTTCGCTGATCACCGATGGCTCGGACGAGTAGCACCCGCTCACGTTCACGCTTGCACGGGGGCAGGGCCATCGCCGGCGCGGTGGTCGGCCTCCTGCTGGCCGCGCTGAGCGGAGCCAATGCCTACGTTCTGCTCAAGGCGGAGTCGGATCCGGCGCGCGCCCAAAAGATCTGGGCCGGTCACCCGGCGGTGCTTCGATCCGTGGCATTCCAGGATATCGGTCTTGCCGCTGCCGCTCGCCGCGAGCCGGGTAGCGACACTCTCGCCAAGGTCGAGCGGCTTGCAGCGAACGCACCGCTGGAGCCGGATGCTTTCCTAATCAACGGGGCGCTTGCCCAGCGTGCTGGGGACAGCAAGCGGGCCGAACAATTGTTCCTGGAAGCACGGCAGCGCGACCCGCGGTCGGCGGCCGCGCGCTACCTGCTTGCCGATTATTACCTGCGCAGTGGGGCGACCCTGAAAGGGTTGCAGGAACTGGCGATCCTTGGCCGCCTTGTGAATGGCGCCACCGCACAGCTCGTGCCGGGCCTGGCCGCCTACGCCCGCCAACCGGGCGCGGCGGTCGAGCTGAAGCGAATCCTGGCCGCCAATCCGGAACTGGAGGGGCCGGTCCTGGCGTCCCTGTCCGAAGACGCGAGCAATGCCGATCTGGTGCTCACCCTTGCCAGCAAGCCCGCGCCCGGTGCGCCGCCGCCCGCATGGCAGCGCGCGCTCCTGCAAAGCCTGGTCCAGAGCGGCCAGTTCGCCAAAGCCCATTCCACATGGTCGCGCCTGGCCGGGTTGCCGGCGGTGCCGACGGGGATCTTCAAGCCGGCCTTCGCGCCAAGCCCGGCTCCGCCGCCGTTCAACTGGAGCTTTGCGGAAGCCGGCGGCGGCGTTGCGGAACCGATTTCCGGGGGCGGGCTCCATGTCCTGTATTTCGGGCGCGAGGACGTCGCATTGGCGAGCCAGACCTTGACGCTTGCCAGCGACCGCTACCTGTTTTCGACCCAGATCGGCGGCGACCTGGCCAACGTCCAGCAGCTTCGCTGGGTGCTGCGTTGCCTGCCGGGGCCCGGATCGGCATTCGACCTGCCTTTGTCGAAGCGCGACGGTCGCATATTCCGCGCCGAATTCACTGTCCCGGCGAGCGGCTGCGGCGCGCAGCGGCTTGAGCTGCGCGGTGTTGGGGAAGAGATGGCCAAGTCCAGCGATGTCACCATCGGCGCTCTCCAACTGACAAGGATCGCAGGCCAGTGACCTCGAAGCTCAAGCGGCTGGTCCTGCCGTTATACCTGGCGCTCTGCATCGTCGTCGGCGGCAGTTCGCAGGCGATCCTGCCAAGCGCGATCCTGCAGGTGGCTGCCATTGCATTGATCGTCTGGGCCATCGCGGCGCGGGCGTCCGAACAGGCGACTGCGCCGTCCCGGCGATTGCTGCTGCTGCTCGGCCTGTTTGCCTTGCTCGCAATCGTTCAACTGCTGCCGTTGCCGCCAAGTCTTTGGTCGGCCCTGCCAGGTCGCGCGATCATTGCCCAAGGCTTTGAGGCGCTTGGCTATGCTTTGCCGTGGCAGCCGCTGTCGATGACGCCATATGCGACCGTCGCATCGGCAATGGCCTTGCTTCCGCCCGCGGCCGTCCTCCTGATGGGCGTGCGTCACCGGCAACGCGAAGCGTGGCTCGCGGCCACGTTGGTGCTTTGCACGCTGGTCGGCGTGCTGCTGGGCGCGGTTCAGCTGGCGACCGGGGGACCAGCGTCGTCCGCGGCGTATTTCTACGAGGTCACCAACGACGGCGCCGTCGGCTTCTTCGCCAACCGTAACCACATGGGCTCGTTGCTGCTCGTCGGGATTCCGTTCGGGGTCGCGCTGTTCGCGTCGGCATCGTCGCTGGCCCAGCGAGACAACAAATTGGCCGGCGTGACGGTGTTCGCAGTCGCGGCACTGCTCGTCGTGCTCGCCGGAATCGCGCTCAACCGCTCGCTTGCGGCATTGAGCCTGGCGCTCCCCGTGATCCTGTTTTCCGGCCTGCTGCTGCCCCCGAGCATGCGGCTGCGCCGGTTTGCGCTGCCCGCCGGCGCGCTCGCCCTCGTTGCGACGATGATGGTCCTGGTCAGCAGTTCGATCGGCGATGAACTGACCGGATCCGATACCAGTTCGTTCACAAGCCGGGCCGAAATCTGGGACCGGACCTCCGCCCTGATCGGGAAAACGTTGCCGCTGGGGACCGGGCTTGGCTCCTTCGTCTCGGTCTATCCGCTGGCCGAAGACCCGGCCGAGGCGACCAGGACGTTCGTCAATCACGCCCACAACGACCTGCTCGAACTGACCTTGGAGCTGGGCGCCGCCGGCGTGATCCTGTTGCTCCTCTTTCTCGCCTGGTGGGGGCGTCAGGTCGTCAGGGTTTGGCGGACGACGTTGAGCACGGTCTACGCCCGCGCCGCGACCATCGCTTCGGGCGCGCTGCTGGCCCACAGCCTGGTCGATTATCCGCTCCGCACCCCCGCGCTCGCTGCTGTCTTCGCGATGTGCCTGGCGTTGATGACGCAGCCGTGGCTGAGCCGGCGAAGCTCGGAACGCGCCGCGGTCCGGCCGACCAAGCATGTGACGATTGGCTGACCCGGTGACGATTTCACGCGGGAAGGTTGAAGGTTGAAAGCGCTTTCCGAATTTCTCTGGTCGCTTCACGATGCGAAGATGTTCATAGAACATTCTTCGTCCGTGAGCCCGGATGCGCTGCACATGCTGACGGGGTGCGTGTTGCTAGTGCTGTTGGCGCTGACTCTTCGCCGGCCGCTTTCGAGTTTGCGCCCGTGGGCGGGGACTTTTGCCCTTCTGTTGCTCAACGAGGCCCTCGATCTATGGGTCGAGCAATGGCCAAGCATGGCAATGCAGCTAGGTGAAAGCGCCAAGGACTTGTGGATCACCATGGCGGTCCCCACCGCGATCATGTTGACGGCACGCTTTGCCCCCGCTCTTTACGTCGGCCATGGCAATCCCGATGGGCGGCCCGATCAAGCAGCGATAGGCAGTTAGTGTTCCCCTACTGGATTCTCTTCGGCTGCTTCAGCTTCGCTACGCTGATCGGGTCTGGGGGCGAACGCGATCGCAGGAACGCGATCTTCCTGACGGTAGCCAGCGTGTTCGTCGTGATTTTCATGGGGCTGCGATTCCAGGTCGGCGGCGACTGGATCAATTACCGCATCATCTACAACGACATTCTCTATCGAGGGATGCAGTGGTCCCTTGAAAGCGGCCGTGCGGACCCTGCATATATTTTGCTGAATTGGATTTCCCAGCAGCTGAAGACTGACATCTGGCTCGTCAACATCGTTTGCGCAGCTTCGTTGATGTGGGGCATCGTCGAGATTGCAAAGCGACAGCCGAACCCCTTTCTTATTGTCCTAATTGCTATTCCATACCTGATCATCGTCGTTGGGATGGGGTATACTCGCCAAGCATCGGCAATCGGCCTGAGCATGGTCGCACTTGTCGCGTTCCTGGACAAACGCTGGGCAAAATGCGTCGCCGCCATGATTCTCGCTGCACTATTCCATAAAAGCGCAGTAATTCTCGTGCCAATTGTCGGACTATCCTATTCCCGAAGTCGGATCGTGACGATTTCGATGTTTGCACTTCTTAGCGTCATCCTGTTCGAGCTGGTGGTCAGTTCTCGTCTTGAGACCATGTCCGAAAACTACATGACCGCTCAGTTGCAATCGCAAGGAGCGAACATTCGGGTTGCCATGAACACGTTGGCTGCGGTCTTGTTTTTAATTGCACAGCGTCGCTTCGGGTTTGAACCTCAGGAGCGCGTGCTTTGGCGAAACATTTCTTTTGCCTCACTGTTGGCTGTCCCCGCTATATTGCTGACAAGTTCTTCGACAGTCGTCGACCGCTTATCCCTTTATTTCATCATGTTGCAGCTGGTTGTGCTTGGTCGATTGCCATGGGCCTACACGCGCAACCGCAGCGTCGCTGCGCTTCTAATAGGAATCGTGATGGCCTATTCCGCCACGATCCAGTTTGTCTGGTTGAATTACGCGAACAACGCTTATTGGTGGCTACCTTACCGATCGATCCTCAGCGACGTGCCAGAGCGCAAGGTGGGAAGGCCGGGGCAAGATGAATAACTTTGCCTTGCTCGGTGCGGCCGGGTTCATCGCGCCGCGTCACATGCGCGCGATCCGCGATACGGGGCATCAGCTCGTCGCGGCGATGGATCCGTCGGATTCGGTCGGGATCATCGACACCTACTTCCCGCAAAGCGCGTTCTTCACCGAATTCGAGCGCTTCGACCGCCATGTCGACAAGCTACAGCGCAGCGGCGGGAGCGAGCGGATCGATTATGTCGCGGTCTGCTCTCCCAATTATCTTCACGATTCTCATATTCGTTTCGGCCTTCGTTCGGACGCTGACGTCGTTTGCGAAAAGCCCCTGGTGCTCAACCCATGGAATATCGACGGCCTGCGAGAGGCGGAGGAACGCTCGGGCCGCCGGGTCAACACGATCCTGCAGTTGCGCCTGCACCCGGATATCATCGCGCTTCGCGACCGGGTCGCCGCCGAACCCGCGGACGCGCCCAAGCACGAGGTCGACCTTACCTACATTACGTCCCGCGGGCGCTGGTACCTGTATTCCTGGAAGGGCGACGAGAAGAAATCCGGTGGCATCGCAAGCAACATCGGGGTCCATTTCTTCGACATGCTCAATTTCATTTTTGGCGCGCTCCAGGACAACAAGGTGCACGTCAACGACCCGCTGCGCGCATCCGGTTACCTTGAATATGAGCGGGCCAGGGTGCGCTGGTTCCTGTCGGTCGATGAGCGCGACCTGCCGGCCAGCCAGCATGAGGCGGGGCAGCGCACGTTCCGCTCGATCACGGTGGATGGCCAAGAGATCGAATTCTCGGGCGGGTTCACCGACCTTCACACTCAAAGCTACGAGTTGATCGTCGCTGGCAAAGGCTTCGGCCTGGAGAGTAGCCGCTGCGCCATCGAGACGGTGGCCGCGATCCGCACGATGGCGCCAAGCGGCGCCGGGGAACGGCACCCGCTGGCCGGCGAGCCCAAGTGAGCTATTTCGCCCACGCGACGGCGGTTATCGATGACGGCGCCGACATCGGGGAAGGCAGCCGGATCTGGCATTTCGTGCACGTTTGCGGCGGCAGCAAGATCGGCCGCAACGTCGTCCTTGGCCAGAACGTGTTCGTCGGCGGCGGCGCGGTCATCGGCGACGACTGCAAGGTGCAGAACAACGTCTCGCTATACGACGCCGTGA
The DNA here is from genome assembly GCF_011302055.1 of Sphingomonas sinipercae. Lineage (NCBI taxonomy): Bacteria > Pseudomonadati > Pseudomonadota > Alphaproteobacteria > Sphingomonadales > Sphingomonadaceae > Sphingomonas > Sphingomonas sinipercae. Next base: position 1,179,088 of record NZ_CP049871.1, read on the forward strand.
TCCTTGAAGACGGGGTCTTTTGCGGACCCAGCGCTGTCTTTACCAACGTCAACAACCCGCGCGCGCGGGTCGAGCGGAAAGACGAATATCGGGAGACCCGGGTTCGCACTGGAGCCAGCCTGGGTGCCAATTGCACGATCATCTGCGGCGTCACGATCGGCCAATATGCCTTCGTCGCAGCCGGCGCGGTAGTGAACCGCGACGTGGCGGATCATGCGCTGGTGGCCGGGGTTCCCGCCCGGCAGATCGGCTGGATGAGCCGCAATGGAGACAAGCTCGACCTGCCGTTGGCCGGGGATGGCGAAGCGACCTGTCCTTCCACCGGAGAGCGCTATGCGCTGCGTGACGGTGCCTGCCGGCTGCACGGCGAATGATCCCGTTCATCGACCTCAAGAGCCAATATTCCGCGCTCAAGTCGCAGATCGACGGCAACATCGCCCGGGTCCTCGACCACGGCACGTTCATCATGGGGCCCGAAGTCGCGGAGATGGAGCAGGCGCTCGCCAGCTTCGTCGATGTGCCGCACTGCATCTCCGTCGGCAGCGGTACCGACGCCTTGCTGGTTAGCCTGATGGCCCTGGGGATCGGGCCCGGCGACGAAGTCATCGTGCCGGCGTTCACCTTTGCCGCGACCGCGGAAGTTGTGCTGCTGGCTGGTGCGACGCCCGTGTTCGTCGACGTCGAGCCCGACACGTGCAACGTTGACGTAGCTGCAATCGCGGCATCGATTACCCCGCAAACCAAGGCGGTGATGCCGGTCAGCCTATACGGCCAGCCCGCCGACATGGCCGAAATCAATGCGCTTGCACTGACGCACGGCTTCGCCGTCATCGAAGACGCCGCCCAAAGCTTCGGCGCGAGCTACGGCAATCGTCGAAGCTGCGCCTTGTCGCCGATCGGCTGCACAAGCTTTTTTCCGTCTAAGCCGCTCGGCTGCTACGGCGACGGCGGCGCCATCTTCGTCGACGACGATGCGATTGCGCAAGCGTGCCGCGAAATCCGCGTCCACGGTCAATCGAAGCGCTACCACCACACGCGCCTTGGCCTCGGCGGGCGCATGGACACGCTGCAATGCGCGGTTATCCTGGCCAAGCTCGAACGGTTCGAATGGGAGATCGAACGGCGCCTGGAAGTCGGCAGCCGCTACGACCGACTAATCGATTCAGTGGGGATCGAGCGCGCCCGGCTGCGTGACGGCCGGACCACCGTCTTTGCGCAATATACCGTGATGGTCGACGACAGGCCGCGGGTGCAGGACGCCTTGCACGGCAAAGGCATTCCGACCGCTGTCCATTATCCCATCCCGCTCCACCAGCAGCCGGCCTATCGCGAGCTTTCGGTGTTTGGCGACTTGCCGGTCGCGGAGGCGCTGTCGCAGCGGGTGATGAGCCTGCCGATGCACGCCGATTTGGACGAGGGCACGCAGGACCGCATCGTCGAAGCGCTGGTGGAGGCGGTTTCCGCCTGATGAAGGCCGACTTCGTCGTCATCGGCGCAGGGGTGGTGGGGATAACCATCGCCCGCGAGCTCAAGCGCCGGGAGCCGGGCGCCAAGATCGTCGTTCTCGAGAAGGAGGATCGGCCGGGGCGGCATTCCAGCGGGCGCAACAGCGGCGTCCTGCATAGCGGCATCTATTATCCGCCCGACTCGCTCAAGGCGCGGCTGTGCGGGCAGGGCGCGCGGGAAATGGCGCAATTCTGCGTCGAGCGGGGCCTGCCGCTCAACCGGATCGGGAAGGTGCTGGTCCCGACCAGGGCGGAGGACGGGCCGCAACTTGACCTGCTATTCTCGCGCGGCGCGGCAAACGGGGTCGAAGTTCAGCGCGTGGATGGAAAGGCGTTGCGCGAGATCGAGCCGGAGGCGCGGTCGGCGACGGGCGAGGCGCTCTTCGTCCCGACGACCTCGGTCGTCAGCTCCGCAGACGTGATGGCCGCGCTTGTCGATGACGCCTTGAGTAAAGGCATCGAAGTGCTTTGCGGCGGCGGCCTTGCCGGCGTCCGCCCGGGCTCGCGCGCATTGACCTGGGCAGGGCAGGGCATCGAATATGGTCATGCGGTCAACACCGCTGGCCTCCATGCCGACACCGTGGCCCACCTGTTCGGCGTCGGCCGCCGATACACCTTGCTGCCTTTCAAGGGACTGTATTGGAAACTTGATCCGCGAGCGGGGATCGCGGTGCGGCACCTGGTCTATCCGGTCCCGGATTTGCGCGTGCCGTTCCTGGGCATCCACACGACGACGGCGATTGACGGCACGGTCTACGTCGGGCCGACCGCGATCCCGGCCTTCGGGCGTGAGAATTATCGTGGGCTGGCGGGGGTCACGCCCGGGGAATTCCTTCGCATCGGCCGGCTACTGGCCGGCCAATTCGCCAGCGGCCGCGACGGTTTCCGGCGGCTTGCCTGGCAAGAAGGGCGCCGGTTCTCCCGCAATCACTTCGCAAGGGCGGCCCAGGCGCTATTACCGAGGCTGAGGGCCGAACATTTGCTGGGGTGCGACAAGGTCGGCCTTCGCGCCCAAATGTTCGACCGGGCGACCGGGTCGCTGGTCAACGATTTTCTGGTGGAGACTGGACCGGATTCGACGCACGTGCTTAACGCCATCTCGCCGGCGTTCACCAGCTCCCTTCCTTTGGCCCGGCACCTTTGTGCCAAGATACTGGCGAGCAAGGACAATCATGCAACTTGAAGGCAGCAGGCTCGTCCTGATCGGAGGCGCAGGCCTGATCGGTTCAAACACGGTCGATCGGTTGCTCCGCGAAGACGTGCGCGAAGTGGTCATCTACGACAACTTCGTGCGTGGGCGGGCCGAGAATTTGGCCGATGCGCTCAAGGATCCCAGGGTCCGTATCTTCGATATCGGCGGCGATATTCTCCAGACCGATATCCTCGAGGCCGCGCTCGATGGCGCCGATGGAGTGTTTCATTTCGCCGCCCTGTGGCTGCTCCAGTGCCACGAATTCCCACGCAGCGCTTTCGACGTTAACGTCCGCGGGACCTTCAACGTGATGGAAGCATGCGTGAAGAAGGGCGTGAAGCGGCTCGTTTATTCGTCTTCCGCATCGGTTTACGGCGACGCCGTGACCGAGCCGATGGACGAAGATCACCCGTTCAATAACCAGAATTTCTACGGCGCGACCAAGATTGCCGGCGAGGCGATGCTGCGTGCGTTCCACCACCGCTACGGGCTCGATTACGTCGGCCTTCGCTACATGAACGTCTACGGGCCGAGGCAGGACTACAAGGGCGCCTACATCGCCGTAATCATGAAGATGCTTGACGCCATCGATAATGGCGAGAGCCCCACCATCCTTGGCGACGGCTCCGAAGCGTTCGACTTCGTCGCAGTCGAGGATTGCGCGCTCGCCAATGTCCGGGCGATGCAGGCCGATGTCGCCGATCGCTTTTACAACGTCGGCACCGGCACCCGCACCTCACTCAAGGAACTGGCCGAAATGCTGCTCGACCTGACCGGCACCAGCAAGCCGATCAAATATGCGCCGCGAAGCCAGGCGACGCTGGTCCGCAACCGCATCGGCGACCCGGCCAGGGCCTCGAAGGAAATTGGCTTCACCGCCGAAATCGGGCTTCGCGAAGGCCTTGAAAAACTGATTGCTTGGCGTGCGGGCCACAAGGCGGAAGTCGAGGCGCGCCGCGCCGGGGCCGCGTCGTGAGCGCGCGCCCGATGATCCACATCTCCTTGCCGGCGACCGGCGAAGAGGAATGGCAGGCCACCCGCGAGCCATTGATGAGTGGTTGGGTGACCCAGGGACCGAAAGTCGCGGCGTTCGAGAAGGCGTTTGCCGAGCGCCACCAGGTGCCGCACGCGCTTGCGACTACCAGCTGCACCACCGGCCTTCACTTGATCCTGGCCGGCATGGGCATCGGGCCGGGCGATGAGGTCATCGTTCCCGCCTTCACCTGGGTCGCGACCGCCAATGTCGTTCTCTATTGCGGCGCGACGCCGGTCCTGGCCGATGTCGATCGCGATACCTACAACATCGACCCGGCCGACCTGGCCCGCAAGGTGACCGAGCGCACGCGCGCCGTCATTGTCGTCCACCTCTTCGGCCTGTGCGCCGACATGGACGCGATCCGTGCGGTCCTGCCCGCAGGGGTGAAGATCATTGAGGACGCCGCCTGTGCGGCCGGGGCGGCCTACAAGGGGGCGCCCGCCGGGACGCTTGGCGATGCCGCCGCTTTCTCGTTCCACCCGCGCAAGTCGGTGACGACGGGCGAGGGCGGAATGGTGACGACGACAGACGCGGATCTGGCTGCACGCATGGACATGCTTCGCAACCACGGTGCGTCCGTTTCAGAAGAACAACGCCACAAGGGGCCGCGTCCCTATTTGCTGCCGGAATTCAACTTGCTCGGCTTCAACTACCGGATGACCGACCTGCAGGGTGCGGTCGGCCTGGTGCAGCTTGGCAAGCTCGACCGCTTCATTGCCGAACGCCAGAAACTTGCCGAACGCTATCGCGACGGCCTGCAGCGCCTGGGATGGCTGCGCATGCCCGAATTCGGCAATGGCGAGCACGCCTGGCAGGCCTTCGTCACTTATGTCGATCCGGATAGCGCGCCGATGCCGCGCAACGACATCATGGAGAAGCTTCAGCAAGCCGGGATCGCGACCCGCCCCGGCACCCATGCCGTGCACATGCTCGGGCTTTACCGGGACCGCCTGGGCTGCAGCGACGACGACTTTCCAGGTGCGCGGGACTGCGACAGCAACACGATGGCGATCCCGCTGCACAATCGCATGACCGTCGAGGACGTCGATTATGTCATCGACACGATCCGCAGCCTTTAGCGTACTTTCGCGGCCAGTCGCATGTGCGGGATAGCCGGCCTCATCCACCTGGACGGCGCTCCAGTCTCGCCTGCGGTGCTGCAGCGGATGACGGACGCCATCGCCCATCGCGGGCCTGACGGCGAGGGGCACTGGATCGAAGGCAACGTCGGCATCGGCCATCGACGCCTGGCGATTATCGACCTGTCGCCTGCCGGGCATCAGCCAATGGTGACCGCCGATCACCGCTACGTCCTCACCTACAACGGCGAGATCTACAATTTCCGCGAGCTGAAGGCGGAGCTCGAGGCGAAGGGTTACTGGTTCCGTTCGCGCACCGACAGCGAAGTGCTGCTCTACGCGCTTGCGGAATGGGGAGCCAAGGCGCTCGATCGCCTCAACGGCATGTTCGCCTTCGCGCTTTGGGACCGCAAGGACCGCACGTTGCTCGTCGCGCGCGACCGCTACGGCATCAAGCCGTTCTACTACACGCAGCAGGGGAACCGCTTCGCTTTCGGGTCGGAGCAGAAGGCGATCCTGGCCGCTGGCGGGCCAAAGCCGGGCGTCGATAAGGAAGCGCTGCTCGAATATTTCACCTTCCAGAACATCTTCACCGACCGGACCCTACTTGAAGGGGTGAAGCTGCTTCCGGCCGGGCATTTCGCCATCCTCGACCTCGCCATCGCGGACCCGAAGCTTGAGCCGCAGCAATATTGGGACTTCGATTTCCGCGAGCCGGAACGGCCGCTGCCCGACCAGGAATATCGCGAGGAGCTTCGCCGGCTGTTCCAGCAAGCCGTCAATCGCCAGCTGATTACCGACGTCGAACTTGGCTCATATTTGTCCGGCGGGATGGATTCGGGCTCGATCACCGCGGTGGCGGCCACCAGCTTCCCCTATCTGAAAACCTTCACCTGCGGGTTCGACCTGTCGTCGGCATCGGGCATCGAGGTTGGCTTCGACGAGCGTTCGCGCGCCGAAGCCATGTCGTACCGCTTCAAGACCGAGCATTACGAGATGGTGCTGAAGGCCGGCGACATGGAGCGGTGCATGCCGCAACTCGCCCGGCACCTGGAAGAACCGCGGGTAGGCCAGAGCTACCCCAATTATTACGCGGCCAAGCTGGCGTCCAAGTTCGTCAAGGTCGTGTTGTCCGGCGCGGGCGGCGATGAGCTCTTCGGCGGTTACCCTTGGCGATACTACCGCGCCGTCGTGAACGACGGCTTCGACGATTATGTCGAGAAATATTACGGCTTCTGGCAGCGGCTGGTCAGCAATACCGAGCTCAAGGCCATGTTCGCGCCGCTGATGGGAGACGTCGGCCATGTGATGACCCGCGACATTTTCCGCGGGGTCTTCAAGCATCACGAAGACCAGCTCAATTCGCCCGAGGATTACATCAATCACTCGCTCTACTTCGAGTGCAAGACCTTCCTCCACGGGCTGCTGGTCGTCGAAGACAAGCTCAGCATGGCGCACAGCCTGGAAACGCGGGTGCCGTTCCTCGACAACGACCTGGTCGATTTTGCGATGAAGGTGCCGGTGCACCTGAAGCTCAACCGGCTCGAGGACGTGATCCGGATCGACGAGAACGTGCCCGGCAGCAAGCAGCAGGAATTTTTCAGCAAAACCAAGGACGGCAAGCAGATTCTGCGCGACGTCATGTCCGAATTCATCCCCGACGACGTGACTCGGGCCGAAAAGCAGGGCTTCAGCGCCCCCGACGCAAGCTGGTTCAAGGGCGAAAGCATCGACTTCGTCCGCGATCGCCTGATGGACGGCAACGCGCGGATCTATGGTCTCCTCGACAAGCAGGCCGTGCAGGGTCTCGTGCAGGAGCATCTTTCGGGTGACCGAAACCGCCGCCTGCTGATATGGTCGCTACTCAACGTCGAACAGTTTCTGGGGGAACATGCCAGCCACTGACGCGCCCGCGGTCGATCAGCCAGACTGGTTGTGGGAGTTGCTTGGTACTGGCGGTCCATGGGACGGCGAGCGGCAGATCCAGGGTCAGGGCTATGTCGTGCGCGGGGGCATTCCGCGCAGCCTCGCGGCTGTCTCGGCCAAGCAGAGTCAGACCGAAGAGACGTTCGGTTTCAAATGGAAAAAGCGGGACACCTTCGACAGCGCGAAGTCCCGCGGCAGGATGCGTGGCTGGCTAGAAGAGCGCTACGGCGCCGCGGCGAGCCACGACTTCTTGCGGACCGGCAATCCGGTGGTTGTGGACGCAGGGTGCGGCGGCGCGCTGTCCGCGCTGGAATATTTCTCGCCGGTCTTGGCCGATGTCCGTTATCTCGGCCTCGAAATCAGCGAGGCGGTTGACGTGGCGGCCGAGCGCTTTGTCGAACACGGCCGGCAAGGCGCCTTCGTCCAAGCGGACATTCTCAATCCCCCACTGGCGGACGGCAGCGTCGACGTCATTTTCTCGGAAGGCGTGCTGCACCATACCGATAACACGCGCAGCGCGTTGCTCAGGCTCGCCAAGCTGCTCAAGCTCGGTGGCCGATTCATGTTCTATGTCTACCGTCGCAAGGGGCCGGTGCGGGAGTTCACCGACGACTTCGTTCGTGACCGGATTCACTCGATGAGCCCTGCCGAAGCGTGGCAAGCCGTGGAACCGCTGACCGAACTGGGCATGAAGCTCGGTGAACTGGACGTTGAGATCGAGCTGGAGCGACCGAACGACCTGCTCGGCATTCCGGCCGGCCGGTTTAATGTCCAGCGCCTCTTTTACTGGCACGTGGCGAAGGCCTTCTACCATCCTGACCTGACGTTCGACGAACTGAACCACATCAATTTCGATTGGTACGGACCGATCAATGCACAGCGCCAATCTCCGGACGAGGTAAGAAGCTGGTGTGGCGAGGCGGGCCTGGAGGTCGAGCGCGAGGTAATCGAGGACGCCGGCATTACGATCATCGCAAGACGGACGGTTTAGCATCCAATGTCTCTCTTGGATTCCCTCCGCAGCTTCTGGCGCGACCGTCGAACGGAAGTCGATGCGCGATTCAAACGCACGCTTCCGTTCGGCGACTATGTCGTGGACCGCTGGGAAAAAGCGCGGACTCTCGGTTTCGGAGAGGGCACTTCGATCTATGACAGCTCGCTCGTCATCGGCGATGTTTCGGTGGGTGAAAACACCTGGATTGGCCCGGGAACTGTGCTTGACGGTTCAGGCGGTCTGGCGATCGGGTCCAACTGCTCGATCTCGGCGGGCGTGCAAATCTACACACATGACACCGTCGAATGGGCGGTGAGCGGGGGCGCGAAGAGCCCGGAACGCTCGGCAACGCGGATTGGAGATCGGTGCTATATCGGTCCCAACGCTGTCATCGCGAAGGGCGTGACCTTGGGCGACGGCGCGATCATCGGTGCTTGCAGCTTAGTACTCTCGGACGTCCCAGCGGGAAGCAAGGCGGTTGGGTGTCCAGCGAGGGTAATCGCAAAAGCGGAAGCATGACGTCTTGAATAAGCAATCGGCCGATCGGCCGTCAGTCTTGTACATCGACATGGCGTATTCCCTCTCGGAACTGCGCGCGCGCGGACACGACCAGTTTTTCGAGGCGCGACACAGCGGCGACTATTTCCACAAGGTCGTCGGCCTGTACCCGCTGGCCGATCGCGTCACGGCGGTGGAGGGCGCGCTCGAGCGGCATCGATTCTCCGATCGGCAAGACATCATCGAAGCCAGGTCCGCGGCATTAGGGTGGCCGAAGTGGCTGTTTCCCATTGACTTCCTCCTCACGCAGCGACGCCTGGTCGGTCATGTTGCGCGGTTGATGCGGCAAGAGCGTATCTCGCTGATCGTCGCGACGGACCCCTTATACTCGGGACTTTTCGGCCTTTGGCTGCGCCGGCGGACCGGGCGGCCGCTCGTGATATGGCTCGTGGCTAACTATGATTTGAATTTCGCGGCCACGCGATCGCTCGCCATGCCTCGACTGTTTCCCCTCCGCTTCATCGAAAAAGCGGTCGTTCGCTACGTTCTGCGGCGGGCCGACCTCGTCGCTGGCGGAAGCGGCACACTACGCGACTACGCGCTCGAGCAAGGAGCGGAGCCGGCGCGCACGGAAGTCTTTCGAGTCGTAAAAAACATGATCCCCGCGCGCCGCCTTCCCCCGGCGAGCGAGCGCCGTTGACGGCGAACGAACGCAGGGCTTTCGGCATTGAGGGCGCCACGAAGTTGCTGCTCACGATCGCGCGCCTCGAACCGGTCAAGATGGTCGATCATGCGATTAGGGCCTTCGCGATTGTCCACCGGGATCATCCCGATGCGTTGCTGCTGCTCGCGGGTGATGGCAGCGATCGAGCTCGTCTCGAAGCGCTCGCCCTGGACCTGGGCGTCGCGTCGAATGTGCGTTTCCTTGGCCTCGTGCCCCAGGAACTTCTTTCGCGCCTTGAGCCCGGGTGTCTCGTGCTTTCGCCGCTGACAGGCATGGCTTTGGCTGAAACGTCGATGGCAGGGTGCCCGGCAGTTGCGTACAATTATGACTCGGCCATGGCTGACCTGGTGATCACAGGAGAAACCGGCGTCCTCCTGTCACCGGGCGATTGGGGAGCTATGGGACGCGAGGCGAGCAAGCTTTTAAGCGACCCTGCCAAAATGCGCTCCCTCTCCACGGCGATGAGGGCGCGCGCGGAGGCGGTCTGTGACGAGCAGGCTGCCTATGCCCATGAAGCCGCGACCTATGATCGCCTCATTGCGGCGAACTCCAAGCGGGTTGCGTCGGCATGATGTCCAGGACGAGTGCAAACCGGAACGGTCTGATGAAGCGAGTGGCGCCATGGTACGTCATTTTCGCCGCTTTGGGCTTGGCGGCCGCCAGCTTTGTGCTGGGTTTGGCAATGGGGTTTCGGCAAATGACCCCGTCGCCCCAGTTGCAAAAGGCTTACGTTCTTGCTCGCGAGGCGGTCGCAGGCACCCCGACAGCGGCGGCCGAGCTAATGGCGACCGTGTTCAACGATGCGGCTGTTCCCGAACTGCTCTATCCGTCCGCCCGATCGCTCTCAGGGATCAAGGCATTCAACGACAGCATTTTCATTCCAGTTGACGACTTCCCAAGCGCCTACCGCGACTTGCGTGTCCTTCGGGCTTCGGCCTTCACCTTGGGCAGCCGTCGAATGTTGAAGGTCGAGTTCGAACTTGCCGGGCGGCGATTCGAGGCCTTTGCCTACGCCGTCCGGACGAGCTGGACGCCACTCAACCGCGAGGATCTCGCGACTTTAATGATTCCGGGCACTGGACTTAACCGCGCCATCGCAACAGTCGACCAGACGGCCGGGCCGGACACGAGCACCGCATTGCCGGCCCTGTCGCGCGACGCCAGCGACCTGTTCGTGTTCATCAAGCCGAACGAGGATGCGCTAGCCTTCCACAGTGGCCGAGCAAAGCTGACCCTGGACGCCATCAGGAACTACCAGTTAAACCGCGGCGGTTCCTATGGCGCCAGCTATATCGTGCATTCCCTTGCGGTGACCAAATATCTCCAGTCGCGCTACGCCAAGACGGTGGTGGCGGGCGTGTCGCAAGGCGGCACTGCCGCGCTGCTCAATGCCTTGCAGTCGGCGCCGGACCTTGCGATCGTCGCGTCCGGTTACAGCGCGCTTGGCGAGCAATTGGAGATCGCGAACTTCCAGCTAATTGCGATCCCCGGTTATTGGGATGAAATCGCGCCAGCAGCGCTTGCGGCGAAGTTGAAGGCGATGCCGACGCGTTTCTTCTTCAGTTGGGGTTTGCAGGATACTCCGCTCTATCGGCTCGATGCCGAATCCAATTACACCTGCAAGCGCTTCCGGGATATTTCGACAGTAACCTGCAGAGCCCATCCCGACGGCCATGCCTATCCGATCTCATTGGTGCGATCGTTCCTAAACTCCAACCTGGGGACGCCTGGAGCGGAAAGCGCCTCGGCAGCGACTCGCCAGTGATTCGTCAGCTCGCGGGACACACGGCCGCCTACACCTTCGCCAATCTCGCCTCGCGGGGGACAGTGCTGGCGTGGCTGTTGATCTTGCCCTCGTTCATGGGTGCGGCGGCCTATGGTGCGCTGGGGTTGATCATCACTGCCGCCGCACTCGTGAATTTCATCGTGCCGCTGGAGGTTTCGCAGGCCCTCGCGCGTTATTATCCGCCCGCGAATCCGGTCGATAAGGCCGCGTTCGTCACGAGCGCCTGGTCCTTCACGCTGACAATGCTTGGACTTGGCTCACTTCTTGGCCTGATCTTCGCCATCCCCCTCTGCCGCCTCCTTCTCGGCGACCTGCAATATTTATCGGCATATCGGCTGGCGGTCGGGTTTTTCCTGTTCAATACGCTATTCACGTTCATCCAGAACCAGCTGCGCTGGGATTTCCGGGTTCGAGCCTACACCTTGGTGACACTGCTCTTTGCGGTGGTGACGCTGGCAGGCTCGGTTGGGCTTGCCGCCCTTTGGCCGCGGCCGCTGGAGGGCGTGATCATCGGTCAGGCAATCGGTGCTGTTGCTGGCGTCGCTGCTGGCGCGCTCGTGCTTCGCCGCTCGCTTCGCTTCGACATTCACCGAAGCAAGTTGGCGACCCTTTTGAAATTCTCCTTGCCGATCGTGCCGGCCAGCCTGGCATTGTTCTTCAGCATCTATGCCAGCCGCTTCATCCTGCGCGACTTGCTGGACCTGCGCGATGTCGGCGTGTTCACCTGGGCAAGCCAACTGGCGAGTATCCCCGCGCTTCTGCTGCTGGGCCTCCAAGGGGCGCTGACCCCGTTGGTGATGAAAAATCTGGGCGAAGATGGCACCGCGCCGATGCTTGCCCGGACTTTCGAAGCAATCGTTGCAGCCGAGTTGCTGCTTTGCCTGGGTCTTGCCGCATTCACTCCTGAATTCGTGCGGTTGCTTGGCTATTCGCAGTTTATCGAGGCCGCGCCGCTGGTCCTCCTGCTCGCTCCGGCGAATGTGATGCTTCAATTGTATATCTTTGCGCCCGGCTTCGCGATCGCCGAAAAAACGCACCTGCAGATGTTCATCTCGGTGATTGCCGCGCTCGTTGCGGTGGTTGCAAACTACGTACTGATCGCCGGGATGGGCCTATACGGCGCCGGCTGGGCCAGCCTGGCTGCTGCAACGATTTTCTTGGGCGGCTGGTTTCTGCTTTCCCAGCGCTTATACCGCGTCCCCGTGAGGTGGGGCCGCATCGCTTTACTGTGCGCAGGCGCCGTTTCGGTGGGGTGGACGCTTTCATCGTTGCAAGGATTCCCAACCTTGGCCGCGATTGGCATCAAAACCTGCCTGCTCACCGCGTTCGGAATGGCAATCAGTTATCTGGTGGTGCGCGACGGGACGTGGGAGGCGCTGCGCCGGCGACGGGCGCGTAGCCGGACATGAAAGTCCTGTTCGTGATCAAGTCGCTCGCACTGCAGGGCGGGGGAGCCGAGCGCGTTCTTGGCGCGGTATCGTCTGAACTTTGGAATCGCCGCCAAGAGGTCGAGATTGCGACCTTCGACCGGCCAGGAGCAGAATCGTTTTACCCGTTGTGCGAAGGTCTGCAGTGGTCGCGGCTTGGCGTTGGCGACATTAAGCACAGTACCGGGCCAATGGGGTTCATTCGACAAATCCTGGCGCTTCGGGCCCTGCTGCGCCGTCACCGTCCGGCGATCGCAGTGGGCTTCATGCACAGCGGCTTCGTGCCGCTCTGGCTGGCCGCAACGGGCCTGCGAACGAAGGTGATCGCGAGCGAGCATATTTCCTTTGATCATTATCGAACACGGCCGCTTCAAGGGTTGCTGATGCGCCAAGCAATATTGAGCGCCGACTTGGCAACGGCAGTGTCGGCTGGTGTGCGGGAAGGGTTCCCCGAGGCAATCAGGCAGCGCATGACCGTTGTTCAAAATCCGGTGATTGCCTGGAGCGAGGGATCGGCCTTCGCCGGCGTCGACCTGGAACCCGGATCAGAAAACATCATCTTGTCGGTTGGCAGGCTGGAGCCGCAAAAGGATCACCGGACGCTCGTTGCAGCTTTCGACCGGATCGCGGCGCGGTCCCCCGACTGGAAGCTTCGTATCGTCGGCGATGGTGCCTTGGCCACAGATCTTATGAGAGCAGCAGAGTCTTCGGCTCATGCTGATCGTATCGAACTTACCGGGACGATCCGGGATATCGGGCCGCAATATCGCCGCGCCAAAATCTTTGCGATGCCCTCGCTGTACGAAAGCTTTGGCCTCGTAACCGCTGAGGCACTGGCAACTGGGATGCCGGCCATCGGTTTCCGCGATTGCCCGGGAACGAACGAGTTGATCGTCGACGGCGTCAATGGGCTGCTCGTCGATGGTGACGACAGGGTCGCGGCGCTTGCCGCCGGGTTGGAACGCCTCATGGCATCGCCGGAACTGCGGTCGAAGCTTGGCGCGGCCGGGCCGAAAAGCGTCGAGCGTTTTTCTCTTGGGAGCGTGGTCGACCGTTGGGAAGAAGTATTACAGGCTACAAACCGCGGAGAGCGTGTCAGTGGCTGAGCAGGCGAAGCCACAGTCGGCAGCGCAGCGCGAAGTCGCGCGCAACATCGCCATCCACGACAAGGTGGCGGGCCAGTACGAAAAACTGCACGGCGAGATCTTCAACACGATTGAGCAATCTCGGTTACGCGCCTCGCTGCAAAGCGCGCTCGACAGTGTCGAGACCGGGCGGACGCCGCCCCATGCGTTCGACTTCGGTTGCGGCTCCGGCAATCTTACCGCGCACCTGCTTGCGCTTGGCGCCAAGGTCACCGCCGCCGACGTGTCGCGTGGTTTCCTCGATCTCGTCAGCAAGCGGTTTGGCGGAGAACTGCTGCAGACGTTTCAGCTCAACGGCCGTGACCTGAGTGAAATCGCCGACGGCAGTTTCGACCTGGTCGCAACCTATTCGGTGCTTCACCACATTCCCGATTATCTCGACGCGTGCCGCGAATTGGCGCGGATCACGGCGCCGGGCGGCGTGGTCGTTATCGACCATGAAGCAAGCCCGGCCTCCTGGACCGACCCGATCCTGGCGGAATTCCGATCGAACGGGATGCGAACCGACTGGCGCAAATTCCTGACTCCGATGAACTACGTTCACCGCCTGAAACGGGTGTTCAACCCGAAGCATTCGAACGAGGGCGACATCCACGTCTGGCCCGACGATCATATCGAATGGAACAAAATCGCCGAGACCATGGGCGGGGGGGGCATGAGCGTTATCCGCGAGGAGGATTATCTGCTCAGCCGATCGCTGCAGCGACTGGACGCTTACGAGCAATATCGCGATCGCTGCAACGACACCCGGGTTACGGTCTACCGCAAGCAGCGCTGACTTAGTTTACCTGCGGACGCCGCCGATCAATTCGGCGTAGCTGCCAAATTGCACGAGCCGGCCGCGATCGAGTCGCGCCGCGATGTCGCAGCCAGCCAAGGTCGACAGGCGATGGGCAATCATGATGACGGTTCGGCCCTCCGCCTCGAGCGTATCCAACGCGTGCATGACGGCGGCCTCGGTGTCGTCGTCGAGTGCGCTGGTCGCTTCATCCAGCACCAGGACCGGCGCCTTCCTGTAAATGGCGCGGGCAATCCCAAGACGTTGGCGCTGCCCACCCGAGAGGCGCACGCCGCGTTCGCCGACCAGCGTCCGATAGCCGTCCGGAAGGGAGCCGATGAAATCGTGGAGCTGCGCCTTGGCAGCGGCCTCCTCGACCCGCCGCATGTCCATGGCGTCATCGTCCACCGCAACGGCGATGTTCCGTGCGATGGTCGTGTCGGCCAGGAAGATGGACTGCGGAACGTGGGCGATGCTGCGCCGCCAGGCCTCGCGCGCATCATCGCCAAGCTCCACTCCGTCGATCAGGATCCGGCCGGAGGTTGGCACCAGCAACCCCATCAGCAGGTCTGCCAGCGTGCTCTTGCCGCTTCCGGTCTTGCCGACGAGGGCAAGCCTGGAGCCGTTGGGAATGGTGAAGCTGATGTCCTCCAGCACCGCTTCCCGCCGGGCCTCGTAGCGAAAGCTTACCCGGTCGAATTCGATGCTCCGTTCGAACGGGAGCCTGGGGTGAGCGATGGCATCGGCACGTTGCTTGGGGAGGGGCAATCGAAACAGGTGGAGGACCTGATCGACGACTGCCTGGTTTCCCTGGGCCGTCGACCAGCCGAAATAGATTTGTTGCAGCAACGGCAGCAGCCGCTGCGCGCCGAGGGCCAGCGCCCCAAGGATTGGAAGCGCGCCGGCAAAGCCCGAGGTGCGGCTCGACAGGAGCACTGCAAGGCCCGCGATGACGGTGATCCCAAGCGCTTCGATGACGTATCGCGGGGCAGCGCCGATGAAGGCCGTGTTGGCGCGGGCCGTCGCCATTTGAAGGTCGACCCGCTTGAACATGTCCAGGTATAGCGCTTGCGAGCCATCGATGATGATGTCGCGAATGCCGCCCAGGCTTTCCTGGACGATCTGGATCCGCCGATCGTAACTTTCCGCCAGTATTTGCGAGTTTCGTTCCAGTCGGCGCCGAGTCACCGCGGACACGCCGACATAGATGGCGGCGAAGGCAACGGCGGCGGCGGCGGCAACCCTGGCATCGACCGCAATCAGTCCGGCGACGATGAAGATCGCGATGAAAGCGCCGATCGCCGCCTGCATCAGTTGCAGGATGACGTTGAAGACCAGCGACTCCACTTTTTCGATTGCGGCGACCAGTCCGCTGGTGTTCCGCCGCGTATGGAAAGCATAAGGCTGAAGCAGCAGGCGCCGCTGGATTTCGACCGCATAGCGGTGGCCGACGTGGGCCACGAATGCTTGCGTCGAGCGCGTGAGCTGGAGCCGGATTGCGCCTGCGACCAATGCGACCAGTGCAAACAATCCGGCGGCGGCAGCGAGGTTCCCGCGATCGAAGATGGCTGCGAATCTGCCGGTCGACCGCTGGAGCGCGGAAGGATCAGCCGGCAAGGGGCCCGCCAGAATGGACAGGAACGGCAAGACTGCGCCGATCGTCGCCAGCTCCGCCAAGGCCCCGAGCAGCATCAGCAACAGCAATGCGTAGAAGCGTTGCCGCTCCGCTGGTCCGAGCAATTGGTAAAGCAGCCGCATCGAGCGCAGCAGGGACGACCGTGGCGGCGCCGCTTCCATCGTCAGCGCTTCCGCCTGGAACGGCGCCGTCGCGTCATGCGACGGGATTGTCCTTCAACTTGCGTTCCCAGTCCAGTGCGTGGCGAACGATCGTCTGGATTTCATTGAAGCGGGGAGCCCATTTCAAGGTCTCGACCAATCGGGCATTGGCGGCAACCAGCATCGGCGGGTCTCCGGCGCGGCGCGCTTTCATCTCGCGCCGGACCGGCTGGTTAAGCTCGCGGTCGAGCGCGTCCAGCACCTGCAGCACCGATAGCCCTTTGCCGTAACCGCAATTCATCACCAGATTTTCATCAGGCTTTTCGATCAGCTTCTCCAGGGCCCGGACGTGGGCATCGGCGAGGTCGCTGACGTGAATGTAATCGCGCACGCACGTCCCGTCCTCGGTCTCATAATCATCGCCGAACACGTCGATATGGTCGCGCTTGCCGACCGCGGCTTCGACGGCGACCTTGATCAGGTGGGTCGATCCCTTGCCGATCTGGCCCGCCCGCCCGTCGGGGTCGGCGCCGGAAACGTTGAAATAGCGAAGCGCGCCATAGTTGAACGGATAGGCGGCTGAGCAATCGCTAAGCATCTGCTCGGTCATGAGTTTGGAAGCGCCGTAGGGGTTGATCGGCAGCTTGGGATCGTCCTCCTGGATCGGGACTCGATCGGGCGCGCCATAGACGGCTGCGGTCGAGGAGAAGAGGATATGCTTGGCGCCCTTGGCGACCGCCGCCGAAATCAGGGCGTGCGTGGCTACCGTGTTGTTCTGATAATATTCGAGCGGCTTTTCGACGCTCTCCGGAACGACGATGGACCCGGCGAAGTGCATGATCGCCTGGATTTTCTGCTCGTCGAAAATCCGTTCGACCAAGGCACGGTCCGCGATTGAGCCTTCGTAGAAGGGGACGTCGTCGGGAACGATCGCTCGGGTGCCACTGGAAAGATCGTCGATGACGGCGACCGACCAGCCGGCATCTTTGAGCGCGAGAATGGCATGGCTGCCGATGTAGCCGGCGCCGCCGGTGACCAGGACTGGGATCTTTTGCATGCGCGGTCGCTAGCGAACCTGCGCGGGGTAGGCCAGCCTGCCGAACGCGAGACGGCTTTTCAGGCGGCGGAAGCTGGCTATAAGCGCCGCTCCCGCGCCCGAGCGGGTGCGCCTGCTGGGGCGTCGCCAAGTGGTAAGGCACCGGTTTTTGGTACCGGCATTCGCAGGTTCGAATCCTGCCGCCCCAGCCAGCAGCTAGCCACCTGTCCACAGGCCGTTCCGAACTCCCGTTCGCAAGGTTGGGGAACTTCATCCTTTCGTCAGCTGTCCGGCGAACAGTTTACATCCTGTCCAAGGTGCGCTTTCTCCCGGGTTGAAAGTGGGGGGCACAGTGAGACCGAAAGCCGATCGAACTTTAAGCGCTCTCATCGCGTTAGTCTTGGCAGGAGCGGCAGCTCCTACCGCCGGCGCGCAATCCAAAGCAAATCCGTGGGAGAAGCATGAAACCGCGGCACTGGCGGAAGGGCGCGGATGCTACGCCAGCAACGACGTCAGCGCCTGCAAGCGGATGCTCGCCGCTTACGCTCTGGCGCTCAAGTCACCCGGCCTTGGGGAGCAGGCGAGAGAAAGGTTCGTGGCCGCCATGCTCGACGTCTACGCCTCAGCTGCCAAAACATCCCGCAAGAAGGGCGACGCGAACGGCGCCTTGATGCTGCTTGGCGACGGCCAGAAACTGATGGTCGACCACTATGCAGGCGGCAGTCATTGGCACATCCTTTTCGATACCTCCGACTTGCTCGTTGAAAAAGTGGCGACGCTCTGGGAGCTCGGTCACGGCAAGGAAATGGCCGCGGCGCTCGATGACGTGCGCGGAGCACAAGATACTATATTCAAGGGAATAACCGATCAGCCTTGCAGCGAGGACCAGCAAAACGCCCGCATGTACATGGTTCAGCAGGCGGCGAACTTCGAATGGCGACTTGGCCGTTTCGCGAACGACGCATCCTCCGAGGCCGGTGAGAATGTAAGCACCGAAGCTATCGATCTGTTGGTGCAGTTGGGCACGGATGCTCAGGAACGGATGACCAGATGGAACGTGGCCGCCCCTTCGCGGGTGGCGCCCGTCGTTCCCGATATTTGCAAATACCTCGGCGTGGCGAAGAAGTGAGCGCCGGCTGCATGTGCGCCGTACCGCCGCCGCTATTTGCCGATCGTGCGAAATGGCCGGATCGACCGGCTGATCCGCCACCTTTCCACGACGGTCCATGGAAAGTTGACGCTCATATGGCTGTGGCGCAGGCTGAAATCGGCGCGGACAATCGTGCTTTGGGGACGGTGTGAAAACCTTGGCATTGGCAGCTATTGCGCTGCTCTTCCTATCCGGTGCGCAAGTACCGGGCGCCCCGCCCGAACCACAAACGGAAATTAGCCTCGACCTCGATAACGACGGGTCGATGGACCGCGCTTCGGTGCATATGCGACCGCACAGCATGCGGCTCGACGTCGAGATCGTGCTTGGCAAGCAGACCAACCGCACGATCAACCTGATTGCTTTGCAGCAGCCTCCAAACGGCCCCTTGGTTTACGCAAAGTTGCGGCCAGTGGCGCCCGGGCGGTACACCTATGAGTGCAAGGTCAGCTCCAACCATGACACGCAGCCGTGTCGGGCCGGTGTCGTCGAAACCTCGACAGACAGCATTGAAGTGGTGACGCCTGACCAGCCTAACCTGCTGATCTGGCTGGAAGACGGAAAGCCCCAGGTGGCCCGGCTTACAGACAGGCAGGCCTCTGTAGAGCCGCCGCGAGCCCATGTTCTGTTTGTAGTCTCCGCGAAATCCGGTCCGCCGGTGCTCAGTAGAAGTGAATCCCTGCGCGACAGCTTGGCGCTGCCCTGGCTCGCAAAAGGCATCGCACCGCTGTCGCCGCGTTGGTTCCAGGGCTGCCCGCACGCAGGCAACCTTAACGCCATGGAGGCGTGTGTGCGCCCGATTTGGCGTGCGCGGCAGGCGCAGCAATACGATCGCGTAGTGCTTGTCCTCGCCGTCCGTCGCGACTCTCGGTCGATGATTTGGCGATGCCTCGGCAACCGCGACTTCGCGAGCGCGGTCATTCGTACAACGGGACTGCTGCGCAGGTCGGATTCCGAAGCTGCCGTGCTCTGCCTCGACGAGGCGGTGTCGGATCTACCTCCATCGAAGCTGCGGGACCGATGATGGGAAGGCGGTGCCTTTGGTCGGCTGCCGCGGAGTTGGGCGGCGTTGTTCGCTAAGTGATTGGATCTGGGGGGTAAGATATGATCATTCAAAGTCGGCTTTGGTGCATCCTGGCATCAGCGGTGATGGCTTCGGGCTGCACGACCGCACCAGCCGCGCCGCATATCCTGTGCCTGTCCGGCTGCCCGATAACCTCGAACTCGTCCGAGGGCCCGCCTGCTCCGCGCAAGCTGCCGAACCCGCATGGCGTTGGCCAGACTTACGAAAAAGACATTCAGCCGAATTGAGCTGACCCGACCGCACCTATTCGCAACATCGCCCTCCACCAGGTTACTGCTTCTCGCATTGACAAGGGCGGGCGAGTGGGGCGCGTACTGCGCTCGCAGAGCGGGGGGTCGCGCGTTATTGCGCCTGGAAATTCGTAACAGGGACAAGTGTGTTCGAGCGCGTGGTGCCGACACGATGCGTTTGAGGTTTGCGAACCCAGAATGATTTCAGATCGCGGGCTTTCGTTGAATGGCAGCTCGCCGATTGCGCCACCAATCAAAGCTCCAGGCGCATAACCAACCACGCGCAGAAGGTTAGTGTGAAGGGTCTTACTCATCCTGGTGGTCACCCGCGGTACGCAAGTAGTGCGGTCTGAAGTTGCTGACGAACGTAAGTGCACGCGTCCACAGCATTTGGCGACCCGGCGTTGGCCGCGACAATGATAGCCAGGCCGCGTTCTGGCGAAGCAACCATATGGGTGAACCAAAACGTGTTGCTTCCGTCATGGGAAAGCAAGCGACTTGGCGCCCAGATGCCTTGCGGCGAGGAACTCAGCCATCCCAAAGAATATGGTGTGCCGGCTGAATGAGTTGGCGCGGTCAGTTTTGCGTAAGTCTGTCGGGACACGAACCCTCCTCCCTCGTTGAGAAAGAGCCTGATGAACCTCGCATAATCGCTCAGGGTCATCGAGTAACGCCCCGCCGGGCCATCGATCGGCGGATTGTCCGAGTCAGGAGCCCAAGGATCCAGCGCTGCATAGCTTTTGGAAACGCTATCGTACTCGTGGCCCCATGGTTGCCCCAGTTCCTGCGGCGGCCCAAAGACGACGCTGTTCATTTTGAGTGGCTCAATGAGCTCCTGACGGAGACATTGCTCATATGGTTGGTTCGCCAACCGATCGATCGCTGCGGCGACCAGAATGTAACCGAAATTGGAGTACTCATATTCTCCCGGCACGCCGCTGGCCGAGCGTGTGAAAATCAGCTCAGCAACCATCTGCCGCTGCTTCGGTAGTGACATATGATGAGGCCAGTTTTCATTTTTGAACGGACCGCGAGCGTACATCGAATCCTTGATTCCGGCCCGGTGGCTAAGCAGATCTTCGACGAGCAAAGCTTTCCAACTCGGGTCCAATTTAAGGTCAGGGAAGAGATCGCCGACTGAGGCTTCCCAGCGGGCACGGCCCTGTTCAACCAGACGACCGTAGAGAAGGGCCGTCATTGCCTTCAGGTTCGAACCTATGTGCCACTGGTCGTGCACCGAAACCGGTTCGTTACGTCCAAATTGTCGGACGCCGACCGCCTCTTGGAACACCGTTCGGCCGGTACGGTTGATGGCCAAGGCGGCCAGGGCGGGAATGTTCCAAGACTTCCTGGCTTTAGAAACCGGGCTGAAGTCGCGGGGTCTGCTTAGATGCCACCTTGGCGATTCCTGCGGGGGCTAACAAAGCGACCGACGAGGCAGCTGCAGTATATCGAAAAATTTGACGCCTCGTGTAGTCCATGGCGACCCCCTAATTTGCGTGCCTCGAATATGAGCGGCTATGTCGAGGAGGTACGAAACGTACCGTACGAAACAGAAAGTGCAATGGTTATGCCGATTACTGAGCTCGAGGGGGTGATCCTGGGAATCGTCCACAGCCGGGGGGTTTGCTCGACTTACGCGATCCGGCGACGCTTTGAGCAGTCCCCAACGTGGGGCTGGTCGTCCAGCAAGGGCTCCATCTACCCGGCGGTCCGTAGGCTGACGGCTCGCGGGCTCCTGGTTGGCGCTCAATCCCGTGAGACCGAGCGTGGTACCGAATTGCTGCAGATCACCGCGACGGGCAAGCATGAGCTAGCTGCTTGGATAACGGCCTTGACCCCTGAGATGGGCGGAGCGCCTGTTGACCCGATTCGGACCCGAGTGAACTACCTTGGCGCACTGGTTGCGAAGGACAGGAACACGTTCCTGGCTGCGGCAGAGAAATCGATTAGAGATGCACTTGATCGCGCGTCCGCCGCGGAAAACGACCCGCTAGCAAGCGATAACTGGACGCTGCACGCTACTGCGCTTGGGATTCAGCTCCAGCTTCAGGCAAAGCTGCGCTGGATTGAGGAGCTGCGCAAGCTGCCTCGATCGAGGTCTTTCACGGACCGGTCTGGGAGTTAACCCGCAACGCGCGGATCAAAACGAAGGTGTCCATTCGCGACGGCAGGAACAGCGCGAAGTCGGCGCCGTACACAAGGTCACGAAAGGTCGGCAGCGCCTGTCCCGACAGGCCGAACATACGTCCGGCGTGGAAGTGGTTTCTCAGCGGGCGCAGGTCGACGAGGGTGGGTTTGCCGACATCTTTCGACACGAGCAGGACCTGGAGCTCGGGCGGCAGGGCTTCGAACTTCGCGCCGTCCCCGGCCTGGATCGGCAACATCAGGACATTGACGGCTTCGAGGCCGTTGGAAGCGGCGAGCTCGTGGAAGAAGTTGCCGATCGGAAAAGTGTAGTTGCCGGGAGTCCGCCCTTCGACCAAATGCTTGCTACCGGCCTTGACCAGGACCTTCGGCAGCTTGCCGTCGAGCCTTTGCGCGTTGCGGTAGTTGGCCATGAAGTGGCGGCGCATCGCCCGCTCGCGAACGGACGTATTGAACCAGGCGACCGGAACGCCCTCCGGCGTGCTCTTTTCGCCGGCCCGCGCATAGTAACTGTAGATCAGCGCCGATTCGTACAGTTCGTCGATCAATTCGGCGGCGCGGCTTCCAGGGCGCGGCCGGAACGTTTCGCGCAGCGAACGCAGCCTGGGCAACAGGGCGACCGACTGGCGAGAGATGAAGTGGCCGGTTTCGAAATCGCGAATGCCGCGCCAGTCGCGAAAGTCGGGAACTGGCCGTTCGATGTCGCGTGCCGTGCTCAACAACGCATCGACGGCGGTTCGTTGATTTGCGTTGGTGGTAAGGCCACGCAATTCTTCCAGCGGGGCAGTCGCACCGAAGGCCTGGTCGAACCCCCAATAGGGCTGCCACTTGCCGGTCGAAGTACGGCCTACCTCCGCCGTCAGCCGCAGTTCCTCGTCATTGACGAAGGTCAGCGCATAAGGGGTCCGGCGAACGAAGGCGGCGATCCGCTGCACGTCGCCGCGTAGCGGTGGCCGCGAGACCTGCTGCGCCCCCAAATAATCCTGCTCGGCCGCGTAGTAGTTAAAGGCGTTGCGGGCATGGAGCTCTCGGAACAGCGCCGCGGCGAAGGCCGGCGTCGCATTGTCCACGTGCCACAGATATTCGGACAGCAGGACGAACTGCGCGTTTCTCGAAGCTTCGAGAATCTTGTCGAGACCCGGGCCTGAGATGCGCTTTCCGTTGAACTCCAAGGGATAGGTCAGCCGCGCGATCAAGGCGGAGTCCTCGGCGGACGGTGCCGGCACCGTGGACGAAGCGGCCTGCTGCGCCGCCGCGTTGGTCGCGCTGCTCGTCGCCAAGCAAAGGCCAAGGCCGACGACTAGCGCCCAGTTGCTCCGCATCCCCTGTTCCCCGCTTGCTGGTGGGGGCCAACACAGCCCGAGGCGGCGGAAACTTGCGCCGGAAATCGACGAACGCTCGCGGTGCTTCGACTAACGTGGGAGGCTGTTGCCACATTCCCCCGGCTCCTTGCACTCGCCGTGCGGGGGATCGCGCGTTATTGCGCTCGCACATCGCGGTGGGGACACGAGTGTTCGAACTTTACGAAAATATGCGGACAAGCGTGTTCGAGCGCATGTCGGGCCTTGCCGCCAAGCACGGCGCGGTGAACCTGGGTCAGGGTTTTCCCGACTTCGGCTGGCCGCCAGAAATCCTCGACGCGGCGGCAAAAGCGGTGGTCGAAGGGTCGAACCAATATGCGCCGTCGCGCGGCTTGCCGCAGCTGCGCGCTGCAATCGCCGATCATTACAATCGTCATTTCGGGGAGTCGCTGACGCCCGAAGGCGTGTGCGTCACCTCGGGCGCGACCGAGGCGCTTTCCGCGTGCATCTTCGCCACTGTCGCGCCGGGGGACGAGGCGATCGTCTTCACGCCGGCCTATGACAGCTACGCGCCGACCGTCCGCCGCGCTGGGGGAGTTGTCCGGGAGATCGCGCTGCGGCCGCCGGAATGGCGGATCGAGCGCGATGCCCTTCAAGCAGCTGTGACGCAAAAAACGCGGATCATCATCCTGAACAATCCGCACAATCCGACCGGGCGACTGTTCAGCGCCAGCGAGCTCCAGGCGGTGGCGGATGTAGCCAAGGCCAACGACCTGATCGTCATCGCCGATGAGGTGTGGGAGCACATATTGCTCGACGGACTGACGTTCACGCCGTTCGCAACGCTGCCGGGGATGGCGGAGCGGACGCTGAAGACCGGTTCGGCGGGGAAAATCTTTTCGCTTACCGGCTGGAAGATCGGCTGGATCGCCGCTGCGCCGGAGCTGGGCGACATCGCCGCGCGTGCGCATCAGTTCCTGACCTTTGCCACCGCGCCAAACCTGCAGTCCGCGGTCGCTTTTGGCCTGGCCGAGGGCGATTCCTGGCTCGCACCGATGCGGGAGCGTTTCGCCCGCGCCCGCGACCGGATGGCCGACGGGCTGGCCAAGGCGGGATTTAGCGCGCTTCACCCGGCCTCAACCTACTTCCTGTGTGTCGACCTTGCCGCCTCCGGCCTGGCGGTCGACGACGAGACGTTCGCGGCGCGAGCGGTCGCCGAGGCGGGGGTAGCGGTCGTGCCGCTCTCAGCTTTTGCCGAGGGCGACGCGCCGCGACACCTGGTGCGGCTATGCTTCGCCAAGCGCGACGACACCATCGATGCCGGCCTCGCGGCAATGGCAAGGGCAAAGGAATTGTGCGCATGACACCCGCAGAAGAAACGCGGCGCTTGCTGGGCGAACTCGGCGTGGAATGCAGCGGCGACCTGGTCAGCCGTTCGCCGATTGACGGCAGCGCGATCGGCAGTGTCCGGGAAGCGTCGACCGGCGACGTCGAAGCGGCTTGCAGTCGGGCGACCGCCGCATTCGATGCCTGGAAGTCCATCCCTCCGCCCCGGCGTGGCGAACTGGTGCGCCTGCTTGGCGAGGAGCTTCGAGCCGCCAAGGAGCCCTTGGCGCGCCTGGTGACGCTTGAGGCGGGCAAGATCGTCCAGGAAGGGCTGGGCGAAGTCCAGGAGATGATCGACATTTGCGACTTCGCGGTCGGCCTGTCGCGCCAGCTTTACGGCCTCACCATTGCCAGTGAGCGGCCGAACCATCGGATGATCGAGCAATGGCATCCGCTGGGCCCGGTCGCGGTCATCACCGCTTTCAATTTCCCGGTCGCGGTCTGGGCGTGGAATGCCGCCCTGGCGCTGGTCTGCGGCGACCCGGTCATTTGGAAGCCGAGCGAGAAGACCCCTTTGACGGCCGAGGCGGTGATGGCGCTTGCAAGGCGTGCGCTCGCGCGGTTCGGCGATGCGCCCGATGGTTTGCTTCAGTGCCTCCAGGGCGGGCGCGATATCGGCCAGGCGCTGGTCGACGATCGCCGGGTCGCGCTCGTCTCGGCGACGGGATCGACCGCGATGGGCAGGGCGGTCGGTCCGCGTGTTGCGGAGCGCTTCGGACGGGTCCTGCTGGAGCTCGGCGGCAATAACGCGATGATCGTCGCCCCGAGTGCGGACCTCTCGCTGGCGGAGCGCGCCATCGTCTTTTCCGCCGTCGGCACGGCTGGCCAGCGCTGCACCACGCTCCGGCGGCTGATCGTTCACGAAAGTGTGGCCGACGGTCTCGTCAAGCGCATCCGCCACCTGTTCGCATCGGTGAAGATCGGCGACCCGCGCGACCCCGATACGCTGGTCGGACCGTTGATCGACCGTCCCGCATTCGAGGCGATGGCGAACGTGCTCGGCGAGCAGGTGGAAACCGTCGATGCCGTCGAGGGCGGGATCTATGTGCGCCCGGCCGTGGTGGAAGTGGAACAGCAGGTCGGAAGCGTCTTGCAGGAAACGTTCGCACCGATCCTCTACGTCCTGCGCTATAGCGACCTGGACGAAGCGATTGCGCTCAACAACGCTGTAAACCAAGGGCTTAGCTCATCGATCTTCACGAACGATCTTAGGGAAGCGGAGCGCTTCCTCAGCGCTTCTGGATCCGATTGCGGAATTGCCAACGTCAACATCGGCCCGTCCGGCGCCGAAATCGGCGGTGCGTTCGGCGGCGAGAAAGAGACCGGCGGTGGGCGCGAAAGCGGTTCCGACAGCTGGCGCGCCTATATGCGGCGGGCGACCAATACCATCAATTACGGCGCCGACCTGCCGCTTGCCCAGGGCGTCGAGTTCAACGTCGCGCCTTAACCGGCGTAGTCGGGCCAGCGCCGCCGGAAATCGCTTTGCCATGCCGGCAGGTCGTCGGGCTCGAGCGGCTGGGCGATCAGATATCCCTGTGCGACGTCGCATCGCACGCGGCGCAGGAAACGGAGCTGTTCGGCGGTCTCAACCCCTTCCGCGGTGGCGGTGAGGTCGAGCGCGTGGGCCAGGTCGATGATCGATTTGACGATCACGCAGCTGTCGTGCGCGTGGGGCAGGTCGCGAACGAACAGGCGGTCGATCTTCACTTCTGTAAAGGGCAGCTGGCGAAGCTGCATCAGCGACGAATAGCCGGTACCGAAGTCGTCGATTGCCAGGCCGATGCCCTTGATCCGAAATCGCGTGAGCGTGTCCATCAGGTTGATCAGCGGCTGCGTGGCGCCCTCGGTCAGCTCCAACACC
The DNA here is from genome assembly GCF_011302055.1 of Sphingomonas sinipercae. Lineage (NCBI taxonomy): Bacteria > Pseudomonadati > Pseudomonadota > Alphaproteobacteria > Sphingomonadales > Sphingomonadaceae > Sphingomonas > Sphingomonas sinipercae. The sequence goes on from NZ_CP049871.1 coordinate 1,205,150, forward strand.
AGCCGCTCGGCGGGCACCTCCAATTCGCGGCACATACGTTCGACCAGGTCCGGAAAGTCGAGCCGTTGGAGGCTGGTCGCCGAGATGTTGAAGGCAAGCTCGATATCGAAGCCCTGGGCCTTCCAGGCGCGCCATTGCGTCAGGACAGTGCGCAAGCCCCATTCGGTGAGCTGCTCGATGAAGCCATGTTCCTCGGCAAGCGGCACGAAGCGGGACGGTGCGACAGGCCCAAGTTCCGGTTCCACCCAGCGGACGAGCGCCTCGACCCGGCTTAGGCCGCCGTCCTCCAGCCGGACCTTGGGCTGGTAAACCATGTGCAGTTCGTCGGAAGCGAGAGCTTGCTCGAATCCCGTTGCGAAACGACGCTCCAGCTGCCCGGTCACGAGATGAGGCTGGTCCGCATGCTGGTCAGCACCTGTTCGAGATCGTCGGCGCGAACCGGCTTTTCGAGGGGGCCCGTCATTCGCAATCCAAGCGCTTCGCCGAGGCGGAACGCGGATTCGAGGACGCGGCGGTCGAAACCGCTGAGGATCAGCACCGGAGCGGCGACATTTTCGGCGGCCAGCAAGCGCAGCAGCTCCACGCCGTCGACTGGCATCCCAAGGTCGAGCGCGATCGCGTCAGGCTTTTCTTCCCGAAGCAAGGTTCGGAAATGCGCGCCGGACTCGGCAAGCAGCGGCTCGAAGCCGCAATCTTCCGCCACTTGAGCGACGAAGCTGGCCAGCGCCGGCTCGTCGTCAATCAGGAGCAGCCGGGGCCGCTTCATCACTCATCTCCTAGCCCCGATACGAATACCGGCGTCAGAAGCGCCTTTGCGCTGCGTTGCCGGCTAAAGAAACCGCTTTTTAACCGGCATCCCCCTACATCGGGTCAGTTTCGCTCCACCGCGGAGGCAATGCCCGTGTTTGCATCGATAATCCGCCGGAAGGCCGCAGTGCCTGCCTTGCCGCCGGAAGGTGTGTTCGAGTCGACCACCTTTTCGTTGAGCACGGCGGTTCCGCGCCCGGAAGAACGGCGTGCGGACGAGCGGGTGACCGCCATGTTGCGCGTCGCCAAGCTCATTTGCGACGGCGGCGATCGCCTGATGCGAGTCCGCAACGTCTCCGCGGGCGGGCTGATGGCCGAATTGCCGGATCCGCCACAGGTGGGTGAGCAGGTCGCAATCGAATTCTCGTCGCAAAAGATCGCGGCGACGGTCGTCTGGACCCGCGAGGCCTCCACCGGCCTCAAGTTCGACCAGAGCATCGACCTTGGCGAGCTTTTGGCCGGCCGCAAGCCGCGGCACGGGTTCCGGCCCCGGCCGCCGCGCCTGGAAGTCGCGTGCAAGGCCACGGTGCGGGTCGGCAAAGTCTATTACACCGTCGACGTTCACGACATCTCGCTCGGCGGGCTGAAGGTTGAGCCGATTGAGGAATATTGCGTCGGCAAGGACGTGATTGTCGCCGTCGAGAGCCTGCGCCCGGTCAAGGGTGAAGTGCGCTGGTATTCCGATCGCCGCGCCGGAATCGTCTTCAAGAAGCCGCTCGAGTTCGAGGAATTGGCCGAGTGGATCGGCAAGCGGCTGGAAGTCGCAAGCTTCAAGGCCACGACGCCGAGCCGTCCCGGGCTTTAAGACGCGCCATCCGCGCCTATCTTGGGGGCCGGAGGATTTTATGGCTGAAGACGTAGCGGTGCTCGCCGGCGGTTGCTTCTGGTGCACGGAAGCGGTGTTCAATGACGTCGTCGGGGTGAAGTCGGTCGAAAGCGGCTACACCGGAGGCTCGGTCGACAACCCGACCTACAAACAGATTTGTGGCGGGAACACCGGCCACGCGGAGGCAATCCGGATCACCTTTGATCCCGAAGCGATCAGCTATCCGGAATTGCTCGAGATCTTCTTCGCGACTCACGACCCGACCCAGCTCAATCGGCAGGGCAACGATGTCGGCACCCAATATCGGTCCGCGATCTTCCCGCAGTCGCCCGAGCAGGAAACGGAAGCTGTGAACGCGAAAGCTGCCGCTAATGTCGACTGGCTTGGCGCGATCGTCACCACGATCGAGCCAAAGGCGCAGTGGTGGCCGGCCGAAGACTATCACCAGGAGTATTGGAGCGGGGAGGGGCAACGGAACCCCTATTGCATCGCGACCATCCCGCCGAAGTTGCAGAAGCTCCGCAAGAGCTTCCAGGCGCGCCTCAAGAGCGCGGCGGCGAACGCCTAAGGGTGCGCGGCGCGGCGGCGCGGCGCAGGCGGTCGTTTATCGCCGTTCCCAGCCCCTCGTCAGGTATCGGCGCGACGGCAATCCGCGGTTGATCAGCGGCGTCGGCGACATGGAGCAAGTCGAACAGGCGCGCGGCCGCTTCCTCTAGGTTGCTGCTCGCGCTGAGGTTCGAATGCCCCGCAACCGCGCCGAAGCCGATCAGGAATTCGTCGGGCCGGCCTTCGCTGGCATTAAGGCGAAGCGGCTTGCTCGGTGCATAGTGGCTGGGCAGCTGGCCCGGAGACTGGATTTTGCCCGTTGGCGCTAGTTCGGCAGCGACTTGGACTGGGCCGGGCCGAAGCACGCGTAAGTCGCCTTCATGCTCGGCGACGATGGTCGATTCCAGCCCGCCGGGACAAGGGCCGGCGTCGACGATCAGCGGAATTCGGCCGTTCAGGCTGATGAAGACATGCTCCGCCCGGGTCGGGCTGATCGTCCCGCTGGCATTGGCCGACGGTGCCGCGAGCGGCCGACCGGTCGCAGCGAGCAACGCCCGCATCGCCGGGTGCGCCGGAACCCTGACGGCCAGGGTCGGCAGTCCCGCCGCCACCAGCGATGCGATGCGCGACGGCTGGCGCAGCGGCGCGACAAGGGTGAGCGGTCCCGGCCAGTAGCGGACCGCGAGTTCCCGCAACTCCGGGCTCAGCGTAACCAGCTCTTCCGCGTCAGCCAGCGTCGGGACGTGCACGATGAGGGGGTTGAATCCTGGCCGGCCCTTGGCGGCGTAGATCCGCGCGACTGCATGGGGGTTCGTGGCGTCGGCCGCCAAACCGTAAACCGTCTCCGTCGCCACCGCGACCGGTTCGCCCGCAGTGATTAGGCGCGCCGCCTCGGCGATTGTCTCGGCAGAGTAAGGGAGGATGCGCGTTTCGACCACGCGGCCGCGCTATCGCATCAGGCGATTGGCGTGAAGCTAGGCAGGCTGCCGCTGCAGCAATTCGTCCGGCTCGATTCCCAGCCGCTCCATCCGCTCGCGGATCGCCGGCCATTCCTCGGTCAGGAATTGCTGCCGTTCGGAATTGCGCAGCCTGGCTCGCGCCCCTTCGACCACGAACAGGCCGACACCGCGCCGTACGACGATCAACCCTTCGGTCTGAAGGCCCTGATACGCCTTGGCGACGGTAAGCGGGTTCGCTGATTCTTCCGCGGCGAAGGCACGAACCGACGGCAAAGGCGCGCCATCCTGGTACCGGCCGGTCAAGATGCCATCGACGATCGCCTCGCGCAGGCGGACGTAAACCGGCTTTTCGTGCTGTTTGCCAACCGTCATGCTGTCATAATACAGCAGTGCAGACTTTCGTCAATCGCCCGGGGTCTTAGGTCGGGGCTGCCAATCGCTGGCAACGGCGTCCAGCACGGGCCGTTCGCGCTCGGCCAGAGGGAAGTCCGGCCGGCCGATGAAGATGAAGCCGGCGATGCGCTCGCCGGGTCCGCAGAAGGCTTCGAGCACGCGCGGTGAATAGGCCCGCCAACCGGTCACCCAGCCGCCGGCATAGCCCAGCGCATGGGCGGCGTGGAGCAGGTTCATCCCCGCCGCTCCGACCGACAGTTCCTGTTCCCACACGGGGATCTTGTGGTTGGCCACCGGAGCGGACACCAACACGATGAGCGCGCCGGGGTAATGGGCGAAATCCCGCTCTTTGGCGTAATGCGCGGGGGACGGTGCAGGGTCGTTTTCGGCCAGTGCCTGGCGGAGCGTTTCGCCCAATGCGTCGCGCTGGTCCTTGGCAACCCGAACGAACCGCCAAGGATGCAGCTTGCCATGGTCGGGCGTGCGCGCAGCGATCGTCAGCATGTGATCGAGTTCGGCCGGCGAGGGGCCATCGCCGACCAGTTCGCGCGGCTTGGCGGAACGGCGCGTTTCGAGCAGCGAAAGCGGGGAGGTGAGGTCGTTGAGCATGTCTTCACGCATCTAGGCACGTCACGCCCCGGCAACAATCGGCTTCACATCGCAATTTTGCCCGTTACGGTGCCGCTCCAATATTGGGCGCCGCGCTCGCAGCATGGGACTGCTTTTTTATGAAATCGATTGGCTTGTGGCAGGAAGGCGACTGGATTGCCGCCATCGCTGTTTTGGTTCTCATCGTCTTCCTCGCGATGGGCGGGAAGATTGCGGCGCAGAAGCAGCCGGAATTCGCTGGGCACCCCAAGGGCCTGTACATGCTGTTCTTCGCCGAAATGTGGGAGCGCTTCTCCTACTACGGCATGCGCGCGCTGCTGATCTTCTACCTGACCAAGCATTGGCTGTTCGCCGATGACAAGGCCAACCTCATCTACGGCGCCTATACCAGCCTGGTGTACATCACGCCGGTCCTGGGCGGCTACCTCGCGGATCGCTATTTGGGTCAGCGCAAAGCGGTGCTGTTCGGCGGCTTGCTCCTCGCGATCGGCCACAGCCTGATGGCGGTGGAGGGCACCGGCGGGCAAAGCGACCCGACGATCAACGTCTTCTGGGCCGCGCTCGCCTTCATTATCGTCGGTTCGGGCTTCCTGAAAGCCAACATCTCGGTGATGGTCGGGCAGCTCTACAAGCTCACCGATATCCGCCGCGACGGCGCCTACACGATCTTCTACATGGGGATTAACGTCGGTGCGGCGATCGGCACGATCATGGTCGGCTATCTCGGCGAAACCATCGGCTGGGGCTACGGCTTCGGGCTTGCCGGAATCGGGATGCTTGCGGGCCTGGTCGTCTTCGTCCTTGGCAAGAAGGCGCTCAACGGCGCCGGCGAAGCGCCGCAGCCGCTCAGCCGCAACAAGGAGTTTTCGCTTTACGGCATCGGCGTCGCCGCGGTGGCGGTGATCTGGGCCCTGGTCCAGTATCAGGACGTCATCCAGGGCTTGCTCGCGGTCTCCGGCATCGCGCTGCTCGGCTACGTTCTTTACGAGAGCTTCAAGCTCGACAAGGAACCGCGCGAGCGCATGTTTGCGATCCTGTTCCTGATCAGCCTCAATCCGCTGTTCTGGGGCCTGTTCGAACAGGCCGGCGGATCGATGAACCTGTTCACCGATCGCTTCGTCGACCGCTCGGGCGTCCCGGCGTCGATCTTCCAGTCGATCAACCCGATCCTGATCATGGCGCTGGCGCCGTTGTTCGCGATCCTCTGGGTGAAGCTTGGACGTCGGCGGGCCGAACCGTCCGCGCCGGCCAAGTTCGGCCTGGCGCTCGCCCAGATGGGCTTGGCCAACCTCGTCCTCGTTTGGGGCGCGGAAGCTTATGGCGTTGCGGCAATGACCCCCGTCATCCTGGTCTTCGCTTACTACTTCTTCGCCACGACTGCCGAGCTGTGCCTGTCGCCGGTTGGGCTTAGCGCGATGAACCGGTTGGCGCCGCGGCACCTGGCGTCGCTGATCATGGGCGCGTGGTTCTACATGACCGCGGTCGGCAACTTCGTCGCCGGCAAGATTGGCGAAGCGACCGGCGGCCATGATGGCGAAATGAGCAAGCAGGGCCTGCTGGACGTCTATCAGCTGTTCGGGTGGATCTCGATCGGCGTTGCCGTCGTCGTGCTGGCACTTTCGCCGATCGTGAAACGGTGGATGCATCTGGATACGCTGCAGGACCGGGAAGACCTTGCTGGGCGCGACGAGCTGGCCGAAAACCAGGCGCCGGGCATGTTCCCCGACGGCGAGGAAAAGCCGCGTCGCGGTGGACCCAAGCCCGCCCGCAGCTAGTGCATTCGGCGCTGCTCGGTTGAGCAGCGCCGACAGGAGGTCACAATGATCGCGCTCGCGCTTGCAGCGGTGGCCTTTGTCGGCACCCATTTCCTGATGTCGCATCCGCTGCGTTCGGAAATGGTAAGCAGGATCGGGGAGCCGGGGTTCCGCGGTTTCTACTCGCTGGTCTCCCTGCTGACGTTCGCGGCGATGATCTGGGCGTATCGCGAGCTTGGCGACCAGGTGCCGCTCTGGCCGGCGGCCGACGCGCTGTGGGTCGCTGCGGCAATCGTCATGTGGTTTGCAAGCATCCTGCTGGCCGGTTCGCTAGTCGGCAATCCGGCGCTTCCGGGCGCACGTGCCGCCAAGTCGCCGCGCGGCGTTCTGGCAATCACGCGTCACCCAATGATGTGGTCGTTCGCGCTTTGGGCAATCGTCCATGCGGCGGTGATCGCGACGCCCAAGGCGCTGCTGTTCGATGGGGCCATCCTGTTCCTGGCGCTGGCTGGCTCGGTCGGACAGGATTCGAAGAAGCGCCGGCTGATGGGTGCCCGCTGGCATGAGTGGACGGCGCAAACGGCGTTCGTGCCCTTTGCTCGCGGCGTGGCCAATCCGGGTTTGGTCGCATTAGTCGGCGGGACCTTGTTTTTCCTTTTGGCGACATGGCTGCACCCGCTGCCCGTCGCCCCGTGGCGTTGGATTGGAATGGCCGGATGAAGCGCAGATTCTTCGGCACGGATGGGATCCGCGGCCTCACCAATACCGAGCCGATGACGGCCGAGATGGCGCTGAAGGTCGGCCAGGCTGCCGGCGCGCACTTCCTGCGCGGCGATCATCGCCACCGTGTGGTCATCGGCAAGGACACGCGCTTGTCCGGTTATATGATGGAATCGGCGCTGGTCGCCGGCTTCACCAGCGTCGGCATGGACGTCGTGCTGCTGGGTCCGATGCCGACTCCGGCTGTCGCGATGCTGACGACCTCGATGCGTGCCGACCTTGGCGTGATGATCTCCGCCTCGCACAATCCCTTTGCCGACAACGGCATCAAGCTGTTCGGGCCCGACGGCTACAAGCTCAGCGACGCAGATGAAGCGTCGATCGAGCGTCGCCTCGACGATGCGCCCAATCTCGCGAAGCCCGAAGCGATCGGTCGGGCCAAGCGGATCGACGACGCCCGCGGCCGCTATATCCACCACGCCAAATCGACCTTCCCCGACGAATTGCGCCTCGACGGTCTCAAGATCGTCGTCGATTGCGCCAATGGCGCCGCCTATCAGGTCGCGCCGTCCGCGCTGTGGGAACTTGGGGCCGAAGTCATCGCCATCGGGGTCGAGCCGAACGGCACCAACATCAACGACGGATGCGGGTCGACCCACCCCCAGACGTTGCAGGAAACGGTCGTCGCCAGCGGTGCCGACATCGGCCTCGCGCTCGACGGCGACGCGGACCGGATCATCATCGTCGACGAAAACGGCAAGATTACCGACGGCGACCAGCTGATGGCGCTCATCGCCCTCGACTATCAGCGACGCGGCGTCCTTCGCGGCGGGCTGGTGGCGACGGTGATGTCGAACCTCGGGTTGGAACGGAAGCTGGAAGGTGCCGGTATCGCGATGCTGCGAACGCAGGTCGGCGACCGCTACGTGCTGGAAAAGATGCGCGAAACCGGAAGCAATTTGGGCGGCGAGCAGTCCGGGCACCTGATCCTGGCCGATTATTCGACGACTGGGGACGGGCTGGTCGCCGCGCTTCAGGTGCTCGCGGCCATCGTCGATAGCGGCAAGCCAGCGAGCGAAGTGCTCGACCAGTTCGAGCCGGTCCCGCAACTACTCAAGAACGTTCGCTTTTCCGGCGCGTCGCCCCTCGACCATGATTCGGTCAAGAAGTGCATCGCCGCGGCCGAAGCCGAGCTGGACGGGCGCGGGCGCGTGCTGATCCGCAAGTCCGGGACCGAGGCGCTGATCCGGGTGATGGCGGAAGGCGACGATCCAGTGCTCGTCGAGCGCCTGGTCGACGGCATTTGCGACGCCGTCCAATCGGCTGCGTGAACGCTTTCTTTGGGTTTGTCCTTCACAACCCCATCTCGTGCACATGGAAAACTTCGCCGCTCGGGCCGGGTCGAAGGTGGATAAAGTGACGCCGACGGCCAGGATCCTCATCGTCGCCGGTTCGGATTCCGGCGGCGGGGCCGGGATTCAGGCCGATATCAAGACCGTCACGATGCTCGGCGGCCACGCGATGACCGCGATCACCGCAATCACCGCGCAAAATACCCTGGGCGTCGATGGCGTTCACCCGGTGCCGGCCGAAATGGTGCTTGCCCAGATCGACTCGGTCGTCGCCGACATCGGCGTCGATGCGGTCAAGATCGGCATGATCGGCGGCGCCTTTACCGCCGAACAGGTGGCCAAGCGACTGGAGCGCCTGCGCGCCGAACAACCCGGCCTGCCGATCGTGTTCGATCCGGTGATGGTGGCAAGCAGCGGCTCGATCCTTGCCGACGAGGCGACCATCGCGGCCTTCGGCAAGCTGATGAAGCTAGCGACGATCACCACGCCCAACCTTCCCGAGCTTAAGGCGCTGACGTCGGAGGAAGACCCTGTCGCCGGCGCATTGCACCTTGTCGGCGAGCATGGCTGCGCGGTCCTGATCAAGGGCGGGCACGAGGAAGGCGACGCGCTCGCCGATGCCTTGATCGAAACGGATAATATGACGAGCTGGCAGGGCCAGCGGATCGACACGACCAGCACGCACGGGACCGGCTGCACCCTGGCGAGCGGCATTGCGCTGTTCCTGGCCCAGGGCCAGTCGTTGACGGAATCGGTCGCCCGCGCGCGCGAATTCGTCAGGATCGCACTGCTCGATGCGCCGGACCTGGGGCAGGGGGCTGGACCGCTTGGCCACGACCGAGTGCGGCTCGACGCCGGACCGTCGTTGCGGCTCAACCAGGTGACGGTGACCGGCAAGGATTATGCCAAGTCGGTGGACTTCTACCGTCGGCTCGGCCTTCGCCAGATCGTCGCAAGTCCGGAAAATGGCTACGCGCGGTTTGAGACCGGCGGCGGAGTCACCCTATCGGTCCAGATCGATCCGGAGCAGGAGATCAACGGCACCGTCGCCATCTATCTCGAGTGCGACGACCTGGACGAGCGCGTCGAGCGCCTGGCGCGCAGCGGCATTCCGTTCGAGCACGGGCCTCGCAACCAGCCGTGGATGTGGCGGGAGGCATGCCTGCGGGATCCTTCGGGCAACATCATCTTCCTCTACAAGGCGGGCGAGGCACGGCGCTTCCCGCCGTGGCGCATCGCCTAATCCACAAAAATTTCAGGCGCCTACTGGCGGCTTGTCGGCGTCGCCCATAGGCTTGGCAAATGCCGCGCCGCTGCTCGTTCAAGCTTGAGATCGGGTTTCCGCAACCGCTCGCCGGTGTCGACGAGGCGGGCTGCGCGCCCTTGGCCGGCCCCGTCGTCGCCGCCGCCATTATCCTCGACCGGGAGAAATTCCCGCGCGGGATCGACGATTCGAAAAACTTGCCGCTCGAAACCCGCGAGGCGCTCTACGCCAAGCTGGTGAAATGCGCGTCCTGGGGCGTGGGAGTTGCGACGGTCGAGGAGATCGACAGCATCAACATCTATTGGGCACGAATGCTTGCGATGACCCGCGCGGTGGAAGCTTTGGGCATCGAACCGGCCTGGGTGCTGGTCGACGGCAATACCTGTCCACGTTGGCAGCGGCCGTCCAAGGCGATCGTCGACGGCGACGCCAAGTGCAGGTCGATTGCCGCGGCGTCCATCATCGCCAAGGTCACGCGCGACCGGATGATGGTGGAGCTTGCAGGCGAATACCCCGGCTACGGGTGGGAGACCAACCGCGGCTACGGTACGCCAGCGCACCAGCGGGCGTTGCGGGAAAAGGGGCCGACCCCGCTGCATCGCCGAAGCTTTGCGCCGGTGCGGGCGATCGAGGCGCAATGGGCGCAACCGCAGCTGCCGGTGATCGAAATCGTGCCAGCCGAGTCCTTTGAGTCACACCCACCACAGTTTGAGTCCGCACCCATCGCCGGGACTCAAGATGTTGTGCTCGTTCCTTCCCAACCCCACGCCTTTTAGCGTTTTCGGCTGCGTCGCGCCGCCGCCCGCGCTTGACCCGGAGTCCTCCCTGACTCACCCTCAAGCCTTGTGCAGGGGGCATAGCTGGCATGAACTTCGTCACGCCGATCGTCGAACCGACTCGCGCCGTCCGGCGGCGCACCGAGCAGCCGAAGCGCGAGCTTGAACTCGACCGCATAATCCAGGGGGAATGCATCGCCGAGATGGCGCGCCTGCCCGATAAATGCGTCGACATGATCTTCGCCGACCCGCCGTACAATTTGCAGCTTGGCGGCGACCTGTTCCGGCCGGAAGGGAGCCGCGTCGACGCGGTCAACGACGCCTGGGACAAGTTCGACAGCCTCGCCGCCTATGACGATTTCACCCGTGAATGGCTGGAGCAGGCGCGCCGCATCCTGAAGGACACCGGCACGATTTGGGTGATCGGCAGCTACCACAACATCTACCGGGTCGGGGCGCTGCTGCAGGACGCGGACTTCTGGATCCTCAACGACATCGTCTGGCGCAAGTCCAACCCGATGCCCAATTTCCGCGGCACCCGCTTCACCAACGCCCACGAAACCCTGCTGTGGTGCGCCAAGGACGAAAAGGCGCGTTACACCTTCAACTATCGCGCGATGAAGGCGCTGAACGACGACTTGCAAATGCGGTCGGACTGGGTGCTGCCGATCTGCAGCGGCGTCGAGCGGGTGAAGGGCGACGACGGCGCCAAGGCCCATCCGACCCAGAAACCGGAAAGCCTGCTTTATCGCGTGCTGCTCGCCTGCACGAAGCCGGGCGATGTGGTGCTAGACCCCTTCTTCGGGACCGGGACCACCGGCGCCGTCGCGCGGCGCCTCGGCCGCCATTGGATCGGCATCGAGCGCGAGCGAGAATATATCAAGGTCGCGGCCCAGCGCATCGCGTCCACGCTCCCCCTCGACGAAAGCGCGATGGCGACCGTGACGGACATGCGTTCGCAGCCGCGCGTCGCCTTCGGGTTGCTGGTCGAAAGCGGGATCATTCCCGCCGGCACCATGGTCACCGATTCAAAGCGCCGTTTCTGCGCGCGGGTTCGGGCAGACGGCTCGATCGAGTGCAAGGGCCACGCAGGCTCCATCCACAAGGTCGGCGCGGCGCTGCAAGGGGCGCCGTCCTGTAACGGCTGGACGTTCTGGCACCATGCGACCGAGACCGGGCTGGAGCCGGTCGATGCACTTCGGCAGCGTTATCTGGCGTCCTTGTGACGGCTTCCCGGACGCTGATCCGACCGACCGGCTTCGTCGATTCCCCGTTCGGGCACGACGGCAAGGTCGCGCGGCTGGCCGGCGGACTGAACTGGTTCGCGGCGGTCGAGCTTCTTCAAGTGGAAGGCAACCGCCGCGTCGGCCGCGAGCTGGTCGCAGTGGACGGGTTCGACCCCCAAGCGGATGAGAGCCTGGCGGCACAATGGAAAGCGCTGACTTCGCCACGCGCCGCACTGACGGTCGGGGCCCGGACGATCAGGCTCGACCAGCCGCAAGTCATGGGCATCCTCAACGTCACGCCCGACAGCTTTTCCGACGGTGGGCAGTTTTCGGATTCGGCGGCTGCGGCGGAAGCGGGCGCGCGTCTTGGCGAAGCCGGTGCCGCAGTCATCGACATCGGCGGGGAGTCGACGCGGCCCGGCGCAAAGCCGGTGTGGGAGCGCGACGAGATCGAGCGCATCGAGCCGGTGATCCGACAGCTTGCCGGGGGCGGCTCGGCGGTTTCAGCCGACACCCGTAAATCCGAAGTGATGGCGGCAGCGATCGCCGCCGGCGCGGGGATGATCAACGACGTGTCGGCGCTGACCTTTGACCCGCGCGCCGCCGCGGCGGTGGCCGAGGCGAAGGTCCCGGTGGTGCTCATGCATCACAAGGGCGACCCGGAATCGATGCAGGACGATCCGCGTTACGACGATGTCGTCGTCGAGGTCTATCAATGGCTGGAAGAGCGGATCGCGACGGCGGCGGCGGCGGGCATCGATCGGTCGGCGATCCTGGTCGATCCAGGCTTTGGCTTCGGCAAGGCCGTCGGTCACAATCTGGAATTGATGAACCACCTGGCGCTATTCCACTCGCTGGGCTGCGCAGTCGTCGTCGGCGCGAGCCGGAAGCGGACGATCGGCGCCTTGGCCAACGAGGCTCCGGCCGACCAGCGCCTCGGCGGAAGCATCGCGCTGGCGCTCAAAGCCGTCGAGCAAGGCGCGCAAATCATCCGCGTTCACGACGTCTTCGACACCGTTCAGGCGTTCAAGGTTTGGCGCGGCCTTCGCGATCAGGCGCTGACTCCGCCGGCCTGAAGGCAACGATCATCGGGCCTAGCAATGAATACGAATCCTGCCGCCCGTTCGCAGGATCCCAAAGCGAACTCACCGCGCCGTCGAAATAGAGCGCGTCCGGGGTCTTCAGCGAATCGCGGAAGAAGCGCGCAAGCTTGCCGAAGGACACCGGCTCTTCGGAAATGACAAAGATGGCTCGGCCATCGCGAACCCCCACGCCGTTGCGCACGTAGCGAGACTTGCCGTCCGCTTCGAAGCTTGGGTGCAGCTTGCCCTTGATGACCAGCATGGGCCCGGACTGGGTGGCAAGGTACGACGCCGTCTTGAAGGTCGGCAGCGCCTTGCTTTGGTGGATAGCTGCTCGGCCGCCGGCCTCCACGACGAAAACTCCGTTCGGCAGCAAATGGAAATTGCCGCCGCCTTTGCGCAGGTTGATGGCGTGCTTTTGCAGTCCGTCGCTAACCGCGAGCCCGATCGGGCGCCCCTCCTCGTCGAACATCCCGGCATTCATCGCGAAAGCGACTCTTGCCGGATCGATTTTGGCGGCAAGGTCGGAAAAGCTTCGCGGAGCGTCCTCGTCCGGGCCGGCGGCGATCAGGCGCAGTTGGCCGCCCTTGGCATCGCAAACCGTGAACGCCGATTCCTCGAAGATGCGTTCGGCGCAGAAGGATTGCGGCTGGGGAGCGGGCGCATCGTGTTGCGCGCAACCGGCGAGCGCAAGGGCGATCAAGCAGGGGAGGGCTCGCACAAAAACGAGCCTAGCGGCTCAAGCGGCGGTGTCGATGCCGATGTCGCCCAGCTTACGATAGAGCGTCGAGCGGCCAATGCCGAGCCGCCGCGCAACCTCGGTCATCCGCCCGCCGTAATGGCCGATCGCGAGCCGGATGATGTCGGCTTCGATCTCCTCGAGCATCCGCAAGTGGCCGTCGTTGCCGAACAAAGTGATCGACGGATCGCCATTGACCGAGGCTTCGGTCCGGCGCTGCCCAAGGTTGGGTTGGGCATCGCCGGCGCGGTTGGAAAAGCGGGCTTGGGTAGCAATGTGCGGAAAATCGGCAGCGCCGAGCGAGCCGCCTTCGCATTCGAGCGCGGCGCGAAGCAGGGCGCTGGCCAGTTGGCGCACGTTTCCGGGCCAACCGTAATGCATCAGGATCGAAAGGGCCTCGTTGTCGATGGTCAGCGGGCGGATCAGTTGCTGCTCCGCAAAGCGGCTGAGAAGGTGCCGCGCCAGCGACGGAATGTCGGCGGAACGCTCGCGCAGGGGCGGCAAGGTGACGACCGTTGCCGAGACCCGCTCCCGCAGGGCGGGGTTGAAGCCTTCGCCCAACGGCGCCCCAGCGGTGGCGATCAGGCGGACATCGACCGAATTGCTTCCGTTGCAGCCGACTGGTCGAACCTCGCCGGTGGCAAGGACTCGGTCGAGCGCTTCCTGGGTTTCGCCCGGAAGCTCGTCGATGGCGTCGAGCACGAGCGTGCCGCCGCTCGCTTCGACGATCTTGCCCTGGCGGTCGGTGAAGGCGCCGGCAAATGCGCCGGCCTGGTGGCCGAACAGCTCGCTGTCGGTGCTGTTGTGCGGGGTCGCTTTGCAATCGACGGTCACCAACGGGCCGCGCGCACGCAGGCTTGCGGCATGGATGGCGCGGGCGAAGGTTTCCTTCCCGCTTCCCGCTTCCCCGATGATCAGGATCGGCAGGCGGTTGCGGGCGGCCTTGGCGGCGATCGCCAGCGCGCTGCGGAATTCGGGGGTCGAGCCGATCAGCTCTTCCAGCGACAGCAAGGGGGCGAGCTTCTCGGCAACCGGCATCAGTTCGCCGGAAGGCCGGCGACGGTCGGCGGCGGTCGCCAGGGCGTCGAGCAGGCGCTCCGGCGCGATCGGCCGCCCGAGGAAGTCGGTGGCGCCGGCGCGAAGCGCGTCGATCGCCTTTGGCACCGCGCCGCTTTCGGTTAGCACCACCACCGGCAGCTCAGGCCGGCAAGCGCGCAGATTATCGATGATTTCGCCAGCCTTGTCGGCCTGCCAATCGCCCAGCAGGGCGACCTTGATCTCAAGGCCGTAAGGGCCGCGCAGGATGGCCACCGCGGTCTGGATTCCGTCAGCGCCGATTACCGTCCAGCCCGCGCGCGACGCCATCGCCGAAATCAATCGGCGCTCGGCCGGATTGGCATCGACCAGCAACAGTGACCGGATCTGGGACTCGGGCATTGGCTGCACCTCTCTGGCTTCGTGTAGGCGCGATGCGTAAAGGGGGCCTTAAAGTGTGTGCCTTGTATCTTGGGCGCGGCACGTTGAGTTGTTATGCACCGTGGCAGGCGACAGAAAGGGACGATTGGATGGACGTTGACGCATTGACGAACGCGAACCAGCCGGGCGAGATCGGCCGCCACGCGCGGGATTATTCGAAATTCATCTTCATGCTGAAATGGGGCGCGGTCGCAGCGATCATCATCGCCTTCTTCGTCGTCATCCTGATTGCCTAGCGCCGGCATGAAGATCGCGGTTCTCAAGGAAACTGTCGAAGGGGAAACCCGCTGCGCTGCAATCCCGGAAACCGTGAAGAAATTCATTGCCTTGGGTGCATCTGTTGCGGTCGAGTCTGATGTTGGCTCAAGTGCTGGACTGAGCGACCGGGACTTTGCCGAAGCTGGCGCGGAGGTCGTCAGCCGTCAGCAGGCGATCGCCGATGCCGACGTCATCCTGTGCGTTACCGGTCCGGAGCCGGCGACGCTTGAGGGTGTCAAAGCCGGGGCCTTACTGGTCGGCGGCCTGGACCCGCTTCGCCGCGGCCCTGCGATCCAGGGCTATGCGGCATCGGGCATCGAGGCGCTGGCGATGGAGTGGATGCCGCGCATCACTCGCGCACAGTCGATGGACATCCTGTCGTCACAGTCGAACTTGGCCGGCTACAAGGCGGTCGTCGAAGCGGCGGCCATCTACGGCCGCGCGTTCCCGATGATGATGACCGCCGCCGGCACGATCAGCCCGACCAAGGTGTTCGTGATGGGTGTCGGGGTCGCCGGGCTCCAGGCGATCGCCACTGCTCGCCGGCTCGGCGCGCAGGTCAGCGCGACCGACGTGCGATCGGCGACTCGCGAGCAGATCCAGTCGCTCGGCGCCAAGCCGATCTTCGTCGAAAATGTCGCCGGCATCGAAGGCGAGGGGCAGGGCGGTTATGCGGCCGAAATGTCGGAAGACTATCGCGCGGCGCAGGCGGAGCTCGTTTCCAGCCACATCGCCAAGCAGGATATCGTCATCACCACGGCCTTGATCCCGGGCAAGCCGGCGCCGCGCCTGATTAGCGACGACCAGTTAGCGACGATGCGCGAAGGCAGCGTGGTCATCGACCTTGCCGCTGAAGCGGGCGGCAACGTCGAAGGGTGCGTGGCCGGGCAAAGCACCAGGCGTCATGGCGTGACCGTAGTTGGCGCGATCAACCTGGCGCGGAGCTTGCCGGCCGATGCTTCCGCCTTGTTCGCACGCAACCTGTTCAACTTCCTCAGCGCTTTCTGGCACAAAGACTCGAACGCGGTCGTCCTGGCCGACGACGACGAAATCGTCCGCGCGGTGCGGCTGACGCGCGGCGGAAAAGTGGTCAACGAACGACTAGCCGCGTCCTAGGGCGCTGCCGGAAATTCGTGCGCGGTTCATAATTTCGCGCTAAAAACGTCCGATGCGCTGGGCACTGAACGCGGCGTTGTGCGCGGTCACCGCGGCGAGTTCCGCGGCGCAAGCACAACCGGGGCTGGATCCATTCTTGCAGCGGCTGCTCGCCGCTCACAATCGTGAGCGTGCCGCGGTTGGGGTGCCGCCGCTCACGTGGGATCCGATCCTTGCGGCCTCCGCCCGCTCCTACGGCCCGACCCTCGAGGCGATTGGGCGCCTGCAGCATTCCCCGCGCGCAAGTCGCCCCGGGCAGCGCGAAAATTTGTGGATGGGCACCAAGGGATATTTCACGCCGGAGCAGATGATCGGCAGCTGGAGCGCAGAGAAGCGATTCTACCGCCCCGGCCTGTTTCCCGGCGTTAGCACCACCGGTAATTGGATCGACGTTGCGCATTACACGCAGATGGTGTGGCGGACGACGACGCGGGTCGGCTGTGGACTCTATCGGGGCGTCCGCATGGACTGGCTCATCTGCCGCTACTCGCCACCGGGCAACGTCGACAACAAGCCGGTTTTCTGAATCTGTCCCACTTTCGATTTTGACGCGTGGAAGCGAACCGCTAAGCGCGGCCGATGAGTATTCTTGTTACTGGTGCCGCCGGCTTCATCGGATTTTCGACCGCCCATGCGCTGCTTGAGCGCGGGGAGAGCGTGGTCGGCATCGACAACGTCAACGATTATTACGACGTCCGCCTGAAACGGGCGCGCGTCGCTCGGCTCAACGATCGGTTCGGGAACCGCTTCCGCTTCCTGGAGGTGGACTTCAGTGATGCCGCCGCGCTCAGCGAAGCGCTTGCCAACGAGAAGATCGATTCCATCGTCCACCTCGGTGCCCAGGCCGGGGTTCGCTACAGCCTGGAAAACCCGTCGGCCTATGTGCAGTCGAACCTGGTCGGGCACTGCAACATGCTGGAGCTGGCGCGGGCGCGGGAAACCCGGCACTTCGTCTACGCCTCGTCGTCATCGGTCTATGGCGGCAACAAGAGCATTCCGTTCCGGGTCGAGGATCGGGTGGACCAGCCGCTGTCGCTCTATGCAGCGACGAAGAAGTCGGACGAGCTGATCAGCGAATCCTACGCCAACGTCTTCCGCCTGCCGATGACGGGCCTGCGGTTCTTCACCGTCTATGGCCCGTGGGGCCGCCCGGACATGGCGATGTGGATTTTCGTCAAGGCGCTGTTCGAAGGCACGCCGCTGCCCTTGTTCAACGGCGGCGACATGCGGCGCGATTTCACCTTCGTCGACGACATCGTCGCGGGGGTCATTGCCTGCCACGATTCGCCCCCGGCCGACGACGGCTCGGTGAAGGCTGGCGGCGGCACGAATCCCCATGCGCTCTACAACATCGGTAATAACCGAAGCGAAGAACTGATGCGCGTGGTCAAGCTGCTGGAGCGGGAGACCGGGCGCGAGGCGGTGATCGAGAAGCTGCCGATGCAGGTTGCCGACGTCCCCGACAGCTGCGCCGACATTTCGGCCATCCAGGCCGACCTTGGTTTCGAGCCCAAGACCACCATCGACGAAGGCGTGCCGCGGTTCGTTTCCTGGTACCGCGAGTACCACGGGCTGTGAGCCTGCCCCCGGCCCTGGCCGGATTGCGGTTGCCGGTAATCGCGGCGCCGCTGTTCATCATTTCAAATCCGCAGCTGGTCATCGCCCAATGCACGTCGGGGATCGTCGGCAGCTTTCCGGCCCTCAATGCGCGTCCAGCCTCGCAACTCGACGAATGGATCCATGAGATTACCGAGGCGCTGGCGGCGCACGACCGCGCCCATCCCGATCGCCCGGCAGCGCCGTTCGCGGTCAACCAAATCGTTCACCGCACCAACGATCGCTTCGAAGCGGACATGGAAGTGTGCGCGAAGTGGAAGGTGCCGATCGTCATCACCTCGCTCGGCGCGCGGGAGGAACTCAACGTCGCGGTCCATGGCTGGGGCGGCGTGACGTTGCACGACGTCATCGACGACCGTTTCGCGCGCAAGGCGATTGAAAAGGGCGCGGACGGGCTGATCGCTGTGGCGGCTGGCGCAGGGGGGCACGCGGGCCGCTGGTCGCCCTTCGCGCTGGTCCAGGAAATCCGCTCCTGGTTCGACGGGCCGCTGATCCTGTCGGGCGCCATCGCGACGGGTTCGGCAGTGCTCGCGGCCACCGCGATGGGCGCCGACTTTGCCTACATCGGCTCGCCGTTCATTGCGACGGATGAAGCGCGTGCAAGCGAAGGATACAAGCAGGCGATCGTCGACGGAAACGCTGCCGAAATCGTCAACAGCGACCTCTTCACCGGGGTCCACGGCAATTATCTGCGCACGTCGATCGTCGCTGCCGGGCTCGACCCCGACGCCCTGGCCCGAGGCGATGTCTCGACGATGAAATTCGCCTCGGACAGCGCCAAGGCGTGGCGCGATATCTGGGGGTCGGGGCAGGGGATCGGCGCGGTTTCGAAAATCCAGGGCGCGGCCGATTACATCGCGCAGCTTGCCGACGAATATGTGGCTGCCCGGCGCCGCCTGTGCGGCTAGTGGCCGATCAGCCCGCGCTCAAGTCGGCCCATTAGGGCCCGGGCCGGGCTCTGCGCCGGGGCGGTGGTGACATTTCCCTCGTCGAGCCGCTTCACGCGAACGTAGAGGTCGGCGCTGGCGTTGATCAGCCGCTGCGCTTCGTCGGGCAGGCGCGATACCGTTTCCGGATCGCTTTCCTGCGCATTGCCCAGCCGGCGTTCAGGCCGGCGGCCCTCGGCATATTGGATTTCGCCGCTTTCCACGGCCCGCTGCGTCAGCAGCCAGGCGACGATGTGCATGATGCGCGTCGTCACTTTCAGCGATTCGCAGGCGAAGGTGACCCGCGTGAACGGGTCCAGCCGGTCGCGATCCGACTGCGCGGCTTCGTCGAAATAGGAACGCGCCTCGTCGGCAAGCAGCATCGACTCCGTGTAGAACGAGTCGATCAGCCGCGGCGTGATGCGGACTTCTGGCTCGGAAGCATCATACGATTCGTTCATGCGCATCAAGGTGCCACCTATTCCTCGCTTAGAAAACGCTCAGGCAGTCAAGAAGCGCTCATTGTCCCGTCGCGGGACAATGCAGCGCCGGGGCGGTGGCTCGAACCTGCCGCGCGACGGGCGGATTTGGCGGGCGAGACAAACGCTTCGTTTCGTGATTTATTGACCGTTGCTGTCACGCGTTTGTCACGAAAGGAACCAGCGCCAATGGACAAGTCACAGGTCGAAGCTCTCGAATCCAAGCACGCCGCACTTCATGCGATCATCGACGAGGAAGAGCATCGACCGCACCCGAACGAAGATTTGCTCCATGAACTCAAGAAGGAAAAGCTCAAGCTCAAGGACGAGCTCGCCGGCCACTACGTCCACTAGCCGGTCGCGCCGCGCGGCGAGGTCAATCGTCGCGCGAGACCTTCTCTACCCGCTCGTGACGCTCCTGCGCTTCAAGCGTCATCGTCGCGATCGGACGGGCCTCGAGCCTGGCTAGCGAGATCGGTTCGCCGGTTACTTCGCAATAGCCGTACTCACCCTCGTACAGCCGGCGAACCGCGGCATCGATCTTGGCGATCAGCTTGCGTTGCCGGTCGCGAGTACGAAGTTCGATCGACCAGTCCGTTTCGCTGGAGGCGCGGTCGGCAAGGTCCGGTTCGCGCAGCGAATCGACCTGCAGCTGGGCCATGGTCGCGCGCGATTCATCGACGATCGCTTCCTTCCATTCCCGCAATTTCTTCAGGAAATAGGCGCGATGCAGATCGCACATGAAGCTTTCGCCGTCCGACGGCCGATACCCCTCCGGGACGATCAGCCGATCGAAAGGTTCAGGTTGTTCATTGTAGAAGTCGACTAGAGCCGTCGCCATGGAACGCCCTCCCACCGAACCCACCCGTCATCGACGAATGGGCACCCTCACGCCGCCGTCTACCGCGACCGGGGCCACCGGTGCGGCCGGAGGCGAATTCAACCAATCTTTCCCGATGCTTAAAGACCGGGCAAGTCGGTCATCCCCGACCGCGCCTATAAATATCGGTGAGTCGCTTAACAAGCGCTGACGAATGGCCTTTGTGAAAATCGGCAAGCTGTTGCGGATATGGCGCATTTCGGTCTTTCGCCGCCACTGGTTGCGGGTCTACCGTGGCTCCCGCATAGGCTAAGGCGATGCGCATCCTGCTGACCAACGACGACGGGGTTAACGCCCGCGGGCTCGAGTTGCTGGAAACGGTCGCGCGGACATTTTCCGACGACATCTGGATCGTCGCGCCGGCGGACGAGCAGTCGGGCACCGGCCACTCGCTGACGCTGACCGTGCCGGTGCGCGTGCGCCGCCACGACGATCGCCGCTTCTCGGTCACCGGGACCCCGACCGATGCGGTGATGCTGGCGCTTGCCCACATCATGAAGGATTCGCCGCCGGACCTGATCCTGTCCGGCATCAACCGCGGGGCCAACCTTGGTGAGGACGTTACCTATTCTGGTACCGTCTCGGCAGCGATGGAAGGGGCGCTGGCCGGCGTCCGCTCGATCGCGCTCAGCCAGGGCTATTCGCGCGAGGGCATGGGCGACACGGTCCCGTTTGCGGCTGCGCAGGCCTGGGCCGAGCGCGTGCTCGCTCCACTCGTCGAATTCGACATGCCGGCTCGGAGCCTGGTCAACATCAACTTCCCGGCACTACCGCCCGAGCAGATCCAGGGCATCCGCATCTGCCGCCAGGGCATCCGCGACTACGGACGACTGCGGATCGTCCAGCGCAAGGACCCCCGCGGCTACGAATATTTCTGGTTCGGCCTGGCGCCGGTGGTGCAGACCCCGGGCCACTCCACCGACCTGGAAACGGTCGCCGACGGATACATCGCCGTCACCCCGTTGCACCTCGACCTGACCCACGATGCGTCGCTGGCGACCCTGAAGGACCGGTTCGG
Source organism: Sphingomonas sinipercae (assembly GCF_011302055.1). Taxonomy (NCBI): domain Bacteria; kingdom Pseudomonadati; phylum Pseudomonadota; class Alphaproteobacteria; order Sphingomonadales; family Sphingomonadaceae; genus Sphingomonas; species Sphingomonas sinipercae. The sequence continues at coordinate 1,226,012 of NZ_CP049871.1, forward strand.
CTGAGTTCGCCGTCCGACATCGTCAGCTTGTGGGTCGGCGAGCGGCTCGGGACCATCGAGCGCGCCTGCTTCAGGTCGATCCTTCGCCAAGGCCATCGGCTGACGCTCTATTGCTACGAAGAGCCCGCCGGAGTCCCCGCGGGGGTCGAGCTGGCCGACGCGAATGGCGTGATCGGTGCGGATCGCATCTTTCGTCATCCGAACGGCAGCATCGCGCCTTTTTCCGATTGGTTTCGGCTCGAATTGCAGCAGCGCCAACTCGGCACCTGGCTCGATTCCGACATATACTTGCTTCGCCCGGTCGACACGTCACGGCCCGTCTTGTTTGGGGAGCAGGCGCCGGGCGTGCTTAACAATGCGGTCCTGCGGTTACCGTCGGGCTCGCCTTTGCTTGAAGCTCTGCTCGCGATGTTCGCCTCCGGGGCGATCCCCGATTGGCTACCGCTCCGAGCGAAAGCGGCTGCCTGGCTGCGCTCGTTGTCCGATGAGAAATCCACCCTCGCAAAGTTGCCGTGGGGGACGACGGGCCCTCACGCGCTGACTGCCCAGGCTCGAAGATTCGGGTTGATGAGGGAGGCGAGCCCGCCGGACATTTTCTACCCGGTGCAGTGGAAGCAGGCAGGGTGGATTCGCGACCCGGGCCGCGCGCTTGAGGACGTTATTACCGATCGCACTGTGGCCGTTCACCTGTGGAACGAGTGCATCAAGGGCTTCAAGGACAATCCCGCGGCGGACGGGTCTTTCCTGCAGCGCCTGCAGCGCGAAGGGGCGTAGCAGCGTGAGCAGCACCCCGCTTGTTACCGTCGTCATCCCGGCCTGGAATGCCCAGGACACGCTGGAACGCACGCTGCGGTCCGCGGCGGCGCAAACCTATTCGAACTTTGAGATCGTGATTGTCGATGACGGATCGACAGATGCGACGGCTGAGATCGCGCGACGTTTCTGCGCTGAACGTGGGAATGCGCGGCTGCTGCAACAGGCGAACGCCGGCGTGGCGTCCGCTCGCAACCTCGGGATCGCGCAAGCGCGCGGAGAGTGGGTGGCCCCGCTTGACGCGGACGACCTGTGGCATCCCACGAAGCTTGCTCGCCAAGTCGCTGCAGCGCTCGCTGCACCCGAGCGCCCGGGCTTCGTCTATTGCTGGTACCAGGTCATCGATGAGGAGGACCGCGTGCTCAGCTCGGGTCCCGAATGGCGCATCGCAGGCCGGGTCTTCGGGCCGCTGCTTTACTGCAACCCGGTCGAAAACGGCAGTTCGCTGCTCATTTGGCGGCAGGCAGCCTTGGAGATCGAGGGTTACGACCCCAGCCTCAGGGCTCGCGGGGCCGAGGGCTGTGAAGACCTTAAGCTGCAGCTGCAAATTGCGCGCAACTGGCCCGTTGAATTGGTGGCCCAGCACCTGGTTGGCTACCGCAAGAGGGCCGGCAGCATGTCTCGCAACACCGAACAGATCATTCAGTCGTGGAACCTCGTCTACGACGACCTGGCCGCAGACCCGCAAATTCCCCGCGCGCCGATCCGGTGGAACCGGGCCTTCTTCGCGCGTGTCCGTGCCGAGGAGGGGTTGAGCCGCGGATCTGCCCGGCAAGCGTTTGGACAGATCGGGCGCGCGCTCGTACTCGACCCGGTAAAATGGGGTTCCTACCTTGCTTATCGGGCGGTGCGCACCGCGATGCGGTTGGCTCGCAACCGGCCAGCTTTGTCGCATGGACCGAAGTTCAGTGAGGTCGATCCGGGACAGTTCCTAAATCCGGATCCGAACGAAGTCGCGGTCCTCGCGCGCCTGATGCGCCGCCTGGACGAACGGCGGCTCGAGAGCCTTGCCCGCAGGCCTGTTGCGTAATCAGCCGTCGGGGATCGGTTCGATACCGGACGGGCTGATCATGAATCCGTGCTTGCGGGCCTGGCGCCAGTCCATCCTGACGATCGCCGGCAGCTTGCTCCACGGCGCTTCGGCCCCGGGCAATGCATTCGGCTGGCTCTCGTACCAGCGATTGCTCTGCCAACTCATGAAATGCAGGTACATGAAGGGGTGCGACGGATAGAATTCGTTGGTGAGCTGCCCGTCTTGCCAATACCAGCGCATGCTGTCCGTCACTCCAGGCGTGCTATGCGTCTCCTGGAACAGGCACCGAATGCCGGGCGCCTTTGCAGGAAGGAGCCGGGAGCGATTGCCTTTCAGATAGTTGAAGATCGCGCGTTCGTCGAAATTTGTGTAATCCGAAGTTGCAACACATGCCTTCCAGCCGCGCGTCTTGCGAAAAGCGGTCGTCACTTCGGGCGTGTTTCGCATCAGGCAATAATGGCCAGACACGCGATCAAGGTGCGTGGACAACACGTCATAACGCGACAGCGTTTCGTCGTCGTGAAAACGGCGCAGATCGCCGTAGATGACATCTAGATCACCGAACCCAACAAAATCATAATTTCCCACGAGGTCGCGATGCACGAACGCTAGCGATGGCCTTAAATCGCACAGCTTGTACGGCTGGGTGATGTTCAGTGGTTGGCCCAGCCGGGCGGAAAGGAGCGCGACATAATCGTCGAACCCAATGCGGACGTGACGGACGTTGGCAGCGCGGTTTTCCGGCGGCTCGCTATCGCCAAAGATGAACCAGTCGATCGAACGGTTTGCCCGGCAACTTTCCACGAAGAAGTTCATCCACCCGGGCCAGTTGCCGAAGTAAGCGATCAACACCGCAATCTTGTGCCTCACGCGGCGCCCCCCAATAGCTTATGGTTAAGCCGATCCGTTGCGGGTAGCTCAAGGGACTTTGGGAAATGACGGCCGATCGGGCAATGGCCACGGGACGAACGACTTCCGATGTTGCCATTGTCATTCCCTGTTTCCGCCATGGCGATTTCCTGTCGGGAGCGATCGAAAGCGCCATCGGGCAATCGCACCCGCCAACCGAGATCATCGTCGTCGACGACGGTTCCGACGACAACACTTCCGATGTCGCCCGATCCTATCCTGAGGTCACGCTGCTGTGCCAGGACAATGCCGGGCTTGCGGCGGCCAGGAATGCCGGGCTGCGCGCCGCGACCTCCAGCAAGATCGTGTTCCTGGATGCCGACGATTTGTTGCTTCCGGCCGCCCTTGAACTCGGCCTCCAATGCTTCGCTCGGCAAGCCGATGCCGCCTTCGTCTACGGCGCCTTCGTCGAGCGGCGGATGGGGCATGACTGGCCTCGTTTCGAACCGGCTTCTCATCACCATGATCTCGTCCGCTGCAACTGGATTGCCTGCGTCAATTCCGTAATGTTCGATCGGGCAAAGCTCGCGGACATCGGCGGTTTCGACGAGACGCTGGGCATGTGCGAAGATTGGGACGCGTACCTGCGCCTTAGCCGCTTGCACGCGTTCCTCCATCATCGGTCCGCAGTAGCCGTCTATCTCAGGCACGACACCAACATGTCGAACGATGAGACGGAGCTCCTGCGCTGGATCGAAGCTGTCCGGCGCAAGGAACTGGCGCGGGGACTTGACCCGGCGGGCCTTGCCGCTTGGCAGGAAGGCGAAGGGATTTGGCGATCCTTCTACGACCGCACACCGGTTCCGCTCGTCAAGCGGGCGTGGCGCAAGGCGTGGCGGGCCGGGGCAAAGGCCTGGACGGTCGTCAAGCGACCGCTCTCCCGGTGACGAGGACGGGATAGGCGAGGTCCACGCGTTCGAGCTTGCGAGGCCGGATTTCCTCTACCGCGGCACCGTGAAGAAAAGCGGTTGCGGCAAACAAATTGCCCTGGACCGCAACGTCGATTTTCCCCTCATCGAAGCATTCGCCGAGCAGCCGCCCGAGCGCTTCGCCGGTCAGCGACCAGTACCAGCCGTAGCCGGGGCCAGGGCGTACCGGTGTGATGCCGGGCGCCGTGACCAGCAACACGCCGCCTGGCTTGAGCGACCGGCGCAACTGCACGAGGGCGGCGCGCATGTCGTAGAGGACGTGCAACGTCTGGGTGAAAATTATGCAGTCGAAGGCGGCCGACGGAAGGACTGCGGGATCGCACACATCGCCGACGATGGTTGCACCGCTATTTCCCGGATCGACGTCCAGCACATGCTGTTCGGCGACGTCCTTCCCGCCGAACCGCGTCGAATATGCGCTGTCGCCAACTTCCAGGACGGATCCGCGAATGTCTCGCGCATGTTTCGCAAGGAAGGCGTCGATGTAGTAGCGATCGACCGGCGTTCCTCGGTCGTAACCGTAGTGGACGCTGAGCGGTTCGCTGCTTGCCACCCGGCCGACAGCCAGCGCGGCTTTCCCGCGAAAGCGCTGCAACCTTCGCTTTGCCGCCCTGGCCAAAGCGAGCGGCGTCATGCCGGTGCGCCCTTCAGGATCCGGTGGAGAACCGCTGCGCTCCAATTGCCTACGGCCAGGCGGGGCAGGGCGAAGCTGCCCGAGTCCTTGCCCACAGTCCTATATTCCGTCGTGCAGGCGCATTCGAAACCCGCCTTCCGCACCAGGACTCCGCTCTCGGTATCATAGTCGCCGAACGGATAGGCGAAGGATCGCGGCGTCGATCCGCTAAGCGCCCGGCACCGCGCGACGCTTTCGCTGACCTCGCGTGCCCTCTCCGATGGCGGAATGTTCGGCAGCGATGGGTGGGTCAGCGCGTGCGATCCAATCTCGATCAAATCGCCGGCGACCTGCCTGACCTCCTCGGGCCGCATCAGCGTCGGAGCACCTGCCGCAGTGACGCTGGACTCTTCCCGGATTTGCTCGATCGCCTTGGCGATCCTGGTCGAGGTCTGGGTTCGCAGGTGCGACCAGATCGCCAGGAAGGCATTCTGGCGCGGCGACGACGGGGGAGCATTGGGTCGCCACCGAAGGTCGCGCTCCTCGCGCGCGCCAAGGGGCATGGTCAGCCCGTCGACCACCAGCATCGTCTTCGGCGTCGTCATCACCAGCGGGACGAGTTCATCCCACCAGTAGGGCGTTTCGCTCTCCACCTGCGCCGCGGCGATGAAGATGGTGGCCGGAAGCGAATGGTCTTCCAGCAGTGGAGCCGCGATCGTCTTGTTGCACCCATAGCCGTCATCAAAGGTGATCGCGGCTGCGTTGGGCGCAAGTGTGCCGGCGGCATGCGCCCGCGCGAATTCCGGAAGCGGAAGCACGGTCCGCGCTCGCTTGAGCAGGCGAAGATGCATCGCAAAATTGCCCGGAGCGACGGCCAGCCCCCAAGGATCGAACGCCTCCACCGTAACCCGATGGTACATTAGGATGACCGGGCGGGGAGCGACCGGAAACAGGTTGCGCAGCCGACGAGCGCCGCGTGTCACGATGCTTTCGGCGTTCATCGACTACGCGACCCTCACATCTACTGGCGCTATCTTGGCATGCGGACTACAGTCGCGCCGGTGACAAGGCCAGAGCCAAGCCGATGTGCGGGATAGCCGGCCTGCTTGGAGCTGGCGCGCGCGAACCTTCCATCGTTCGCCGGATGATCGCTCCCATCGCGCACCGCGGCCCTGACGACGAGGGGGTTTGGATCGACGCCGATGCCGGCGTCGCCCTCGGCCAGCGCCGGCTTGCGATTATCGACCTATCGCCAGCTGGCCATCAGCCGATGGAAGCGTCCGACGGCCGGTACGTGATCGATTTCAACGGTGAAATTTACAACCACAACGATATCCGCGCTGCCTTGGCAGCAGCGGATGCCGTTCCCGAGGGCGGATGGCGGGGGCATTCCGACACCGAAACGCTCCTCCAGGGGATTTCAATCTGGGGTCTCGACGAAACCATTGCACGCTGTGTCGGCATGTTCGCGATCGCGCTGTGGGATCGGCGTGAACGGACGCTCACACTGGCTCGCGACCGGTTCGGCGAAAAGCCGCTTTATTACGGTTGGGCAGGCAAGGATTTCGTCTTCGGGTCGGAGCTTAAGGCGTTGCGGGCGCACCCGGCCTTCCGGGGCGAGATCGACCGTGAGGCCGTCAGCCGCTTCATGCAACGCGGCTACATTCCGGCTCCGCTGTCCATCTATCGCGGGATCTTCAAGCTCCAGCCGGGCTGCGTGCTCACCATCGAAAGCGGGCACCGGCCGGTGCGAACGCTGCCCGAAATCGGCGCCGGTTCCGACGGGCTTCGCCTGCGCCGCTACTGGTCTTACCGCAATGTCGTCGCCGATGGCCTGGCGGACCCAATCGTCAACGAGGCCGAGGCGATCGAGCAGCTCGATTTGGTGCTCGGCCAGGCCGTCAAGGACCAATCGCTCGCCGACGTCCCGGTTGGCGCGTTCCTTTCCGGAGGGGTCGACAGCTCAACCGTCGTCGCATTGTATCAGAAGCACTCCTCGGTCCCTGTGCGCACCTTCTCGATGGGGTTCGAAGATTCCGCGTTCGACGAATCGCAATATGCCGCCGCGGTCGCCAGGCATCTCGGCACGGTGCACTCGGAGCGTCGGGTCACCGTCGCTGAAGCGCAGGACGTCATCCCATTGCTTCCGGAAATGTATGACGAGCCCTTCGCGGATTCATCCCAGATACCCACCTATCTGGTCAGCCGGTTTGCTCGCCAGAAGGTGACGGTCGCACTGACTGGGGACGGTGGCGACGAATTGTTTGCCGGATACAACAGGCACTTCGTAGCGCCGAGATTATGGCGGCAGGTCGAACGCGTGCCACGTCCGTTACGCAGCCTTGCGGCGGCATCGCTTGGCGGTCTGCCTGCCGGGGCGTGGAACCTGGCCGGATCGCTGCTCGCCGGACAACGCCAAAAGACCTTTGGTGCAAAGCTGCAAAAGGCACTTTTGCTGTCCGCCAATGCGCGTTCGTTCGACGATGCCTATGTCGGACTGGTCGACGAATGGAGCGGTGGTCGCTCGCCGGTGATTGGCGAGGTCGGCAGTGCGTTCGATGATTTCGACTGCGCGGCCGACGCCCCGGACGCGGTCCGTGCCATGTACTGCGATGCGACCGGCTACCTGCCCGGCGATGTGCTGTGCAAGGTCGACCGGGCGTCGATGGCGGTCAGCCTTGAAACCAGGGTGCCATTTCTCGATCACCGCGTGGCCGCAATCGCAGCGCGGATCCCGCTGTCGATGAAAATTGCGAATGGCGGCGGCAAGCAGATCCTGCGCAAGCTTTTAGATCAATACGTCCCGCGCCACCTGATCGATCGACCCAAGGCCGGGTTCGCGGTTCCCGTCGGCGAATGGATCAAGGGCCCATTGCGCGGCTGGGCGGAAGAGTTGCTGGACGCCGGTCAGATGGCGGGGGAGGGTTGGCTCGACCCCGCCCTCGTTCAGCGTCGTTGGCGCGACCATTTGGCCGGCAAGCGCGACTCAACCGCAGCCTTGTGGTCCGTGCTCATGTTCCAGGCCTGGCTTCGCGAACAGGAAACCGCGATGCAGGCAGCCGCCTAGCGCCCGTTCGCCACCGGGAATTCCGGCCAGCGGTGCTGGGCGATGGCGGACAGGGTCGGGGTGTCCTTGCCTGCCAGCCCTTCGTACACCCATAGGTTCCGAAGGACTGCCGGAACGTAATAACGGGTTTCCCAATAAGGGATGCTCTCCATCCATAGCGACGGATCGTGGCCGCCCGGTATTGCCGCCCAGCGTCCGACCGGCAGCGGCCCGGCGTTGTAGGAAGCGATCACCTTCGGCAGGTGCCCGCCGGTAACGGCAGAGCCGCGCATCCGCTCGATGAAGGACTGGCCGAATTCCAGGTTGTAGGCGGCGTCGTACAGCGCATCGGGCGAGTAGGGGATGCCGTTGCGCGCGGCGACCGAGGCGGCGGTCACAGGCAGGACCTGCATCAGCCCAACCGCTCCCGCGTGGCTGACCACGCCGGTCTGAAAGCTCGATTCCTGGATCGCGTGCGCGAAGGCGAGGGACGGCTCGATCCGCCAGCCGCGAACCGGCGCCCACCGCGGCATTGGATAACGCTCGGCCGCCTGGACGGAGGCGCCGCGCTGTCCGTTGATCGCCAGCCAATATTGGGTGCCCGGCAGCTCCATCTTCTTGGCCACCGCGACCAGCGCCGCATGGTCGGCGGCAGCGCCGATCCGCGCCTGATGGCGAAGCATCTGCTCGGCAAGGGCCGGCTCGCCAATGCGAAGCAACTCATGGGCACGTTGCACATTCGGCAGCCGCTCCACGGCGGCGGTCGAGACCGGCACCGCTTTTGGAATTCGGGTATCGGTCCCGAGCGTTTCCCTTGCGACCAGTCCGTAGAAACTCTCCGGCGATTCCGCGGCCGCCTTCAGCAACGGAAACACCGCCTGAGGTCGTCGGCAGGCCTGTTCCGACCGGGCCGCCCAATAATACGCGCCTGCGCGAAGCTCGCGTTGGCTGCTGTTGCCAACCACTTCGCGGAAGGCGGCGGAGGACGCATTGCAGTCCTGCTGACGCCATGCCGCCAGCCCGGACACCCACGCGGTCGCAGCCGCCCAATCGCCGGTTGCGCCGAGCCGTCCGCCATCCGCGACCCGGCGCGCATTGGCGTCGTCCCCGCGTACGTAATAGGCCCAGGCCACGCGCTGCCACGCCTCGGCGCGCGCATTGGGGGTCAAATAGGGCGCCTGGCTGGCGACGAGCAGTTCCGCGTTCATCGCATCGTCGGCTTTGATCAAGGGATCGAGCTGCGTGCGCAGCGCGTCCGCAAGCGGTTCGCCGGCGACGGGCTTGATCCGGTAGCGGGTCGGCGGCGTCGGCAGGCTGATCAGCGGCTTCCTGGCGACGACTGGCGGCGCGACCAAAGCCCCGCGCGCAATCGCCATCCGCGCCAGTTGCTCCGCTTGCGGCAGGTCCGGCGCTTGCGCCAGCAGCGCCTGGATTTCGGGCAGCGACACGACGGGAGAATTCTTGGCGGTGTAGAGTTCGGCCCTAGCCACGGCGGTGGCGAGCGATGGCGGCAAGGTCTCAATCCCGGCTCGCGCGCCTGCCCAGTCGCCGGCCCGGATCGCCACAAAAACGCCCTTCCAGTCGCGCGGGACGACCAGCGGCCGAACGATCGGCGGGACGATCACTTGAGGCTGCGGCTGCGGCTGCGCTAGGGGCGGGGTGGCGGACGGGGGGACGACCGGCGCCAATGGGTCCTGCTGGGCAAGGGCAGGGTGCGCCGCGAACAGGGCCAAGGCCGGAGCCAGCCGGATGAGCTTCATTTCTGGTCTTCCATCAATAGCAGGAGGTCGCTCCAGGCCTGAGCCTTTTGCGACGGATGTTTAAGCAGGAAGCGGGGGTGGAAGGTCGCGACCGTCCGGACGCCTTCGACCGTGTGGACGTGACCGCGCGCCTCCAGGGTCAATTTTCCAAGCAGCGCCTTGGCCGGCCCGTCGCCGAGCAGGAGCAATCGTTTGGGCCTGGCCAGGGCCACATGCTGCCGCGCGGCCGCGGCGCACGCCGCGAGATCCGCTGCGGACAATTTGGCCCCCGGCGCGTAGAAGCAGCCCAGGTTGGCGACATAGGCTTGCGCGGGCTCCAGCCCGATCGCGCCCAGCATGCGCTTTGCCAGTTCCCACGCCTCGCCGCCGATCGGCTGCCCGGCCGCCGCATCGTCGCGGCCCGGCAATTCCGACAACAGCATGATCTCGGCCGCCTCGTCTCCGTTGGGAGCGATCGGCTTCGACCGCGTCGTCCCAAGCGGCGCCTCGGCGCCGGTCATCCAGCTGCGGAACGTTAGCAAATCGGCGGGCAGGCGCGGCGGAGGAGCAGGTTCCACGGCCACCTCAGTGGGTACTGGCGCGGGCGCGCGTTGTTCGAGCCAGTTGCGCGGCTCTTCCTGCACGAGGGTGTCGACGCCGCTCTCGAGCCACCAGCGCAGCGCGCTCGCAGCCTCGGCCTCGCTCATCGCAACCCGATCCCCACCCATGAACCAGACCTTCGCCACCATTGACCTGATGGTCAAGGAATTGGCAGTGCATGGCAAAGCCAAACTGCCCCGGCCCCGCGACGAGAGGTTCCAAGTGAGCGAACGCGAATCCATGCACTATGACGTGGTCATTGTCGGCGGCGGCCCGGCGGGGCTGTCGGCGGCAATCCGCCTGAAACAGCTGGCCAGCGAAGCGGGACGCGAAGTCGGCGTCTGCGTCCTGGAAAAGGGCAGCGAGATCGGGGCGCACATCCTGTCGGGGGCGGTGATCGACCCGAAGGCGCTCGACGAACTCATTCCCGATTGGGCGGACAAGGGTTCGCCGCTCACGGTGCCGGTGACCGAGAACCATCATTGGCTGCTGACCAAGACAGGCAAGTTCGGAATCCCGCATGCCTTCCTGCCGCCCTTCATGCGCAACAAGGGCACGTATACGCTCAGCCTCGGCAACTTCTGCCGCTGGCTCGCCGGGCAGGCCGAGGAGCTCGGGGTCGAAATCTTCCCGGGCTTCGCCGCCGCCGAAGTGCTGTTCAACGACGATGGCTCGGTCAAAGGCGTGGCGACCGGCGACATGGGCATCGCCCGCGACGGCAGCAGGCGCGCCGATTACCAGCCGGGTATCGAGCTTCACGCCCGCTATACGTTTTTCGCAGAGGGCGCGCGCGGTCACCTGACCAAGGAACTGACCCGCATCTTCGACCTTCGCAAGGATAGCGGTCCGCAGGTTTACGGCATTGGTATCAAGGAATTATGGGATGTTCCTGCGGAGAAGCATAAGCCCGGGCGAGTGATTCACACGCAAGGCTGGCCGCTCGACGACGCTTGGGGCGGGGGTTTCCTCTATCACCAGGACAATGGGCAGGTCGCGCTCGGCTTCGTCGTCGCGCTCGACTATGAAAACCCTTACCTTTCACCCTTCGAGGAATTCCAGCGTTGGAAGACCCACCCGTCGATCGGCGCCGAAATCGAGGGCGGCCGCCGCGTCTCTTACGGTGCGCGCGCGATCAACGAGGGCGGGTACCAGTCCATTCCAAAGCTGGTCTTCCCCGGCGGCGCGCTGATCGGCTGTTCCGCGGGCTTTGTGAACGTCCCGCGGATCAAGGGCACGCATACGGCGATGAAATCGGGCATGCTCGCGGCCGAGGCCGCCTTTGCAGCGCTGGCCGGCGAGAACGCGAACACGCTCGACGGATATGAGCAGGCGCTGCACGCCAGCTGGGTGACCAAGGAGCTGAAGACGGTCCGGAATGCGCAGCCGGCCGTCGCCCACTTCGGCGGCACGCTCGGCACGCTCTACGCGGGGCTGGACATGTGGCTGGCGCACCTGGGGATCCGGATGCCGTGGACGTTGAAGCACAAGCCCGACCACAGCACCCTGCGTCGCAAGCAGGACGTCCGGCCGATCGCCTATCCCAAGCCGGACGGGGTGATCACCTTCGACAAGCTTTCATCGGTCTTCCTGTCGAACACCAACCATGAGGAAGACCAGCCGGTTCATCTGACGCTCAAGGACGCCGACATACCCGTCGCCGTGAATTTGGCCGAATATGCCGGACCGGAGCAGCGTTACTGTCCGGCGGGCGTTTACGAATATGTCGAGGAGGGTGGGCGTCCGCGCCTGCAGATCAATGCCCAAAATTGCGTCCACTGCAAAACCTGCGACATCAAGGACCCGACCCAGAACATCAACTGGGTCGTCCCCGAAGGTGGCGGAGGGCCGAATTATCCCAACATGTAAGCTGCTCCTCGCCTCAGCCGCGGTCGCCTTGCTGCCTGCGGCCGCGCACGCTTCCGCCCCGATGAGCCCGGGGACGGCCTATGTGAAGGCGCGGGCGGCGGCGATCGGCGGCGACCATGGAGAAGCCGCAGAGCTTTACGCCGCCCTTGTCCGCTCGTCGGGCGACAAGGACTTGGTCGCCCGGGCGGTCAGCGAGGCGATCAGCGCCGGCAATATGCCGCTTGCTCTGCAGCTGATCCGTTCGACGCCCGGCGGTGTCCGCTCGATCGATGGCAAGCTGCTGCAGGTCGCGGATTCGCTTCGCCGCCGGCAATATGCCGAAGCCTCGGCTCTGTTGGCCGACAAGGAAGTCGATCTTAGTTTCTGGTTGCCGCTGGTGCAGGCGTGGAGCGCTGCGGAGACGGGCAATGCCGGCGCGGCGGCCTCGGTGCTTCGCGCAGTGCCCAAGACTAGCGCGCTGGGCAGCTTCGTCGACGAACAGATTGCGCTGATCCTGCTCCGGCTCGGCCGCAGTACGGAAGCCGAGCCTTTTGCCGAGCAAGCTTTGTTGAAGGCGGGTCCGCGCGAATCTCGGGTGCGGCTGGCGCTTGCGGCTGGCTATGATGCGGCCAAGGACCGGACACGCGCGCTCGCCGTGCTTGCCGGGGCCAAGGGATCGTCGAGCATCCTCCAGCGCGCGCTCGAAGGCGGCAACCTCAAAGGCGCGCGCATCGATTCTGCCGCCAAGGCTTATTCGGAGCAGCTCGTCGCGCTCGCGCTGGAAATGCGCCGCTCCAATCCGCGTGGGGCGCCGGTCAATGTCCTCCAGGTGGCCCGCTACGCAGCGCCTGAAAACAGCTCTGCCACGGTGTTGCTCGGCTCGCTGCTGGCCAGCGTCGACAGGACCGAGGACGCCGTCGCCGTCTTGCGATCGATCGATCCCAACGATGCCTTCGCCCCCGAGGCACTCGACGCACAGGTGCGCGCATTGACCAAGGCCGAGCGCGTGCCGGAAGCCATGGCTCTCGCGCAGCGTAGCGTCGCCCGGAAAAATGCCAGCAGCGACGATTTCGCGCGGCTTGGCGACGTGCTCGCCGACCTGAAGCGGTTCGGCGAGGCCGCCGATGCCTATCGCCGCGCCGTTGCGCTTACGCCGGCAGGCCAGGGCGATCAGCGTTGGCCGCTGCTGCTGTTGCAAGCCAGTGCATTGGAATCGGCCGGTCGTTGGCCGGAAGCCAAAGTCGCCTTGGTCGAAGCGCTCGGCCTTGCCCCGGACGAGCCGGCTTTGCTCAACTTCCTGGGCTATGCGAAGCTTGAGCATGGCGAGGATCTGGAGGCTGCCGAAGCGATGATCCGCAAGGCCAGCGAGCTTGTCCCGGACGATGCTTCGATCACCGATTCGCTTGGTTGGGCATTGTTCAAGCGCGGGCGCACCGAAGAAGCGATCAAGCTGTTGCAGGCGGCTGCCGTCGGCGACCCGGCCCAGGCGGAAATCCACGAGCATTTGGGCGACGCGTTGTTCACCGCCGGGCGCCGGTTCGAAGCGCGCTTCGCCTGGGAAGCGGCGCTTAGCACCGCCGACGACGAGGACAGCACTCGGCTGAAATCGAAGCTTGCCACCGGCCTCACTCCGGCGACGGCCGCGCGTTGAGCGACCGCGAAGTCGCCTTCGCGAAGATCAACCTGGCGCTTCACGTCCGTTCGCGTCGCCCCGACGGCTATCATGACATCGAAACCGTCTTCGCCTTTTGTGAAGACGGCGACCTGCTGACGGTCCGGCCTTCCGACGAACTGGCGCTGACAGTCAGCGGGCCATTCGCGGGTGCGCTATCCGTGCCCTTCAACCTGGTGATGCAGGCAGCGCTTCGGCTTCAACAATCCACGCCGGGCGCGCCCGGCGCTGCAATCCATCTCGAAAAGCTGCTTCCGGTCGCGGCCGGCTTGGGCGGGGGGTCGGCCGATGCCGCCGCGGCCCTGCGCCTGCTTCAGCGGCAATGGGATTCACCGCAAGGTGAAGCTTCGCTTGACGAAATTGCCGGCAAGCTTGGGGCCGACGTTCCCGCCTGCCTGGCCTCCGAACCGGCGATGGGTCGAGGCCGCGGCGACGAGCTCGACCGGGTCGATCCTGGCCTGTCCGGAACGCCGGTGCTCCTGGTCAATCCCCGTGTCGAGCTGTCGACCGAGCAAGTGTTCAAGGCCTGGGACGGCGTCGATCGCGGGCCGCTTGAGGACTGGCGGTCGGGCCGCAACGACCTTGAAGCCGCAGCAGGGGCGCTCGCTCCCCAAATCCGCGGCATTCTCGCCTGGCTCGCGATCCAGCCGGGCGCGGAACTGGCGCGCATGTCGGGCAGCGGCGCGACCTGCTTTGCATTCTTCGCCAGCGACGCGGATCGCGACCGGGCCGCGGAAGCCGTCCCGCGTGAATGGTGGCGCCTCGCAACCCGTCTGCGCTAAGCGCAAGCATGATCCAGCGACCGATTCTTGCGTCGTCCTTCATTCGGACGTCGGAACAGCGCGCGATCGACGGCGGCGCCAGCGTCGAGCAGTTGATGGAACGGGCAGGGACCGCCTTGGCCGAGGCTGTGGTCCGCTACATCGCGAAGGCGCCGGTGCTGTTGCTGTGCGGTCCGGGGAACAATGGCGGCGATGGATATGTGGCGGCGCGCCTGCTTGCCGACCGGGGTGTCCATGTCCGGGTCGCCGCGCTCGGCGAAGCGCGAAGCGAAGCCGCGGTTCGGGCCAGAGACCGTTTCGCCGGGACCGTAGAAACGCTCACGGCTGAAACGATGACCGGCCCCGTGGTCGTCGACGCCCTGTTTGGGACCGGCATGTCCCGCGGCCTCGAAGCGGCTGCCGAACACCAGTTTCTCCGGCTGTGCGAGGCCGCTAAGGTGCGCATCGCCTGCGACTTGCCGACCGGCGTGCACAGCGACAGCGGCGCGCTTTTGAACGCTGTCCCTGACTTCGACCTGACCGTTGCCTTCGGCGCGCTCAAGCCGGCGCACCGGTTGATGCCGTCAATGGCGCATTGCGGCCGCGTCGTGGTCGGCGACATCGGCATCGAGACGCAAAGCGACTGGTTCGAGATCGGTCGGCCGAACCTCCCGCCGCTCGATCGGGCCGGCCACAAATATTCGCGCGGCCTCGTCCATCTCCTGGCCGGCAAGATGCCTGGCGCCATCGCCTTGGCGGCGACCGCCGCGGCGCGGGCAGGGGCGGGCTATGTCCGCGTCAGCACCTCGCGCAGCATCGACGGGTTGCCTGCGGCAATCGTCCAGACCGACACTGCGCCGGTCAACGACCCGCGTATCGGCTGCATTCTCGTCGGGCCCGGCATGGGCGACCTGCCGCAGGTCCTGACGCTCGCACTGACGTCGCACGCGCCCAAGGTAATCGATGCGGACGCGATTGGCGCGCTTGGCGAGCCAGAGCGCCTGCGCGGGCAGGACGCGATCATCACCCCGCACGCCGGCGAGTTCGCGGCGCTGTTCGGCGACGTGCAGGGCAGCAAGGCAGAACAGGCGCTCGCGGCAGCGCAGCGGTCCGGTGCCGTCGTCATCTACAAGGGGCCGGATACGCTGGTCGCCGCACCCGACGGGCGGCTCGGCTTCGCGCCACCGGCGCCGCCTTGGCTGGCCACTGCCGGGACCGGCGATGTGCTCGCTGGAATGGCCGCCGCACTGCGCGCGCAGGGCCTGCAGTCGTTCGAAGCGGCGTGCGCGGCAGTCTGGCTACATGGCCGCGCCGCCGAGGCTGCCGGGCCGTTTATGATTGCCGACGACCTCGCCGCCGCCATTCCCGCCGCGCTGGCGCTCCGCGATGGCTGAAGAGATTATCCGGATTGCGGCGCGCGGCGACGGAGTCACGCAGAGCGGACGCCACGTCGCCTTCGCCGCGCCCGGTGACCGAATCCACGACGACGGGACGCTGGAACATGGTCCTCACCACCAGGCGCCGCCATGCCGTCACTTCCCGGAATGCGGCGGCTGCCAGCTCCAGCACGTCAACGATGCGGCATACCGCAATTACCTCGCGTCGCGGATCCAAACCGCGCTCGCGCAGCACGATCTCGTCACCGATATCCGCGAGCCGCATTTGTCCCCGCCCAACAGCCGACGGCGGGCGACGCTGCGCGCGCTGAAGGTCGGGCAGGGGGTCCTGCTCGGTTTCAACGCCGCCAAGTCGCACCGAATCGTCGACATGCGGGAAAATCACATCCTTCGGCGCGAACTGCTGGCGCTGCTCGAACCCTTGCGTCGACTGCTCGCCGAGCTGCTGCAACCCAAGCGGACTGCCGAAGTGCAACTAACCCTGATCGACCAGGGCGTGGACGTGCTCTTCAAAAACGTCGCCGCGGACGGCCTGCAGTCGATCGAGGCGCTGAGCGCTTTTGCCGAAGATCAGGGTATCGCGCGCCTGTCGCTCGACAACGGGCTTGGCCCCGAGACCATGTTCGAGCCGAACCCGGCAACGATCGAGATGTCGGGCGTCCGAGTGCCGTTCCCGCATGGCGGCTTCCTGCAGGCCACTGCTGACGGCGAAGCAGCGCTGGTGGCGGCGGTCCGCGACATCGTCGCCGACACGAACTCCGCCGCCGACCTGTTCGCCGGCCTGGGGACGTTCGCACTGGCGCTTCCGGGCCACGTCTACGCTGCGGAAGCCGGCCGGGACGCCGCCCTGGCCCTCAAGCGCGCCGCGCCCAGGATCGCGGTCGATCATCGCGACCTCTACCGTAGGCCGCTCGATCCGTCCGAGCTAAACCGCTTTGCCGCGGTCATCCTCGATCCGCCCCGGTCCGGCGCGGCTGAGCAAGTGGCGGCGCTCGTAAGTTCGTCGGTGGAGCGGATCGCTTACGTCAGCTGCAACCCTGCAACGTTTGCGCGCGACGCGCGAACCCTGGTCGACGGCGGCTATCGACTCGAATGGATCAAGCCGGTCGGCCAGTTCCGCTGGTCGACCCACGTCGAGCTTGCGGCGGCGTTCAGCCGAGCAGGCGGATCGCCGCGTGGATCGTCAGGCTGAGCAGGCACAAGGTGCTCAGTGCAAAGGCGACCAAGCGATAGCGCACGATGTTCACCGTGCCCTGGATCAGGCTGTGGACGATGCGCAAGGCGACATAGCCCCACGCCAGCCAGACGTTGATCGGATCGTCGAAGCCCATCAGCACCAGCGCAAAGACGATCGCGTAAAAGATCGTCGGTTGCTCGACCAGGTGCATGTAGTTGTGGGCTTTCCACTGCGCTTCGGGGCGGGCGTGCGGCTCCAGGTCGACGCCGCGCGACCCGTTCGGGATGCTCGCCCGGGTGATCCCCAGGCGCTTGAACTCGCCGGCCCGGGCAATCGCCATCCAGACAAGCACGATTAACGTCCAACCGACCAGCGCGACCACCGGCCCGAGCAACGGACTTGGCTGCATGAAAAACCCTCCCCCCGATAATGTCGGGAGGAGGGTGCTTCACTTCGTTTCGGCTTGCAACCTTAGTCGAAGAGTTTGGCGAAGCGGCGCTTCTCGCGCGTTTTCCAGGCCCCGCGGTGCCAGGCGTCGCTGGCCAGCAGCGGCAGCACCGACGTCGCTTCGGCGAACACCATCTGCTCCATCGCCGTCGACACCTTGCCCCAGCTCGCCGCTTCCTGGAGGGTAGAAGAGGAACAGGCGCCGTCCCGCACGTCGGCCACCGTGATCTGCACCGCATATTTGTGCACTTCGACATCGTCGTGTCCCAGGATTTCCGCGCACACGACCGTGTCCTGCGTGAAGTTCTTCGGCACGCCCCCGCCGATCATCAGCAGGCCAGTGGTGCCGGCCTTGATCTTGATGTCGGTCAGCTCGCGGAAGTCGGCGATGGCGTCGAGCACCATATAATGCCCGCCGCGCTTCATCGCGTCGACCTGGTGCTTGACCAGGCCGAAGCCGGCCGAGCTGTCTACGAAGGCCGGGCAGAAAATCGGCACGTCATGCTCGTAAGCGAGCTGGACCAGGCTGCCTTCCTTCTTGGCGTTACCCTCGCTCAGCCACTTGCCCATCTCCTTGATGAACTCGCGGCTCGAATAGGGGCGCGGCTCCAGGCTGTCGGCGATCTTGCCGATGGTGAAGTCGGTTTCCTGCAGCTTTTCTTCGTCGATGTAGGTGTCGTAGATGCGGTCGATGTAGAGCGAACGCAGCGTATCATCGTCAGGAATTTCATTGGCTTGGAAGTGCTTGTGACCAAGCGCTTCGAAGAAATCCATGTCGACGACGGTGGCTCCGGTGGCGACGATCGCATCGACCATGTTGGACCGGACGAGCTCGGCATACAGGTCCATGCAGCCGCCGGCCGAAGTCGAACCGGCGATGACCAGGATGATCGAACACTCCTTGTCCTCCAGCATCTGGTTGTAGATGCCGGTGGCCCGCGACAGGTCGCGGCTGGTGAAGCTCATCTTGCCCATCGCCTCGACGATCGGGCGCGCGTCGAACTTGGTGATGTCGATATGCTCGACCGGACTCGACAGCAGCTCCGCCTTGCGGGTGTCGTTGATCTTCGAATTCGCAGTCATGTCGAAACTCCAATGGTCCCCGCCCGCACCTGGCGAGCGAGGTCAGAGGCCTGTCGTTACCGTTCAGGAGGGGACAGCCTCACCCTCCGCTTGGCCTCAGGTCGAAACCCGAGGCTGTCTCGTTCTAGAGCGTCACCACGTTCGAACGCTTAGCCGGCTCGGCTGCTCCGTACAGGCTCGCCATCGGCTCGTCGTCGACGATCGCGACCGTCTCCGAACCGAAACCATTGAAGCCGGTCCGCATCGCGCTTCCGTAAGCGCCAAGCATGCCGATCTCGATATAGTCGCCCGGCTGGACGTCGGCTGGCAATTCGAAGGGGCCAGCCATGTGGTCGAGGTCGTCGCAGGTCGGCCCGTAAAAGCTGAACTCGGCCGGGCGAACGTGCGACTCGGGCTCGCGCAGCAACTGCACCGGATAGCGCCAGCCGATGTGGGCCGCGTCGAACAGCGCGCCATAGGCACCGTCGTTGATGTACAGCTCGCTCCCGCGGCGCTTTTCGACCCGCACGACCAGGCTGCCATATTCGGCGCACAGCGCCCGGCCCGGCTCGCACCAAAGCTCGGACGAATAGCTGACCGGCAGCTTCTCGAACGTCTCGTGGATGACCGCGAAATAGGTTTCGAGCGGCGGCGGCTCCATCCCCGGGTAGGAGGACGGAAAACCGCCCCCGACGTCGACGATATCGACCGTGACCGCCGCTTCGACGATGGCGTCGCGAACACGGCTCATCGCCTCGGCGTAAGCGGACGGGCTCATCGCCTGGCTGCCGACATGGAAGCAGATGCCGAGCGCGTCCGCGGCCTGGCGGGTTGCCATCAGCAATTGCTTCACTTCGCCGGCTTCGGCCCCGAACTTCGAGGCGAGGCTGAGCTTGGCGTGCTCCGAGCTAACACGAAGCCGGACGAGCAGGTTGAGGTCGCTCGCGGCTTCGCCGTCGCTGGCCGTCGCTTGGACGATCTTCTCCAGCTCTTCCAGCGTATCGAGCGAGAAGGTGCGGACGCCATGCGTGAAATAGGCTTCGGCAATCGCTTCGGCCGACTTCACCGGGTGCATGAAGCACAGCACGGCCTCGGGAAGGGTTTCGCTGACAAGCCGGACTTCGCCGATCGAAGCGACGTCGTAATGCGTGACGCCCGATTCCCACAGAATTTGCAGCAAGTCGGGCGACGGGTTCGCCTTAACCGCATAGAGCGACCGGCCCGGAAACTTCTCCACGAAGAAACGGGCGGCCCGGCGCGCGGCGTGGGGACGAAGCAGCGTTACCGGCTGGGCCGGGCGCATTCTGGCGAGATCGGCACCGCAGCGGATGCCGGACGGGGCGGTCGCTAGCCCCAGCGCGCGATGATGCTTGTGCAATTCAAGGGACCTCCAAGTGCCTTTCGGCGAACGTTGACGAAAGCTGCCTTGCGGTTGGAAGTCCCATGGGGCAGCGAGGGGGGCGATATATGGACGGCGACCCCCTCTGTAAAGGATTTTCCGGCCGCCTTTTCTGGCCCTCGGCGCGATTCGTCCCTCGTCGACCACGGTTCAGCTAAACTAATGATGTAAAAGGGTTTTCACGCACGGTGACAGTGACGCGCAGCGACATTCTGGAGGCGGCGGACAGCATCCGCAGCGACGTCGAGCAAACCCCGCTCATCGAAACGCGGATTTCGGGCCGCACGATGTGGCTGAAATGCGAATCCCTGCAGACGGGCGGCGCGTTCAAATTGCGCGGCGCCACCAATCGCCTGCGCCAGCTATCTCCGGCCGAGCAAGCCCAGGGCGTGGTCGCTTTCTCGTCGGGTAATCACGCGCAGGGCGTCGCCATTGCTGCCAGCCGCCTTGGCATCCGCGCGACCATCGTCATGCCATCCGATGCGCCGGCGGTGAAGATCGACGCCACCCGCAGCCACGGTGCCGAGATCGTTTTCTACGACCGCTCCAGGCAGAGCCGCGAAGAGATCGCCGCCAAGATAGCGCAAGAGCAGGGCGCCACCGTCGTGCCCAGCTTCGACGATCCGGCGATTGTTGCCGGTCAGGGGACGGTTGGGCTGGAAATCCTGGACCAGATGCCAATTCCGCCGCGCCAAATCGTCATCCCCTGCGGCGGCGGCGGGCTTGCCGCCGGAATTGCGCTCGCCTGTCCCGACGCTGAAATCGTCATCGTCGAGCCGGAGGGCTGGGACGACATGCGGCGTTCGCTGGAGGGCGGCGCGATCGTTCCGGTTCAGCCCAACCCGCCGACTACGCTGTGCGACGCCCTGCAGACCCCGCGGGTCTCGCCGATCACTTTCGGAATTTTGCAGCGGCGCTCGGCCCAGGCGCTGGTCGTCACCGATGACGAAGTCACGCAGGCGGTTCGCATCGCGTGGCGGGAGCATGGGCTGACCGTTGAAGCCGGCGGTGCGGCTGCTTTGGCGGCCGTGCTCGCTGCGAAGGCTCAGTTGGTCGAGGGAATGGTGGTGGTCTTGTCGGGCGGGAATATCGATCCCGAACTTCATGCGTCGATCGTCGAAGGCTAGGCGGCGACGGTGCGATATTGGCCCGGCTCGACCTGGGCGGGGCTCGAATGTTCTACCGCCTGCGTCAACTCCTCGAGCTCGGCGGCCAGTGTGCGTAGCTCGGCAGCAAGGGCCTTGGGATCGCTTTCGCCAAGGCCGGCAGAGGCGTCAATGAGCGTATCGAGCATCATCGCGATGCAGGGCAGGATCGTTTCCTCGATCCGTTCGAACGCCTCGTCCAGGCGTTCTTGCTGCTCGGCCAGGTTCATTGCGCCACAATGGCGCAACTACGGTTAAGTGTTGGTGAAGGATGTAGCCGCTTTGAACGATCTTTCATCGGCAGCGATGGCAATTGCCATGATCGCCGCGTTCCTGCTCGCAATCGGCGGGTTCAAGCTCCTGCGTGATCGCAGCAGCCGCAGCCGCGGGGTGCTGATGCTCGCAGCGGCCGCAGTCGTTGCCGCTAACGTCCTGATTTGGACTTTATAGGCTGCCGCTTGGGGTCGGTGGCCAATCGCATGTCGAGATAGTCGTCGACGCTCTTCATCAGCAGGTCGAGCTCGTTGGCAAAGAAGTGGTTGGCGCCCGGGATAGTGTCGTGATGGATGGTAATGTGGCGCTGGGTGCGAAGCTTGTCGACCAGCTTCTGGACCGCGCTCGGAGTCACCACTTCATCGGATTCGCCCTGGATGATGATCCCGGATGACGGGCAGGGGGCGAGGAAGCTGAAATCGTACATGTTCGCCGGCGGGGCGATCGAGATGAAGCCCTTGATCTCGGGACGGCGCATCAGCAGCTGCATGCCGATCCACGCGCCGAAGCTCACGCCCGCGATCCAGGTCGTTTCAGCCTCGGGATGGATCTGCTGCACCCAGTCGAGGGCGCTGGCCGCGTCGCTAAGCTCGCCGACGCCATTGTCGAACGTGCCCTGGCTCTTGCCGACGCCGCGGAAGTTGAAGCGAAGCGTCGCGAAGCCGCGCTTGACGAAGGTTTGGTAGAGCAGCTGGACGATTTTGTTGTTCATCGTCCCGCCGGCCTGCGGGTGCGAATGGAGGATCATCGCAACGGGTGCGCGCGGGCGCGGGCCGGGGTGGAAGCGGCCTTCAAGGCGCCCCTCGGGACCTGGGAAAATGACTTCGGGCATGGGTGCGGCTGCTCGCGTAAATGATGGGGCCACGGGTGCACCGCGGCGGCGGCTCCTATATAGGCAGGCGGGTTGAACAGGCAATCGGCAGTTATCCGCGCAAAATGAAGGATCGCATCTACCTCGACCACGCCGCGACCACGCCGGTGCTGCCATCGGCGCGGCAGGCGATGGTGCGCGCCATGGACAGCTGGGCCAACCCCAGTTCGCCCCATGCGGATGGCCGCGCCGCCCGTGCCATTCTCGAAAAAGCGAGGGAATCCCTCAAGCAAGCGCTTGTCTGGCGTCATGACGTCATCTTCACGTCCGGCGCCAGCGAAGCGGTGGAAATCGTCGCCAGCCGCGCCAAGCCCGCCCTGCGGGTGGTCGGCGCCACCGAGCATTCGATCGTGCCGCACGCCTTCGGGCCCGAGGCGGCGATCATTTCGGTGGGACCCGACGGCCTGATCGACTGCGATGCATTGGCAAGGGCGCTCAAGGAGCCCGCCGTGGTCGCGATCCAGCAGGTCAATAACGAAACGGGCGTCATCCAGCAGCTGGGCGAGATCGCCGCGATCGTGCGCGAAAGCGGTTCGCTGCTGCTGGCCGATTGCGCCCAGAGCGCGGGCAAGATCGACCTTCCCGACGCCGACTTCATCGCGGTCTCCGCCCATAAGCTTGGCGGCCCGCCCGGCATCGGCGCTCTGCTCGTCAAGGACCTTGGCGCACTGAGTGCGGTCGGCGGGCAGGAGCAGGGTTATCGACGCGGGACGCAGGACGCGCCTTCGGCCGCAGGCTTCGCGGCCGCGCTCGAGAGCCGCGCCTTTGCCGCCGCGATGCCCCGCCTCGCCAAGCTGCGCAGCCGCCTCGACGAGGGCGTAAAGGCCAGCGGCGGCCTCGTCATTGCCGAGGATAGTCCGCGCATCGCCAACATTGGCGCGATCGCATTGCCGGGGGCCGACCAATCGACCCTTCTCGTCCAGTTCGACCTCGCCGGTTTCGCGGTCAGCGCCGGCAGCGCCTGTTCCAGCGGCAAGATGAAGGCGAGCGACGTCCTTCGCGCCATGGCCGTGCCGCCGCAGGTCGCAAGCTCCGCCTTGCGCATCAGCTTCGGCCCGGAAACCTCGGAAGCCGACATCGACGCCTTCCTCGCCGAATGGGCGGCGATCGCAAGGCGCGTCGGGGCGAAAGCGGCATGATCTACCTCGATTACCAGGCCACCACCCCGCTTGCGCCGGAAGCGGCAGCCGCGATGCAACCGTGGGTCGAAGACAAGTTCGCCAATCCTCACTCGCCGTCGCGTTGGGGCGCCGAGGCCGCTGCCGCGGTCGAGGTTGCGCGCGACCGCGTCGAACGCGCCATCGGTCTCGACGGCGGTTCGCTCGCATTCACCGGCAGCGCGACCGAGGCGCTCAATTGGGCGCTCAAGGGCAGTGTCGAGAAGGCGCGCGACGGCCGCAATCGCATCCTTACGGTTGAGACGGAGCATGCCGCCGTGCTCGACAGCTGCGCCTGGCTCGAAGGGCAGGGCGCTAAGGTCACGCGCCTTCCCGTAAGTAGTGACGGTCTGCTCGATCTCTCGGCGCTCGAAGCGGCGCTCGACGATCGCGTGCTGCTGGTCGCGGTGATGCTGGTCAACAACGAGATTGGCGTCATCCAGCCGGTGGCGGAGGTCGCCAGGCTCGCCCATGCAGCCGGCGCTCTGATGCTCTGCGACGCGGTGCAGGCGCTTGGCCGTGTGACCATCCCCGACGGCCCCGACCTGGTCGCAGTCTCCGCCCACAAGGTTCACGGACCCAAGGGCATTGGCGCGCTGTGGATGCGCGAAGGCTGCGAACCGGCGCCGCTGATCCACGGCGGCGGGCAGGAACGCGGTCTTCGCTCCGGCACGCTTTCTCCAGCGCTGTGCGCCGGATTCGGCGCGGCGGCGAAGCTGGCGTCAGAACGTCACGACCGGGACTGCGATCATGTCGAGGACTTGTGGAACGCGGCGCTGGCGGCGCTCGGCCCGGGCTGGATCGTCAACGGCAGTGTTGGCCAGCGCTACCGCGGCAACCTCAACCTCCGCCGCGATGGGCTCGACGCCGGCCGGTTACTTGGCGAGCTGCGCGGGATAGCGCTTTCGCTCGGCTCCGCCTGCGCCAGCGGTTCGGGCCGGCCCAGCCATGTGCTCCGCGCGCTCGGCCTCAGCGATCGCCAGGCGCGTTCCTCGATCCGGCTCGGCTTCGGCCGCTACACCACGCAGGAGGAGTTGCGCGACGCGATCGGCCAGATTGAGGCCGCAGCGGCCCGCCAGGAGCAGTTCGCGGCGTGACGACAGTCCGGTTCCACAAGGCCGACGGTACGCTCGACCGCGAGGTCGAGGCAGAGCCGGGCCAGCGGTTGCTCGACGTCGCCTGGGCGGCGAACCAGCCGCTCGAGGGCGCCTGCGAAGGCGTGATGAGCTGTTCGACCTGCCACGTAATCGTCGATGCGGAGGATTTTCCGAAACTTCCCAAGGCCAGCGAGGAGGAAGAGGACATGCTCGACCTCGCCGCCCACGCGACCAGGCATTCCCGCCTGGCATGCCAGATCCTGCTGACCGAAGCGCTGGAAACGCTCAGCGTCCGGATCCCGTCCGGCGCCCGCAACTGGCTGCGCGGCTGAACGGCTTGCGGCGGAACGGCTTAGCGACCATATGGCGCCTCGGAAGTCGGCGGACGGCGCTGTCGCCAACCTGGTCAGGTCCGGAAGGAAGCAGCCACAACGATTTGGTGCCGGGTCGTCGGCTTCCACCCTCCTTTTCATCTTGAGCCAAGCGAAGCCGTCGCCCTTGCGGATTGCAGGGATGCGCGCCTCGCAATGACGGCGCGAACCCCGTAAACCGACCGCAATGACCGACGAATCGCTGGGATTGGGACTGGACCTGCCGGAAGCGCCGAAGAGCGCCGCTTCGCCGTATCGCGTGCTCGCCCGCAAATACCGCCCGCAAAGCTTCGACCAATTGATCGGGCAGGAGGCGATGGTGCAAACCCTCGCCAACGCCATCGAACGCGGCCGGGTTGCTCACGCCTTCCTGCTGACCGGCGTCCGGGGGGTCGGCAAGACCTCGACGGCGCGCCTGATCGCCAAGGCTCTTAACTGCATCGGCCCAGACGGGCAGGGCGGCCCGACCATCGCCCCCTGCGGCGAGTGCGAGAATTGCCGCGCAATCGCCGAGGGCCGGCACATCGACGTCGTGGAAATGGACGCCGCCTCGCACACCGGCGTCGACGACGTCCGCGAGATCATCGATGCGGTTCGCTACGCATCGGTATCGGCGCGCTACAAGATCTACATTATCGACGAAGTTCACATGCTGTCGAAGAACGCTTTCAATGCGTTGCTGAAGACTCTTGAGGAACCGCCTGAACATGTGAAGTTCCTGTTCGCGACAACCGAAGTGAACAAGGTGCCGGTGACGGTGTTGTCGCGGACGCAGCGGTTCGACCTGCGCCGGATACCGGCTGAGAAGCTCATCGCTCATTTCAAGGAAGTCGCGCGCCTCGAAGGCGTCGAGGTTGAGGATGACGCACTGACGATGATCGTCCGTGCCGCCGAGGGCTCCGCCCGCGACGGGCTTTCGATTCTCGACCAGGCGATTGCCCATGGCGGCGGCAGCGTTTCTGCGGCGCAGGTGCGCGAAATGCTTGGCCTTGCCGATCGCGGCCGGATCCGTGACCTGCTGCAGCTCATTCTCGACGGCGACACGCCGGGAGCGCTCGCCGCGCTCGACCAGGCCCACGACCTTGGCATCGACCCGCTGTCGCTGCTGCGCGGTTTGATGGAGGCATTGCACGGGGCCAGCCGCTCGAAAGCCGGCGCTAATGCCGACGTGCTCCTGTCGGCTGAACAGCGTCAATTCGCGGAAGTGCTCGCCGCCAAGCTGTCCTGGGCGCAAATTCATCGCTTGTGGCAGATGCTGCTCAAGGGCCTGGCTGACGTCACGACGGCGCCGGAACCGTCGGAGGCCGCGACGATGGCCGTGCTGCGGCTGATCCATTCGGCCGAAATGCCCGACCCGGCGGCGATCCTCGACCGCTTGAACGGTGCCGCCGTAACCGCCGGCAAGCCGGGGGCGCCGTCTCAGGCGTCCCCATCGGCGCCGGCGGCGCAATTGCCCGCGGACTTCCGGGCACTGGTCGCGACGCTTGAAAACAATCGCAAGGCGCTGCTCGCCCAACAAATGCACGACCAGGTCGGCCTGGTGCGCTATGCCGCGCCGGAGCTGGTGGTGAAACCGCTGCGCCCACTGGGCACGGACTGGCCCCGAGACCTTGCTGCCGCGCTCAAGGCGATCACCGGCCAGACGTGGACCGTCTCCATTGCCGACGAAGCGGCCGAGCCGTCGCTTCTGGAGCAGGAGAAAATGGCCGAGGAGCGCGTTCGCAATGACGTCCTCCAGGACCCGGCGGTTCGCGCCGCGTTCGACGCTTTCCCCGAGGCGGAACTTGAATCCTATTCCAATACAAGAGGTTGATGACCATGCCTGAGATGCCGAACCTGGATGAGATCATGAAGATGGCGCAGGAGGTCCAGGCCGAAATGCAAAAGGCGCAGGACAACCTTGAGAATATCGAGGTCGAGGGCGCGGCGGGCGGCGGCATGGTCAAGGTCAAGGCCTCGGCCAAGGGGCGGATCATCGCCGTGACGATCGACGAAAGCCTGCTTCAGCCGTCGGAAAAATCGATGCTGGAGGACTTGGTCACCGCCGCAATCAACGATGCGCGCGCCAAGGCCGACGCCGCTGCCGGCCCGGAAATGCAGAAAATGACGGCCGGCATCCCGCTTCCCCCGGGCTTCAAGCTGCCGTTCTAGGAAAGTCGGTCATCGCGAGCGCGGCGCAGCGATCCAGCGTCCCGGATTGCCGCGTCGCCTTTGGCTTCTCGCGATGACGTGCATCTAGAAATGCGCCTGCGCATCCCCTAATTGCGCCGCTAACCCCGCACATCTTAAAGGACCCGCGACCCCAATGGCCGCTCAATACGCATTTGTGATGAAGGACATGACCAAGTCCTTCCCCGGCGCCGCAAAGCCGGTGCTCAGCAACATCAACCTGCAATTCTATCACGGCGCTAAGATCGGCATCGTCGGCCCCAACGGCGCCGGCAAGTCGACGCTGATGAAGATCATGGCCGGCATCGATACCGAATTTCAGGGCGAGGCCTGGCCGGGCGAGAACATCACTGTCGGCTATCTGGCGCAGGAACCGCAGCTCGACCCAAGCAAGACGGTGCTTGAGAACGTCAAGGACGGGGCGCGCGACATCGCCGACATGGTCGATCGCTTCAACGCCATTTCGGCCGAGATGGGCGATCCCAAGGACGACACTGATTTCGACGCGCTGATGGAAGAAATGGGCGACCTTCAGGGCAAGATCGACGCCGCCGACGGATGGACGCTCGACAATCAGCTTGAAGTGGCGATGGAAGCATTGCGCTGCCCGCCGTCGGATTCCGCGGTGGAGAACCTGTCCGGCGGTGAAAAGCGCCGCGTCGCGCTGACCCGGCTGCTGATCCAGAAGCCGTCGATCCTGCTCCTGGACGAGCCGACCAACCACCTCGACGCCGAAAGCGTCCAGTGGCTCGAACAGCACCTCAAGGAATATGCCGGCGCGGTGCTGATGATCACCCACGACCGCTACTTCCTCGACAATGTGGTGGAATGGATCCTCGAAATCGATCGCGGGAAGTACTTCCCGTACGAAGGCAATTATTCGACCTATCTGGAGAAGAAGGCCAAGCGGCTCGAGCAGGAGGACCGCGAGGAATCCGGGCGCCAGAAGGCGATCAAGGACGAGCTTGAGTGGATCCGGCAGGGCGCCAAGGCGCGCCAGACCAAGTCGAAGGCGCGTATCGCCAAGTTCGATCAGCTCGTCGCCAGCCAGGAGAAGCGGATCCCCGGCAAGGCCGAAATCCTTATCCAGGTGCCCGAACGGCTTGGCGGCAAGGTGATCGAGGTCAACGGCGTCACCAAAGCCTATGGCGACAAACTGTTGTTCGAAAACCTGTCCTTCACGCTTCCGCCGGGCGGGATCGTCGGCGTCATCGGCCCCAACGGCGCCGGCAAGTCGACCCTGTTCAAGCTGATCACCGGCCAGGAAAAGCCCGATTCCGGCAACGTCGATATCGGCCCGACCGTGCACCTCGGCTACGTCGACCAGAGCCGCGACCATTTGAACGAGAAGAACAACGTCTGGCAGGAAATCTCCGACGGCCTCGACTATATGAAGGTCAACGGCCACGACCAGTCGACGCGGGCTTATGTCGGCGCTTTCAACTTCAAAGGGCAGGACCAGCAGAAGAACGTCGGCAAGCTGTCCGGTGGTGAGCGCAACCGCGTCAATATCGCCAAAATGCTGAAGCGCGGCGGCAACGTGCTCCTGCTCGACGAGCCGACCAACGATCTCGACGTCGAGACCTTGGGCGCGCTCGAAGAAGCGATCGAGAATTTCGCCGGTTGCGCTGTGGTGATCAGCCACGATCGCTTCTTCCTCGATCGCCTGGCGACGCACATCCTTGCCTTTGAGGGCGATGCGCATGTCGAATGGTTCGAAGGCAATTTCGCCGCTTACGAGGAAGACAAGGTCAGGCGCCTGGGCGAAGAGGCCACGCGCCCCGGGCGCATGACCTATCGGAAGCTGACCAGGTAATGATCGCCTTCGCCTCGCTGCTTTGGACTTGGCGCAGCGAAGCGACGGGAAGCTGGTATTTTGTCACCGTGCCCGAGGAGCAATCGGGGGAGATCAAGGCCCATGCCTTCGGGAGCCCGCGCGGATTTCGCTCGGTGCGGGTCGAGGCCACGATCCGCGACGTCACTTGGCGCACCTCAGTTTTCCCGCAGAAGGACGGTGGCTACCTGCTCCCGGTCAAGGCGGATGTGCGACGCAGGGCAGGGCTGGCCGAGGGCGACGAGCTTACTGTAACGCTGGAACTCCTCTGACGATCGCCGCCTTTCACTTGTGGAACTGGACCTTCGTTCCGATTGCGTAGACCTTCGGCGTCCCGTCCGCGGCGCGAACCCTGATTTTGTTTGCCGCCGGGGCTAGCGCCACCGGGGCCCAGCTCTTGCCGCCATCGCGGGTTTCAAAGCCGCCCACCATGGTTCCAACCCAACCGACGTTTGGCGTTACGAAGCCGACTCCAAACTGGCGCGCCTTGGCATTCACGACCAGCGGAACTTCCGCCCAATGCTCGCCGCCATCGACCGTCTTGGCAATCACCTGCTGCTGCCGTTCCGGATCGTACGTCTGCACTGTTGCATAG
This sequence comes from Sphingomonas sinipercae, assembly GCF_011302055.1. NCBI lineage: Bacteria > Pseudomonadati > Pseudomonadota > Alphaproteobacteria > Sphingomonadales > Sphingomonadaceae > Sphingomonas > Sphingomonas sinipercae. The sequence continues at coordinate 1,254,966 of NZ_CP049871.1, forward strand.
CCGGTCTTGGCGTTGACGAAGCTGCCTTTCCAGCTGTTCTCCAGCTTGCGCGGGGAGCGATAGACTTCGCGCCAGCTTTTCCCGCCGTCACCGGTTTTCAGGATCACCGCATTGGATTCCTGAATGTTGCTGTTGCTGCCGGCAAAGACGAAGCCGGTTTTGGCGTCGATGAATTTGACGTCCAAGATCATGCCGGCCTGCGCGCTAAGGTCGATGAACGTCCAGCTTTCGCCGCCGTCGGTCGAGCGAAGCAGCTTGGCGGGCCCGCTGACCCGGCCCGCAGCATGGATGATCGCACGGCTCCGCAGCTGGCCCTGGTAAATCGATTTAGTGAGAAGAACGTCGATCGCGCAAATGCCTTCCACGCTCGCGCCGCCGAGATCGACCGGGGTGAACGACTTGCCCCCATCGCGGGTGCGGTAAAGCGGCACGGTGTCGGTGACGTTGGGATAGGCGTCGCCGACGTTGCCGATGAAGCCAAGCTGCGGACTGATGAAGCCGACTGCCCGGATGAAGGTGCCGGGGTGGGACCAAACCTTGGCCCAGGTCGCGCCGCCGTCGTCGCTTCGGAAGAAGTCGCCGGCGCCGGTGCCGTAAAAGCCGGTCCGTGCATTGGCGAAGTGGATGTCGTCGCGCTTGCCCTTGTACGCCTCGGTCGTGACGGTGGTCCAGGCGCTCGCCGGAACCACCTGTTCGACACGAAGTGGCGGCTGCATGGCGCAACCGCCCATCGAAAGTGTCAGCGCTAGAGCGGCACTTCCAAGAAAAGACTTTACCCTCATTCCAGCCCCCTGAAATCTTACCAGAAGGACAGTCCAGCTTGTCAGCCGTAGTGGCGAGGGCATTTCTGCGAAACCGCCTGCCGTCTCGGCAGGCGGTTCGCTAATTAGGCGCTAAAGAACGACTTCGGCGCGGTTCTCGTCCTGCTGCTGTTTGCCCGGATCGCGGCCCAACATCTTGATGACGGCCGCTTTCAACGTCGATCCAGCGCTTGCGCGCCAGATATCCGCCGACGTCGTGTCGAACCGCAGCAGCGCCAGGTCAGGATCGTCTTTCCCGTCCTTGTACCAGGATGCGATGATCGGGTTCCACAGCCGCTCGATGACTTGGCGGTCGTTGCTGAGCTGCAAGGTGCCGTGGATCGACGCGAACAGCTTGTGATCCTTGCTCGCGTAAGTGGCGATCGCCTTCGGGTTTTGCCCAAGGCCCTTGACCAGGTCTTCGGACCGGGCGGCGAAGAACCAGATTTGGCCGTCGTCGACCTGCGCCGTCATCGGGCGTGTCATCGCGTCGTCGACGCCTTGGAGACCCAGCATCACGAAGGGCGAATCGTCCAGCTTGTCCCAAAATTCTTCGCGCAACTCCTGCTCGGCTTCGCTCATCATGTCCTCCTGCTGCTTTTGATGGGCAACGGGGAGGGGGCGGGCCGGTTCCGATTCCGGGACCAAGGGCGGTATCGGTCAGCGCAGCCGTTTCACCCGCAAGCGACCGTCGGGGCCGGGCTTCACGTCGAAGTTCGGAATCGACCGGATCAGCTCCGACAGGCGGTTGAAGCCGTAGTTGCGCGTGGCGAAGCTGGACACCGCTTTGGCCCGTTGCCCGAGTTCGGACAGCGAGGCGTATCCATCTTCGTCGCGTTCGGAGGCCTTGAAGGCCGCGCCGAGCAGGTCGAGCAGTTCGTGGTCGACCGGGCGGTCCTTGCGCTCGGCTTCGACCTCGGCCGACGCTTCTTCATTGTTCGACAAGGCAGCAACATCGAAGAAGCGCGTGCAGGCCTGGCGAAAGCCGAGCGGCGTCTTCGCGGTCCCGAAACCGTAGACGTTGAGCCCGTCTTCCCGGATCCGCTGGACCAGCGGCAGGAAGTCGCTGTCGCTCGACATGATTCCAAAGCCATCGACATTGCCGCGATAGAGCAGGTCCATTGCGTCGATTGTCATCCGCATGTCGGTTGCGCTCTTGCCTTTCACCACATCGAATTGCTGCATCGGCACGATCGAGTGGGGGCCGGTCAAATTGCCCCAGCCTTTCAAGCTGGCCTTCGCCCAATTGCCGTAGGCGCGACGGATGTTGATGGTGCCAAGCTCGCCCAGCACGAGAAGCACTTCGTCGATCGTATCGGGGGACGCATTGTCGGCATCGATCAGCAGTGCAATGTTGAGGTCGCGGCCGTTATTTTTGTCATTCATCGCCCGATTCCCTTCGCAATGGCGCGTCTTAGCTGATCAATCCGGGAACGAAACGCCTTCTCGCGCACTGAAAGCATAGTGGGTGACCGGGGAAGGTTGGAGGACGAACATGAAGCGTTTAGCATTGACGGCAGCCGTTGCTGCCAGCGTTGGCCTGACTGGCTGCGCAACGAATCCCTATGGATCGGGCTACGGCTATAACGATCCTTACAACAACAACGCGCAGGCGGGCCGTACGGCGACCGGCGCGGCCGCTGGTGCGGTTGGCGGTGCCGTCCTTGGCGCGATCGTCCCGGGCGTGAGCACGGTCGAAGGCGCGATTGCCGGTGCGGTTCTGGGCGGTGTGCTCGGTGCCGTGGTCAAGGGTAAGCAATATTACCGCGCGACCAACGGCTACTGCTATTACGTCGACCAGTACGGTCAGGCGCACTACGACTATAACGTTCGCTGCTAGTCAGCGGATCAGCTGACGGGGCGGAAGTGAACTTCCGCCTCGTCCAGCAGATAGAATTTGCCTTCCGCCACTGAAAAGTGGCCACCGTGAAGCTTAAGCCTGCCGTCCCGTTCGCGCTCAGCGATCCAGGGAAACGTCCGCAGGTTGGACAACGACAGCTTCACCGATTCCCATTCCATTTCCAGGACTGCCTGCGGTGTCAGCTCGCTATGGCGCTGCCGAACGCGATCGCGGGCGGGGCCTAGCTGGCGCACCCACGCGGCGATGAATTGGCCTTCACCGTCCTCGGCACCGTCGAACTGGCCGGTCAGCGCGGCAGCGCAGCCACCGCATGACCCGTGGCCCATCACCAGGATTTCATCGACCTCCAGCTGAGTGACAGCAAATTCCAGCGCTGCCGAAACGCCGTGGAGGCCGCCGGTCGTTTCATAGGGCGGCGCAAGGTTGGCGACGTTGCGAACGACGAAAATCTCGCCAGGACGCACATCGAAAATCTGCGCGGGGTCGACCCTGCTATCGGAGCAAGCGATCACCATGACGCGCGGACTTTGGCCTTCAGCCAGCTCTGCCCAGCGGTCGCGTTCCTCGCGCCAGCCAGTGTCGCGAAACCGGCGATAGCCGTCGAGCAATTCGGTCAAGCGGGACATGGCCGCGGGCTAGCGCCGCAGTCCGGGGCTGGCAAGCGGCGGGCTGGATCGCTATCTGGCCGGCATGAACCTCCCCGTCGCAGTCCCCCGCCAGCGCAAGCCCGATTGGATCAGGGTCAAAGCGCCGACCAGCAACGGCTATGCCGAGACCCGAAAGCTGATGCGATCGCTGAACCTGGCGACGGTCTGCGAGGAGGCGGCTTGCCCCAATATCGGCGAATGCTGGACCAAGAAGCACGCGACGGTGATGATCCTTGGCGACACGTGCACACGGGCCTGCGCCTTCTGCAACGTCAAGACCGGGATGCCGCGCGCGGTCGATCCGCTTGAGCCGGAACATGTCGCCACTGCCGCCGCCGAGCTTGGCCTTGAACATATCGTCGTCACCTCGGTCGATCGCGACGACCTGCCGGACGGCGGCGCTTCGCAATTCGTCAAGGTGATCCAGGCGCTCCGGCGGAACACGCCAAGCACGACCATCGAAATCCTGACCCCGGATTTCCGCAACAAGAGCGAAGCGGCGGTCGAAGCCATCGTCGAGGCCGGACCCGATGTCTACAACCACAACCTGGAGACGGTGCCGAGGCTTTATCCGACGATCCGCCCGGGCGCGCGTTACTATGCGTCGCTTCGGCTGCTTGAGAGCGTGAAGCGGCACGACCCGGCAATCTTCACCAAGTCCGGGGTGATGGTCGGGCTCGGCGAGCAGCGCCTGGAAGTGCACCAGGTGATGGACGACATGCGGTCGGCCAACGTCGATTTCCTGACCATGGGCCAATATCTGCAGCCGACGCCGCGCCACGCCAAGGTCGAGGAGTTCGTTACCCCACAGGCATTCGACGCTTATGCAGCGATCGCCCGGGCGAAGGGGTTCCTGCTGGTGGCCGCATCGCCGTTGACCCGGTCGAGCTACCACGCCGGCGACGACTTCAAGAAGATGCAGGCCAATCGCGCCGCCAAGCTGGAGCGGGGGCATTCGGTGGAGCGGGTGGGGGGCTGATGCCGCGGCACAGCGAAACCAGGCACCTTCCGTATCGCCCCGAGCAACTGTTCGACCTCGTTGCCGACGTCGAACGCTATGACGAATTCCTGCCGTGGGTGGTCGCGGTCCGTATCCGATCGTCCAGCGAGACGGAGACGGTCGCGGACCTGGTCGTGGGCTTCAATGCGTTCAAGGAGCGCTTCACCAGCCGCGTCACGAAGGAGCGGCCGAACCGGATCGTCGTCGATTATATCGAAGGGCCGCTGAAGTATCTGAAGAACGAATGGCGCTTCGAGCCCGCCGATAAAGGGGGCACAGAAATCTTCTTCTCAGTCGATTTCGCGTTCCGGTCGCGGATTTTCGAGGCGATTGCCGGCCAGATGTTCGACCGCGCGCTGCGGCGCATGACCGACGCGTTCGAACAACGCGCCGCCGCGCTTTACGGAATCAGCAAGTCGAGCGCGCAGAGCGCCGCCTGAAGGCGCACACCCGAACGGGTCTTTTCGTCGAAGAATTTCTGGTCGGCGACGATCCTGGCTGGGTCGGCATCGCGTTCGGCGCGGGCGAAGACGACAGTTCCGACCGGCTTGCCCGGCGTGCCGCCGCCAGGACCGGCAATGCCGGTAATCGCGACCGCAACGTCAGCTTGGGCGGCTTCGAGCGCGCCGCGGGCCATCGCCCAGGCTGTGGCGACGCTGACCGCGCCAAAGGTTTCGACCACGTCTGAACTGACTCTCAGGCCGCCGATCTTCGCCGCGTTGGAATAGGTCACATAACCGGCTTCGAACACATCAGATGAGCCGGGGATTTCGGTAATCGCGGCCGAGACGAGGCCGCCGGTGCAGCTTTCGGCGACCGCGATCCGCCGCCCGGCAGCGCGATTGGCGGCGACAACCTCTTCGGCCTTGTCGACCAATTCCTGCGGCAGGAGCCTGTCAGTCATTGTTCGCTGCGACCCATCCTGATGTTGACCACGGCTTGCGCGGCAATGCCTTCGCCGCGCCCGGTAAAGCCAAGCCGTTCCGTCGTGGTTGCCTTGATGCTGACGTCATCGCCACAAATCCCAAGGATGTCAGCGACCTTGGCGCGGATCCGTTCCCGATGCGGACCTACTTTCGGAAATTCGCAGATGACGGTGCAATCCACGTGGTCGATCACGCCGCCGCGGGCCCGGACCTGCTCCGCCGCAAAGGCCAGGAAGCGGTCGGACGCCGCCCCCTTCCACTGCGGATCGGACGGGGGGAAGTGCTGGCCAATGTCGCCCATCGCGGCTGCGCCGAGCAAGGCGTCGGTGATGGCGTGAAGAACGACGTCCGCATCGCTATGCCCGGCCAGGCCACGATCGCTGTCGATGGCGATGCCACCCAGCGTGATCGGGCCGGGGCCGGCAAAGGCGTGAACGTCAAAGCCCATGCCGGTGCGCGGGACCAGGCGCCCGGTAATCGCGGCTTCGGCGCGCTTCCAGTCGGCGGCGGTCGTCAGCTTGTCTAGCATCGGATTGCCTTCAACGGTTGCGACGCGCATGCCGGCGCTCCTGATCACGGTCGTCTCATCGGTCGGTGGGTCGCCTGACCACTCCTCATACGCTTGTCGTAACGCGGGCAACTGGAAAGCTTGGGGAGTCTGGATCCGAACGATGCCGTCCCGCGGGACCGTATCCCGGAGCTCCCCGTCGGCTCGGGCAAGCGTATCGCCGACGGCAAGCACCGGTGCAGCGCCTTCGAAGAATTCGAGCGGTGCAAGCAGCCGGTCGATCACTGCGGCAGGGCAGAAGGGGCGGGCGGCGTCATGCACCAGCACCGCGTCCCCATCGATGGCGGAGAGGCCGGCCTGGACCGAATCCGCGCGTTCGGCGCCGCCTTCGATGAACGGGCCGACGTCGAGGCCAGCGAGCGCCGCTGCGGCGAGCCCGTGCTGCCCCGGCCCGACGACGACGCGGACCCCGGCGATCGCCGGATGCTCGGCCAGCGCCTCGACCGCCCAGCGCAGCACGGGCTTCCCGGCGATCGCGCGATATTGTTTCGGCAAGCCGCCGCCCAGCCGCGTTCCGCTTCCGGCGGCGACGATGAGGGCAGTCGTTGTCATCGCTGGCGCCTTGCCCGTCCCGCGGCCCTCCTGTAAAGGCGCGGCTTCCCATGACCTTGCTGAAGCCTATCGAGATCGGTCCGGTCCGCATCGACGCGCCAGTCATCCTGGCGCCGATGACGGGCGTCACCGACCTGCCGTTCCGCAAGGTCGTGAAGCGCTTTGGCGCCGGCCTGACGGTCAGCGAGATGATCGCCAGCCAGGCGATGATCCGGGAGACCCGCCAGTCGCTGCAAAAGGCCTTGTGGGATCAAAGCGAGCAACCGGTATCGCTGCAGCTCGCCGGATGCGAGCCGCACGTGATGGCCGAGGCCGCCAAGCTCAACGAGCAGCGGGGCGTCGCCATCATCGACATCAACATGGGCTGCCCGGTGCGCAAGGTCGTCAACGGCGACGCCGGGTCGGCGCTGATGGCGAACCTGCCGTTGGCGACCCGGCTGATCGAGGCCACCGTCAAGGCGGTCAGCCTGCCGGTGACCCTGAAGATGCGGATGGGCTGGGACCACCAGAGCCTCAATGCGCCGGAACTCGCGAGGATCGCCCAAGACCTCGGCATCAAGATGATCACCGTGCACGGCCGCACCCGTTGCCAGCTCTACAAGGGCAGCGCCGACTGGGCGTTCGTGCGCAAGGTCAAGGACGCCGTGTCGCTTCCGGTCATCGTCAACGGCGACATCTGCTCGGTCGAAGACGCCAGGGAAGCGTTGCGGCAATCGGGCGCCGATGGAGTGATGATCGGGCGGGGCGCCTACGGAAAGCCGTGGCTCCTCGGCCAGGCGATCGCGGACCTGGTCGATGGCGGCAGCCGCGCCGACCCCTCGCTGGATGAGCAGCTCGACACCATGCTTGGCCAATATGACGAGATGCTGTCGCTGTATGGCCGCCACACTGGCGTCAATCTCGCGCGCAAGCACTTCGGCTGGTACACCAAGGGGCTCCCGGGCTCGGCCGAGCTTCGTAACCGCGTGAATCAGTTGGACGATCCGGCTGACGTCATCGCCATGCTCAAGGGCTTCTACGCACCCTGGCTGACCCGCGCCGCTGCCTGAGGGCGTCGCATAGCGGTAATAGTGTGTTGTTTTTGCAACGGCGCATGCTAGGGCGCGAGCGATGGATGCGCCCTCCGTTGAGTCGGACCTGGGATTGATCGACGGCGGCAGCTGGCTCGCTCGCCAGCGAGAGAGCGGCCGCTTTTACGATTATGCCGCCTGGGCCGCGGCTGCGACGCTCATTTTCACCCTCGGTTTCAGCATCTGGCTGCTTGAGAGGCCGGCAACGCCAGGGTCGCTGCTCTCGCCGGCGCTGATCGCGGCGCTGCTGATTGCCAACCTGATCCCCGCGATCGTGCTGATGGTCCTGTTGTCGCGGCGTTTCGCAATGGCCCACGCCGCGAGGGGAGGGCTCGGAACGGGCAAGCTGCACAACCGGCTCGTTGCCTTGTTCTCCGTCATTGCAGCAGTGCCGACCGTCCTCGTCGCCATCTTCGCGTCGCTGCTCTTCCAGAGCGGCATGGAGTTCTGGTTCTCCGACCGTGCCCGCAACATGATCGAGAATACCGTCGAGATCCCGAAGGCCGCCTACGCCGCGGAGGAAAGGCGCGTTGCCGACAACACGGTGACGATGAGCGCGGACCTTGCGGACTATCTCAAGCAGATGGCCATCGATGATCCGCGGTTCATCACCGCATTTGGAGGCGTCCAGCTTTATCAGCGCGAGCTCTCCGAAGGCATCATTTTCACGTACGGCGCCGACCGGCAAATCCGCACCCTGGTTCTGGTCAATCCCTACGACCGCCCGCTCGACACGGTGATAACGCCGGAACGCATCGCCCAGCTCAAGAAGCGGGACAGTGTGTCGATCAGTTCGTCGGACCGGATCGGCGCTCTGGCCAAGTTGGATTATGGTCCGGACACCTACATTTATGCGGCCCGGGTCTTCGATCCGGAGTTCCAGAAGCAGATCGATCGCGGCAATCAGGTGCTGAACGATTATCGCGCGCTGCTTGCCCGGTCCCGGACGAACCAGCTGCGATTCAACGCGGCGCTGCTGCTCGGTTCGCTGATCATCGTCGGCCTCGCCATTCTGGCGGCACTGCGCCTGGCGGACCGGCTGGTTCGCCCCGTTGGGCAATTGGCCGCGGCGGCAGGCCGTATCGAGCAAGGCGATTTCTCGACCCGCGTTCCAGTCAACCAGACGGAGGACGAGATTCAGACCCTGGCAGCTGCCTTCAACCAGATGACCGATCGCCTGGAGGAGCAAACCGGCGCGCTGAAGAGCGCCAATGCGCAGCTCGAAACGCGCCGGGCATTTATCGAGGCGGTGCTGTCGAGCGTCACCGCCGGCGTACTTGCCCTCGACGCGGCAAATCGGGTCCTGCTAAGCAACCGTTCGGCGGAAGAATTGCTTCGATCGGGCGAGGACACGATCGACGGCGCCCAACTTGCCCGCCTTTCGAGCGAACTGGCCGAATTCATGCTTGGCGAGGAGCGAGAGGCGAACGTCACGGTGACCGCCGAGGACGGACAGCGAACGCTGGCGGTCAAGCGGGTGCGCTATCAGGACGGCGCCGTGCTGACCTTTGACGACATCACCGACCAGCTTTCCGACCAGCGCAGCGCTGCCTGGGCCGACATCGCGCAGCGCATCGCGCATGAGATCAAGAATCCGCTGACACCGATCCAACTGGCGGCGGAGCGGCTGCAGCGCCGGTTCCTGCCGGAGGTTTCGTCGGACAAGGAAACGTTCGAGCGGTTGACTGGCACCATCGTCCGGCAGGTCGGCGACCTGCGCCGGATGGTCGATGAGTTCTCCAACTTCGCGCGGATGCCAAAACCGGTGTTCCGCCAGGAGAACCTGCACGAAATCGCCCGGCAGGCGCTCTTCCTTCACGAAGTCGCGCATCCGGGGATCACCTTCGCCCTGACCCCGGCCGTAGGGAATTTGCCGATGGTTTGCGATCGCCGCCAGCTCGGCCAGGCGCTGACCAACATCGTCAAGAACGCCGTCGAAGCTATTGAAACCAGGCGTTCGCGCGGCGAGCATCACCTTAGCGGCGATCGCATCGACCTGCGGCTGAGCAATGAAGATGAGCAGCTGGTGATCGACGTCATCGATACGGGCATCGGCCTGCCCGAGGATCGGGAGCGGCTGACGGAGCCGTACATCACAACCCGCGTTCGCGGCACCGGACTTGGCCTCGCCATCGTCAAGAAGATCGTCGAGGAGCATTGCGGCGAGATCGCTTTCCTTGACCAGCCGGGCGGCGGCACCCGTGTTCGCATTGCATTCGATTGTGCAAGGCTGGCCGCGCGCGAGCACGACCAAGCCGCGGATTTCACGCCGGACGCGAAGAACGACGGAAATACAGATGTTTGAGGAAGGTTTCTGAATGGCGCTCGAAGTGCTCGTCGTCGACGATGAGGCAGATATCCGCGAGCTCGTCAGCGGGGTTCTGGAGGACGAAGGGTATAGCGTCCGGACCGCGGCGGACAGCACCGGTGCGCTGGAGGCCGTGCGCGACCGGCGGCCGTCGCTGGTGCTGCTCGACGTGTGGCTGCAGGGATCCCGTCTTGATGGGTTGCAGTTGCTTGAAGAATTGAAGCGGCAGGACCCGAGCCTCCCCGTTTTGATGATCTCCGGCCATGGCAACCTGGACACCGCCGTCGCCGCCATCCGCGAGGGCGCCGTCGACTTCATCGAGAAGCCGTTTGAGGCAGAACGGCTGCTGCACCTCGTTGCCAGAGCCACCGAGACCGACCGCCTGCGCCGAGAGAATGCGAGCCTTCGCGAACAGGTCAGTCACGAGCAGGCGCTCGGCGGCAATTCGGTGACGATCAACTCGGTCCGGGCAACGCTTAAGCGGGTCGCCCCGACCGGCAGCCGGGTCCTCATCACGGGGCCAGCGGGGGTCGGCAAGGAAGTGGCCGCGCGGACCATCCACCAGTGGAGCACGAGGGCAGAGGGCCCGTTCATCGTCGTCTCGGCGGCGATGATGACGCCCGAGCGAGTGGAAGAAGAACTGTTCGGCATCGAACAGGACGACGTCAACCGCCCGGGCCTATTGGAACAAGCGCACGGCGGTACCCTGTTCCTCGACGAAATCGCCGACATGCCACTGACCACGCAGGGCAAGATCCTGCGCGTGCTGACCGACCAGAGCTATCATCGAGTGGGCGGCCAGCGTCCGGTCAAGGTGGACGTGCGCGTGCTTTCGGCCACCTCCAGGGACCTACAGCAGGAAATCGACGCTAGCCGGTTTCGCGAGGATCTCTACTACCGGCTCAATGTCGTGCCGGTGAAGTTGCCGCCGCTGCGCGACCGGCGCGAAGACATTCCCGAACTGGCCAACCAGTTCCTCGCCCGCTTCGCTGCCGAGCGGCGCATTCCGGCGCCCAGCTTCAGCGAGGAAGCGATGGCCGCGCTCCAGGCGCACGACTGGCCGGGTAACGTCCGGCAGCTGCGCAACATCATCGAGCGGACCGTCATCCTGGCGCCGTGCGAGCGGGTGGAGACGATCGAGGTGGACATGCTTCCGCCCGAAATCCTTGAGAGCCAGGGGCAGGCCGGGATGTCGAACCAGGCGATGCTGATCATGGGCAGTCCCTTGCGGGAAGCGCGGGAGTCGTTCGAACGCGAGTATCTCAAAATTCAGATTCGACGCTTCTCCGGCAACATCTCCCGGACCGCCTCGTTCATCGGCATGGAACGTTCCGCGCTCCACCGGAAGCTCAAGGCGCTCGGTATCGGCGACAAGCGGGACGAGGAATAGAAAGAACAACCGCCGCAATGGCCGACAAGCCGCTCAGCGTTCAGGATCATTTCCTCAACCAGGTTCGCCGATCGAAAACGCCGCTGACCATTTTCCTGGTCAAGGGCGTCAAGCTTCAGGGCGTCATCACTTGGTTCGATACCTTTTCGCTGCTGCTTCGCCGCGATGGGAATTCGCAGCTGGTCTACAAGCACGCCGTTTCTACCATCGTTCCAGTCGGCGACTTCGAAATCGTAGGCCTGACGGGGGAGGGGGCGAACGCCCGGCCAACGCTGCAGGATACGTTCCTGTCAGCCGCGGCGCGTGAGCATTCGGCAATGACGATCTTCCTGATGAATGGCGTCATGCTGCAGGGCGGTGTGACGGCCCACGACCAGTTTTCCTTGCTGCTCGAGCGCGGAACGCAGGCCCAGCTCGTCTACAAGCACGCTATTTCGACGTTGCAGCCCGCTGCACCGCTCCACCTGAGCGGCGAGCCGGATGTGGTGGCCCCAACGGAGGAAGAACGGTGACCATCGACGACACTGACGTCAACGACGTCACTCGGGGCGAGCGGGCACTGGTCATCGGGGTCGAGCGCCACGGCCAGACCAACGGGCGTTCGAGCGAAGCCCGACTGGACGAGGCTGCGGGCCTTGCCGAGGCGATCGGAGTCGAGGTTGTCGCCCGCAGAACCTACCGCCTTCGCCAAGTGCGACCGGCGACATTGCTCGGAAGCGGCCAGGTTGCCGAGATCGCACAACTGGCCGAAGAGCATGGCGCCGGGTTGGCCGTGATCGATGCCGCGCTGACGCCAGTGCAACAGAAGTCGTTGGAAGAAGGCCTGAAAACCAAGGTTATCGATCGTACGGGTCTGATCCTGGAAATCTTCGGCGAACGTGCGGCAACCGCTGAAGGCCGGCTGCAGGTCGAGCTTGCCCACCTCGATTACCAGGCCGGCCGACTGGTTCGTAGCTGGACCCACCTTGAACGCCAGCGCGGCGGGTTCGGCTTCCTGGGTGGCCCGGGCGAAACGCAGATCGAGGCGGACCGGCGAATGATCCGCGACCGGATGGCGCGGATCCGGCGCGAACTGGAGCAAGTGAAGCGCACCCGGACCTTGCACCGCGACCGAAGGCAGCGGGCGCCGTGGCCGGTCGTCGCGCTGGTCGGCTACACCAACGCTGGCAAATCGACGCTGTTCAACCGGCTGACCGGCGAAGCGGTGGTGGCCGAAGACATGCTTTTCGCAACGCTCGACCCAACGATGCGCGAAATCCGCCTTCCGGGGTTCGACAAGGCGATCCTCTCCGACACCGTCGGTTTCGTCTCGGACCTGCCGACGCAGTTGGTCGCGGCCTTTCGGGCAACCCTGGAAGAGGTCGCGTCGGCCGATCTGCTCATCCACGTGCGCGACATCTCCCACCCGGACAGTGAAGCCCAGCGGGCCGACGTCGAAGCTGTGCTCGAACAATTGGGCGTTGGCCGCGAAGAGGAGGGGGCCCCACCGCTGGTCGAAGCATGGAACAAGATCGACCTGATCGAGGGCGACGACCGCCAGGCATTGCTTAACGAAGCTTCCCGCCGCGCGGACGTCTTGCCGATTTCAGCGATCAGCGGCGAGGGGATCGATGCCTTAAAGGCCTTCATTGCCGAGCGCTTGCGGAGTGGATCCGCCATGCATTCGATCCGCATCCCGATCAGCGACGGCGGCAGGATTGCCTGGCTACACGCCCGCGGGGAGGTCGTCGGGCAGCGGATGCACGACGGCGAGGTCGAGATCGAGGTCCGGCTGTCGCCGGAGAATTGGGCGCGCTTCCAATCGCTCGTGGATCAGTCGGTCTGAGCTGCCTTTGCTTCGGTCCAAAGCCGTTCCATCGATTCCAGATCCATCGCTTCGAACCCGGGCGCCGTCTCGATCGCACGGAAGCGGCGTTCGAACTTGTTGGTCGCTTTCCGTAGAGCGTCTTCAGGGTCAATGTTGAGATGCCGTGCGAGGTTCACGACCGCGAACAGCAGGTCGCCCAATTCCTCCTCGCGCCGATCCCGGTGCGTCTCGGCATCGAGTTCAGCCAACTCTTCATCGATCTTTGCGCGCGGGCCGGACTCGTCGGGCCAGTCGAAGCCGGTCCGCGCTGCCCGCCGCTGCAGCTTTGCCGCGCGATCCAGGGCCGGCAACGCCAGCGCGATGCCAGCCAAGGCGCTGTCGTCGCCGCCGCCGACACGTTCGGCGGCCTTGATCGCGTCCCAGCCAGGGCTTTCTGCCGCACCGCCGAACACGTGCGGGTGGCGGCGCTCCAGCTTGTCGCCGATGCGCCGCATGACGTCATCCAGCGTGAAAAGCCCAGCTTCTTCGGCCATTTGGGCGTGAAACACGACCTGCAGCTGCAGGTCGCCTAGCTCTTCGACGAGCGCGTCCATGTCGCCGCGCTGGATGGCGTCCGCGACTTCGTAGGCTTCCTCGATCGTGTAGGGCGCGATGGTCGCAAAGCTCTGCTGCAAATCCCATTCGCATCCGCGCTGCGGATCGCGCAACCGTCGCATGATGGAAACGAGCCGCTCGAGGCTCATGAGGGCCCCCAAGCTCCGGCTAGGACACCGATATTCGCAAGTCTGATAATATGCATTATGTAAAGTGATGCAGCCATCAGGGCTTTCCCACCATCAGGAACAGCCAAATTACCAGAATGAAGATCGCCACCCAGGCAAGGATCATCTTTACCGTCGCGCTTGGCTTAAGTCCGCGGCCGATGAGCGAGCTGCCCACGAAAACGGCGGCGACGATACAAAAGACCAGATAGGCCGCCTTGTCGCCGTTCACAGCGCGATCTCCAGTCCGTCGAATGCCGGCGCTGCCCAGTCCGGAAGCTCCGCGACCAGAGTCCGATAGTCCATGCTGTTGTTCATATGGCTCAAGTAGAGCGCACCGATCCGCAGCTCGCGGGCCCAGCCGAGCACCGCGTCCAGGTGCGCGTGCGTCGGATGCGGCCGCCGTTGCAGGCAATCGCAAATCATGACGTCTGCAGCTTCGTACTGCGTTGCCATGTCGGGCGTCATCTCGTGGAAATCGATGGCATAAACCGCCCGGTGGCCGCCTTCCTCGAAGCGCAGGCCAAGCGAGGTGATTTCGCCGTGAGGCTGGTCGACGACGGCCACGTCGACGGAACCGAACCGCGTGAATTCCGCAACATCGCGTCCTTCTACGACCGGAATGTAAAACGACGAAGCATTGAAGGCATAACCGAAACGTTGCCCGAGTTTCCCCACCACATCCGGGCGCGCATAGAGCGGGATCGCGCCACCGGCGTGCTGGGCGACGGTCCGAAGTTCATCGATGCCGTGGCAATGGTCGGCATGGTCGTGGGTGACGACGACGGCGTCCAAAGTGCCGATTTCCGCCGCCAGCAGTTGCTGGCGCAAGTCGGGACCGCAGTCCACCAGCAAGCGCTTACGGCCGCTCTCAACGACCACCGAGCAGCGGGTGCGACGGTTGCGCGGCTCTTGCGGGTCGCACTGGCCCCAATCGGGACCAATCCGGGGCACGCCGGCCGAAGTGCCGCAGCCCAGGATGCGAAGCTTCAAGCGCTCACCGGTGCCGCCCGGTTGAACAGGCGGTAGAAATTGGCGCTCGTGGCGTCGGCGAGCATTTCAGGGCCCTCTTCCCGCAAGCCTGCCACGAATGCGGCCGTATCCACGACGAACGCTGGCTCGCAGGTTTTCCCGCGGTTCGGTACCGGTGCAAGGAACGGCGCGTCAGTTTCGACCAACAGTCGGTCGAGCGGGATTTGCTTGGCGGTATCCTGCAGATCCCGCGCATTCTTGAACGTGACGATGCCGGACAGGGAGATGAAGAAGCCGAGGTCCAACGCCTTGCGCGCCAAGTCGGCCGAGCCTGTGAAGCAGTGAAGCACGCCGCGTACCCCGCCCTCGGCGACCGCGGCTTCCAGCATGGTCGCGGTGTCGTCTTCGGCATCGCGCGTGTGCACGACGAGCGGCAGTCCGGTTGCTCGCGCCGCCTCGATGTGGGCCTGGAACCGGTCGCGCTGGGCGGCGCGGTCGGACTTGTCGTAGAAATAGTCGAGGCCGCATTCGCCGATCGCGATCACGCGCGGATGCTGCGCGGCCTCGACCAGCGCCGCAGCTCCTAAATCGGGGTGCGCATCCGCTTCGTGGGGGTGAACGCCGACGCTGGCCCAGACGTCCGCATTGCGTTCGGCAACGGCAATGACGTCACTCCATTCGCGCTGCCTGGTCGAGATGTTGAGGAAGGCGGTGACGCCGCGGGCACGGGCATTGTCCAGAACTTCGTCCTGGCGCTCGGCAAGGCCCTCGTAAATGAGGTGGCAATGGCTGTCGACGAGCCTCAAGCCCCCTCCTCCATCAGCTCGAGGCGAGGAAAGATCGGCACCGGCTGGGCGATCGGCGCATCGGCCCCGGCGTCAATGATGTCGATCAACTTCTGCGCGGCGGCGGGGACGACGGGCAGAACCGCCTGTGCCAGCTTGCGGACTGCTGCGACCAGCGTCCCAAGCACCTCCGCCATGCGTTTCGGATCCGTCTTGCGAAGGGCCCAAGGCGCGGTGGCATCGACATAGGCGTTGCAGGCGAAGACGGCGCTCATCCACGCTTCAAGCCCGACAGAGAACGCCATGTCCTCGAAGCGCCCTGCCAGGTCGGCGACTGCCTGGTCGACCTTGCCCAGCAACTCGCGGTCTTCCGCTCGCTCACCTTGTTGCGGAAGAACGCCGTCGAGATTTTTGTAAACCATGGATAAAGTGCGCTGCGCGAGATTGCCGAAGCTGTTTGCAAGCTCGGCATTGACGCGGTTGACGATCGCTTCGGCCGAATAGCTCCCGTCCTGGCCGAAGGTTACTTCCCGCATCAGGAAATAGCGCAGCGGATCGACCCCGAACGCATCGACCAGCGCGATCGGGTCGACAACGTTGCCGACGCTTTTCGACATCTTTTCGCCTCGGCTGAGCAGGAAACCGTGCCCGTAAACCTGCTTCGGCAACGCGATTCCCGCCGACATCAGGAACGCCGGCCAATAGACGGCGTGGAAGCGGACGACGTCCTTGCCGATGAGGTGAACATCGGCCGGCCAATAGCGGCGCCAGGCTGCAGTATCATCCGGATAGCCGACTCCGGTGATGTAGTTGGTCAGCGCGTCGAGCCAGACATACATCACATGGTCGTCGCTGCCCGGCACCGGCACGCCCCAGTCGAAGCTGGTTCGCGAGACCGAAAGATCCTTCAAGCCGCCTTCGACGAAGCGCACGACTTCGTTGCGACGGCTTTCGGGGCGGATGAAGTCGGGATGCGCCTGATAATGGTCGAGCAGTTTCTGCTGGTAGGCCGACAGGCGGAAAAACCAGCTTTCCTCCGCCGTCCATTCGACCGGCGTGCCCTGCGGGGACAGCTTCGCACCGCCCTCGCCCGCCACCAACTCGCTTTCTTCGTAGAATGCCTCGTCGCGGACGGAGTACCAGCCTTCGTAACGGTCGAGGTACAGGTCGCCGCGTTCGGCCATCGCGGTCCAGATCGCCTGGCTCGCGCGGTGGTGATCCGGTTCGGACGTGCGAATGAAACGATCGTATGAAACCTCAAGACGATCGCACATCTCCTGGAAAAGTAACGACATTTTGCCGGCAAACTCGGCTGGCGGCACATCCTGGGCACGGGCTGCCTGGGCCATTTTCAGGCCATGTTCGTCGGTGCCGGTCTGGAATCGCACGTCGCGGCCGCGGGCGCGCTGGAAGCGGGCGATGACATCGGCGGCAATAGCCTCATAGGCATGGCCGATGTGCGGCGGCCCGTTGGGATAGCTGATCGCGGTAGTGATATAATATGGGTCGGCCACGGCTGCGCCCTACCCGCGCGGCTTCAACGCTTCAAGGAAGCTGCTTCGGTGCAACCGAGGCAAGGATACCGCCAAGCTGGAACACCGTAGCGGCGGGATCGAGCGAAAGGCGCGGCGCGAGCGCAGCAAGTTCCCGAACCCGTTCGTAGGCGGCGATCGCAGGCCCGCGCCGCTCTGGGGGTAAGCGCCGGCTCTGTTGCACTAGCACTGTCGGCACGAGCTCCAGGAACGCGGCGTAACGATCGCCCGCGCCTTTCCGGCCGAGTTCTTCGGCCAGCTGGACGCGCTGCTGGTTCGTGGCATCGCCGGTTTTCAGGATGGCGACCACCTTTTGCTCCAGCGGCGCTAGATCAAGTGCGGCCATGCCCAGCGCGCGGCCAGCGGAACCGCCCGCAAGGTCAATCAGCCGCTGGCGGTCCGCCGCAGCGATTTCAGGGGCTTGGGCGTCGAGTACTGACGTCATGGCAGCATCATCCAGCTTGCTGAAGTCCAGCCGCCGGCACCGTGACCGGATCGTCGGCAGCAGTCGCCCCGGGGCATGGCTGACCAGGAAGAAGATGGTGTTGGCCGGCGGCTCCTCGAGCATTTTCAGGAGCGCATTGGCACCTTCGCGCTCAAGATCGTCGACGCTGTCGATCACGATCGCCCGCCAGGGGGAGAGCGCGGGTGTCAGGTTGAGGAACTCGCCGAGCTCGCGGACTTGCTTGACGGTGATGCTTCGTGCCAGGCCCTCGCCGCGCTCCTTGGGCAGCCGCTCGATCCAGCGCATGTCGGGGTGGCTACCGGCTTCCAGCAGCTTGACGATCGGGTGATCCGACGGTGCGTCCAGCGCGGCGGCTTCGAAAGACGGTCCCGCAGCTTCCGCGAGCACTCGCCGCGCGGCCAGGCGAGCGAAGTGCGCCTTGCCGATGCCGCGAGGTCCGCCGAGCAGCCACGCATGGTGAAGCTCGCGGCTATCCCAAGCGCGGCGGAACTGCTCGATCGCCTTGTCTTGTCCGAAAATCACGGCAGCAAGTCCGCCAACTGGTCGAGCAAGCGACCGGTGACGGCTTCCGGGGAACCCGAGGCATCGACGAGGCGGACCCGTTCGGGTTCCTCCGCAGCAATCGTCCGGAAGGCCCGCTCGACGGAGTCGTGGAAGTCGGTCGAACGGCCGCCAATGCGATCGCTTTCGCCCGTGTCCCGGGCAAGTGCGCGATCGCGCCCGCCGTCCATAAGCAGGATCAACGTGCGGTCGGGCAGGAAACCGCCACTGCCGAAAGCGTGCAACTGCCGCACCCGATCGATGCCAAGCTCAAGGGCCCCGCCCTGATAGGCCAACGAGGAATCGACGAAGCGATCGCTCAGCACCCATTGGCCGCGATCGAGCGCCGGGCGGATCGTTTTGCCCACATGGTCGGAGCGTGCCGCCGCGAACAGCAATGCCTCGGCCTCAGCCGACCAGCGGCTGTCGTCACCCTCTAGCAGCAATCGCCGGATCGCCTCGGCCCCCTCGCTGCCGCCGGGTTCGCGCGTGGTGACGACGGTGAGGCCGAGCTCCTGTAAGGCCGCGGCCAACGCCCGAAGCTGGGTCGACTTACCGACGCCTTCCCCGCCTTCGAGGCTGATGAAGCGCCCGCGCGCGTTCACGTTCGGTCAGGCCATTCCAAACAGGCTCTTGAACCCGTGCCAGGCGCGGCCGAAGAATCCGGCTTCGCCGACAGCCTCGCCGGCGACCAGCGGCACCGTCTGCGGCGCCGTGTCACCGGTCAGCACGACCAGGTCGGCGATATGCTGGCCCTTGGCGATCGGTGCCTTGATCGGGCCGTTGTAACGGACCTTGACCTGCATCTTGCCGCCATTGACCGACAAGCCTGCGGGGATCGTGACGGCCAGGTCGCGCGGGGCGACCAGCGATACTTCGCTCTCACTACCCATTTGCACCTGCGCCTTCGCGATCTCGGTCCCGGCCTTGAACAGCGGCTTGGCCTGCCAGGCATTGAAGCCCCAGCTGATCAGCCGCGTCGACTCGCTGACCCGGTCGTTCCAGCTCGGCAGCCCCGCCACGACTTCGATCAACCGGCGACCATTCTGTTCGGCCGACCCGGTGAAGCCATAGCCGGCCTCTTCCGTATGGCCCGTCTTCAGCCCATCGGCGCCCGGAACCTTGCCTAGGATCGGATTGCGATTGCCCTGAGTGATGGCGGTGCCTGAACCCAGAGTCTTGCCCCAGGTGAAGCTCAACTGGCCGTAGAACTGCTTGTAGAGCTTGGGATGCCGCTCGATCGTTGCGCGGGCGAGCGTGCCGAGGTCGCGGGCGGTCACATAGGTGCGCCCCTCGTCAGGCCAGCCGTTGCTGTTGCCAAAGTGGCTGTTCGTCAGCCCAAGCGTCCCGGCCAGCGCATTCATCTGCTCGGCAAAGGCTTCTTCGGTGCCGGCAATGCACTCGGCCAGCACCACCGAGGCATCGTTGCCAGACAGCGTGACGATCCCGTGCAGCAGGTTTTCGACGCTGACCTGCTCATTGGCGGAAAGGAACATTGTAGAGCCCGCCGCCGGACCATGCCATTTCTGCCATGTCTCCGGGCGAACGGTGCACATCTTGTCGAGCGGTAGCTTCCCCTGGTCGATCAGTTCGAAGGCGACTTCGGTCGTCATCATCTTCGCCATCGAGGCCGGCGGCATCCGCTGGTCGGCGTTCTTGGCGTAAAGGACAGCACCGGAGCTCAGGTCGATGAGGAAGGCGTTGCGCGCCGTCGTCTCGAATTGCGGCGCCCTGGCCGGCGCTGGAGCGGAAAGCATTGCTGCGGCGGTGATAAGGAAGAATGCGCGCTTCATCGGACTGACCGTGAATCCCTGATCGTTGGCTTGAACGCCTTTCCTACCGCCCGGATCGCGGCACGGCGAGAGGGCTGCGCGGATTAATCAGCGCCGGGCAATGCGATCGGCCAGCAGTCCCACCGACATCGCATAGAAGTTCGAGCAATTGTAATCGAGGATGGCGCGATAGTTGGTGGTCAGCAGATAGCCGCCGGCGCCGGGGCCGTCCGGCTCCATCAGGGTCGCCAGTTCCGTGTCCGGAAGCGTCCGATAGACCGGCGTGACGCCAAGCGCGCGCCATTCGGCGACGGTTAGCCAGCGGCTGTGCCGGCGAAAGACGGCGGCGCAACGCGGTGCATTGAGATGCGACTGGATAGCGGTGCGGTTCAGCGTCGGCGCGACCCGCACCGGAATTCCCCACGGGACATTCGGTTTCCAGCCGGCACTGCGCAGGTAGTTGGCGATCGACGCGAAGGCGTCGTCCTCGTTGCGCCAGATATCGGCATAGCCGTCTCCATCGCCGTCGGCGCGAAGGCGCAGCGCGACGGACGGCATGAACTGCGGATATCCGGTTGCGCCGGCGTAACTGCCCTTCAGCGTCCAGCGCCCCACGCCCTGGTCCAGGAGCCGGAGCGCGGCGATGAACTCTTCCTCGAAAAAGGCGCGCCTTCGCCCTTCATAGGCAAGCGTTGCCAAGGCCGGCAGCAAGTCGAAGTTTCCGGTAACCGAACCGTAACTCGTTTCCTTGCCGTAGATCGCCATGATCACCGCCGGATCGACGCCGAAGCGAAGCTGAATGCGCGACAGGTTAGGCCAATGGGCGGCGTAGCGCGCCTGCCCCCGGGTGATCAGCGACGAGGTCACGTGGTCGCGAATGTAGGGCGCCATTGGCGGAACATAGCTGGTGCCCGCCGTCGATCGCGGCCGCTGCGCGCGGTCGAGCTCGATCACCCGGTTGCTGAGTTCAAGGCCCGGAATCACCGACTGAATGGTCTGCTCCCGGATCCGCGCCGCCCGGGCAAGAGCGGTCAGACGTAGCTTATATTGCTGGAAGGCCCCGCCGGCCGGCGCTGGCTGCGCAACCGGCGGAAGCGCGTTCTGGTGAACGACCACCGGTTGCGCCTGGGTCGCGACCGCTGCCGCTGCCGGAATGGCCGACGCGCGTTGAGCCGCGCCTTGCGCCTGCGCCGGTCCCAGCGCGAGGGGCGCCAGTGCCGCGATCGTCCAGCCTATTTCCCAACGCAAACACACTCTCCCTGCCCGGCACGTAATCAACCGCCCGGCCGGATTGCTGTTCCCTTGCACCGATGCGCATTCCAAACGATAGCATCGCCAGCTTAACCGCGGATGGGTGGCCGAGTGGTTTAAGGCAGCGGTCTTGAAAACCGCCGTGCGGGGAACCGTACCGTGGGTTCGAATCCCACCCCATCCGCCAGGCGCCTGGCGGATTTCTCGGAAGCGCTTGCATAATCAGCAAAATTTGGCACTTTCCATGACCTTTCCAAGCCGCGCATTTCGGGCTTGCAAGGCTACTACAATTGTAGCATTGCTACATATGTAGCGCTTCTAAAGGTGATTCGTGCTCAACAAGATACCTCCCCGCGAACGGCAAATTGTCGACCTGCTCTTCCAACGTGGCGAAATGACCGCGTCGGATGTCTGCGAAGCGCTGCCCGTGCAGCTCAGCGGTTCCGCGGTGCGCGCGATGCTCAAGCGGCTCGAGGACAAGGGCTTCGTCAAGCGCGCCGATTCGGAGCGCGGCTATCTCTATAGCCCCGCGGTTTCCGAGACCGCGGCGCGCAAGTCTGCGTTGAGCGAAGTCGTCCGCGTCTTTTTCAACGGTTCCCCGGCGGGTGCCGCGACGGCTTTGCTGGGCATGTCCGACCGCCTCGATACCGATCAGCTCGACGAGCTCGAGCAGATGATCGCCAAGGCGCGCGCGGACAAGGGAACGAAGTAATGGACACCGTCGTCCTCCTGGCCGCCAAATCTTTCCTGGTTGCCGGCGCTGCGCTGCTTCTGCTTCGACTGATGCGCGACCGTTCGGCCGCGGACCGGAGCTGGATCGCCCACTTGGCGCTGGCCGCCCTCCTCGTCCTGCCGTTAGCGGCTTGGGCCCTGCCCTCCTACGACGTCGCCGGCCCCAGCTTCCTGGTAGGCGAGCCGCAACCGCTACCCGCTTCGGCGCCGATCGAAGTGGCAATCGCTGACGAAGTTTCCACCAGCCTCGCGGCGCCTGAAGCAGCCGCTGCGGCCCCTTCGACACTGTCCCAGGTCGATTGGCCCTTCTGGGGCTATGTCCTGCCCGCGGGCTTGCTGATGTTGCTGACCGCGATCGCGCTTGGCCGGCTGTTCGTGCTCAAGGCCCGCGCGACCGTGCTCGTTGAGCCGCATTGGCTGACCGCCTTGGCGCGGGCGCAGCAGCGCATGGGGTTTAAGCACGGGACGGCCTTGCTGACGAGCGATGAGCTTCCTTCGCCGATCAGCTGGGGCGTGGTCCGTCCGGTGATCCTGCTCAATCGCGACGCCGCCAATTCGCGGGACGAGGCGGAAGCGATCATCACGCACGAGCTCGCCCACGTGGCGAGGCTGGACTGGGCCAAGTTGATGATTTCGCGCCTTGCGGTCGCGCTCTTCTGGTTCAATCCGCTGGTCTGGCTACTCGCCCGCGAAGCCCACCAGCTACGCGAGGAAGCCGCCGACGACGCCGTCCTCGCCGCCGACATTGAAGACACCGACTATGCCAAGCTGCTGGTGGGCGTCGCCCGTCACGAATGTCGCGGCTTGCTAATCGGGGCCCATGGCGTGGCTCCGGGCCGCAACTCCCTCTCGCGCCGGATCAAGCGCGTCCTCGACGTCGCCGCCAAGCGGGCGCCCGGTGGATGGCGCTGGACCTCCGCAGCCGGCTTCTTCGCCGCGGGAATGTCGGTGCCGGTGGCGGCGCTCAACCTGGTCGCTCCAACGGTGGCCGTCGCGGAAGCGCCCCGTCAGTCGCAATCGGACCGTTATTACGGCAGCGCCGAAACGCTCGATACATCAAGTGGAACTGGCGGCCAGGCGGCGGCAATCGCCCAGACGGCGGCGATCGCCGAAACCGCCGCGGCCGCAGCCGAGGCAGCAGCTGCAGCAGGTGTGGCGTCGGTCGCCAGCGTTCCGGAAGGCTTTGTGGCCCGCGCGCCAGGCGGTGCGAGCGTCACAACGCGTGACGGACGGACGGTCCTTCGCAACCCCGACGGCGCCACGGTCACCATCGAAGCGACCGATCGCAACGGCCGGCGGCGGACGGTCCTGCGCGCACCAGGTGGCGCCATGGTCACTTTTGACGACGTCAGGCGCGTGCCAGGGCTGATGGCGGCGGCCCAGCCGTTGCCACGCTCGCCTCGCGACCGGGCGGATCGGATGGTCGACATGGCTGTCGCTGGTGTCACGCCCGCTTACGCGGCGTCCATTCGTGCTGCTGCCCCGCAGCTTCGCAACGTTAGCGACGACGAGCTGATCGATTTGAAAGCGCTCGGGGTTAATTCCAACTACATCCGGGACCTTGCTGCGGCGGGCTTCAAAAACCTCAACGCAGATTCGATAACGGATGCTCGCGGCGCAGGCCTGACAGGCCAATACGTGCGGGAAATCGCAAAGGCCGGATATGCGAACCTCAGCCTTGATGAACTGACCGAGATGCGAGCTGTCGGAGTGACCGCGGCATACATCCGCAAGCTGCGCGCTGCAGGATACTCCGGCCTCTCGGTCGACAAGCTGGTCGAACTTCGCGCGGTCGGGGTCGGCCACAACGACGCGCCTGACGACGACGGCGGCTGATCGCCAAAGGCTTCTGTCGTCTACTTAAAAGCCAGGCGTCACACCGGATCAGTCGGTTCTGCCGCCCTGGCCTCGGCAAGCTCATTTAATTTCAAACCAGCGGCGTCGAAGCGGCACCATCCTCGGCGTCGATAGAAGGCCTGCGCCAGTCCAGATTAGAGTTTCAGGGGGGATGTTATGATGCGTATCTATCGGGCCAGCCTGCTTGCGAGCGCGATCGCTTTCGCACCGGCAACTGGCCACGCACAGGCGTCCGAGACGCCGAGCGACCCGGCCGTCGTTCCGGGACCGGCGGCGACGCCCGTGCTCGGCAAGCGGGTCTACGTTGTTGGTGACTTTGCGCGGTACGCGCCGAAGACAGCTTACGACCTGTTGCAACAGGTGCCGGGCTTCACGATCCGCTCTGCAAGCCAGGACCGCGGCCTCGGCCAGGCTTCCGAAAACGTACTGATCAACGGCCAGCGCGTCGCCAACAAGTCCGGCGGCGCAATCGATCAGTTGCAGAATGTGTCGGTGAACAGTGTCGAACGGATCGAGATTGTCGACGCATCCGCCCTGGGCATTGCGGGACTGTCGGGCCAAGTCGCGAACGTGGTCTTGAGCAGCGCTGCCAAGCCTTCGGGCAATTTCGAATATGCCCCTTCCTTCCGGGCCCATTACACGAAGCCTGCCCTCTTGGCGGGGTCGGTCAGCTATTCGGGCAAGTCGGGACCGGTCGATTACACGCTGTCGGCGAAGTATAATCCCGGACGCGGAGGTTTTGGCGGCCCGGTCCTGATCTACGACGGGAACGGCGTGCTTACCGAGACTCGGGACGAAGCGTATTTCTCCCAGTTCGAGCAACCGGTCTTCCAGGCGAAGTTCGGCTTGGACGGACCCGGCACTTCGATCGGAAACCTCACCTTGGGTTACGGCCCCTATTGGGGTCCAGGGCGACAGCTCGACCGGCGAGTTTCAGTCAGCGGTGAGACGAGTGCCCGGGATATCAGGACGACCAACACCGGATATGTGTTCGACGCCAATGCGGACTATGAGTTCGCGTTCGGGCCGGGCCGGCTGAAGGTCATCGGCGTTCGCCACTTCGACCATGAACCGCTGGTCAATACGCGGGTCGATACGTTCGACAGCGGAGCGCCGGCGCAAGGCGTCCGGTTCGATCGCAACACCCGCATCGGTGAATCGATCGGTCGCGGTGAATATTCCTGGAAAACGGGAAAGAACGACTGGCAGGTCTCAATCGAGCGGGCGTTCAATTCGCTCGACCAGAAAGGAAGGCTTTTCCTGCTCGATTCATCGGGCGAATTCGTCGAGACCGATTATCCGCAAGGGACTGGCAAGGTGACCGAGGTTCGTTACGAAGCCATCGGCACTCTCAGCCGGCCCCTGACCTCGAACCTCGACCTGCAAGTGGCCGGCGGCGCCGAGGTATCGACGCTCGACCGGGTTGATGACGACCAAGCGGCGCGCAAGTTCTTCCGGCCCAAGGGCAGCCTGACGCTGGGCTGGCGCCCGGCCAACGGCTGGGATGCAAGCCTGAAAATCCGCCGGCACGTCGGGCAGATCAGCTTCTACGATTTTCTCTCCCAACCGAAGCTTAGCCAGGACAAGGAAAGCGCCGGCAATCCCGACCTCGTGCCACCGCAAAGTTGGCGGCTCGATACCGAAGTAGGCCGCGATCTTGGGCCCTGGGGTAAAACCAGGCTCAATCTCCATTACTACCGCGTTGAAGACATCGTCGACGTCATCCCCATTGGCGTGGGCGGCGAAGGCGTCGGCAACCTGCCCCGCGCGGACCGGCTTGGGTTTGAAAGCATCAGCACGATCCAGTTCGACCCGATCGGATGGACTGGCGGCAAGGTCGACCTTTCATTCGGTGCCGAGCGTACGTCCGTCCGAGATCCGCTCACCGGCGAGAAGCGCTCCATCAGCGGGGTTCGCGACCGCTGGATGAGCTTCGAAGTCCGGCATGACATTCCGCGCACGCAGATCGCCTGGAACGCCTTCGTCAATCACAACCACTATGGGCGCTACTATTATCCGACCGAGATCTCCCAGAATCTCGATCTGCCGTGGATCGCAGGATTTGGAGTCGAGCATAAGAACATCCGCGGCCTTGCGGTGCGGCTCTCCGTCGACAACGTCCTTAACGGCCGGCACCTGGTCGATCGGATCGTTTACGAAGGATATCGCAATCAGACCCCGGTCTCGTACCGGCAAAAGCAGGACCAGCTCGTCGGCCCCATTTTCAACCTCAATATTCGCGGCAGTTTCTAGATTGGCGGGCGGCTGGCAATCCGTCTTGCCGCTAGCTACCGTCCCGAACCGATGGCGGATCAGGGGAAAAGCAGGACTCTATTGTGGCCGAGCGACCTTGCGCTCGACCTGCTGGGCCCTGTCCGGCTTCGCAACCTAGCCGGCGAGGACCAAACTCCCCGCTCACGCAAGGCCCGCGCGGTGCTGGCTATCGTCACGCTTTCGCCGCGGCCGGTTCCGCGCGAGGTGCTCGCCGACCTGCTTTGGGGCGACCGCGGAGACGAGCAGGCCAAGGCGAGCCTCAGGCAGTCACTCTATGAGCTTCGCCAACTTGGCGCCGCCGGATATCTGAACATCAGCCGCGAGGCCGTGGCACTGGGCACGAAGCGGCTTCAGACGGATGTGGGCTTGCTTGAACGGCAGGCCGACGGCAACGATGCCGACGCGCTTATCGAGAGCCTGCGCGGCGTGTCGATGCCGATCCTCGGGTCGATCGACGACTTGAGCCCGCAACTCGACAACTGGCTGCGCGAAGCGCGAAGCTCGATCATTCGGCAGATTACCGGGCACGGCGAGCGTGCCGCAAACCATTGCATCGCCCAAGGCGACGGACGACGGGCCCGCCTCCTTGCCGATGAATTGGAACGTCTCGATCCGCTGGACCAGGACGCTGCACGCATCGGAATCATGGCCGATCTTGCGTGCGGGGACGAAGCGGCGGCCAGACGGCGATTCAAGCGCATCGACCAGCGGTTGCGGGAAGAACTGGGGTCGCCCGCTTCGCCCGACCTGTCCGTCCTTCTCGGCCCTTGCGGAAAAGCCGAGACGCGCGGCGAGCCTAAGCCGCAGCAACTGACGGCACCCGACGAAGCTCGCCAGGCACGTCCCTGGCAACGCCGCCGGCTTTCCGTCATCGTCGTCCTCATCGCTGCCTGCGCCGCCGCGCTCTTCGGCGTGTACCGCGCCACCTTGCGCGCCGAGACCCCGACGATCGCCGTGCTTCCCTTCGACGAGGTTGGCGGGAAGCAGGGTTACTTCGCCGCCGGCGTGTCGGACGAAGTGCTCAACCTGTTGTCCAACCAATCCAACCTGAAATTGATGGGACGGCTCACGGCCCAGGAGATCGGCGAGCGCCCAAATCCTATCGAGGTCGCCCGCGACCTTGGCGTGACACACTTGCTGGATGGAAGCATTCGAAGCTCCAGCGACCGGCTCTTGGTCATCGTCCGGCTAACGCGGGTCGCAGACGGCGCCCAGCTGTGGTCGGAGCGCTACGAGCGCCGCGCCGGCGATATCTTCGCTGTGCAGGCGGAGATCGCCAAGGCCGTCGCCGGACGCCTGTCCCGGTCGCTGATGCCCGCCGTCCAGCACCCGACCTCGCCGGTCGTCTACGAGCTCTATCTCGCCGCTCGCCGATTAGCGCGGGAGCGCCGCGACCTGACGTTGACGGAAGCCGATCGCCTGCTCCGCCGAGCCATCCGCCTCGACCCCAATTACGCGCCGCCATATGCGGAGCTCGCACAGGTGCTCATGCTGCGAAGCGACCACCCGACGGCTTATGGCACCATCCCGATCGTGCAGGCGCAGCAGGAAGCCGGGCAATTCGCGCGCAAGGCGATCGCGCTCGATCCCAACCTTGGCGACGGCTACGCGGCCTTGGGCCTCATTTCGCTCAACCTCGACGGGCATTCCGAGCCGTATATGCGCAAGGCCGTGGCACTGAGCCCGCAACGGCCCGAGTTCCACCGCTGGCATGGCGAAACGCTGGCCGCGCTCGACCGCAATGACGAGGCGGTGGAGGAGTTCCGCCAGGCGGTGGAGATCGATCCCCTGTGGGGCCTCAACTACGACCACTTGATCGGCGCCCTCTTCGCCGTCGGCCGAAACGACGAGGCGCGCAGGCAGGTGCAGCGTTTCCTTGCGCTAAGCACGGACGCGCGCGCGAAGAACCTGGTCGTGCTCTCCCTTCGCAAGCTGCAGTCGGATCTCGCCGGCCAGCTGCAAGCGGCCCGCGCCTTGTGGAAAGCTTATCCGAACGAGCGCCAGATGCGCTTCAACCTCGCCGCGATCCTCGCCCAACTGGGCGAGCGCCGCCAGTCGGCCGATCTGGTCGGCTTCGACCCATTAGCCAAGGCGGCCTTGACCGGCGACGGCGCCGAACTTGAGCGGCAGTCCGAGAAACTTGGGGCAAGCTTCTGGAATCAATCGCGGTTGTGGAATGCGACCGCGCTCCTGATTAGGGACGGCCGATCCGCTGCCGTCGTTCGCTTCTACGATCGCAACCGCAACGACCTGGCCAGCAATAACGGCGGCGAAATCGCCGTTCCCGAAGCCATCGTCGCCTTGCGCAATACGGGCCGGAACGCCGACGCCGCGGCCCTGCTTCGCCAATTGGAAGCAAGCAATGCGCGCTTGCCCAACAAAGGATTCCTGCAGAAACGAAAGGTCGTCAGGCAGGCGGCGATCGCGGCCCTCAACGGCGATGACGCGCAGGCGTTGGCCTTGCTGGACGCGGGGTCCCGGCGCCGGCCGTTCGACCTGATCGGCATCCCGGCAGCTTCGATCCGCTTCGATCCGGTCTTTGGGCGACTGGCGGACAACCCCCGCTTCGATCCTATCGACGATCGCATCTTGCAGGCCGTGAACCGTGAGCGCGCCAGGGCCGGGCTGCAGCCGCTCAGCCGCGAGGCCTGGCGCAGAGACAATCTGACGATTTGACGAACAATTGACGGTGCTTTCACGAAAGCGCTGACGCTGACCCGCTAGCGCGCTTTTTCGCAAATCAACTCGCGGAGAGTGCGTTCATGAGTGCCATCGACCCCGTTCGTCGAACTTGGGTAGCGGAAAATCAGGATCCGGAAACACTTCGCCCCGCCCAATTGCGGAGGTTCCCGATCCAACGCCGATCTTCCCTGGCCCTGACCGTCTCGCTCCTCGCCTTGACGTATCCCGGTCCCGCGCTCGCACAGACGGCGACGAACGCCGCGCCCAGCGCCAACGGCGCCC
Organism: Sphingomonas sinipercae; assembly: GCF_011302055.1. Lineage (NCBI taxonomy): Bacteria > Pseudomonadati > Pseudomonadota > Alphaproteobacteria > Sphingomonadales > Sphingomonadaceae > Sphingomonas > Sphingomonas sinipercae. The sequence goes on from NZ_CP049871.1 coordinate 1,283,801, forward strand.
GGACGACGATTTATGACGCCGCTTTCTTCGCGCCGTTCGCGCCGCGCACCGCGCTGGACATCGCCCGCCGAGTTCCCGGCTTCACGCTGGATCTTGGCACCGGCCAGGGCGATGACGACGCCGATGTCCGGGGTTTTGCGGGGACTGCGGGCAACGTCGTATTCAACGGCGCACGCCCTAGTTCCAAGGCGGAATCGCTGGAAACCCTCCTCGCCCGGATACCTGCGCAGCGCGTGGTTCGGGTCGAGGTCGGGTCGGGCGACCTGTTCGGCTCCGATTATTCCGGGAAAAGCCAGGTCATCAATATCGTTATGTCGGCCGAGGCCGGGGTCGACGCCAATATCACCGCGTCCGTGCAGCGCCGCTATGAGGGCACGATCAACTCGGACATCTCGGCTTCCGCGCTGCTTCGCCGCGGCGCTTCCACGATCAACGTGTCCGCCGGAACCGGGCGCAACCATGAGATGGAGGAAGGCACCGATACGGTGACTGGTGCGGTAGCCGGGGAGTTCCGCGAGTTTCGCCGCAAGTTCAATGACATCTTCAACCGCGATCCCTACGTCGCGGGCAGCTGGGCTCTGGAGCGCGAGTCCGACAATGCCCTGCGGTTCAATGCCCGCTGGCAACCGAGCCGCCTGGATCTGTTTCAACGCAACCGCGTCACTCCGGCCAACGGCGCGCCGCATGATGACGTGCTCGTCCAGCGTTACCGGCGCCCGGTCATCGAGGTCGGCGGCGACATAACGCGCCCGCTTGCCGGCGGCGCAATGAAACTGGTCGCGCTCGCCACCCGGCGCAAGCGCACCGACTTCGAAGCCTATGACCTGCGCGATGGGCTGGAGAGCGACGGCGCCACTACCATCGGCGGCTACGAACAGACGCTCGATGCCCGTCGTGACGAGACGATCGGCCGAGTTAGCTGGACCCGCTCCAACCTTGCCGGTTTCTCGGTGGAGGCCGGCGCCGAAGCCGCACTCAACACGCTCGACAGCTCGCTGCTGGTTTACGAAATCGACGAGAATGGCGAGAAAATCCCGATCGACCTGAACATCAAGGATGCCCAGGTCCGAGAAACGCGCGGCGAGCTGTTTTTCAGCGCCGGCCGCAACCTTTCGCCCGCGCTTCGGATCGACGGCGGCGTCAATGTCGAATTTTCCCGCCTGAAAGTCCGCGGCGATGCCCAGGCCGACCGCAAGCTGCGCTTCCTGAAGCCCAACCTGGCCGTGGACTGGAAGTTTGGCGGCGGCTGGCACAGCCGGCTGTCGGTCCGGCGCACGGTCGCCCAGCTCGATTTCTACGACTTTGTCAGCGCGGTCCAGCTTTCGACCGATCAGTTCAGCGCCGGGAACGAGAATCTGCAGCCGCAGCGGACCTGGGAAGTGCGGTTGCTCGCTGAGCGCCCCATCCTTGGCGACGGGCTGATCAAACTCGACCTTGGCCACGACCGGGTCAGCATGCTTCAGGACCGCATCCTGATCTTCGACGAGGATGGAAAGGGCTTCGACGCGCCGGGTAATCTGGGCCGCGGAACCCGTTCCTTCGCGACCCTGACGATCGACGCGCCTTTGTCGCGGCTGTGGTCGGGGCTTCGCGCAAAGTTCGACGCCACTGTCCAGCGCACGCGGGTCGAAGACCCGATCTCCGGCGAAGACCGCAACTTCAGCGGCTTTTTTCCCGATTGGACGTGGCGGGTCGATGTCCGCCGCGACGCCGACCGCTGGTCCTACGGCCTGGCGCTAGACGATCGCAGTTCGATCACCTTCTTCCGGACCGATGAATTCGATGCCAACTTCAACGGCCGGCCCTATACCAGCGCTTTCGCAGAATTCCGGCCCTCCGCTCGAAGCTCCATCACCTTCGACGTCGACAATTTGCTCGAATCGGTCGGCAGCCGTTCGCGCCGGTTGTTCAGCCCGAACCGGGCGGAGCCGACGGATATCGAGGACGAGTTCCGTGAGCGTAATCGCCACGCCAGTTTCCGAGTGACGCTCAAACACAGCTTCGGGGGCGGCGCGGCCGCCTCGCCGGGGAACTGAACCGGGACTGGCGGACGGGCCGCCGCCTCGCTAGAGGCGGCGCATCCGTTAACTTCCAAGGCGATCCTCGCGTGGGCGAACCGAAACTGCTGCCGTTCGATTGGGCGGACCCATACGATCTTGATGGACAGCTGACCGACGAGGAACGGCTCGTCCGCGACACTGCCGAGGGCTACGCCCAGGAAAAGCTGCAGCCGCGGGTGATGAAGGCCTATATGGACGAGCAGTTCGACCGCTCGATCCTCAGCGAAATGGGCGAGCTCGGCCTGCTCGGCGCGACCATCCCAGGCGAATATGGCGGCGCCGGCCTTGGCTACGTCAGCTACGGGCTCATCGCCCGCGCCGTCGAGCGCGTCGACAGTGGCTATCGGTCGGCGATGTCGGTGCAGTCCAGCCTCGTGATGTACCCGATCTTCGCTTACGGGTCCGAGGAACAGCGGAAGAAATACCTGCCCGGCCTCGCCAGTGGGGATCTCGTCGGCTGCTTCGGACTGACCGAGCCCGATGCCGGCTCCGACCCTGGCGGCATGCGCACGCGCGCCGAAAAGGTCGATGGCGGCTACCGCATCAGCGGCAGCAAGATCTGGATCACCAACTCACCGATCGCCGACGTCTTTGTCGTCTGGGCAAAGTCCGATGCGCACGGCGGCAAGATCCGCGGCTTCATCCTGGAAAAAGGCATGGCCGGGCTGTCGGCGCCGAAGATCAACGAGAAGCTGTCGCTTCGGGCCTCGATCACCGGCGAGATCGTGATGGACGAGGTCGAAGTGGGCGAAGACGCACTCCTCCCCAATGTCGAAGGCCTCAAGGGACCGTTCGGCTGCTTGAACCGGGCGCGGTACGGCATTGGCTGGGGCGCGATGGGCGCGGCGGAATTCTGTTACGCGGCGGCGCGTCAATATACGCTTGACCGCAAGCAGTTCGGCCGCCCCCTCGCTTCCAACCAGCTGGTGCAGCTCAAGCTTGCCAACATGGTGACGGAAATCACGCTTGGGCTGCAGGCGGCGCTCCGTGTCGGCCGCCGCCTCGAAGCTGGCGAACTAGTCCCTGAAACAATCAGCCTCATCAAACGCAACAATTGCGGCAAGGCGCTGGAGATCGCGCGGACCGCGCGCGACATGCACGGCGGCAACGGCATCTCCGCCGAATTCCACGTCATGCGGCACTCCGCGAACCTGGAGACGGTCAACACCTACGAGGGCACGCACGACGTCCACGCGCTGATCCTTGGGCGAGCGATCACCGGCCTTTCCGCCTTCTAGCCCTGTTTACATTTCCGGCGTAAGATCGGCCCCGGGGTTTTAGGGGGCATTGTCCATGAGTCTTACGGGCTGGATCATCGTCGGCGTAATCGTCCTGCTGCTGCTTTACGCGGTCGCGGTGTACAACCGGCTCGTACGGCTTCGCGCGCTGGTGAAAGAGGCCTTCAGCGGCATCACCGTGCAGCTGCGCCGCCGGGCCGATCTCATCCCCAACCTCGTACAGACCGTCCAGGGCTATGCGACGCACGAGCGGCAGGTGCTGGATGAAGTCATCGCCCATCGGGCCGATGCGACCAAGGCCGGAACCGTCGAAGGCACCGCGCAAGCGGACGCGCAGATGACCAGCCTGCTCGGCCGGCTGATGGTGGTTGCGGAGGCCTATCCGGACCTCAAGGCCAACACCAACTTCCTTGAATTGCAGCAGCAGCTCGAAACGATCGAGACGGAGCTGCAAAGCTCGCGGCGCTATTACAATGCGACGGTGCGCGATCTGAACATGAACGTGCAAAGCTTCCCGCCGGTCCTGGTTGCCCGGCCGCTCGGCTTTTCGGAAGGGCCGTTTTACCAGGACGACGACCAGTCGATCCAATCGGCGCCGAAGGTCTCGTTCCCCGCCGCTACGGCCTGACTAATGCGCCTCATCAAGGCGGTCCTGGCCGTTGCCCTGCTCGCTTGCGCGGTGCCGGCCGCGGCCCAGGAGCGGATCACCCACTTCCTTAGCGACGTTCAGGTGCAGCCCGACGGTGCCCTCGACGTTACCGAGACGATCGACGTGGTCGCCCAGAACCAGCGGATCAACCACGGCATCTTCCGTGATTTTCCGACCCGCTACAAAGGCCGGCACGGCAGCCAGGTCCGGGTCGGGTTCACGCTCGGCGCGGTCACCCGTGACGGCAAGCCGGAGCCGGCCAAGGTGGAGCCGATCCGCAACGGCGTTCGCATCCGCATCGGCGATGCGGAAACGATCGTTCCCGAAGGGGAACACCGTTACGTCCTCCACTATCGAACCACGCGCCAAATCGGCCGGTTCAAGGATTTTGACGAACTGTTCTGGAACGCGACCGGCAACCGCTGGGTGTTCCCGATCGAGACGGCACAGGCTCGGATCACCCTGCCCAAGCAGGTCCCGTTCGGGCAGCGGGCCATTTACACCGGAGCGCAAGGCAGCCGGCAAAGCAACGCCATGGTCGCCAGCGAACGCCCAGGCGAAATACTATTCGAAACGACCGCCCCGCTTCAGGCTAACGAAGGTTTGAGCGTGGCGGTCGCCTTTCCCAAAGGCATTGTCGGGCCGGAAAGCGGCGAAGAGCGCACCGCCAATTGGCTTGCCGACTACGGCCCCCTGATCGTCGGGGTTGCAGGTTTGCTGGGCCTGCTCGGTTTCTACTACGTCGCCTGGCAGCGCGCGGGGCGGGATCCGCGGCCTGGCACCATCGTCCCGCTATTCTCTCCGCCCGACGATTTGTCCCCACCTGCCGTGCGCTACATTTGGAAAATGGGGCTCGACGACCGGGCCTTCGCCGCTGCGCTGGTCGATGCCGGGGTCACGGGTCACGTCCGGATCAGCGAGGAGGATGGCGGCTGGCTGTCCGCAGACAAGCGGCGCCTCACGCGGTTCGAATCGACGACTCCCCTGCCCGCGCCTGAAGAAGCGATGCTCGGCAAGCTGCTCAGTCCCGGCGAGTCGATCGCGATGGAGCAGAAGAACCACACTTACTTCGGCGCTGCGAAAAAGGCGCTGACCGAAGCGTTGAAGGACGCGTACCAGGGCAAGTTGTTCAACCTCAATTGGGGTTGGGCGTTCGCTGGGCTCGCCATCTGGGCGGCGGTGATGTGGCTTGCCGCTGCTGCCATCGTCGCTGCGACCGGGGTGTTCGACCTGCTGGCGGTCGGCGTAGCGTTGGGCGCATTGCTGAGCACCGCTTTGCTGTTGCTTGCGGTGCAGACCATGGAAGCGGTCGGCAAATGCCTCCTGGTCATACTCGCCTTCGCGTTCGGTGCGCTTGGCCTGGCGTTGGCGATGCCGATCTTCTTTGCTGCGCTGGAGCTTGGTTGGTGGCTGCCGCTCGTCATTCCGGCGCTTGGCTTTGCGGTCGTCATTTCCGGTTTCTTCTGGATGGGGGCGCCGACGCGTGAAGGCCGGGCGGTGCTCGACCGGATCATGGGCTTCCGCCAATATCTGTCGATTACGGAACGGGAGCGTCTCGACCGGATGATGCCGCCCGACGACACGCCGGAGTTGTTCGAACGCTACCTTCCGTACGCGATCGCGCTCGGCGTCGAAAATCGCTGGGCCGACCGCTTCAAAAGCGTGCTTGCGGCCGCTGCGGTCGAAGGGAAGCAGGGTTTCGCTTGGTATAGCGGCGGCAGCAGCCCGTGGCGCGATACCAGCAGCTTCGTCAGCAGCGTCGGCTCGTCGCTTGCCACCACCGTCAGCTCAGCCTCGACCGCACCCGGCTCGAGCAGCGGCTCGGGCGGTGGCGGTTCGTCGGGCGGCGGCGGCGGCGGTGGCGGTGGCGGTGGCTGGTAACTCACCGCGCACGGCGGTTGAGGACCAGGGTGCGCTCGTTGTGATACCGCGTTTCGCCGACATGCTCGAACCCTAAGCGTTCCGCCAAGCGGATCGACGGGACGTTCGACGGCGCGATGATTGCCCACAGCGGGGTTGGCGCGAGGTTCGCCTCAATCCAATCGATCACCGCTGAGCAGGCTTCGGACGCGATCCCCTGCCCGTGCGTATCGGCCGAGAAGATCCACCCCATCTCCGGTTGCTCGCCAAACTCCGGTTCGAGATCCCGCCAAGCGGTGAAGATGCCGACGTTGCCGATCAGCTTGCCGTCGCTTTTGCGCTCAACCGCCCAAGTGCCGAAGCCGTTGAGCTGCCAACCGCCGACCGCGGCCGTCAGCCGTCGCCAGCATTCTTCCGCCCCAATCGGCTCCGGCCCGAAGTGCCGGTGCACTTCGGGCTGCTTCATGATGGCATGCCAGGGGCGGAAATCTTCCTTGCGCCACGGGCGCAGGATTAGTCGCTCGGTCTCGATCCGCGGCGCTTGGCGGACCAAGCGGGTCGTGCTCACTTGCCGCTCGGACAAGCTCCGCGCGTCGCTTACTTCTTGCCGAGGCTCAGGCCGCCGAAGCGCTTGTTGAAGCGCGCAACCTGGCCGCCGGTGTCGAGCAGCTTCTGGTTGCCGCCGGTCCAGGCCGGGTGAGCGGTCGGATCGATGTCGAGGTGCAACGTGTCGCCTTCCTTGCCCCAGGTGGAGCGGGTCTGGAACACGGTGCCGTCGGTCATCTCGACGTTGATCATGTGATAATCGGGATGGGTATCGGACTTCATCTGCTTATTCCTTGAAATTGGCTGGTTTCCGACCAGCCCCAAAAGGTCGCGCGGCCCTTATCGCGAAGGGCCGCGAGTTGCAACTGAACGCTTGGGTTCAGGCCGTCGCGGCGACCGGCCGTTCGCGCAGGATCGGCACCGCCCGCTCCAGCAAGGCGAACCCGCCGAACAGCAGTCCGGCAAAGAAAAGGTCCCCGGCAACGGTGTTCTGGAAGAACGGAATGGCGGCCGCATAGCAGGCCACCAGGCCAGCGGCCGACTTGGGATACATGTCCATCATCAGCCATGTGCCAAAATTGCTCAGCACGAAGAACAAGACCGAACTTGCCAAGGCGCCGCCCGCGACCTGCAAAACCGACCGGCGGCTGGAAATCACCCAGCCAATCAGCACGGTGATTGCTACGGCCAGGTAGACGAGCGAGATGCCGGGGTAGAAGCCGAGGACCGCATCGCTGAGCAGGAGCGCACCGAACGGTGCGACGAAGCCCAGGGTGCGGCGCGGCAGGTGAGCCCCGCCGAACAGCGCGATCGCTGCGATTGGCGAGAAATTGGCCGGATGCGGCAACAGCCGGAACATGGCCGCGGCAAGGATCGCCGTCACCAATACGAGAATTCGCGTGTTGTTCGCCGTCATCGAGCCTGCCTTGTCCTTCGGCGGAGTTCATAGCGGAGCAGCGCCGCCGCGCAAACCCGCCGCTGCCGCGTTGACACTCGGGCTGCCGCGAACGTAGTGGCCTCCTCGACGAGGTGCCGCCCACAAGCTTGCTTGGCGGGGGCGGTTAAATGGGAAGCCGGCGCAATTCCGGCACTGTGCCCGCAACTGTGAAGCCGACCTTCGGCCAAGTCAGGAACCTGCCCCGTCAGTCGTCCGCACCCGGCCGGGACCAGCCACCGGTGCGTGGCGCTCTGCGGCCAGTCGCAGGGCACCTCCGAGGCGACATTCGTGTCGTTCAAGGAGGTCCAGATGATTCTATTGTTGCTCGCCCAATCCGCCGCAACGCCGCCCTTCACGACGAATCCCGACGAGATCGTCGTCGTCGCCTCGCGCGCGCCAGAAGAGCAAGCGGACGCCGCTGCAAGCGCCAGCGTTACCGACCGGGAACGGATCGAGCGGCTCGGCTCCCCGCTGGTGGACGCAATGCTTCGGCTGATCCCGTCCGCCTCGATTGCCACCAGCGGCCCGGCGGGGAGCTTCACGGAAGTCCGAATCCGTGGATCGGAGGCGAACCACACCCTCCTGTTCCTCGACGGCATCCGCGCCAACGACCCCGCGGCCGGCAACGCCGCTCGCTTCGAGTTGCTGAACAGCGACCTGGTGTCGCGCATCGAGGTCGTGCGCGGACCTCAGTCTGCCTTGTGGGGATCCGAAGCAATCGGCGGGGTTATCGCGGTCGACGGCTCAGCTTCGGACCAGGAAGGCTTTGCAGCGAGTAGCGAGGCGGGGTCATTCGGGTTCGCCCGCGCGAGCGGCAACGCATCGGTGCGGACCGGACCGGTCCACGTAAATGCCGGCGCCGCCTGGCAGCGAGCGACGGGCATCGACAGTTTCAGCGGCCTGGGCGACCGGGACGGCTACCGCAACCTGTCGGGCCGGCTACGCGCCACATGGTCCTTGTCGCCGGATATCGAAGTCGGCGTCTCCGCGTTCAGCCTGACTGGTCGCACCGAATATGACGGCATCGATCTCCTCACCTTCATCCACTCGGACACGCTCGACGTTACCCGCAACCGGCTCTCCGCCGGACGGGTTTGGGCGCAGGCCGGGCGCATGGACCAAGGCTTCCGAGGGATCGTGTCGACCTCCCTTCTTGGATCGTCGAACCGCAACGCGCTCGACGGGGAGGAACTGAACCGCACGAAAGGCCGGCGATGGACCGCTTCCGGGCAGTTCGAATATCGCTTCTCCACCGGCGCCCTCGCCCACACCGCGATCGTCGCGCTCGACCATGACCGCGAGGACTTTGGCGCCCGCGATGTCCTCTACGGCGGCTTCACCAACCAGGACCGCAAGCGGACTCACGATGCGATCACCGCCGAGTGGCGAAGCGAAGCGGCGCCCGGCGCGATCGATGTCGCCGTCCGGAAGGACCGCTTCAGCGATTTCAAGGACAGCACGACGCTTCGCGCGTCCGTTCTTGGCCGAGTCAGCGGGAATTGGTCGGTTGCCGCCTCTTACGGCGAAGGCATCGCCCAGCCGACGTTCTTCGACCTCTACGGCTTTTTCCCAGGCACTTACCTGGGCAACCCCGACTTGAAACCGGAACGATCGCGCGGATACGAGGCTTCGTTGCGCTACAGGGATTCCCGTCTGTCGGGGTCGCTGACCGCTTTCCGGCAGCGCCTGGAGGATGAGATCGTCGACGATCCCACCTTCACCAGTACGCTGAATTCGACGGGCATAAGCCACCGGTCGGGTGTCGAGGCGGAGCTCGCCTGGAAGACGAGCGACCGGCTTCGCCTGTCCGGCAATTACGCCTATTTGAAAGCCGACCAGCCGACCGATGCAGGGGTGCAAGCCGAATTGCGCCGGCCGCGCCACAGCGGCTCCGTCACGGTAGACGGGCGTATGTCGCGCTGGAGCTATGGAGCGTCGGTCAGCTATGTCGGCGCGCGGCGTGACCGGCAGGAGCTTCCGCCTTACGCCATTGTCGGGCTCGACCGGTACATCCTCGGCAATGCCAGGATTGCCTATCGCCTTTCACCCACGCTCGACATTTTCGCCCGCGTGTCGAACGTCTTTGACGAGGATTATCGCGACGCTGTCGATTACCGGACTGAGGGGCGCGGTGCGTTCGCCGGCATACGGCTGACGCGCTTTTAAGCTCAATCGCTGGGCGGGTCCGCGATCATCGCGGTGAAGCGGGCTTCGGCGGCAACCTTGCCGTCGACCAGCGCCCGCCCGGCAAACTTGCACACGCTCGGGCGCTTCTGCACGAATTCGACTTCGAGGCGGAGCAGGACGCCGGGTTCGACCGGCGCCCGGAACTTGGCCCCTTCGATCGCCATGAAGTAAACCAGCTTGCCGCTGTCGCCGAGACCGAGCGACTGGATCGCCAATACGCCTGCCGCCTGGGCAAGCGCTTCGACAATCAGCACCCCGGGCATGATCGGCCGGCCCGGGAAATGGCCTTGGAAAAACTGCTCGTTGATCGTCACCGCCTTGATGGCGACGATCGACTTATCGAGCTCGATGCTCTCGACCCGGTCGACCAGCAGTAAGGGGTAACGGTGCGGCAGGGCCGCCATGACCCGCCGAACATCGAGCGGGCCGACAGCTTCCGACGCACCGTCACTCATGCTTTAGCGGCCCTGCGGCTGCTGCTGGGTCGCCTGCTGCGGGAGCGGGGTGACGCTGATGGACGTTAGCTGCTGGTTAAGTGCAGCGAGCGTCTCCGCGGTCACGTCGATCGTCGGATCGTTAGCAAGCGTGCTCTGCTTGTTGAGGGCAATCGCCGCGCCGCGCCGAGCGCGAACCTGCTCGACAACCGCGATCAGTCGGGTTCCGATCTGCTGCTGGACGTGCGCCTGGGTGGACCGGAGCTGCTGTTGGCGTTGTGCAAGCTGCTGGCGAGCGGTGTTCTCACGCTGCTGGTAGGCATCGACACGCTTCTTGAGCGCGGCATCGCTGTTCGCCTTCGCGCCAAGCGCCTTTGCCGCCGCTTCGATCGCGCGAGCTTCAGTTTCAAGCGGTTGCGACAGCGTCGTCGAATATTGCTGGGCCGCCTGGAGCTGCTGCTCGAGCTGGGTCCGCGCAGTGCGGCAGGCGTTGCAGTTCTGGATGATGGATTCGGAATCCACGACGATGACCCCGCCGCGCTGCTGTGCGCTCGCGGTGGAGGCGGCGGAGATGGTGAGGACCGACGCTGCGGCCAGGATCAATGAATTGCGCATCAGTATGCTGTTCCTACGTTGAAGCTGAAGACTTTGTCCTCGTCGCCGTCCTGCTTGAGCAGGGCCTTGGCGAGGTCGATCCGGAGTGGACCAAAAGGCGATACCCAGTTGAAACCGAAGCCCACCGACAAGCGCGGCTTGGCCGAATTGCCGAGGAAGAATTCCTTGGAGCCCGGCTGGAAGCTCGCCACGTCATTGGCCCCGGGGACCAGCAATGTGGCGCAGTCGGCCTTGGTCTGACCGGGGTTTAGCTGCTTGAACTGGGTCACCGCATCGGCGCCGGTCCCGGAGGTAAGAGCGCAAATGCCCGGAATGTCGTTCAGCAGCGGCTTTTTGAGGCCAAAGACCGACCCCGCCTCAACATAAACGCTCGGGCGGATCCCAAGGCTGCGCAGCCCCGACGTCATCGGCGGCTCCACTTCGACCCGCGCCATATAATAAGCGTGACCGCCGACCGCGTCGCTGACCTTCTTCGCAGTTTCCAGGTCTAGCACGCCCTCGGCGTTGTAAAACAGGCGCTGAATGCGCGGCCCCACGCCCCGGATGTCGAAGCCGCGCAGTGACGGCGATGGGCCGAAGAAGCGGTCGGTGAGCCGGATTGGATCGGCGCCCGATGCGGGACCGTCGCTGAACGGATGGATGTAACCACCCTCGGCATGCGCCGACAGGACGATGCCGTTCTTCCGGCCCCAATATTTGGTGGCGTCGGCACGGGTGCGCAGGTAGCGGACGTCGCCGCCGAGCCCGGCGAAGTCCTGGGAAAGAACCAGCCGCTGACCGCGCGTGGGTCGAATGCCGTCGGTATTGTCGAAACCGATCGAATAACCGACCGTCGACGTCACCCGCTTGCCGAGTTCATCGCAAAGGTACCGCCCTGCCTTCAGTGGATCGCACTGCGAGTCCAGCGGACCGTTCCCGTCGGGATCGGTGTAGTAAAAGCTTTTCGACAAGGTGACGTCGTCGAGCACCAGCGAATATCGGGTCGCCAGGGTGGTATATTCGTTGATCGGGAAGCCGAGGCGCAAGCCGCCGCCGGTGCTGACCTGCCCGTACGTCGTGTTCTTTTGCCCGCCCGAGTAATTGAAGCTGTTGTAGTCGCGGCGATAGATCTGCCCGCCGAGCAGCACCTGCCGATCGAACAGGTAAGGCTCGGAGAAGCTCAGATTGATCGAGCGCGAATAGCGCGAATAATCGATCCCAGCGCCCAGCGACTGGCCCATGCCGCGGAAGTTGTTCTGCTGCACGGACAACGACAGGACGAATTGCTCAAGGCTGGAGTAGCCGCCGGAGAACTGGATCTGCCCGGTCGGTTTTTCCTGCAGGTCGGCAGTCAGCACCACGCGGTCATCGGCCGAGCCTTCCGACTGCTTGATCTCGAACTTGTCCTGGAAATAGCCAAGGCTCTGGATACGGTCCTGCGTCCGCTTGACCTTGATCGCGCTGAAGGCGTCGCCTTCGTTGACGCGGAATTCGCGGCGGATCACCTTGTCGCGAGTCACGGTGTTGCCGTTGATATCGACCCGTTCGACGTAGACGCGCGGAGTCTCTTCGACGCGGAAGTTGATGTTCATCAGCCGCTTGGCGGGATCGCGATCGTAGCCGGGGTTGATGTTGCTGAAGGCATAGCCAAGGTTGCCGGCGATCTCGCTAAGATCGGTGACCGTGTCCTCGATCGCCTGGGCGTTGAACCACTCGCCCGACTTGACCTTCACCTGCTCCATCACCTTTTCGGCGGGGAGGTCGCGAAGGGCGCTTTCCGCCTTGATCTCGCCGAACTTGTAGCGAGGTCCCTCTTCGACGACGTAGGTGATGATGAAGTCGCGGCGGTCAGGCGTCAGCTCGGCAAGCGCAGAAATCACGCGGAAATCCGCGTAGCCCTGCGTCAGGTAGAAAATGCGCAGCTTCGACTGGTCCGCAGCAAGGCGGTCGGGGTCGTAAGTGTCGTTGGACTTCAGGAAGCCGAGAACGCCGCCCGACTCGCGGCTGAACATTTCCTTGCGGAGACGATCGTCCTTGAAGGCGTCATTGCCGATAATGTTGATCGCCCGGATCTTCGACTTGTCGCCTTCATAGATTTCGAAAACGACATCGACGCGATTCTGGTCGAGCTGCACGATCTTCGGCTCGACCCGGGCAGCGAAACGGCCCTCGCGCTTGTACAGCTCGACGATCCGTTCGACGTCGGAGCGGGCCTGCGTGCGGGTGAAGATCTGCCGCGGAGCAAGCTTGATCTCCGGCATGATTTTGTCGGTCTTGAGCCGCTTGTTGCCCTCCAGCACGATGCGGTTGATGACCGGATTTTCCTTGACGTTGATCACCAGGTTGCCGGTCTCGGCACCAGTGATGTTGACGTCATTGAACAAGTCCGTGGCGTAAAGGTCCTTCAACGCTTGGTCGAGCGTCGCCGCGGTGTAACTCTGCCCGGGCAAGATACTGGCGTAGGAAATGATCGTCGCCGGCTCGAGTCGCTGATTGCCGCGAACGGAGATCGAGCGGATCATCGAGCTGGCCGGTGCCGCTGGGGCAGCGACCGGCTGGGCAACTGCCGGAGCCGGCTGGCTGCCGGTCGCGGGCGCGGCCGCTTGTGCGTGCAGTGGCGACCAGCCGCCAAGAGCGGTCCCAACGAGGAGCATTGCGCCAGCGCGCCGCCCGAGCTTCGTCTTGTTTGAAATCACGCGTCCCCGCCTATGAAGTCTCTACCGCGGCCCAAATCCGAGCCGCTGAACGGATGCCAGCCCCTGCCCCAACCTACCTAGCCAATCAAGCTTCCGAGGCGCTCCCACACGCCAAACGAGCCAAGATCGTTCAGCGTCGTGAACAGGAACAGGGAAAGCAACAGCGCAAGGCCGCCGCGAAATGCCCACTCCTGCGCGCGAGCGCTGACCGGGCGCCGGCGAACTGCCTCGATTGCATAGAATAGAAGATGGCCACCATCCAGCATCGGAACTGGCAACAAGTTGATGAATCCGAGATTAATTGAAATCAAGGCGACAAGGGCCGCGAAGGCGAAAGGCCCGGCCGCGGCGCCTTCCCCGGCCACTTTCGCGATCTTCAGCGGGCCACCGAGTTGCTCCGGCGAGACCCGGCCACGGACCATTTGGACAAGACCGTCGACGATCCCCTCGGTCATCCTGGCGGTGTAGCGTACCGCGGTCGCCGTCGCGTCAACGGGACCGAGCCGTTCGCGGGCAGTCACCGAAGACGTGACCCCCAACAACCCTGCCTGGAACGTCCGGGTGCCGTCTTTGAAGGTGGTGGATCCAAGCGTTACCGGGACAGACCGAAGCTGTTCGCCGTGTTGCACGGTGACCGGTATCGTTTCGTTCGGCCGAAGCAGCACGATCCTGAGAATGTCGTCGAAGGTCGGCGTGGCCCGGCCCGCAATCGCGACCAGGCGGTCGCCAGGCTGGATTCCTGCCGCCGCGGCCGCACTGCCCGGCTTCACCGATCCCACGACATTGGTCAGGGGCGCCCCGACAAAAGCGAAGAATGCTGCAAAAATGGCGATGGCGAGCAGGAAGTTCGCAACCGGGCCAGCCAGTACGATGAGGAACCGCTTCCACACCGGCTTGCCTGCGAAACTGTCGGGACGACTGGTCGCGCCCGCGGTTGCGCCAGCGCTGGCAGGGTCGGCGTCGCCAACGAAGCGCACGTAACCGCCAAGGGGCAGCCAACCGACCTTCCACCGTGTGCCGCGTTTGTCGGTCCAGCCGAAGATTTCGCGCCCGAAGCCGATCGAAAAGATCTCGGCCCCGACGCCGAAGGCCCGTGCGACCAGGAAATGACCGAGCTCGTGCACGAACACCAGCGGACCGATCATGGCCACGAAGGCGATGACAATCAGCCACAGCGGCGGATCGGCGAACATTAGGCACATCTCTCAAGCGCGAAGGAGCGGACGTCCCGGCGCACCGCCGCATCGAGCGCCGTCACTTCAGCGATAGAGCGCGGCAGCGTCGTGGACGTCGCGTCGAGGGCGCGCTCGACCATCGCGGGGATTTCGGTGAAGCCGATTTGGCCGGCGAGGAAGAGCTCGACCGCAATCTCATTGGCAGCGTTAAGGACCACCGCCGCGCCGTCTCCAGCTTCGAGCGCCCGGCGCGCAAGCCGAAGCGCCGGGAACCGGTCCAGGTCGGGCGCCTCGAAGTCCAGCCGCCCGACCTCGATCAGGTCGAGCTTCGCGGCCGGCGTTTCCATCCGCTCCGGCCAGGCCAGGGCATAAGCGATAGGGATGCGCATGTCGGCGCTGCCCAACTGGGCAAGCATCGATCCGTCGACGAATTCGACCAGCGAATGAACGATGGATTGCGGGTGGATGACGATGTTGATCTGCTCCGACGGCAATGCAAACAGGTAATGCGCCTCGATGAGCTCGAGACCCTTGTTCATCAGCGTCGCCGAATCGACGGAGATTTTCGAGCCCATCGACCATTTCGGATGGGCCACCGCTTGCGCGGGCGTGGCCGAACGAAGCTCAGCCCTCGTGGCAGTGCGAAAAGGCCCACCGCTCGCGGTGAGGACAAGTCTTGCGACGTCTTGTGAGCGGCTAGTCGCAAGGCATTGAAATATGGCGTTATGTTCGCTGTCGACGGGCAACAGAGTTGCTCCGGACTTTGCCGCCGCATCGATCATCAAATGGCCGGCCGTTACCAGCGCTTCCTTGTTGGCGAGCGCGACCGTCTTGCCCGCCTCGACCGCCGCCATGGTCGGCAGCAAGCCGGCGCAACCGACGATCGCCGCCATCACCAGCTCTGCTTCGCCAGTTGCCGCCTCGGCCAGGCCGTCGGCGCCAGCAGCCGCCTTGCAGTCGGTGCCCGACAAGGCATTGCGAAGCTCGTCCAACCGAGCGGGGTCGGCAACCACGGCCAGCTTCGCCTGCGTCGCCCTCGCGGCCTCGGCAAGCGCCGGCACATTCGTCTGCGCGGTCAAAGCGATGACGTCGAAGCGTTCGGGCGAGCGAAGGATCAGGTCCAGCGTCGATTTGCCGACGGACCCGGTCGCGCCCAGGATAGAGATGCGCCGCTTCACGCGACGCCGGCGAAGCTAATGAGGGCCGTAAGGATCGCGACCGGAAGCAGGCCGTCCAGCCGATCGAAAGCACCGCCGTGCCCCGGAAGCAGTCGCCCGGAGTCTTTCACGCCGGCGCGGCGCTTGATCCAGCTTTCGAACAGGTCGCCGCCCTGCGCCACCACCGAAAAGAGAGGCGCGACCAGGATCAGGATCCAGTGCAATTGCATCACTAAGACCCATGCCCCGGACAGGATCGTCGCCGCCGCCACGCCCCCGTAGAATCCTGCCCAGGTCTTGCCCGGGCTGATGGCGGGCGCAAGCTTGGGGCCGCCAATCGATCGCCCGACCAGATAGGCGCCAATGTCGGTGGCCCAAACGATGATGAAGGCCCAGACAACCAGCCACAGGCCGCTGTCGGCGCGATCGCGAAGCCATAGGAGCGCCAGCGCGGCGAGAAGCGAGTAAGCGAAGCCGCTGATATACCAGCCCGCTCCCCAGCCCTTGGTCAGGCGAGTCCATTCATAAAACACCGCAGTTGCCGCAGCCGCCACGAAGACCGCGAACCAGTAGCCGCCAAGGAACAGCGCGCAGATTGCGACCGAAACCATCACCACGGCCGAGATCGTGCGGACGACAAATTCGCTCATCGGCCGCCGAATCTCCGTTGCCGGGCCGCAAACTGGCCTAGCGCATCGTTGAAGGCCGCTTCATCGAAGTCGGGCCACAGGACCGGCGTGAACAGCAGCTCCGCATAAGCGGTCTGCCACAACAGGAAATTGGAAAGGCGTACTTCGCCAGAGGTACGGATCAGCAGGTCCAGTTGCGGCAACTCTGCAGTATCGAGTTCCGCTTCAATGGCGGCCTCGTCGATGGATTCGGGGGCGATCTCTCCGGCAACGGCTTTGCTCGCGAGCTTTGACGCGACCGCTGCAAGCTCCGCTCGAGAGCCGTAATTCAGCGCAATGACGAGGGTCAGTCTGCTGTTGGACGCCGTTCGCGCAACCGCCGCTTCCAGCTGCTTGGCAAGATCGGGCCCGAACGCTCTGTAATTGCCGATCAAGCGCAGTCGGACGCCTTCGCTTTCCAGTCGCTTGAGCTCTCGCTCGAGATAATAGCGCATCAGGCCTTTGAGGTCGGAAATCTCCTCGTCGGGCCGGCGCCAGTTCTCGGATGAGAAGGCGTAGATGGTGAGGACTTTGACGCCGGCGTCCGCGGCCGCTTGGAGGGTACGACGCAACGCTTCGGCGCCGGCACGATGGCCAGCGACGCGCGGCAGGCCCCGCTGGCTGGCCCAGCGCCCGTTCCCGTCCATGATGATGGCGACGTGGCGCGGCACCGCGCTGGCGCCACCATTTCCGGCGCTCTCAGCCGCGTTCACGGCGGATGGCGCCGGCTGAGAGGTCACTTGCCCAGGATTTCCTTTTCCTTGGCAGCCGACACCTCGTCGATTTCCTTGATCGTGTCGTCCGTCATCTTCTGAACTTCAGTCTCGAACCGCTTGCGCTCGTCCTCGCTGATCAGATGCTTCTTCTCGTCCTGCTTGAGATGATCCATCCCGTCGCGGCGAACGTTGCGGACGGCGATCCTGGCTTTTTCGGCATATTGCCCAACCAGCTTCGCCAGTTCCTTGCGGCGTTCCTCGGTCAGGTCGGGGATGGGCAGGCGAATCATCTGGCCGTCGGTGATCGGGTTAAGGCCAAGGCCCGCCGAGCGGATCGCCTTTTCCACGGGCCCCACGTTGGAGCGGTCCCAAACCTGGACGGAGATCATGCGCGGTTCCGGCACCGATACCGTTGCCACCTGGTTCAATGGCATGTGCGCGCCGTAGACTTCGACGTTCACCGGATCGAGCAACGCCGTCGAGGCACGACCCGTGCGAAGGCCGCCAAGGTCATGCCGCAACGCTTCTATGCCGCCCTGCATGCGTCGCTGAAGGTCTGATTTGTCATACGTGCCGGCCATCGATCAGTCTCCGTTCTGAACGATCGTCGCAACGCCACCGCCCGACAGAACCTGCGCTAGGTTCCCCGGCTGACGAATGTTGAAGACGACGATCGGAATATTGTTGTCGCGGCACAGGGCCACGGCGGCGCCGTCCATCACCCGCAAGTTGTCGCTGAGCACGCGATTGAACGACAATTCGTCGTAGCGGGTGGCGGTGGAATCGGTCTTCGGGTCGGCGGTGTAGACCCCGTCGACACTGGTGCCCTTGAACAAGGCGTCGCAACCCATTTCGGCGGCGCGCAGCGCAGCTGCGGTATCCGTGGTGAAATAGGGGTTGCCGGTGCCCGCGGCGAACAGCACGATCCGGCCCTTTTCCAAGTGCCGGAGCGCGCGACGGCGAATGTAGGGCTCGCTGATGCTGGCCATCGGGATTGCCGACTGGACGCGGGTATCGACGCCCGCCCGCTCAAGCGAGCCTTGCAGCGCGATCGCGTTCATGACCGTCGCCAGCATGCCCATGTAGTCGGCATTGGCGCGGTCGAAGCCTTTCGCCGCGGCCGCCATTCCGCGGAAGATGTTGCCGCCGCCGACGACCAGGCACAGCTCCGGGCAGATTTCCCGCGCCGTCGCGATCTCCGCGGCGAGGGCATCAACCGCTTGGGGATCGATCCCGAACTGCCCCTGCCCCATCAGCGCTTCGCCGGACAGCTTGAGCAGGATGCGTTTAAACCGCGGGCGGGTCATGCGCGAATGCAGTCCTTTAGATACACGAAGGGCGGCCATGCCTTTATGGCGCGGCCGCCCCGTTGCCAACTGCTAAGCGGCAACGCGTGCTTATGCGACCGGCTCAGCCTTGCTGGTGCCAGCGGCAGCGGCGACCTCGGCCGCGAAATCGTTGGCTTCCTTTTCGATGCCTTCGCCAAGCTGGAAACGGACGAAGTTGGTCAGTTCGATGCCTGAGCCGGCGTCCTTGCCGGCAGCGGCGAGGACTTCAGCGACCGGGGTCTTGTTGTCCATCACGAACAGCTGCGACAGCAGGGCGTTTTCTTTGCGGAACTTGGCCATCGCGCCTTCGACCATCTTGACTGCGATGTTCTCCGGCTTGCCGCTTTCCTTCGCCTTTTCAAGCGCAATGCCACGTTCGCGCTCGATCAGCGCCGGATCCAACTGGTCGCCGTTGAGCGCCAGCGGGTTCGCAGCGGCGATGTGCATCGCGATCTGCTTGCCGAGCGCCTGAAGTGTGTCGGCCGGTGCGCCGCTTTCGAGCGCGACGAGCACGCCGATCTTGCCCAGGCCCGGAGCCACGGCGTTGTGAATGTACGACACGACCGCGCCCTGCCCGACTTCGAGCACGGCAGCGCGGCGAAGCGACTGGTTCTCACCGATCGTGGCGATGTTGTTGGTCAGCTTCTCCGAAACCGAACCGCCGCCCGGATATTGTGCGGCGCCGAGCGCTTCGACGTCATCGCCCGTTTGCAGCGCAAGCTTCGCGGCATTGCGGACGAAATCCTGAAACTGCTCGTTCTTGGCGACGAAGTCGGTCTCCGAGTTGATCTCGACGAGCGCTCCGCGATTGCCTTCGACGGCAGCGCCGATCAGGCCTTCGGCGGCGGTGCGGCCGGCCTTCTTGGCAGCGGCGGCCAGGCCCTTGGTGCGGAGCCAATCGACGGCCGCTTCCATCTCGCCATTGGTTTCGGCCAACGCCTTCTTGCAATCCATCATG
Organism: Sphingomonas sinipercae; assembly: GCF_011302055.1. NCBI lineage: Bacteria > Pseudomonadati > Pseudomonadota > Alphaproteobacteria > Sphingomonadales > Sphingomonadaceae > Sphingomonas > Sphingomonas sinipercae. The sequence goes on from NZ_CP049871.1 coordinate 1,303,004, forward strand.
CCGGCGCCGGTGCGCTCACGCAGTTCCTTGACGGATGCGGCGGTGATCTCAGCCATATCTATATCCTCTTGCATGGACCCCAGCGCAGGCAGGGGCCCAGTTATTCCGTTGAAAAAAGGGCTCTGCTCCCGCTTTCGCGGGAGCGGCCAAGTCAGGCGACCGCGGCCTCGACCGGCGGTTCAGCCATGGCGCCGACGTCCTCGCCGCGCGCCTGGGCGTTGCCACTGCGGCCAGCGGCGACGGCGGCGGCGATCGAATCGCAATACAGGCGGATCGCGCGGCTGGCGTCGTCATTGCCCGGGACCGGGAATGAGATGCCGTTCGGGTCGCTGTTCGAATCGAGGATCGCGACGACCGGGATGCCAAGCACGTTGGCTTCCTTGACCGCCAGCTCTTCCTTGTTGGTGTCGACCACGAACATGATGTCCGGCAGGCCGCCCATGTCGCGAATGCCGCCGAGCGACTTTTCGAGCTTGTCGCGCTCACGGGTCAGCTGCAGCACTTCCTTCTTGGTCAGGCCGGCGGTGTCACCCGAGAGCTGCTCTTCAAGCGTCTTCAGGCGCTTGATGGAGTTGGAGATCGTCTTCCAGTTGGTCAGCATGCCGCCAAGCCAGCGGTGATTGACGAAGTGCTGGCCGGAGCTCTGCGCCGCTTCGGCGACCGCATCCTGCGCCTGGCGCTTGGTGCCGACGAACAGCACCTTGCCGCCACGCGCGACAGTCTGCTGAACGAAGTCCAGCGCGCGCGCGAACAAGGGTACGGTCTGCGAAAGATCGATGATGTGGACGCCGTTGCGATCGCCGAAAATGTACGGCTTCATCCGCGGATTCCAGCGGTGGGTCTGGTGGCCGAAATGCGATCCGGCTTCAAGCAATTGCTGCATGGTGACGACAGTAGCCGCCATAAGTCTTCTCCTCCGGTTTAGCCTCGACGGAACCGAGTCACCGATCAGCTGATCGGCACCGGTATGTATGGTTCCGTCTGTGGAATGCCCGGGCCCCTACCCGAACACTCGTGCCGTTTCAACCTTTCGCCGCGTGATCGGCGCGTGCGCTTGACACGATAGAACAAATGGGGAACATTCCCTCGTCCTACCTACCCGGAAGACCCCGTGCCGGAACAAAGCGTGTCCGACATGGTTCAACCCGAAACCCAAGGGACGAAGTCATGCTTGCACCGTTCGCAACCCTCATCTTCCTCGTCACCGCGTGGCTGATTGCCAAGCTTGTCATCGAAACGATTGACGACAGTGGCCAGCGCATCGTCGCGGCGCTTTTCCGCCGACAGCCGACAGTTGCGGTTCACGCGATGAAAATCCCGGTCAGGGCCAGCCGCCAGCGTACGCCGGCTAGGCCGGTTGCTGCACCGCGGATGCAGTGGCGCGACGCCGCTTGACCCTCGCATAGCTGCTCAGGCTGAAGGGCAAGGTCAGCAGGTAGACGCCCGCGATACCCAGCAACGTGATCCAGGGTGCCCGGATCAGGGCCGCTCCTAGCAACGCGATCCCGGCAAGCGCGAACAAGCGCCAACCGCTGCGGATCCGGAGCGACGTCCAGCTGAAGGTCGGGACGCTCGAGATCATCAGCAGTGCGATGAAGACGGTCCATGGCATTACCAGCTGCCAGGCCCGAAACAGCTCGTTGCCGGTGATCAACCAAAGGAAAATCGGGATGAAGGCGACGCCTGCTCCCGCCGGTGCCGGGACGCCGGTGTTGAAGCCGGCGGATTTGTGCGGCTGGTCGGTGACATCGATCCGCGCGTTGAAGCGCGCCAGGCGAAGCGCGCAGCACACCGCCAGCGCCAGCGCCGCGACCCAACCGAACATCGGCGCGCGCTGAAGCGACCAGAGAAACATGATCAAGGCCGGCGCAGTTCCGAATGCGATATTGTCGCTCAGGGAATCGAGCTCCGCGCCGAAGCGGCTTTGCGCGCGAAGCAGCCGGGCGATCCGACCGTCGAGACCATCGAGAACGCCGGCGAAAACGATTGAGCCGAGCGCCTTTTCCCACTCCCCGCCAATGGCGAAGCTGACCCCCGTCAATCCGAAACAGAGCGCCAGCAAGGTGATTGCGTTCGGGACCATCGCACGAAACGGAATTCCGCGCGCTTCCCGATCGGCGGTCACTGGCTGATTCCAGCGGTTGCTGGCTGCACGCCAAGCTCCGCGATCACCGTCTCCCCGGCAATCGTACGTTGCCCGAGGAGGACCCGCGGCCCGGTTCCGGCGGGCAGGTAAACGTCGACCCGGCTGCCGAAACGGATCATGCCGATGCGCTGGCCGCCCTCGACCGCGTCGCCTTCACGGACGAACGTGAGGATCCGCCGTGCGATGAGGCCGGCAATCTGGGTGAAAGCGATGCTCACCCCGTCCGCACTTTCGACGATGAAGTGCTGCCGTTCATTGTCCTCGCTCGCCTTGTCTAGGTCGGCGTTGACGAACTTGCCCGGAACGTAGGCCATTTTCGTCACTCGGCCGCTGATCGGCGAGCGATTGATGTGCACGTCGAACACGCTCATGAAAATCGAAACGCGGGTATATTCCCCCGCTTCCATGCTTCCGGCGAGCTCAACCGGCGGCGACACCTTCGAAATCAGCGTGATCAACCCGTCCGCCGGAGCGACGATCAACCGCGGGTCGCGCGGCGTCGTCCGGATCGGATCGCGGAAGAAGGCCGCTACCCAGATCGTCACGCCGACCAGAAGCCAGCCGAGGAAGTGGCTGAACGCACTGTACGTGACGATCGTCGCCACCCCGGCGATCAGGAGGAACTTGCGGCCCTCCGGATGAACCGAAGGAAAGCGCCATTTGACGTTCGTCGTAAGGGGCCCGTCGGGGCTCTTGAGTTTGGCCATGCGGCTTCCCTTAAAGACGCTGCATCGGCTGCACAATCTCGGCGCCCGGTTGCTTTGGCGGGAGCGCCTGGCCTATGCGCCCGCCGAACTTCCGTTCCAGGATAGCAGAGGCAGCAATGGCCAAGATCAAGGTGAAGAACCCCGTCGTCGAAATCGACGGCGACGAAATGACGCGCATCATCTGGCAGTGGATCCGCGAGCGGCTGATCCAGCCCTACCTCGACGTGGACCTGCTCTACTACGACCTTTCGGTCGAAAACCGCGATGCCACGGAAGACCGGGTGACCGTCGAAGCGGCCGAGGCGATCAAGAAGCATGGCGTCGGCGTGAAATGCGCCACCATCACGCCCGACGAGCAGCGCGTCGAAGAATTCGGCCTCAAGAAGATGTGGAAGTCGCCCAACGGCACGATCCGCAACATCCTGGGCGGCGTCGTCTTTCGCGAGCCGATCGTGATCGCCAACGTCCCACGCCTAATCCCCGGCTGGACCGACCCGATCGTCGTCGGCCGCCATGCCTTTGGCGACCAGTATAAGGCGACCGACTTCCTGGTCCCGGGCAAGGGCAAGCTGACCATAAAATGGGTCGGTGAGGATGGCCAGGAGATCGAGCATGAAGTGTTCGACTTCCCAAGCTCCGGCGTTGCCATGGGAATGTACAACCTCGACGAGAGCATCCGCGACTTTGCCCATGCCTGCCTGAACTACGGGCTCAACCGCGGCTGGCCCGTATACCTGTCCACCAAGAACACGATCCTCAAGGCTTACGACGGGCGCTTCAAGGATCTGTTCCAGGACATTTACGACAACGAATACAAGGCGAAGTTCGAGGCGGCTGGTATTGAATATCAACACCGGTTGATCGACGACATGGTTGCCTCGGCCCTCAAATGGAGCGGCAAATTCGTCTGGGCCTGCAAGAACTATGATGGTGACGTCCAGTCGGACCAGGTGGCGCAGGGCTTCGGTTCGCTAGGCCTGATGACGTCGGTGCTGATGACGCCCGACGGCAAGACCGTGGAGGCGGAAGCGGCGCACGGCACCGTCACCCGCCACTATCGCATGCACCAACAAGGGAAGGCGACCTCGACCAACCCCATTGCGTCGATCTTCGCCTGGACCGGCGGCCTCAAGTATCGCGGCAAGTTCGACGATACGCCCGAGGTGGTGAAGTTCGCCGAGACGCTGGAGCGCGTCTGCGTCGAAACCGTCGAGTCCGGTCAGATGACGAAGGATCTCGCGATCCTGGTCGGCCCCGACCAGCCATGGATGACGACCGAGCAATTCTTCGAGGCGATCCGCGCCAATCTCGAACAGGCGATGACCGCCGAAGGAATCGGTCAGGCGTAAGCGTTAGGCGAGCGCACCTTCTCCCGCCGGATGCCAAGGCCGATCAGACGCCCCGGTATCCGCCGCAACAGCGGGACGCGATCGAACAGCCGAATGATCACGGGCGCCTGGCGGATCGGTTCGCCGGGCTGGAGAAGCTTTCCGATCACCCTGTCCTGCGCGGCTTTCTGCCCTGCCTGGATGATCCGCGTAGGTAGCAGGCGCCGCTTCTGAACCTTGTGCAGCAACGCATCCACGTCTGCGCCCGCCGCAAGCGGACCAGCGAGGCAGTTGGCGGCCGCGACTGCGTCCTGGATGGCGAGATTGATCCCGACGCCGCCGATGGGGCTCATCGCATGCGCGGCATCGCCGATAGCCAGCAGCCCGGGACGATGCCAGCGGGTCAGTCGGTCGAGCGAGACGCTGAGCAGCTTCAGGTCGTCGATTGCATCGAGTTCGGCGAGATCGAGGTCGGGCGCTGCGGCTGCAACCGCCTGGCGGATCGGCCCGATCCCGTCGGCCTTCATCGCTTCCGCCTTGCCCTTGGGAATGACCAGCGCGCACTGCCAATAATCGCCGCGGTCGATGAGCACGAGCAAGCGGCCGCGCTCGAAGCTGCCCCGAAGCTTCTCCCCGCCGCTGCGTTTCGGAATCCGGAACCAGAAGACGTCCATCGGCGCTCCAAGAGTCTCCAGCGGCAGCATTTTCTGCTTTCGAACGATCGAGTCCCGGCCGTCGGCGGCGATCGTCAGCCTTGCCCGCATCGCGGTGCCGTCGCGTAGCCGGACGCCTTCGATGCGCCCGCCTTCCTCGATCAGCCCTTCGACCGGCGCATTCATCTGCAATGCGAAGCCCGGGAATGCGCTCGCCTGCTGGCGCAGGAAATCGAGGAAGTCCCATTGCGGCATCATCGCGATGAAGGGGGCCGGCGTGGGCAGATGTGACAAATCGCCGATCGCCCAGCGGCGGCCGGCCAATTCGAGCTCCGCACCCCTCAATTCGCTATGCGGCCGCTTTAGGAATTCCTGCAGCAGCCCGAGCTGATGGAGGATTTCCATGGTCGAAGGGTGGACCGTGTCGCCGCGGAAATCGCGGAAGAAATCGGCATGCTTCTCGAGAACTTCGACGCGGCATCCGGCGCGGGCGAAAAGCAGTCCCGCCATGATCCCCGCCGGGCCGCCACCGACGATGACCAGGTCGCGATCGTTGTTCCCCGCGGGCATTTGCCGAGTGTCGCACACTTGGCGCCGATGCGGAAATGCACTCGGTTGATCGTTCGCGCTGGTCGATCAGCCTTTCTTCAAGGCTCGTGGCTTGTGCGCGGCGCGCTTGCCCTCGTCCGTCTCCACCAGATATTCCGGATTGTCCTTCGATGCCGCGACCTTGTGACCCTTGATGGTCATTGGCGAGGTGACTTTCTTCACCACCTTGCCGTGCGCGTCGCCGCCATGCGAGCTCCAGCTGACGCGGTCGCCCTTCTTCAGTTTTTCAGCCATTACGTACCTCCGCGCGACCAACGCTCGGGCGCCCCGCCGGGGTGACAGAATCCGGGCGACCTGCTCTAAAGCGGGTATGCACGGTAATTTCGCGACTTCGGGGTTCAGCGACGCGCTGGTAATCCTTGGCGCGGCCGGAATCGTGATCCCCGCCTTCGCTCGCCTGCGCATCAGCCCGATTATCGGCTTCATCCTTATCGGCGCGCTCGTCGGCCCAGCGGCCCTCGGCGCACTTTCTCACAGCCAACACTGGCTGAGCTATGTGACGATCTCCAACCCCGAGGCGATCGGGCCGTTTGCGGAGCTCGGCATCATCATGCTGTTGTTTTCGATCGGCCTAGAGCTGTCTTTCCGACGCTTGTGGACAATGCGCCGGCTTGTGTTCGGCGTTGGCGCAGCCGAGCTGATCCTGGGCGCCTCGGTCATCGGGATCGGACTGTACCTGCTTGGCGAGAGCCTCAGCGGGTCGGTCGGCCTGGGCCTGGCATTGGCACTGTCTTCGACGGCGCTGGTCATTCCCTTGGTCGGCACGCACAGCCCGGTCGGCCGTTCCGCGCTCGCCATGCTTCTGTTCGAGGACGTTGCGCTGGTCCCCATCGTCTTCGCCCTGGGCGCAATGTCGCCTGCTGCCGATGCAGGGGTTGGCGAATTGCTGACCACCCTTGCCTTCGGCGTGGTTGGAGTCGCGGGCCTTCTGATCGGCGGCCGGCTGCTGCTCCCACGCCTGTTCGCGCAAGCCGCTCGGACCAAGAGCCCGGAGCTGTTCCTTGCCGCGTGCCTGGTCGTGGTCATCGTCGCCAGCCTGATCACCTCCGCGATCGGCTTCTCGCCAGTGCTGGGCGCGCTCGTCGCCGGGATCGTCATCGCGGAAACCGAATATCGCGGCGAGGTGGAGGTCGTGACCGCACCACTACGCGGCCTCGGCCTCGGCATCTTCCTGATCACCGTCGGCATGGGGGTCGACCTGCGCCTCGTGATTGCCGACTGGCAATCGATTTTTGCGGCCGTGCTGGGCGTCCTGCTGGTCAAGGCGATGGTCACGGCCTTCCTGCTTCGGCTCGAGGGGGCCAGGCCAGCGGTCGCGGCGGAAACCGGCGTCCTAATGGCCTCGCCGTCGGAAACGACCCTGATCGTGCTCGCGACCGCAACCGCCGCGCAGCTGATCAGCGGCGAGACGGCGGCCTTCTGGCAGATCGTCACCGCCATCGGCCTGACCGTGACGCCGCTGCTTGCCAATCTCGGCCGGCTGGCGGCGCGTGGCATGGACCGGGGCGCCCAAGGCCGGGCTACATTGAGCCTGGAAACGAGTGCTTCCGGGAAGGTCGTGGTCCTCGGCTTCGGTCGGGTCGGCCGCATGGTCTCGGAAATGCTCGACGCGCACGAGCGCGACTATATCGCCATGGATGCCGATCCTGACGTCGTCGCGGCCGGCGCCGAAGATGGCTTTCCGCTGGTGTTCGCGGATGTCGCCCACCCGGCAATCATCAGCCGCATCCAGCAAGGCCGGCCAACCGCCTTCGTGCTGACCATGGACAATCCCGTCCTCGTCAACCGGATCGCGCGTCGCCTTCGGGAGACCTTCCCGGACCTTCCGATTGTCGCACGCGCTCGCGACACCGACCATGCCGCCGAGCTCTATCGTGCCGGCGTTACCGATGCGGTGCCGGAAACGCTGGAAGCGTCGCTCCAGCTCGCGGAAGCCGCGCTGGTCGATCTTGGCGTTGCGATGGGCCCAGTCATCGCCTCCGTCCACGAAAAGCGGGATGAATTGCGCTCCAGGATCAAGGCCGCGGCCGAACTCGTCGAACAGCCGCGGCTTGGCCGCCGCCGCGCGCGGGACTCGGTCAAGGTTTAAGCGGGTACGCTTTCCAGCGCCTGCTTGACGGCGGCAAGTGCCTCGCCTGCCTTGCCACCTTCCGGACCACCGCCCTGTGCCATATCCGGGCGGCCGCCGCCGCCTTGGCCGCCGAGCGCGGAAACAGCGACTTTGACCAGCTCGACGGCGCTAACTTGGCCCGCCAGGTCATCGGTGACGCCGATCGCGACGCTGGCGCGCCCCTCGTTCACGGCGACCAAGGCGGCAATGCCGGATCCGACGCGCTGCTTCAGCGTGTCGATGGCGGAACGCAGGCCCTTGGGGTCGAGGCCTTCGACAATTTGACCGATGAAGGCGTGGCCGTTGACCTGTTCGGCGGCGGTCGTGTCCGACTTGGCCCCGCCACCCATCGCCAGCGCCTTCTTGGCCTCGGCGAGTTCACGCTCGAGCCGCCGCCGCTCGTCGACCAGCGCGGCGACACGAGCCGGAACGTCCTCAGGCGAACTCTTCAACGTGGCGGCCGCTTCACGAAGCCTCGCGTCGCGTTCGACCAGCCACTGCCGCGCGGCTTCACCGGTCAGCGCTTCGATCCGCCGGACGCCGGATGAAACCGCACTCTCGCCGATGATCTTGAACAGCTGGATGTCGCCCAGCGCGTTGACGTGCGTGCCGCCGCAAAGCTCGACCGAATAATCGGCATCGACACTGCGCCCCATGCTCAACACGCGGACCTCGTCCCCGTATTTTTCGCCGAACAGGGCCATCGCCCCGGCGGCGATCGCCTCGTCCGCGCTCATGAGCCGGGTCGTTACCCCCTCGTTCGAGCGGATATGAGCGTTCACCTCCGCCTCGATGGCGGCAATGTCGTCCGCGGTCAGGGCAGAGGGATGCGAAAAATCGAAACGCAGGCGATCCGGCGCAACGAGGCTGCCTTTCTGCGTAACATGGGTACCAAGGCGGTGGCGCAAGGCGGCGTGCAGCAGGTGCGTCGCGCTATGGTTTGCCCGAGTCCGGTCGCGGCGCTCGCCATCGACCTTCTGTTGCAGTGTCTCGCCGACCGAGACTTCGCCCACCCTGACCTTGGTGCGCAGCACATGCAGCTTGCCTAGCGGTTTGTTCGTGTCCACAACTTGCGCTTCCAAGCCCTTGAGCGAAGACAGTTTTCCGCTGTCGCCTACCTGTCCCCCGCTTTCGCCGTAAAACGGGGTCTGGTTGAGAAGCAGGTCGATCGTCTCGCCTTCCTTGGCGGACTGGACGGATGTTCCGTCCCTGACGATGGCAAGCACGACGCCCTCGCCTTCATCGCCGGAATAGCCGGTGAACTCCGTCGCGCCATGCTCTTCAGCAAGGTCGAACCAGATATCGTCGCTGGCCTTCGCGCCGGACCCTTTCCAGGCTGCGCGTGCCGCTGCCTTCTGCTGCGCCATGGCGGCGTCGAAGCCCTCGCGGTCGACCGCCAAGTTCTGGGCTCGAAGCGCGTCCTCGGTAAGGTCGTAGGGGAAACCGAACGTGTCGTAGAGTTTGAACGCGGTCGCACCGGAAAGTGTGCCGCCTTCCGGCAAATTTGCAGTCGCTTCGTCCAGGAGCTTGAGGCCGTTGACCAGCGTCTGGCGGAACCGCGTCTCTTCCTGCTGAAGCGTCGCTTCGATCAACGGCTGCGCGCGCAGGAGCTCGGGGTAAGCGCCGCCCATTTCCGCGACCAGAGCCGGTACGAGCCGATACATCAGCGGCTCGCGTGCGCCGAGCAGATGCGCATGCCGCATCGCCCGCCGCATGATCCGCCGAAGCACGTAACCCCTGCCCTCGTTAGCGGGCAGAACACCGTCGGCGACTAGGAAGCCGGACGTGCGCAGATGGTCCGCGATGATCCGGTGACTGGCCGTCATTGCGCTGCTTGCATTGCCGGTCAGGGATTGCGACGCTTCGATCAGCGCGCGGAAGGTGTCCGTGTCGTAATTGTCGTGCACGCCCTGCAGGACCGCGGCGATCCGCTCCAGGCCCATGCCTGTATCGATGCTCTTTTTGGGCAGTTCGGAGACGATTTCGCCTGCGGCCTGCTCATATTGCATGAAGACCAGGTTCCAGATTTCGACGAAGCGGTCGCCGTCCTCGTCCGGACTTCCGGGCGGACCGCCGGGAATGTGCTCGCCGTGATCGAAGAAGATTTCGGAGCAGGGACCGCACGGCCCGTCGTCGCCCATCGACCAGAAGTTGTCCTTGGTCGGGATCCGGATGATGCGGCTGTCGGGGAGGCCCGCAATCCGCTTCCACAGGTCGACCGCCTCATCATCGGTATGATAGACGGTGACGGTCAGCCGGTCGGGGCTGATCCCCCATTCCTTCGTGACCAGGTTCCACGCCAGCTCGATCGCGCGATCCTTGAAATAATCGCCAAACGAGAAATTGCCGAGCATTTCAAAGAAGGTATGGTGGCGCGCGGTGTAGCCGACATTGTCGAGGTCGTTGTGCTTGCCGCCAGCCCGGACGCACTTCTGGCTGCTTGAAGCGGTCGTGTACGGCCGGGTTTCGAGGCCGGTGAACACGTTCTTGAACGGCACCATGCCGGCGTTGGTAAACATCAACGTCGGATCGTTGTGCGGCACCAGAGGCGCCGATGCGACCCGGGCATGACCCTCCTTCTCGAAAAAGTCGAGGAAGGATCGGCGCACATCGTTGGTCGAGGTCATCAGCGGCATGTAAATGCGCCGCTGCAGTGCGGCAAGGCGGGACGGTGGACGAGTGGCGCGCCCGTGCTAGGCTTTGCCAGAGGGGGAATCAGATGATCCATTTGCTCTATGCGGCTGCCATCGTCGCGCAGGCGCCACCGCCTGCCACCCAGCCCGCCGCCGCGAGCGAGCACCGCAATCATTCCGACATGGCGGCACCGAAGTCCCCCATGCTGATGCCCGGTTACGGGAGTGGCGGCTTTCCCGTCGGAACGTCAAACCCGCGCGCGCAGGCCTTCTTCGACAACGGCATGCAGCTGGCCCACGCCTTTGCCCACAAGGCCGCGGTTGAAGCGATGGTGGAAGCGGTTCGGCTCGATCCCAATTGCGCCATGTGCCTGTGGGGTCAGGCCTGGGCCGACGGGCCGACGATAAACTATGGCAAGAACGAGCAGGAGGTCGAGCAGCTCAAGGCGCTTGCCGACAAGGCGGCCGAACTCGCCAAGCCGCGCGGAACCGAGCGAGAGCGCGCAATGATCGAGGCGCTTCAGCTTCGCTACACCGATGGCGGTGGGGGCAAGAACGGCGACTTGAACTTCGCCAAGGGGATGGCTGCGCTTGCGATGCGATATCCGGACGACAAGGAAATTGCGGTCCTTGCCGCGGACGCTTGGTTGATGACCGCGGCCGCCAATCGCGCCGAAGAAAAGCTGAATGCCGAAATGGCGATGCCCCTGCTTGAGCGAGTCCTGGCCCGCGACCCGAACTACACCCCCGCGATCCACTTTTTCATTCACGCAGCCGAGGCCGCCAGCCGTTCTGCTTCGGCGGAACGCTTTGCCGACCTACTCCCTGCCCTTGCGCCGCGGGCTAGCCACCTCGTCCATATGCCCAGCCACACCTATTATTGGGTTGGCCGCTATCAGGACGCCGCCGACGTCAATATGCGCGCTGTCCAGCTTGGCATCGAAAATGCCCAGCGGCTCGGGCTGCCGGAGCCGGACGGCGTTTGGGGTCTTCCCTATCACGTCCACAATGTGACGTTCGGCCTTGGCGGCGCGCTGATGGCCGGGGACTCCAGGACTGCGCTCGCGCTCGGCCGGCCCCTGGTCGAGCGTTCGCAAGTGGGCACCGAAGCAGGGCCGTTCCGCCAACTGATCGCCGCTAGCGGCTATGCCGCGGTCGGGCTGTTCGCACCCACGGCCGAGGTGCTGGCACTGCCCGAACCCAAGCTGCCCTACGTGACTGCCGCCTGGCATTACGCCCGCGGCGAGGCATTCGCGCGACTTGGCAATGCGGCCCGCGTTCGCGCCGAGGCTGCGGCCATCCGGGCCGTGCCGGGAGGGACCAGTCCGGACGACGGATCGATGCAGGCGCAGCAAATGACCTTCATCGCTCGCAACGTGCTCAGCGGCCGCGCCGCGCTGCTCGAGCACCGCCTGGTCGAGGCCCAGGCCCATTTCCGCGAGGCCGCCGAGCTTCAGGAAAATCATGATTTCAGCCGCTTCAGCGACCCTCCCGCCTGGTACTATCCGGTGCGCCGCGATCTCGCCGCGGCCCTGCTGGCCGCCGGCGACCGGGCCGGCGCAATTCGCGAGGCCCAGGCGGTGCTTGCGTCTCGTCCCAAAGATCCCGGCGCGCTGCAGCTGCTTCGCAAGCTCGACGCCGGCCCGAGCGCCCGCTAGGCCTCCGTCGTGCCGCCGCCCAAACGTAAACCCCTGCCGTTGCCCTACAAGCGGAAGCGCAAATATCCCGCGCTGGTCCGACCGTTCATCTGGCTGTTCAAGCTGATCCTGATCCTGGCGATCATCTCGGTGCTGTGGGTGTTCGAGTATAAATTCTTCAACCCGCCAACCACGGCGACCATGATTTCAGACAAATGGGCGGGCCGGGGAGCGACGCGCAAATGGATGCCGATCGAGCAGATCGACCGCGACATGGTGCGGGCCGCGATCGCTGCCGAGGACGGCAAGTTTTGCCAACACAACGGCTTCGATATTGAGGCGATCGAGGATGCGATGAAGCGCAACGCCTCGGGCGGGCGAATCCGCGGCGGTTCGACGATCAGCCAGCAGACCGCCAAGAACGCATTCCTGTGGCAAGGCGGCGGCTATCCCCGCAAAGCGGCGGAGGCTTGGTTCACCTTCCTGATCGAAAATCTGTGGGGCAAGCGCCGGATCATGGAGGTCTACCTCAACATCGCCGAGACCGGCATCGGGACCTATGGCGTCAACGCCGGCTCGATGCGTTATTTCGGCCATGACGCAAAGGCGATGAGCCGAACGGAGGCAGCGCGGATTGCCGCTATCCTGCCCCTTCCAAAAGCGCGCGGCGCAACGTCGCCCAAGGGCTTCACCAAGCGGTACGGCAACACGATCGCAACGCGGATCGGCACAGTTGCGCGCGACGGGTTGGACGCCTGTGTCTACAAAGGCATCCAGGCGCCGCCTGAACGGACACCAGAAAAAACGAAAAGCGGTCCGCTGCCGGGTTCGGAATATGAGAGCGCAAAGCCGTTACCGCCGGTCGAAAAGCCGGTGTCCGTGCCGGCCGAGGAAGCGCCAGTCGAGGCGGATCCAGCCACGACCCCCGACCCGGTGTCAGCCTCCCCGGTCGAACCGACCGCGACCGTCGACGGAAAGCCGGCGCCGCAGGAGCCAACGCCCGACGCGAGCTAAGCCTCAATTCGTCGCGCGACCGACTCGCAACAGGAACGCCTCCCCCGCCCTGCCGTTGAATCTCGAAACAGATTCAATGGAGGAAAATCATGGCAACACGCACCAAAAGCGCGACTTCGAAAAGCAGTGGCACGACCAGTCGGGGCCGCTCGAGCACCAAGACCAAGACGGCGCCCCGCGCCACTGCGGAGCGTGAAAGCAATACGTCAGGCGGCCGCGGATCGTCGGAGCGGAGTGCCTTCTCGTTCGGCAACGGCAACAGCAGCACCGGCGCTTTGGTCGGCGCGGCCCTGGCCGGCGCGGCCATCGGCTTTGCCGCCAATTATGGCCGCAAGCTCCTGATGCAGGGCATGGAAGCCATGGCCGGCGATTGGGACGTCATTCTCGCCAATGAGCATGAGATGACGCTGGCGATCTTCGACAAGATGCTCGCCACCGATGAGACGCAGACCTTCAAGCGCAAGATGCTGCTGATGAAACTGACGCATGCGCTCGACAAGCACGCGCACCAGGAAGAAATGGTCGTTTACCCGGCGCTCCGCGAAGCCGGCATCCGGGTCGAAGCCGACCAGCTCGAGCACGAGCATGGCGAGGTGAAGACGTTCCTCTACGAGCTGCAGCAGATGGGCGGTGAATCGCCGAACTGGATCGAGCGCGTCCGGGAATTCCGCGACCTCGTCTCCCGCCATGCCCACATGGAAGAGGAAGAAGTCTTCCCGTCGTTCAAGCGTGTCCTGACCGAGGAGCAGGATGCGAAGATCACGAGCTTGGTGAACCGCGACGGCTTCTGGCAGGCCTAACCGACCAGGGCGAGCTTCGGCGGCTCCTGCACCGACAGGTCGACGCTGGATTCGCCCGCCAACACGGTGATTCGGGCGGCAAGCTCCGCATCCAGCATGAAATCGCGGCCGGCGAGGATCACTGCCTCGTCGGCCGTTTGCGTACCGACGATCAGGCGCACAACGCCAGTCCCCCCCCGCGCGCGGTTCAGCTCCGCGGCAATTGCAGGCATGAAAGCCGGATCGCTCACGCGGATGGTCAGATGGAGCCGGGTCCGCTTCGCCAGCGTCTCTAGCGGCTGGAAGCGCTTGATCGTCACGCGTGGCAATTCGTCGCCAGGGCGGCGGTCGAGCTCCACGGTGAGTAGCCCACAGGCACCGGACTGCGCCGCTTGCTCCAGCGCAATGGTCGCCTCGTCATCGAAGGCGGTCGCAACGAACTGGCCGGAAGGATCGCTGACCGTCGCCATCTGGTAGCGTCGGCCCTTGGCCGATGTGCGCCACCGCGTGTCCTCGATCAGCGCCGCCATGGTCGCGGTCACTCGCTCCTCGGCCGGAATGGGTACGGAAGCCAGGTCGCCAAAGCGCTTCACCTTGTACGCGGCCAGCAAGTGCGCGTGCGCATCCACCGGGTGGGCCGAGAAATAGAAACCGAAGGCTTCCCGCTCAGCCGCCATGCGCTGCGACAGGCTCCATTGCATGTCGACCAGGCGGATCGGCGGGACGCTGGCATCCCCGGCGCCGAACAGCCCCCCCTGCCCGCTGGTCCGCTGATCGGCGGCGCTCGCCGCGTGGGCAAGAATGGTCTCCGCCGAAGCGAACACGCTCGCCCGATTGGCGGCCAGCTCGTCGAATGCGCCGCCGCCTGCCAAGCTTTCGATCTGGCGTCGGTTGAGTATTCGAGGATCGACCCGCTCCGCGAAATTATCGATGGTTGAAAAAGCGCCGCCCGACTCGCGCTCGGCAACCAGCGCCTCCATCGCTTTTTCCCCGACGCCCTTGAGCGCGCCAAGCGCGTAGCGGACACCGCCCTCTTCAACAGTGAAGCAGGCGCCGCTGGCGTTGACCGACGGCGGCAGGCACTCGACCCCGCCGCGCCGCATGTCCTCGACGAACAAGGACAGCTTGTCGGTCAGCGCCAGGTCGAAGGTCATGGAGGCGGCATAGAATTCGGGACGGTGGTGCGTCTTGAGCCAGGCCGTCTGGTAGGCGACGAGTGCATAGGCCGCGGCGTGGCTCTTGTTGAAGCCATAGCCGGCGAACTTGTCGATCAAGTCGAACAGCTCCGACGCCTTCTGCGGCGAAATGTCGTTCGCCGCGCAGCCTTCGACGAACCGGGCCCGCTGCGCGTCCATCTCGCTCTGAATTTTCTTGCCCATGGCACGGCGAAGCAAATCGGCCTCGCCCAGGCTGTAGCCGGCGAGCACCTGCGCCGCCTGCATCACCTGTTCCTGGTAGACAAAGATGCCGTAGGTTTCGCGCAGGACCTGTTCCAGCATCGGATGCGGATATTCGATGGCGGCGCGGCCATTCTTGCGGTCGCCGAACATCGGGATGTTGTCCATCGGGCCAGGGCGATACAGCGAGACCAGTGCGATGATGTCGCCGAAGCCGGTCGGCCTGACCGCCGACAGCGTCCGCCGCATCCCTTCCGATTCCAGCTGGAAGACGCCGACCGTGTCGCCCTTCTGCAGCAGTTCGTAGACCGCGGGGTCGTCCAGCGGGAGGGCCGTCAGGTCGACATGCACGCCGCTTGCGGCGAGCAGCCGCTGCCCTTCCTTGAGCACCGACAGGGTTTTGAGGCCGAGGAAATCGAACTTCACCAGCCCGGCGCCCTCGACATATTTCATGTCGAATTGGGTGACCGGCATGTCGGAGCGCGGATCGCGGTAGAGCGGGACGAGTTCGTCCAGCGGCCGGTCGCCGATGACCACACCCGCTGCGTGGGTCGAGGCGTGCCGCGGCAAGCCCTCCAGCCGCATCGCCAGGTCGAACAGCTTCTTCACCTGGCTGTCCGACTTATATTCGGCGGCCAGTTCCGAGACGCCGTTGAGCGACCGCTCGAGGGTCCAAGGGTCGGTCGGATGGTTCGGGATCAGCTTGGCCAGGCGATCGACCTGGCCGTAGCTCATCTGCAAGACTCGCCCCGTGTCCTTGAGCACGGCGCGGGCCTTCAAGCGCCCGAACGTGATGATCTGCGCGACCTTGTCCCGCCCATATTTACGCTGGACGTAGGCAATCACCTTGTCGCGATGGGTTTCGCAAAAATCGATGTCGAAGTCCGGCATCGACACGCGTTCCGGATTGAGGAAGCGTTCGAACAGCAGGTTGAGCTCGATCGGATCGAGATCGGTGATGGTCAGTGACCAGGCAACGACCGAGCCCGCGCCGGACCCGCGGCCCGGTCCGACCGGAATATCGTTCGCTTTCGCCCATTTGATAAAGTCGGCGACGATCAGGAAGTAGCCCGCGAACCCCATGTTGATGATGACGTCGAGTTCGAAATCGAGCCGCTCGCGATAACGCGCCAAATCCTCCGCGCTTCGATCCGTGAGCCGGTCGTCGAGGCCGGCGTGGGCATCCCGGCGAAGCTGCTCGTCTTCCTGGTCGGAGAGTCTCGGCAAGATCGGCCGCCGCTTCGGCGCACCGACGGCACAGCGCTGGGCGATGACCGCGGTGTTGGCCAGGGCTTCCGGAACGTCGATGAAGAGCTCGGCCATGGCGGCCGAATCCTTCAACCAGGCGTCGGCCGACGAAGTTACCCGCTCGTTACTTTCGACGTAGGCCGAATTGGCGATGCACAGCAGCGCGTCGTGCGCGGCATGGAAGCTGGGATCCTTGTAAGCGGCAGGATTGGTAGCGACGAGCGGCAAATCCCGTGCGTAAGCAAGGTCGATCAATCGTTCTTCGGCGGCCTCCTCGACAGGGTCACCGCGCCGGCTGAGCTCAATGTACAGCCGATCCTTGAACAGCGCCTGCAGCCGGTCGAGGTATGCTGAGGCCTTGTCGTCCTGCCCATCTGCCAGAAGCCGGGCGAGCGCGCCCTCGCTGCCAGCGGTCAATGCCAATAGGCCGCCGGACAGGCCATCAAGCTTGGCGAAGGGAACGTGCGGCTCCTGCTCGACCGGCCGATCGAGATGCGCGGCCGACACCAGCTTGCACAGATTGTCGTAGCCGCTTTCGTCCTTGGCCAGCAGCGCCAGCCAGTCGATCCCGGCAACGCCGAGTTCGGCCGGGCGGGCCACGGCCAGCATCGCGCCGACCACCGGCTGCACCCCCTTGGCGATGCAGGCGTCGGTGAACGGCATTGCGGCATACAGGCCGTTGCGATCGGTGAGTGCGACGGCGGGGAAACCAAGCTTGGCCGATTGCTCGGCAATCGTCTTGGGCTCCATGGCCCCTTCGAGCATGGTGAAGCAGGAAAAAACGCGTAGCGGGACGTAGGGGCCGGGCACGGGACGAATATGCGTTCGCAGGCGCAGCTATGGAAGCGCTGCGCGGGCAATTATCCCCAGCTTAGCGGCCGTTCCAGCGCCCGGCCATGATGTCGCTGATTTCCCGCATGCGGCCGCGATAGGTGTCGGCAACGCAAGCGTCGGACCGGCAACGGTCGCGGAAGGCCAGGAAACCGGAACGGGTCGAGGTCAGCAGTGCGCGTTGCTCCGCATCGGCACGGCCCATCGCATTGTTGAACTGGGAGGCCATCTGGCGGTCCAGCGCGGCAAGACCGGAGTCGCTGCACACCGCGACCTCCCCGCGCGTGCGGGCGAAGCGGCAGTTGAAGCTGGGCTTGGCAGAGCCGACGACCGGCCGCGCGGGTTCGTCAACCGGCGCGGGTTGCTGGACCGCTGGCGAATCGCTGCTGGGCTCAGGAGGAGATGGTTCCGCCGGCGCGTCCGGCTGCTGCGGCTGGACGCTCATCGGGTCCATGTCCGGCACTGCCAGCGGCGCGGCCGGGGCGGCACCGCTACGGCCGATGGTCGCCAGGGGCACGGTCAGCGCGTCCGTATTGCCAAGCATGATCGCATTGCCGGTCCCGTCGGCGGCCGGCTGCACCGCATAAGCGATATCGCCGCTCAACGTGCTTCCGCCTTCCGAGACTTTCACGCCGGGCGGCAATTGGAGCACTGCCGTACCTTCGCAATTGATCCGCTGCGTATCCTCATCGACCCCGCGCAGGATCGGCGACTGGACCCGCAGCAGGGCATAATCGGAAAGCTTGGCAAAGGCGGCGGCATCGCTGCCCCGGGTCGCTGCAGCGCGGCGGAACAGCTCGCGCTTGATCAGGTCGTAAGTGCTTTGCAGCGCGCACTGCTTTTCGGGCGCGAGCATGCGCTCGTCGACCTTCGCCGTGTCGAGCTTGTCCTTGTCGGCGTCGGAACGAGTCCACACCGAGCTGGCGAGCAGCAAGCCAATCAGCACCGCAGTGACGACGGCGAGGATCCACCAGGTCCGCTGCGACGGCGGCTGTCGGCCGCCGGGCGAACCTCCGTCGACACCGTCGCGGTCGGTTTTCGGTTGCTCCGGCTCGACCCGAGGAGGTTCGCGGCGTGGCGGCTCGGGGTCCTGGGAGAGTCGGATATCGACCATTTTACTTGCCTTCCTCCAGTCGACCCTCATGCAAACGCACAACTCGATCCATCTTTGCAGCCAGGCGCTCGTTATGCGTTGCGACCAGCGCGGCGCTCCCCTCGCCTCGCACCAGATCGAGGAACTCGGCAAGCACCTTGTCGGCAGTCGCCTCGTCCAGGTTGCCGGTTGGCTCGTCGGCAAGCACCAGCGGCGGGCGATTGGCTAGGGCCCGCGCAACCGCGACCCGCTGCTGCTCCCCGCCCGAAAGCTTCGACGGCCGGTGGTCGAGACGCTGGTCCAGACCAAGCTTCGACAGGAGTTCGTCGGCCCGCGCCGTTGCGGCTTCCCGTTCCGCGCCGTGGACCAATTGCGGCAGGATCACATTCTCGCGAGCGGTGAATTCCGGCAACAGGTGATGGAACTGGTAGACGAAGCCGAGCACGTCGCGGCGCACCTCCGTCCGACCGTCATCGTCGAGTTCCGCGGCCTCGCGCCCGTGCAGCCGGATCGAGCCTTCGAAGCCACCCTCCAGCAGACCCACTGCCTGCAGCAGAGTCGACTTGCCCGACCCGGACGGGCCGAGCAGTGCGACGATCTCGCCGGCCCCGACCTGAAGGTCGACCCCGCGCAGCACTTCGATCGCCACATCGCCCTGGACGAAGCGGCGGCGCAGCGCCTGCGTTTGCAGGACCGGCTCATTCATAGCGAAGCACCTGTACGGGATCCGTGCTCGCCGCTTTCCACGCCGGGTAGAGCGTGGCGAGGAACGAGAGGACGAGTGCGATCACCACGATCGCCGTCACTTCCAGCGGGTTGGTCTTGGACGGCAGTTCGGTCAGCGTCCGGATCGCGGGATCCCACAGGTTCGCACCGGTCGCGTATTGAATGGCATTCACCACATTCTGGCGGAAAAACAGGAAGATCGCGCCAAGTATGACGCCAAGGATGATGCCGAGCGAGCCGATCGTCACACCCACCGTCACGAATATCTTCATCATCCCGCGGCGGCTCGCCCCCATCGTCCGAAGGATAGCGATGTCCCGGGTTTTCGCACGGACCAGCATGATCAGCGACGACAGGATGTTGAAGACGGCGACCAGGATGATCAGCGACAAGACCACGAACATCGCCACCCGCTCGATTTCCAGCGCCTGGAACAACGCGGAATTCATCTGCCGCCAGTCGACGATGACGCCGCGACCGTTCGCGACGCTTTGCAACGGCGCCAGGATCTGGTCGACCTTGTCGGGATTGCTGGTTTGGATTTCGACCGTAGTGATTTCGTCGCCGAGCATCAGCAACTGTTGGGCATCCTCGATCGGCATGACCACGAACGCCTTGTCGTAATCATACACGCCGACTTCGATGACTGCGGCGACGGTGTAGGAGACGATCCGCGGGACGGTTCCGACCACCGTCGATCGCCCTTCCGGGCTAATCAGGCTGATCTCGCTGCCCGGATAAGCCCCAAGCGTCTCTGCCAGGCGGATGCCGATCGCGACCCGATTGCTGCCCGGCGCCATGGTGCTGAGGCTGCCCGACTTGATGTTGCCGGCGATCACCGGGTTGCTGGCAATGTCCTGCATGCGCATCCCGCGCACCAGCACGCCTTCGACGCGCCCGTTCGCCGAAGCCATCAATGGCTGCTCGACGAGCGGGAGCGACTCGGTCACCCCTGGGGTCTTTCGCGCTGCATCGGCAACCTGCCGCCAGTCGGCGAGCCTGCCGTCATACCCTTGCACTACCGCGTGGCCGTTAAGCCCGACGATCTTGTCGAACAGCTCGGCGCGGAAGCCGTTCATGACGCTCATGACGATGATCAGCGCCGCAACGCCAAGCGCGACCGCAACTAGGCTGATCGACGCGACGAGGAAGATGAACCCCTCGCCCTTCCCGGGAAGCAGGTAACGCCGAGCGACCATTCGCTCGTAGCGGTTGAGGATCATTCCGTGAGCCTCGCCAGGGCGGACTCGATGCTCAGGTCTTCACGCTCGCCAGTGGCCCGTCGTTTCAGCTCCACGGTTCCGTTGGCGATCCCGCGCGGGCCGACAATCACCTGCCAGGGCAGCCCGATCAGGTCCATCGTTCCCAACTTGACGCCGCCCCGCTCGTCGCGGTCGTCGTACAGCGTCTCGACGCCGGCTGCGTTGAGCCGATCGTAAATGGTCTCCGCGGCGGTCCGGCTCGGTTCGTCATCGGCCCGCATGGTCACCAGCCCGACGGTCCACGGCGCCACCGCCTCTGGCCAGACGATCCCAGCATCGTCGTGGCTCGCCTCGATGATCGCGCCCACGAGCCGGGACACGCCAACTCCGTAGCTGCCCATCATCGGCGTGATCATCTGCCCATCGGGGCCGGAGACCTTGAGACCCATGGCCTGCGAATATTTATCGCCAAAGTAGAAGATGTGCCCGACTTCGATGCCGCGCCCGGTCCGCTGCCGATCCGAAGCGACTTGCGACCAGCGATCCGGATCGTGGGTCTCGTCCGTGGCGGCGTAGGTCGTGCTGACCTGGTCGAACAGCCGCTGCAGTCCTTGCGCATCGCCGTAGCGAAGCTGCGCCTGGCTCCAGTCGAATTCCTCGAATGCAGCGTCGTAGAAAACTTCGCTTTCGCCGGTCGGTGCGAGGACGATGAATTCGTGGCTAAGGTCGCCGCCGATCGGCCCCGAAGCAGCCTTCATCGGTACGGCCCGGATACCCATCCGCTGGAAAGTGCGCAGATAGGCAAGCAGCTGAGTGTAATAACTCTGCCGGGCGCCGGCCTCGTCGAGGTCGAAGCTATAGGCGTCCTTCATCAGGAATTCGCGGCCGCGCATCACGCCGAACCTGGGGCGAACCTCGTCGCGGAATTTCCATTGAATGTGATACAGCGTTCGCGGCAGCTCGCGGTAGCTTTTGACCTCGTCGCGGAACAGCGCGGTTATCATTTCCTCGTTGGTCGGCCCGTAGAGCATCTCGCGCTCGTGACGGTCGCGGATGCGCAGCATCTCGGGCCCGTAAGCGTCGTAGCGGCCGCTCTCGCGCCACAGGTCGGCCGACTGAAGCGTCGGCATCAGCATTTCCTGCGCGCCGGAACGGTCCTGCTCCTCGCGCACGATCTGCTCGATCTTCTGCAACACTCGAAAACCGATCGGCAGCCACGCGTAAATGCCGGCGGCGGTTTGCCGCACCAGCCCGGCGCGAAGCATCAGCTTGTGGCTGACGATCTGCGCGTCCGACGGGCTGTCTTTCATCACCGGCAGGAAACAGCGGGAAACGCGCAAGAGTTGTCGTCCTCTGGTTGGGTGCGGCTCACCTAAGGTGGGGAACCGTTCAACGCAATGCGGCCGGCTGGGGTCCGACGCTGTGGCGCGATCGACACATGCGATGCACAAATGCGCCTGTGGGCAGTTCACGTCGTGACTTTGGCGCCGGTTCGTGGTCAGTCATGCCGGTCACAAGGGGGCTGGCGAGCAATCGTCACGCAGGACGCCCGGGTCGCTCAAGCGGCCCGGGCGTTTCCTTTTAAAGGTTCATCGGCATGGATCCTCGGCGACGTCCCGATCACAACTCTCCGGTGCAGCCGCACAGTCCTGGCCCGCTGCCCTGGATTGCTGCTGCCATCGGCCTAGGAGTGATATTGTGGAGCTGGCAGGATGTTTCCGTCGATCCGTTCAAGCCGCCATACGAACTTCGCGAAGAGCCTGAGACTCCGCGGCGTTCGCCGTCGGACTCGTCGCTCAAAGCCAACCTTCCCGGCCTCATTCGCGCCGACGATTACCCGCCGGAGGCACTTCTGAGGAATGAGCAAGGAACTGTCGGGGCCAGACTGGTGATCGATAGCGGCGGACGCGTAAGCCAGTGCATCGTGGAGCAAAGCAGCGGTTCCGCCATCCTCGATACGACGACCTGCGACATCTTCCGCAAACGGGCCAAATTCCCGCCGGCTGCCGAGGCGACGACGGGCGAACGAACGTTTTCGCAAAGCGTCCGCTGGCAGTTGCAGTGACCGGGAAGTTGGTAGCGGAGGAGGGACTTGAACCCCCGACACGCGGATTATGATTCCGCTGCTCTAACCAGCTGAGCTACTCCGCCCCAAGGGTGGCGCCACCCGTCCGGGCGGCGCAAACCAGAGCGCCCGCGGTGAGCAGGCGGGCGGCGCTATAGGTCGCCGCACCTTGACGGTCAACGAGAGGAACCGCTTGGCGTTCGATGTCGTTGAGTGACGCAAACAAGGATAGGTGAATGGACCCGCTAACGCCGCTCGAAACCCTGTGCCGAATCATCCTGCGCGCTCGTGAATATGAAGCGCAGACGCCGTCCGACTACGCCCGCGGCGAAGGGGCGGACAATATCGATGATGAAGACGAAGGCGCCCTCTCCGTCCTCGACGACGACATTAACGACGGTGTCGAAGAGGAACTTCGGGCAGCACTGGAGGATCTCGGCGAGGACCAATTGGCGGAAGTCCTGGCCTTCTGCTGGGTCGGTGCCGGCACTTACGATGCCAGCGACTGGGACGAAGCGATGGCCGAGGCCAACGACATGAACGGCAGCGGCGGCGACGGCATCGTCGACGAACTTCTCGACCTGCCGATGCTGGCGTCAGTGCTCGAACAAGGCATGGCAGCGTTCGAACTTAGTTGCGAAGGGATCGGCGAAGTCAGCTGACGCCGCGGAACTGCCAATTGCCGAGCGGCTCCCAGGGACCGCCCAAATAGCGGAACAGCAGGAGCCCGCGGATCGATAACGGCCGCGGCTCGAAGCTGCGCTCCAGTGACGTCATGAGCTCACGCGCGGCCGCCGGTTCGACCTTGTTCTGGATGGTAATATGCGGGGCCCAGCCGCCACTGTCCTGCGCGGTCAGCAACCCGTGAAACGCACTTGCCAATTCTTCGCGAACGGCATCGAGCTCCGCCGAGCGGATCCGAAAGGCAACGCCGCCTCCAAGGCTCATCAAGCCGGCAATCTCCGCGCCCGGCGGCGGCGCGGCGCAGGCTCGCTTGATCGCCCGGCGAACCTCTCCCTCGCTCGATGGCGGGAGCGCATGGAACAGCGTCAGGTGAGTGGGCACCTGGTTGCGCTCGGGTGGGAAGTGGCGGCTTCGCAGGCCGTTCGCCCAGGCGAAGTCGGCCTTTCCAAGCTCGGCAGTGACGATCAGCGGGCCGGCCATTGGTCTTTCTGTAGTTCGTCCAGGCCGGAAAACCGCGTCCGGTCGAAGTTGGCAACCAGCGTTTCATCCTCGATCCGCAAATCGTGCCAGGGCACACGTCGAAGAGTCTCACCGACCCCGGCGACTCCACCTTCAGAAACCACCACATACGCCACGCGCCCGCTGGCGCATCCAGCCATCGCGTCGACGCAGGTACCAACTTCTTCCTCGCCGCACCGAAATTTAGCGCTCGATAGCAGCGAGACGGGAAACAGCTTTTCACCCGGCGCTCGCTCGCTCGCCTTGGCTGCAGCCTTGCCCCCTTCTTCGACCCGGGCCTGGCGTCCAAGCCAGCGCCAGATGCCGAACAGGTTGAGCAGCGTCAGCACCGCGTTGGTCCATTGCAGCGCCGGCTGGCCGGTCAGCAGTCCAGTGGCGAACCAGGCGATCGAGCCGACAGTAAAAACGATGAACCCGTAACCGGTGATCCTCGAACCGAGGTTCGATGCGGTCATGCAGGCTGCGATGATGGTGGCCGCGGTCGCGACCCAGGAAATGTTGTCACCCATGGCACGTGCAATTCCGGGCGGGCCCAAAGGCTCCGCCTAGATTTCGACCTGGCTTCCCAGTTCGACGACGCGATTGGTCGGCAGCTTGAAGAACTCCATCGCGCCTTCCGCATTGCGAAGCATCCAGGCGAACAGCTTTTCGCGCCAGATCGCCATCCCCGGGCGCGCCGAGGCCAGCAGCGTCTGGCGCGCCAGGAAGTAGCTCGTTTCCATCGTCTTGCAGGTCGGTCCGCAGCCTTTCACCTTTGCCAGTGCCGCCGGGACATCGACCTCTTCCATGAAGCCGTAACGCAGGATGATGCGATAGAAGCCGCTGCCATATTCCTCCATCGAAGAGCGCTTTTCCTGCGGCACGTAAGGCACGTCCTCGATCCGGACCGTGACCAGGAATACGCGCTCATGAAGCACCTTGTTGTGCTTGAGGTTGTGAAGCAGGGCATGCGGCACGCCGTTGGGCGAGCTGGTCATGAAGACCGCCGTTCCAGGGACCCGCGCAGCGCTCGGGGCCGCCGACTTGATGAAGATTTCCATCGGCAGGCTGGCCTCGTTCATCCGGGCGATCATCAACTGCCGGCCCTTGGCCCAGGTTGTCAGCAGCGTGAATGCGATCGCGCCGATGAGCAGCGGGAACCACCCGCCGTCGGGCACCTTGAGCAGGTTCGCGCCGAAATAGAGCAGGTCGATGCCGAAGAAGACGACAAGCATCGAAATCACCAGGACCCGGTTCCACTTCCACATCAGCAGCAGGACGACGCTGATGAGGACTCCGTCGATCAGCATCGCACCGGTCACCGCGATCCCATAGGCGGCGGCAAGATTGGATGAGGTGCGGAAGGTGAGCACCAATAGGATCACCATCACCAGCAGCGCCCAATTGACGACCGGGATGTAGATTTGCCCGGCGGCGCGCTCGCTGGTGTGTTCGATCCGCAAGCGCGGTACGAAGCCGAGCTGGATCGCCTGCTGCGTGACCGAAAATGCGCCGGAGATCACGGCCTGGCTGGCGATGATGGTCGCCAGTGTCGCCAGCAAAACCAGCGGCAGCCGAAGCATGTCCGGGGCCATGTAGAAGAACGGGTTCTTGACCGTCTCGACCGCTTCGGCCGGCGTCTGGCTAAGCAACATCGCAGCCTGACCCATGTAGTTGAGCAGCAGTGCCGGCATGACGAAGTAGATCCACGACACCCGAATGGGCCGGCGGCCGAAATGGCCCATGTCGGAATACAGTGCCTCCGCCCCAGTGACCGCCAGGACGACCGAACCCATGGCGATAAACGCGCGTACCGGCTCCTGAATGTAGAAGTTGAGCGCGTTCCACGGATTGAATGTGTTGAGGATGACCGCCGGGTGATCGAGGATGTGCATCGAGCCGAGCACGGCAAGCGTCAGAAAATAGACGATCATGATCGGCCCAAAGAGCAGTCCGACCTTCGCGGTCCCGCGTGACTGAATCGAAAACAGGCCGACCAGGATGCCGATCGCGACGGGGATGACGAACGGCTCGAAACTCGCCTGGACGGTGGTCAATCCCTCGACCGCCGAAAGCACGGAGATCGCCGGCGTGATCATCGAATCGCCGTAGAACAGCGCCGTCGCGAACACGCCAAGCAAGACGATTCCGCCAGTCCAGCTGACTCGCCCGCTGAGCGAGCGGTTGATGAGCGCAAGCAACGCAAGGCTGCCGCCCTCGCCCTTGTTGTCGGCGCGCATGATCACTGTGAGGTACTTGATCGCGACGATGATCAGCATCGACCAGAAGATCAGGCTCATCACGCCGAAAATATGGAGCTGGTCCGGCGCCAGCTCGTGGTGACCGGCAAAGGTCTCGCGGAACGCGTAAATCGGGCTGGTGCCGATATCGCCGTAAACGATGCCGATCGCTCCGATCGCCATTTTGTAGAGAGGGCCGCCGTGCGCGTGGCCATGCGCCCCATGGGGATCCGCGGTGTGTTCGCCGTCGACGACGGCAGTACCGGTCTCGGTGACGCTCATCGCTCGAATTTCCGGACGAAAAGATGACTCACAAGCGCTGCCGCCGATGGGATTGGCTGGATTGGCATCGCCGCGCGCCACTAGCAGTCGTAATCAACCGCCGCAATCGGTGAGGACATTCCCGATATCGCTGTCTATAGCCCGCGCCAATCAACACGATGGAGCTAACGAACGATGCGGATCGGGGTGCCGAAAGAGATCAAGAACAACGAGTTTCGGGTTGGCCTGACTCCAGCGTCCGTGGCCGAACTCGTTGCCGCAGGTCATGAGCTGTTCGTCGAGACGCACGCCGGGAGCGGCATCGATTGCCCCGACGCAGCCTTCAAGAAAGCCGGCGCGACGATCCTTCCAACAGCGCAGGATGTGTTCAAATCCAGTGACATGATCGTCAAGGTTAAGGAGCCGCAGCAACGAGAAATCGCGCTTCTGGAGCCCCGGCACATCCTATTCACTTACCTTCACCTGGCCGCGGACAAGCCGCAGGCGGAAGGGCTGATGAAGTCCGGTGCGACCTGCATTGCCTATGAGACGGTGACATCGCGCACCGGCGCCCTGCCCTTGCTCAAGCCGATGAGCGAAGTCGCCGGCCGGATGTCGGTGCAGGTTGGCGCCCACTACCTTGAGAAGGAACAGGGCGGCCGCGGCGTGCTGCTAGGCGGCGTTCCCGGTGTCGCTCCGGCGAAGGTCGCGATCCTCGGCGGCGGCGTTTCCGGCGTGAATGCGGCGCAGATGGCGGTCGGAATGCGGGCGGACGTCACGATCTATGACATCAACCACGAACGGCTGGCCGAGCTCGACATGTTCTTTTCGAGCCAGATCAAGACCGCCTACGCATCCAAGTCGGCGATCGCGAAGGCCGTGGAAGAAGCGGAGCTAGTGATTGGCGCGGTGCTGGTCCCGGGCGCTGCCGCCCCGAAGCTGGTGACCCGCGAGATGCTCAAGACAATGAAGCGCGGCAGCGTCTTGGTCGACATCGCCATCGATCAGGGCGGGTGCTTTGAGACGTCGCACGCGACGACCCACGCCGATCCGGTTTTCGAGATCGACGGGATCATCCATTATTGCGTGGCCAACATGCCGGGCGCGGTCGCCCGGACGAGCGCCTTCGCGCTGAACAATGCCACGCTGCCCTTTGCGCTGCGCATCGCGAACCTGGGCGCGGAAGCGGCGATGAAGGCCGATCCGCATCTCGCCAACGGGCTCAATGTGTCGAATGGCAAGATCCGGCACCAGGCGGTGGCGGAAGCGCTCGACCTGCCGTTCGAGCCGCTCGCGGCGTAGGCGACTAAGCGGAAGGTTGGGATGCCGGTGGCTGCAGGGCAGCGACCGCATCTTCGACCACGGGCCGCCAGCTCGCCTCCGCCGGGGCGCTGGCAAGGACGCTTTGCCAGATTGCCAGGGCCGCTTCCGGACGGCCTGACCGCAGCATCGCCACGCCCATGAAGAAGGGCGGCGCCGGATATCCAGGCGACAGCTCACCGGCGCGGCGGTAGGCGAACTCCGCTGCCGGCGTCAGCACTTCGGCATGGTCGACGAGCGCATTGCCCAGCCCCACCCACAGTTGCGGGTCGCCCGGATGTTCCTTTACGGCCGCTTTCAACACGCCGACGGCATCGGCGCTATTCCCGCGTCGCGCCAACGATTCGGATATGATCAGCCAATGCTCGTTGGCAGCGAAGTTGCCGTAAAAAGCATGGCGCAGGTTGGTCACCGGGACCGGCGGCCTTTGCTCCTTGGCGCCACGCGGCGAACCGGCGAGGCCGGGATTGCCCTGGAGCGCGTAGCCGGCGCATCCGAACAGCAATGTCGCCCCGGCAAGCTTGAGCATCGGACCGCGCAGCCCGAGTGCGCGCATCGCTAACGCTGACAAAGCGGCGAAGACCAGCAGGATCAGGCAGCCCATTAACCGCCTCCCCGCCTTTTGAGGCGCGAACCGGCGATCCAGCCGCCGACTGCGATCAGCAGAATCGGCGCGATCCATAATGGCCAACCGACCGGTTCCGTCGGCGGGCGATAGCTCACCCAATTGCCATATCGCTCGACCAGCCACGCGCGGATTGCCGATGGCCTCTCGCCCGCGGCGATGCGCCGCCGAATGAGGTCGCGCATGTCGCCGGCAAGCTCGGCGTCGGAATCGACGATCGCCTGCCCCTGGCAAACCAGGCAGCGGATTTCCGCCATCAACGCTTGGGCTTTTGCCTCCTGGCTCGCGTCGGGAAGCTGTCGGTTAGCCCAATGAGCCGGGGGCAGGTTGGAATCGGCCAACGCGGGCGTTGCAACCGCCAGCGATAGAAGGATCAGCACTTTCACCGCGCCTGCTCCAGTGCCTGCACGATCTTCGGGACGTCGCTCGGCTCGATCGGGCCGATGTGCTGCATCCGAATGACGCCGCGACCATCGATCACGAAGCTTTCCGGGACACCGGCCGAGCCAAGCGCGACCTGCGCCTTGCTTTCCGGGTCCGAGCCGATCCGTTCGAACGGGTTGCCGTGCCGCTCCAGAAAATTGCCCAGATCGCGTTCGGTGTCGCGAATGGCGATGCCATCGATCCGAACACCTTGCCGCTTGAGCTCCATCAGCACCGGCGCTTCGGCAATGCACGGTACGCACCAACTCGCGAACAAATTGAGTAGCCGTGGCTGGCCATCGGCCAAGCTCGCCGCAGTAATCGCCGGATGACCGGCGACGGGTGCCAGCGCGAGTTGCGGCACGGGCCGCCCGACCATCCGGGACCGAATATCCGTGTCGCCCGGATTGGCGAGCCGCCACAGCAGCCCGGCCACGATCAGCCCGAGCACGAGCAACGGCACGAACCCCAGCCAGCGCCTCACCGTGCGTTCTCCTTGCGCCGGCCACGCAGCGCCCGCCCGATCAGGGACAGGCCGCCGCCGAGCGCAATCAGGATGCCGCCCAGCCAGATCAGGGTCACCAGAGGCTTCCACCACAAGCGAAGCTGCCAGCGTCCATCCTCGGTCGCCTGGCCCAACACCGTGTAAAGCTGGCCCGAGGGCACGGTCTTGATCGCGGACTCGGTCGTCCCCGTCGGTGGGCTGGAATAGAAACGCGCCTGCGGCTTGAGCACGGACACGCCGCCACCCCGCGACACGCGAAGCTCCGCTTCGAGCGCGGTCCAATTGGGGCCAGCGGTTGGGGTCACGGATTCGAAGCGCACTAGCCACGGCCCGACCGGAACCGTGTCGCCAACCTTCGCGGCGACCAGCACCTCCCTCGTCAGCAGGGCGCTTCCGGCCATGCCGGCGATCGCCACGGCCACTCCTGCGTGCGCGACGACCATGCCCCAGACAGGCAGCGGCGTCCGCCGCAGCCTGCGACCGAACAGCGGCAGGATGCTTGCGGTCAGCAGGGCCGCCGCGACACCGAGCGAAAGCTTGGCCAGCAGCCCGCCGTCGAACACGAACACGACCGCCGCAAACACCGTCAGCCCGACGAGCCCCGGTATTGCGAGCCGTCGGAGTCTCTCACCGCTATCCGACCGCCAGCTAAGCAGCGGTCCAACCCCGGCGAGAAGCGCCAGCAGCAGTGCGATCGGGCCGGCGACTGCATTAAAATATGGCGGCCCGACTGAGAGCTTTTCACCGCTGATGGCTTCGACGAACAGCGGATAGAGCGTGCCGATGAACACCACCCCGAGGATGACGGTCAGCAACAGGTTGTTGCCGACCAGCCCCGCCTCGCGGCTCAGCAGCTGGAACCGTGGCCCTTCGGACAAGGCGCTGGATTTCACCGCGAACAGGGCGAGCGCCGCACCGACGTACACCGCCAGAAGTACGAGCAGGAAGGCGCCGCGGCCTGGATCGACGGCAAAGGCATGGACTGAAGTCAGCACGCCGGAGCGCACCAGGAACGTGCCGACCATGGACATTGAAAAGGCGACCACCGCCAGCATGATGGTCCACGCCCGGAGTGAATCCCGCGACGCCAGCACGTTGATCGAATGGAGCAACGCCGTCGCCGCCAGCCACGGCATCAGCGACGCGTTCTCAACCGGGTCCCAGAACCACCAACCGCCCCAGCCCAGCTCGTAATAGGCCCAGTAGCTCCCTGCCGTGATGCCGAGCGTCAAAAAAATCCACGCGCCAAGCACCCAGGGCCGCATCGCCTTGGCGAGGTCGCGGTCTACCCGACCGGTCAGCAGCGCTCCGACGGCCAGACTGAACGCCACCGACAGGCCGACGTAGCCGAAGTAGAGCGTCGGCGGATGGAAGGCCAAGCCGGGGTCCTGCAGCAGGGGATTGAGCCCCCTGCCCTCCACGGCCGCTGGGCTTAGCCGAGCAAAGGGATTAGACGCGAACAACAGGAACCCGAAGAAGCCCAGGGCTAGCGCTCCTTGGGCGCCCAGGGCCGCGGTGAAGGTCCGTTCCTCAAGCCGGTGCGAGAACAGCGCCAGGATCGCACCGGACACGCCCAGCACCGTTACCCACAGCAGCATCGATCCTTCGTGGTTTCCCCAGCTGCCGGCCAGCTTATAAAGCATCAGCTTGGCGGTGTGGCTGTTCTCCGCCACCAGCTCGACCGACAGATCGGTCCTCGCGAACAGCACGATCAGCAGGATCATCGCCAGCGATGTCAGCGCGCCCTGCGTAACAGCAACCGCGCGAATAGCGCCGGGCTCGCTCCGTAACGCTGCCGGGCCCAACCCCAGCAAAGTCTGCAATAATGACAGCGCCGCCGCCAGCCAAAGCGCCGCAAGGCCGGCTTCTGCGATCACTGCTCGACCGTCTTCGCCGCTTTGTGCTCGGCCTGCTGGTTGCCAAGCTCCGGCGGCATGTAGCGCTCGTCATGCTTGGCCAGGATGTTGTCCGCGACGAAGGT
The DNA here is from genome assembly GCF_011302055.1 of Sphingomonas sinipercae. Taxonomy (NCBI): domain Bacteria; kingdom Pseudomonadati; phylum Pseudomonadota; class Alphaproteobacteria; order Sphingomonadales; family Sphingomonadaceae; genus Sphingomonas; species Sphingomonas sinipercae. The sequence goes on from NZ_CP049871.1 coordinate 1,333,719, forward strand.
CCCGCGCTGGTCGACAAAGCCCTCCGCGACGGCACCGCTCCCCTCTCGGAACAGGTCGGGCAAGATGCCCCGATATACGACCGGCACCCGCGCAGCCTCGTCGAACACGACGAAGCGGATGGTGACGCCATCGGCATCGCGCTTCACCGAACCTGCCTGGACCATGCCGCCCAATCGCGCTGCCTGGCCCGTGGTCGCCTTGCCTGCGGCGATGTCCGTCGGCGTGAAGAAGTAAGCCGCGCGATCCTTGAGGCCCCACATTGCAAGCAATACCGCCGCGCCGATCGCGATGACGGCGACGAAAATCAGGATGAGCCGCTGGTGCTTGGGCTTGGCGATCATCGGTCGGCCCGCGATTGCTCAGCCTGGCGCTCCGCCCGCCGCATCGCCGTAAAGGCCCAGAGCAACAGGCCGCCGGTTGCCAGCAGGGCCACCGCATAGGCCGCGGTCACGAAGGCCCAATGGTTCATTGCGTCGCGCTCCGCCGCAAGCGCGCCTCGACCTTCAGCCGAGCAAGCTCGGCACGCATCAACATCAACGTCGCCGCCGCGAACAGGCAGGTGAAGCCAAGCACCGACAGCCGCAGCGGCCAGGCCAAGTCAGGATGAATGCTCGAACCGCCAAGAGTGATGCTTTGCACCTGGTGGAGCGTGCGCCACCACAGCACCGAATAATGGATGATCGGCAAGTTGATCGCGCCCACCAGGCCGAACAGCGCGGCCATGCGCCCTTCGGTGCCGCGCTCGCGTTCCGACGCGGCGAGCGCGATGTACCCGAGGTAAAGGAAGAACAAGATGAGCATTGACGTCAGGCGCCCGTCCCATTCCCACCAAGTGCCCCAGGTCGGCCGTCCCCAGATCGACCCGGTCAGCAGGCAGACCGCAGCGAAGACGGCGCCGCACGGCGCGAGCGCCCGCCCAGCGACCGCTGCCAGCGGGTGGCGCCACACGAGTTGGGAAACCGAAGCCGCCGCAATGCCGCCCCAGCCCGCCATGCCCAACCATGCCGAAGGCACGTGAACGTACATGATGCGGACCGTTTCACCTTGAAGGTAGTCAGGGGGCGATAGGGTCAATCCGCCAACCAGGGCCATCGCCGTCAACACGAGGCCGACACCCAGCAACCAACTGGTCGCCGGCTTCGCGATGCGTAGGAAACGCGCCGGGTTGGCAAGCGCGTGCACGATTGGGCCTATGCCCTTCCGATCAATCGCTGCGCCATCGCGTCGGCGACTGCCGCCGGGTTGCGACCGCTGCTCGCGCTCTCGGACCAGATTTGCTCAAGGCGCGTCGGAATGCCTTCGATCCGCTCCCGGACCAAGTGCGCGTCCCCGTCACCCAGATATTCGGTGCAGACGTTGATGATGCCGCCGGCATTGATGACATAGTCAGGTGCGTAAAGGATGCCCCGCTGCTGCAGCCGCTCGCCGTCCTGCGGCGTCGCAAGCTGGTTATTGGCGCCGCCGGCAACGACTGGCGCGTTGAGACGAGCAATGCTCTCCTCGGTGAGGATCCCGCCCAGCGCATTGGGGCTGATAACGTCGGCCTCGAGGAACAGGATCTCGTCGGTGGAGACAACCTTGCCGTCCACCTTCTTCGCAAGCGCCTGCGCCTTCGCCTGATCGACGTCCGCAATCGACAGCCGCGCGCCTTCCGAACATGCGTGCAGCGCGACACCGCTCGCGACGCTGCCAGCGCCTTGCAGGGCGATATGCAGGCCCTCGACGCTATCCTTGCCCAGCGCCTGCTTCACCGCCGCCTTCAGGCCCAGGAAGACGCCAAGCGAAGTGTGCGGCCCCGGGTCGCCGCCAACGCCTTGCGCCTCCTCGGGTGGAAGGCCGGCGACGAACCTGGTCTGGCGGCGCACTTCGATCATGTCGGTGACGCTCATGCCGACGTCTTCAGCCGTGACGTAGCGCCCGCTCAACTGGTCGACGGCCTTGCCGAACGCGGCGAGATAACCCGGGCTCTTGGTCCGGTCCTCGGGCGCCAACAGCACCGACTTGCCCCCGCCCAGCGGAAGCCCCGCCATGGCATTCTTGTAGCTCATGCCGCGCGACAGCCGCAGGGCATCCTTCAGCGCCTCGGCCGAATCTGCATAATGCCAGAAGCGAGCGCCGCCGGCCGCCGGGCCAAGGTGCGTCGAGTGAACGGCAATGATCGCCTTCAGCCCGCTGGTCGGCTCATCGATGAAATGAAGGCCTTCGTGCGCGTCGTAATCGGGGAAGCCCCAGGGCGTTTCCATGTCTTCGGGAAGTCCAATTCTGCCAGAAAAATGGGGCGACCGACGGGACTTGAACCCGCGACCCCCGGTACCACAAACCGGTGCTCTAACCAGCTGAGCTACGATCGCCACCGCGCCGCGCGGGACGGTTCCCTTGGACGCGCGCGCTCCTTAGGGTTCGCTGCTCTCGAAGGCAAGCAAAGGGGGCGGCAAATGGCCAACGCGACGATGGGCAAATTCGGCTTCCCCGGAACGCTTGTCCGGGACTTTGGCCATTGGGCGGTGTTGGTCCGTCCGGCTCAGGTCACACTCGGTTCGCTGATCCTTGCCTCGACGGGCGAGGCGACGCGCTATTCCGACCTCCCGGCCGCCGCCTTTGGGCAGCAGGGAGAGGCTATCCGGGCGATCGAGGCCGCCCTCACCGCATTCTGCAAATATGAGCGGCTTAATTACCTGATGCTGATGATGGTCGACCCGCACGTGCACTTCCACGTCATCCCGCGTTACGAGGGTGCGCGCGAGTGGAACGGGCTCAAATTTGCGGATGCGGGCTGGCCCGGCCCGCCAGACCTGGGCTCGGCAAGGACATTGGCCGCGCCTCAACTGACTGCGCTAACCGAGGAATTGCGGCCACTGTTCGACGAGGGGCGTGGTGGGCGCGACAGGGATTGAACCTGTGACCCCACCCGTGTGAAGGGTGTGCTCTACCGCTGAGCTACGCGCCCGCCTGTGCCGCGGAGCGCGCCAGATACGAGCCGCTCCGCGTCGTGTCCAGAGAGTTACTGAACGGCGTCCTTGAGCACCTTGCCGGCGCGAAATTTGGGCTGCGACGTTGCCTTGATCTGCATTGGCTCCCCGGTGCGCGGGTTACGCCCGCTCGAGGCCTTGCGACGAGTTACGGAGAAATTGCCGAAACCGACCAGCCGAACTTCGTCGCCGCGCTTGAGCGTCGAGGTGATGACCTCGAGCATCGTTTCGACCGCCCGCGCGGCATCGCCGCGATTGAGGCCTGCACGATCGGCGACCTGACCAATCAACTCCTGCTTGTTCATCGTGTCGCCGCTCCAATCGTCCGCTGAAGAGACTCGCACAGCCTCGGCCGCCGGTTAAGGCAATAACTTCGCCGCGAGTCAAAGCCTCTAGTGCCGTACTCCGACCGGGTTGTCGCCAACCGGGACATGTAACGCCTCCGCCGCATGTTCATCGGCGTCGGTCCACTCGATCGGCCGCATTGGCTCGGTCATCGCGATTGGGATAACCTCGTCGACATGGCTGACGGGGATGATTTCCAGGCTGGCGGTGACCGCCGCCGGAATTTCGACCAGGTCCTTCTCGTTTTCGGCGGGGATCAGCACCGTCTTGATGCCGGCGCGAAGCGCAGCAAGCAGCTTTTCCTTAAGTCCACCGATCGGCAACACGCGGCCGCGCAGCGTCACTTCGCCGGTCATCGCGACGTCGCGCCGAACCGGGATCCCGGTCAGCGTCGAAATCATTGCCGTGACCATGCCGATCCCGGCTGAGGGCCCATCCTTTGGAACCGCGCCCTCGGGCAAGTGGATGTGGATGTCCTTGCGGGCGAACACGCTCGGCTTGACCCCGTAGGATGGAGAGCGCGCCTTCACGAAGCTCATCGCCGCCTGGATCGACTCCTGCATGACATCGCCAAGCTTGCCGGTGGTCTTGATCTGGCCCTTGCCGGGCACGGTGACCGCTTCGATCGTAAGCAATTCGCCGCCGACTTCTGTCCAGGCCAGGCCGGTGACAGCGCCGATCTGGTCCTCCTCCTCGCTCATCCCGTAACGGTAACGGGTCACGCCCAGGAACTCGCCGAGGTTCTCGTCGGTCACGGTGACGCTGTCGGTCTTGTTTTCCAGGATTCGGCGCAGCGACTTGCGGGCGATCTTCGCCAATTCGCGCTCGAGGGTCCGGACACCGGCCTCGCGCGTGTAATGCCGAAGGATTCCGCGCAGGCCGTCGTCCGTGATGGTCAGTTCGTTCGGCTTGAGCCCATGCGCCTCGACCTGCTTTGGCATCAGGTGACGCTTGGCAATCTCGACCTTCTCGTCCTCGGTATAGCCTTCGAGCCGGATGATCTCCATGCGGTCGAGCAGCGGCTGCGGCATGTCGAGCGAGTTGGCGGTCGTCACGAACATCACGTCCGACAGGTCGTAATCGAGCTCGAGATAATGGTCCTGGAACTTGCTGTTCTGCTCCGGATCCAGGACCTCAAGCAGCGCCGATGCTGGATCGCCTCGGAAATCCTGACCGAGCTTGTCGATTTCGTCGAGCAGGAACAACGGGTTGGACGTCCCTGCTTTCTTGAGATTTGAAATCACCTTGCCCGGCAACGAGCCGATATAGGTACGGCGGTGGCCGCGGATTTCTGCTTCGTCGCGAACGCCGCCGAGCGACTGGCGAACGAATTCGCGGCCCGTTGCGCGCGCGATCGAGCGGCCGAGCGAGGTTTTGCCCACGCCAGGCGGGCCGACCAGGCACAGGATCGGTCCTTTCAGCTTATTAGTGCGGGCCTGGACCGCGAGATACTCGACAATCCGCTCCTTCACCTTTTCGAGGCCGTAATGATCCTCATCGAGGATGGCCTGCGCCTCGGCGATGTCTTTCTTGACCCGCGACTTCTTGCCCCACGGCAGCGACAGCAGGACGTCCAGATAATTGCGCGCGACCGTCGCTTCCGCTGACATCGGCGCCATGGCCTTGAGCTTCTTCAGCTCGACGTTGGCCTTGGTTCGCGCTTCCTTCGACAGCTTGGTCTTGCGGATCTTGGCGGCGAGCTCGACGAGTTCGTCCCCGCCCTCCTCGCTCTCATTGCCAAGCTCGCGCTGGATCGCCTTCAACTGCTCGTTGAGATAATATTCGCGCTGGGTCTTCTCCATCTGGCGCTTGACCCGGCTGCGGATCTTTTTCTCGACCTGAAGCACGCCCAGTTCGCCTTCCATGAAGGCGAATACCATCTCCAGCCGGCGCGCCGGGTTCAGCTCACCCAGCAAAGCCTGCTTGTCGGCGACCTTCACCGACAGGTTTGACGCCACCGCGTCGGCTAGCACCGACGCATCGCCGATCTCGGCCAGCTGGATGCCGGTTTCCGGCGGCAAGCGCTTGTTGAGCTTCGCGTAATTCTCGAACTGATCGACAACCGAGCGCATCAGCGCCTGTGCTTCCGGTCCATCGGCCGCTTCTTCGGCGACATCCTCAACCTCGGCAGCCATGAAACCGTCCTGCTCGACGATCGCGGTCAGCCGGGCACGGCGGACGCCCTCGACCAGCACGCGCACGGTCCCGTCCGGCAGCTTGAGCAATTGCATGGCGGTCGCGACCACGCCGAGATCGTAAAGCGCGTCACGATCGGGATCGTCCTCGCTCGGATCGAGTTGCGCGACGAGGAACAGCTCCTTGTCGGCGCCCATCGCCGCTTCAAGCGCGGCAACGGACTTTGCGCGACCGACGAATAGCGGGACGATCCGCTGGGGAAAGACGACGATGTCGCGGAGCGGCAGTAGCGGAAGTGTGCGAGTCATATGATGCTATATGGAGAGCGCGACCTCCATCCGCAACGCGACGAAGGCTTCGATTGAATCGCCGGTAAGCCCGGCCTGCCCGGGAGGGAAGCAACACCGGTCAACCGTAGGGAAGTGAGCTAGGGCGTCATGCCCCTGGAGACGAGGAGAGCCGGCAAGAGGTTCTGCAACGCGTGCACGGCCATCGGGATCAGGAAGGCCAGCAGCAAGGAGCGCTGGCGCCAGGTGATAAAAAGGGTCGAAAAGACGAGGAATGGCCACCAGATGATGAAGCCCCACACCGGCGCCTTCGCCGCATGGAGCAGGCCCCAACCGACAGCGCTGATCGCGACTGCAATTTCGGGACGAACCAGCCGTTGCAGCAGGAGCAAGACCACGCCCATTGCCAGCGTTTCAACCACTGGCGCAAAGATCACGAGCGCGAAGATCGCTTCGATCCCCCGCATCGGGAAAACCGGTGCGGCGGCATCATCGACCAAGGTCGAGGCAATCAGCGCCAGCACCATGCTGATGGGAAACGAGACGAGCCATCCCGCACCAATCGCAATCAGCGGGTCGCGCGGCTTGAGCAGCTGATCCGGCACATATTTATAGAGCGGCCGCGCCCAAATTTGACTGGACGCTCCCGGACCGTGCGCCATCAGGCCGCGTCGCCCGCCTTATCCTTCTTCGCATAGACCCGCACCGGATCCTTGCGTCCCTCGACGACATCCTTGTCGATATGCACCTCGTCCACGCCGTCCATCGACGGCAGGTCGAACATGGTGTCGAGCAGGATACCCTCGAGGATCGAGCGCAGGCCGCGAGCGCCCGTCTTGCGGTCGATGGCCTTGCGGGCGACCGAGCCCAGCGCTTCGTCGCTGAACGCAAGTTCGACATCTTCCATGTCGAACAGCTTGGCATATTGCTTGACGAGCGCGTTCTTTGGCTCGACCAAGATCTTGATCAGCGCCGCTTCGTCCAGGTCTTCGAGCGTTGCGATCACCGGCAAGCGGCCGATGAATTCCGGGATCAGGCCGAACTTGAGCAAATCCTCCGGCTCGCAATGCTTGAGCACTTCGCCCGTCTTGCGCTCGTCCGGCGCGACGACGTGTGCACCAAAGCCCATCGACTTGCCCTGCATGCGGTCGGAGATGATTTTCTCAAGACCGGCGAAGGCGCCGCCGCAGATGAACAGGATGTTCGTCGTGTCGACCTGCAGGAATTCCTGCTGCGGATGCTTGCGCCCGCCCTGCGGCGGAACGCTGGCTGTAGTGCCTTCCATCAGCTTCAGGAGCGCCTGCTGGACGCCCTCGCCCGAAACGTCACGGGTGATGGACGGATTGTCCGACTTGCGGCTGATCTTGTCGATTTCGTCGATGTAGACGATCCCGCGCTGGGCCTTTTCGACGTTATAGTCGGAGGCCTGGAGCAGCTTGAGGATGATGTTCTCGACGTCCTCACCGACGTAGCCGGCCTCGGTCAGCGTCGTCGCGTCGGCCATCGTGAACGGCACGTCGAGGATCCGGGCGAGCGTTTGCGCCAGCAGGGTCTTGCCGCAGCCGGTCGGCCCGATCAGCAGGATGTTCGACTTGGCAAGCTCGACCTCGGTGCCGCTCTTGGCGCCGTGATTGAGCCGCTTGTAATGGTTGTGCACCGCGACCGACAGGACGCGCTTGGCCCGCGACTGGCCGATCACATAGTCATCGAGGACCTTGCAGATTTCCGCAGGCGTCGGCACGCCGTCGCGCGTTTTCACCAGCGCCGACTTGCTCTCCTCGCGGATGATGTCGTTGCACAGCTCAACGCATTCATCGCAGATGAACACCGTCGGCCCGGCAATGAGCTTGCGCACCTCATGCTGCGATTTACCGCAGAAGGAGCAGTAGAGTGTGCTCTTGCCGTCGCTGCCCGAAAGCTTTGTCATTGGGGTCCTTACGCTGGCGAAGTCGAAAAGCTCCGCACCGGTCACGCTAACCGGATTTATGGCACACGCAAGCTTGGGGTTCGGTTAACGCTCCACCTACGTGCGATCTGTCCCGAATATGGATGCCCGTCCGCTGGGGCACAAGGGACGATCGACGCCATCCAGTTGCGATTGCAGCAACTTTGAAATCGCGACGATGCGTGGCGTTACCCCTCTTCCTGCTTGCCAAATCGCGATCGAGCAATACGGTCGAACTGCCGATAGTTGGGGGATACGTTGCGTAAAATCCTGTTTTTGCTGGCTGGTGCGTCCTGCATCGGCAGCCAACCCGCATATGCGGCTGAGGTGCTGAAGTTCGGGCCTGCGGCCAACTGGGTCGTCCCGCACCCGGTTCCCCTGGCGTCCACGGTCGCGAAAGACGCGCCACTAGCTATCCTGCTGAGCGATCAGCAGGTCCGCTTCGATCCGGGCAAGGTCAGCGAGTATATCGAAATCGCGCTCAAGCTGCAGTCCGCAGAGGGCCTCAACGCCTCTAACATCGCGTTCCCGTGGCAGCCTTCGACCGACACGGTCACCGTCCACAAGGTCCAACTGATCCGCGGTGGCCGGACGATCGACGTGCTCGGCTCCGGACAGACATTCACGATCGCGCGCCGCGAAACGAACCTGGACGCGGCGACGCTCGATGGCACCCTGACAGCAATGCTCCAGCCCGAAGGTGTCCAAATCGGCGACATCCTGTCGGTCGCCTACACCACAGAACGCGTCGACCCAGTCATGAAAGGCCACGTCGAAGCCGATTTCGCGATGTGGAACAGCCTGCCCATCGAACGCGCGCGCAGCCGGTTGAGCTGGCCGACCACCATCAATCTCACCACCCGACAGTCGGTCGGTCTTCCACAAACGAAAGCCGTCGCTGCCACCGGCAACATGCGGCTGCTTGAGGTTGCCGGTCCAGCGGTCGAACCGCTGGTCCTGCCAAAGTCGGCGCCCCCCCGTTTCTCCATCGGCCGCCGTGGCGAAGCAACGGACTTCCGATCCTGGGCTGATGTGGCCGGACTCATCAGTCCCTTGTTCAAAAGTGCCGCCGTGATCCCGGCGACCGGCCCCCTTCGCAATGAAGTGGAAAGCATCCGCAAGCTCGGTCTTCCGCCGATTGCGATGGCCGAAAGGGCGCTGCAGCTTGTTCAGGGCAAGGTGCGATACGTCGCCCTGCTGATGGGCACCGGCGGCTACGTGCCCGCAAGTGCAGAAACGACGTGGTCGCGGCGCTACGGCGATTGCAAGGCGAAGACCGCCCTCCTCGTCGCCATCCTCCAAGACCTCGGGATTGCCGCGGAGCCGGTGCTGGTAAACTCCAGCTATGGCGACGCCCTTCCCGAACGGCTGCCGATGGTCGGCCTGTTCGACCATGTCATTGCCCGCGCCAGCATTGGTGGCCAGACCTACTGGCTGGACGGAACGCGCAATGGTGACACCAGCCTGGCGCAACTGACCGGCGCGAACTTCCGCTGGGGATTGCCGCTGGTGAATGGCCCCGCTCTCGTCCCGATTGCACCGCAGCAGCTGTCGTTGCCTAGCAATGAAAGCACGCTGGTGATCGATGCCAGCGCCGGGCTTCTCGCGCCGGCTCCAACGACTGCGGAGCTCGTCTATCGGGGTGAGAGTGCAAAGGGTTTAAAGGTGTTGCTCGCCAATCTGCCGGCGGCACAGAAGAAGGAGATGCTGCGCACAAGCTGGAAGGAGGATTTCGACTTCCTCGACCCGGGTGAGACTTCCGTGGCGTTCGACGAGGCCCGCGCCGAATTGCGTCTCTCCACCTCCGGTACGAGCAAGATCGAGTTCGATGATGGCCAATTCGAACTTCCCGGAACGAGCATCGGCTACGAAGCCGAGTTCGAAAGGGCGCCGGGCCCCTTCCGGGACGCTCCGATCTCTGTCGGTCACCCTTGGTGGTCCCGCAGCGTGTTTACGATCAAGCTGCCCCGCTCGCTCGTGGCCGCCGCCCCAAAAGGCGTGACTCCGCCGGTCGAAGAGACGCTGGCCGGGGTGCAGTACAAACGCACCCAGTCGTTCGACGGAAATACGATGACCGTCCAAACGACGAAACGCTCCGTCGCTTCCGAAATCCCGTACAAGGACGCGCGGGCAGCGGAGACTCGGTTGAAAGCCCTGTACGACCAGGCCCTCTACCTCCAGCGGCCTCGGACCTCGACGCTGACCGAAGACGATTGGTCCACAATCGAAAAATCGAAGCCGATCACCAGCGACCAATATCATCTTCGGGCCGGCACGCTCGCTGATGCTGGAAAGATTGATGAGGCCTTCGCGGACCTGAAGGAAGCGATCCGGCTGGATCCGCGCAATATCAATGCGTTGGCTACCCGATCGCTTTTATACAGTGAAATTGGCCGCTCGGCGGATGCCGAAAAGGATATCGCGGCCATCGAGGCGATCGGGGCCCCACGCGCTGGAATGCTTGCCTTCAAGGCATCTCAGGCCAGCAACGCGGGCAAGTTCAACGACGTAGTGGCTTACACAACGGAGTTGCTGAAGACCGCTCCCAATCACCCGGTCGCGCTGACTCGGCGCGCCAATGCTTATTATGCGATGCAGAAATACGACAAAGCTCTGGCAGACACCGCGCTCGCGCTCGAAAACTATGGTGATGCCAGCGACCTGCACCTGCTTCGGGCGAACATCCTCATGCAGAAAGGCGACCTCACGGCCGCCGCGCGCGAAGCCGAAGCGCTGGCGAAGATCGAGGACGATGGTGTCGGCCTCATCGCCGCCGGCAAAGTCTATGCAAAGATCAAGAACAAGCCAAAGTCGATGGAGATGTTCGATCGCGCGCTGCGCCTGAAGCCGTCGGCGATGGTGTACCTCAACCGCGCGCAGGCGCGGTCGATTGACGACGTGGCGGCGAAAAAGGCCGACATCGCCAAGGCGGCCGAGCTTGAACCGGACAATGCGGCCCTGATGGAATCGGCGGCCTCGACGTTGCAGCGGCTTGGCGACAATGCCGGCGCGCTGGCGCTGGTCGACCGTGCCATCGCCGCCGGGGCCGACAATCCACACATCCGGATCGAACGCGCCGTCGCCCTCTACAAAGTTGGCCGGGTGGCAGAAGCCAATGAAATCTTCGCCGCCCAAAAGCGGATGAGCCAAACGGTCAGCCAACTGAATTCGCTCTGCTGGACGAAAGCGGCTGCGGGAATTCTGCTGGAGAGCGCGGTCGAGGACTGCAAGGCCGGGTTGAAACTCATGCCGGACCGCAAGGCTCTCCACGACAGCCTGGGACTGGCATTGTTCCGGCTTGGCAGGTTCGACCAGGCGATCGACAGCTACGATGAGGCATTGGCCAGGTCGAAAGGCGCTACCTCGCTGATGGGACGTGCGCTCGCCCGGAAGGCCAAGGGCGATGAGGCTGGCGCTCGCGAAGATCTTGCGGCGGCCAGGAAGCTCGACGTCGACATCGAAGACGACTTCGCCGGCTACGGCCTCAAACTGTAACTAGAAGAGCTTCGTCAGCATGTAGAATAGCGCGCCGACCGCGGCCGAGGCCGGGATGGTGATGAGCCAGGCCAAGGCAACGCTCTTGGCGACGCCCCAGCGCACAGAGGACGCCCGTCTCGCCGCACCCGCGCCGATTACGCAGCCGGTGATGGTGTGCGTCGTCGACACCGGGATTCCGAGCCACGAGGCGCCGATCAGCATGACCGATCCGCCGGCGGAAGCGCTGAAGCCCTGATGCTGCGACAACTTGGTGATCCGGGTGCCCATCGTCTCGATAATCCGCCAGCCGCCCGACAAGGTGCCGAGGCCGATGGCGACATAGCAAGCGAGCGCGACCCAGTGCGGGACTTCGAACTCGCCGCTGAGGTATCCGGTCGAATAGAGGAGGACGGTGATGATCCCCATCGTCTTCTGAGCATCGTTGAGGCCGTGACCGAGCGAATAGGTCGCAGCCGACAGGAGGTGGAGCGCGCGAAACGTGCGCTCGGCACCGCGCGCGGAGGCCCGTACGCCAAGCCAGCTCGTCACCAGCATGATCAGCATCGCAAGCATCATGCCGAGCGTCGGCGACAGCACGATGGCGATCAGGGTCTTGTTGAGGCCCGGCCACTGGATCGCGCTGAAGCTGGCGTGAGCGACCCCCGCCCCGACCAGCCCGCCGACCAGGGCATGGCTCGATGAAGACGGAATACCCTTGAGCCAGGTCACGATGTTCCAGAACATCGCCCCGCACAGCGCGCCGAATACGACGGCCGGGGTCACCAGGTCCTTGTCGATCAGCCCCTTGCCGATCGTTTCCGCCACCTTGTGAAGCTCTGGCACCGCCAGCGACAGGAAGTAAGCCGCGAAGTTGAAGAAGGCGGCGAAACCGACTGCTGCGACCGGACTGAGCAACCGGGTGGCAACCACGGTGGCGATGGAATTGGCAGCGTCGTGCAGCCCGTTGAGGAAGTCGAAGGCCAACGCGATCGCGATCAGGCCGATCAGCAGCGGAAGGGCAAGCTCATGCATGCTCTTGTCGCCTAGGAGTGGTCGATCACGATGCCGTCGATCTCATTGGCGACGTCCTCGAAGGCGTCGGTGACCCTTTCCAGATTCTTGAAGACTTCGCGCGCCACGGCGAACTGCAAGGGTCCCGATTGCGAATATTCCTGGAATGCGCGCTTCAGCCCGGCGGCGTGAATTTCATCGGCCTGCCCCTCCAGCTCGACCAGGCGGGCGGTGAGCTCGTGCAGGTCCTTCCCGTTCTTGCCGACGTTTCGAAGCAGCGGAATCGCCTTGTTCGTGACCATCGCTGCCTCGACAATGAGGACGACGATCTCCTTCATTTCCGGACGCAATTGGCGAAGATCGTACAGATCGATCGCCCGCGCCGCCGTCAGCATTTCGTCGATGGCGTCGTCCATGGCCCCGATCAGGTCGGTGATCGCGCCCCGGTCAAACGGAGTCAGGAAGGTCAGCCGGACGGTATGAAGCACCTCGCGGATAATATCGTCCGCCTCATGCTCGCGGTCCTGGATGACCTTGAGCGAGCGTTCGGTCGAACCGCCATCTTCGGAAAGCGCTTGCAAAGCTTCGGCAGCCGCGACGAGCGTGGCGGCGTGAGCCTCGAACATGCCGAAGAAATCACCCTTCTTCGGAAGCAGCCGCTGGAACCAATTAAACACCCGACCCCCTGTCGATCAGAATGTGACAGTCCCATGACAGCGTTTGCGCGAAGCGCAAGCGCGATCCAGCGACAGTTTAGGCCGGCGTGACGTCGCCGGCGCCGGTGCCGTCGTCTTCGCCCTGCTCCGGACGGCGCTCGAAAACGACGTCGATCAGGCCAAATTCCTTGGCCTCGTCGGCCTCCAAGAACTTGTCGCGATCCATCGCCTTCTCGATCTCCTCGATCTTCTGGCCGGTATATTTGGCGTAAAGCGAATTGAGCCGGCTGCGCATCCGCAGGATCTCGCGCGCCTGGATCTCGATGTCCGCCGCCATGCCTTGCGCGCCGCCCGACGGCTGGTGCACCATGATTCGGCTGTTCGTCAGCGCAACGCGCATCCCCGGCTCGCCAGCCGCCAGCAGGAAGCTGCCCATCGACGCGGCCTGGCCGATGCAGACGGTGCTGATCTTCGGCCGGATATATTGCATCGTGTCGTGGATCGCGAGGCCAGCCGTCACCACGCCGCCCGGCGAGTTGATGTACATGAAGATGTCCTTCTTCGGGTTCTCGGACTCGAGGAAGAGCAGCTGGGCGGTGATCAACGAGGCCATGTGGTCCTCGATCGGGCCGGTGATGAAGACGATGCGCTCTCTCAGCAGGCGAGAATAAATGTCGAAGCTGCGCTCGCCGCGGTTCGACTGTTCGATGACGATTGGGACGAGCTGCGAAACGATGTCCTGGTGATCAAGCACGTGTGATGGATCCTGCTGTGGTTGCGCGCCCTACATCGGGCGGATCGGTGGAAGGTTCAAGCTGCCAGGATCAGGCCGCCGGGTCGGATGGACCCTGCAGCGACAAATAGGCGAGCCGGCGCATCTCCCTCCGCCCACGCGTGACGGTGTCGAGGATGAGCCCCGCGAAAAAGCACAGCACGGCAATAATGATCATGCCGGTGACAAGGATCGCGGTCGGGAATCGGGGGACCAGGCCGGTGTGGAGATACGTCACGACGAGCGGGACCGCCAAGGCGACCGCGATGCCGATAAATAGGGCCCCGATCAGGCCGAAAAACAGCACCGGGCGCTCGATCCGGTACAGCGTTCCGATGGTTTTCAGGATCCGCCAGCCGTCGCGGAACGTCGACAGCTTCGATGCCGACCCTTCCGGCCGCGCGAGATAGCGCGTCTCAAGCTCCCCGACCGGCATCCGAAGTTCAAGCGCGTGCACGCTCATCTCGGTCTCGATCTCGAAGCCCGACGAAAGCACTGGGAAGCTTTTGACGAAACGTCTGGAAAACACCCTGTAACCTGAGAAAATATCGGTAAAACTTCTGCCGAAGAGTCCCGACAATATACCGGTGAATAGCCGGTTTCCGACCACGTGCCCGCCGCGATAGGCCGCCGCGGCTTCGTGCTTGCGCGTGCCGACAACCATGTCGAGCTGGTCGGCCAGCATCAGCTCGATCATCCCCGGCGCTGCTTCTGGATCGTAGGTCAGGTCGCCATCGGCCATGACGTAGATGTCGGCGTCGATGTCGGCGAACATTCGACGCACGACATGACCCTTGCCCTGCTGGCGCTCGGTCCGAACGACCGCCCCCGCCTCGCGCGCGATGGCGCAAGTCCGGTCACGGCTGTTGTTGTCGTAGACATAGACCTTGGCGCCGGACAGCGCGGCGCGGAAACCGGCGACGGTCGCGCCAATCGCCGCTTCCTCGTTATAGCAAGGCAAGAGCACGGCGATCCGCGGTTGCTGCTGAGCCAAGCCTGTCCCCCTCATCGTCGCCCTCGCCGCTTCGCGGGCAAAGCCAGGCTTTTATAGCCGGCTTCCCCCACGTGCGGGAACGACGATTATTTTTTCGCCGGTTTTTTCGCCGCAGCCTTCTTCGGCTTGTCGGCTTCAACCTTCGCTGCCTGCGCCTTGTTGGCCGGCTCGCTCTTCAGCGGCTTGGCAGGCTTCGGCGCGTCGGTGGCATCACCGGTGAGCTTGGCCTTGGCCGGCGCAGCCTTGGCGGGAGCAGGCTTCGCCTTCTTGCCCGCGGCTTCCTTCGCGGCCGGCGCCTCGGCGGCCTGCTTCTTGCCCTTGCCCTTGCCCTTAGGCTTGGCGGCAGCCTCGCCATGGTCATGGCCGCAGCCAGGCCCATGCACGTGGCCCTCTTCGCTCTCAAGGTCGGCTTCCAGCTCGGCCCGCGTCGCGGTGCGATCGCTCACTTCCGCCTTCGAGAACAAGAAATCGACGACCTTGTCTTCATATAGCGGCGCGCGCAGCTGGGCGGCCGCGGCCGGCTCCTGCTGGACATATTCGATGAACCGCTCGCGGTCCTTGTCCTGGTATTGCGACGCGGCCTGCCCGATCAGGCGGTTCATTTCCGCCTGCGTGATCTCGACATTGTTGGCGGCACCGATCTCGGACAGGACCAGGCCCAGGCGGACCCGGCGCTCGGCAATCTTGCGATATTCGCCGGCATCCTTTTCGATTTCGGCAAGCGCCGCTTCGGAATCCTCTTCATGACCCGCTTCATGGCGAAGCTGCTGCATGATGCCCTGGAATTCGGCCTCGACCATCGAAGGCGGGACGTCAAAGTCCGAACGCTCGGCAAGCTGGTCAAGCAAGCGGCGCTTCATGTGCGTGCGAGTCAGGCCGTTCAGTTCCTGCGCCTGCTGGTCGCGGATCAATCCACGCAACTGGTCTAGGTCCTTGAGGCCGAGCTGCTTGGCGAACTCGTCGTCCGCTTTGCCTTCCCCGGCGATCTTCACGCCCTTCACCGTCACCGCGAAGGTCGCATCCTTGCCTTTGAGATTCTCCGCCGGATAATCTTTCGGGAAGGTGACGTTGACGTCGCGCTGCTCGCCCGCCTTCGCGCCGACCAGCTGCTCTTCGAAGCCCGGGATCAGCTGTCCCGAGCCGAGCTCGATGGTCATGTCTTCGCCTTTGCCGCCCTCGAACAGCTCGCCGCCCACACGGCCTTCGAAATCGACGACAACCGCGTCACCGTTTTCGGCCGCCTTGCCCTTCTTGGCGTCGCTCCAGCTCTTGTTCGAGGAAACCAGGCGCTGGATCTGCTCATCGACGATGGTCTCGTCGGGCTCGATCATCAGGCGCTCCAGCTTCAACCCGTCGATCGACGGAGTCGGGATTTCCGGCAACGCCTCGAGGCTGACGCTGACTTCGGCGTCCTTTCCGGGCGCGTAAGCTTCATTGAGCTCGACCTGCGGCTGCATCGCCGGGCGCAGCTTCTGCTCCTGCAGCAATTGCTGGACGCCGTCCTGGACGGCTCGGTTCAGGGCTTCGCTTTGCAGGCTGTCGCCATGCATCTTCTTGATCAGGTTCGGCGGCACCTTGCCGGGACGGAAGCCGGGCATGCGCACCTGCGGCGCGATCCGCTTCACTTCCTGCTCGACGCGCTGTTCGATGTCCTTGGCGGGGATGGTGAGCATGAAAGCCCGCTTCAGTCCCTCGTTTTGCGTCTCGACGGTCTTGATTGCCACTGTCTGTTGATCCCGTTGATGTTTGCTCGGCAATTCCGCTGCTCGCCAGTCCAACGGACCGGCTGCGCCGCGAAATGGTGCGCGCGAAGGGACTCGAACCCCCACGTCTTTCGACACTGGAACCTAAATCCAGCGCGTCTACCAATTCCGCCACGCGCGCGCGGAGCTTCTCGATTAGGTGCGCGGCCTATAGCAAGGCTGGCTGGCGGAGCAAGGACGCCCGCGCCGGACTGCAACTTCCTCACGCGGAACCGCGTTTCCTAGTCAGAGGAGAGCAATCATCACCCAGGAACAGCCAAGCCCCGGCCAACCGGCCGAGCCGTCGGAAACTCCGCCTGAAACGCCACCGGTCCAGCCCGATATCGACGTGCCGGCACCGACCCAGCCGGACACCAGCCCCAGCCCGACCCCAATCTCGCCGACCGCCTAGCCTAGCGCCTCAGGCGCGCCGACGCGGCCATCGCTTCGAAGTCGCGAAGCGTGTCGGCATAGTAATGGGAGCGCGCGGCATCGAGCATGATCAGGTAAAGCCGGCCGTTCACGACTGCGCCTACGGCACGGCCGCGCCGCCACAGTTCGTCGCTGTCGAGATGTTCGAAGTCGAGTTGGAAACCATTGACGCCGAGGAACTGGCGCGGCGCCAGCGCCAGCGTCTTGAAGTCGACCGCGCCGCCACGGACCCGGTACGCGCTTTCCAGCATCGAGACGATTTCCGGCGCGGTCATGTTCGAGCGGAACATCGGCACTTGCTGGCTATCGCTGCTGCGCTGTCGAACCAGCGTCCGGCGATCGGGAAGGCCGGCGATGAACATCATGTCGTCGAGCAGCGGACCATTGAGGGTCCAGTCCTCGACATATGGGACGTCATCGAAGAACAGCCGCCGCTGCTTGTTCCAGGCGCGCGGCGGAATGACGGTCATCGAACCGTTGCCGACGTTCACCGGCCGGACCGGGACCGCGGTGTAGAGCCCGAAGCCTCCCCCTTCGCCGCCGACGGAGGAGCAGGCCGACAGGGTGAGCGCGGTCGCCGCGACAAGAACGAACTTTTTCATGCAGATTTGCTCCACTAGCCGACCATCGCGCGGATGTAGGGTGCGTCCGGCGCGGTCGGGTTCATCGTCAGGTAGCGGGACAAGACGACGCGCCCTTCCGCCGTGCGACCCTGCTTCATCAGCGACAGGCCATGCCAACGCCAGGCATCGGCGGGCGCATCGGGATAGGCCACCGCCACGGCATAGCTTTGCGCCGCGCGAATATCGTCGCCCGGCCGATTGCGAAGCCGCCACACTTCGCCTTCGTAAAAGCGGAGCAGGCCGTTCCAGCCGTCCTGGGCAAGCGTGTTGATCACATACTGGCTGGCGCCCGGATCGTTGAGCTTGACCTGGTCGTCCAGGATCATCTGCCGGATCGGCGCGATCGCCTGCAGGTATTGGGCCCGGCGACTGTCGTAGGACCGTCCCGGCACCATCAGCTCCGCCGCCGTGATGCGCAGGTCGCGCATCCGGGTTTCAGGCAGCGGGTGGGTCTGGAACAGGGACAAGTCGCGCTCGCGCGGCTTGCGGCGATATTTGGCGCTCAGGTCTAGCTCGCCAATCAGCTGCTGCCAGGTATTGGCCATTTCGACCGGCGGATAACCCGCATCGGCCATCAGCCTCGCACCCATCGCGTCCGCTTCCGCTTCCAGTTCGCGGCTGTAGCGAAGCAGCGACAGGATGGCGCCGAATTGCGCCAGCTGGGCGATGTCGCCGGTGTACACCCCGGCCCCGGCGCCGCCGATGCCAAGCGCCAACGACCCGATCGCGAACAGGTCGCTCTTGCGCTTCATGTCGCGCCACTGGCGGATCATGTGGCGGCGCAGGAAGTGCGCGGATTCGTGGGCGATGACGCCGGTCAGATGGGCCTCGTTCCGCATCCGCAGGATCAGGCCAGAAAACACGACCGCAAAGCCGGTCGGGAACATCATCGCGTTGAATTCGGGCACGCGCACGACATAGATGCGCATGTCGCGAGCGGCCGGGCCTCCGACCTTGCCGATCAGGTCGCGGACATAACCGTCGACACCCGACCCCTTGATCACCAGGTTCGACCCGGCGATCTCTTCCTCGACCCGTTCGACCTGCTGCCAAAGCCCCTTCTCATCCGCGTCGGTCGGCCGGTAACCGGGGCCGATCAACGGCACCATGTCCTGCGGTCGGATCCGGGCGTTGGCGACACCGGTTGCAAGGGAAGCGGTCAGCGCTCCGCCTGCGGCCAGAATGCCCCGGCGGGAAATCTCGCCGTTCATCGGGCCTGTCCCTGTTGCTGCTGACGGATCGCACGGCCCGGCTTCATCCGCCCGAGCAACCGCTCAACCATTTGAGCAGCCCCCTGCGGCGTGCGGATATCGCCAAACGTGACGCCGGGAAGCTGGCTTCCGGTCTTGACCACGTTGAACCACACGACCTCACCGGAACGAAGGTCGACGAGCGACGCGTAAGCAAGCTGGTTGCTGCCGCCGCTCGGCGCGCAAAAGCCGATGATGCAGCCCGCGATGCCGACGACTTGCAGCGCCGTCCTGCCGCCCGACGCGCGATTGTCCTCGGCATGCATGAACAGCATGTAGTCGTAGCCGGATTTCTGGCCGAGCTGCAGCGCCTGCTCGCCGAGCGTCCAGTCGAGACCTTTGCCCCGCTTGGTGGGCAGGGCGAGGCCGGAATATTTGTGCAGGACGATCGATTCGGCGACGACCTGGTTCAGCCGCTCAACGTCGGCCACAAGGTTGGCGTCGACGCCCGGCACCTGGGTGCGCCGCTCGGCGACGAGCAAGCGGCCGCCGCGCGCGCCTTGCTGGGCTCGAAGCGCGGCGGCGATGTTCGCCCGCGCCTGCTCGGTCCAGTCGGCCCGCGGCTGGGACATTCCCCCGGTCGTCAATTCGTTCACACTGACGTCGGGACGAAGCACCAACAGCCTGAAATCGCCTTGCGGCGGCGTGAACTGCAGGTCGGCATATTGCCGCGTCTCGACGCAGCCCGCCGTGGCAAGTGTCAGCGCCGCAGCTGACGCGATCGCGAATTTGCGCATTTCAAAGATCTCCCCACCGCGAACGCGCGAGCGCCGCCGCTGTGCCTTTCTCGCAATAGCGCTGAACGCTTGATTAAGAAAAGTCCATGTTAATCAATGAAATGAGCCGCTCAGCAGCGCGCCCAGGCAACTTCGACAAGGCACTCGCCGTCGAGCGTAGCCGGCTCGATGGGAAGGCCAATGGACGCCGCGAGCGTCGGCATGATGGCGGTGGTCGAGACGGCCCGGGTGGGTTGCTTTGGCGCCAGGCCCGACGTCCAGAAGACGATCGGCACTCTGCGATCATAATCCCATGGCGTGCCATGGCTGGCGATGTAGGTGCCGACACCGCTGGCTAAGCTGACATTCGGTTTCGTCACGACATAGAAATCGCCTGACCGTTCGGGATCGAACGAGGCGCGCACCCGCTGCAGCACGGACCAGCGGGACGGATCGCCGGACGGCATCGGTGTGCCTTGGATCTCGTCCCTTGAATAGACCGCGAACACCTGCGGATGCGCGCGATAGGCAGCAGTCGCCGCGGCAAGCACGCGGGCACGCTGGGCGCCGGACAGCTTGCTGCTGATAAATTGGTCGCCGGTCGGCCCAAGCGATTCTAGGACCTTGCCGCCAATGCCGGTACGGTTCGAAACCTGCCGCCCGATCGCATCGACGGTCAGCGCCGGGTCGATGGTCTGCGCGTCGGTGACGCCTCGGGCCCGCAGCCGCTCGGGAAAGTCCAACCCGCCGTGGTCGGCGGTCAGGACGACGTTGTAGGCGACACCCCAGCGATCGAGCTGACCGAAGAAGTCGCCGAGCGAACGGTCAAGCGCAAGCAGGTTGAGGCACATCTCCTGCCCACCGGAACCGAGGCTGTGCCCGACATAGTCGGTTGCCGACAGCCCGATCGAAAGCACGTCGGGTGCCGCGTCGCGGCCAAGCTTCATCTCGCTGACCAGGCCCGCCGCCAGGGCCAGCACTGCACCGTCCAGGCTGGGCGAAGCGCGAAAGGCGGTCTTGTCCCCGGGCACGCGGGCAAAGGTGCCGTTGCCGACTGTCCTCCCCCCAACTTGGAACGGTTGCGCTCGGCTCGCACAATACGGAGCCGTCTGCAGTCCCGGCTGGCCGGCGGCGATGCTCGCTTGGACCGCCGCGTTTACCGGCGCCACCACTTTGGGCACGGGTGCGCTCGCAAGGTCGGTGACAAAGCGGTCGCTGCTCCAATACCAGCGCTGGTCGGCTGAATGCCCGCTCATCATCACCGCCGCGCGGTCCTTGCCGGCGACGGCGACATTTTGACTGTCGGGCGAACGTTGCTTGAGCAGGTCGCCAAGGGTCGGCGCCTTCAAATGCGCCGGCGACACCGTGTAATTGCTGGAGCTCGACCGGGGGACCGTCTCGTCTTCAGCGCAATAAAGAGTCTTGTCAGGCCGGGTCGCCCTGGCGCTGAACCAGTCGTTGGCGACGATGCCGGTGCGTGCTGGCGATGCCCCGGTAAGGATCGTCGAATGGCCGGGACACGTTTCGGTGGCCGCATGCGCCTGGTAGCCGTTGCGGAACACCGTTCCCTCGCGCGCCAACTTGCCGAGCCCGCCGGTGAACTGACCCTGATACTGATCGAAGAGGTCGGCGGAAAACTGATCGACGGAGATGGCGATGAGCAGGCGGGGCGCCGACGATGCCGGAGCGGCAGCCGTGCCCGATTGCGGCTGAGCGTTGGAGGCTGTGCCCGCCAGGGCCGTTACCGCGAGGGCAAGAACGAACTTACGCATTGGACACCCCGTCATTGCGAGCGAGCGAAGCAATCCGGCTTCACAACGCCCTCGATTGCCGCGTCGCTGCGTCCTTCGCAATGACGCTTAGGAGTCCAGCTTCGCCCGCAGCTGCTCGTTGACCAGTTTCGGGTTAGCCTTGCCCGCCATCGCCTTCATCACCTGCCCGACGAAGAAGCCGAACAGCGCCTCCTTGCCCGCCTTGTACTGCGCCACCTTGTCGCCGTTGGCGGCGAGAACCTCATCGATCCTGGCGTCGATCTCGCCGGTGTCGCTGGTCTGCTTCAGGCCACGCTCCTCGACGATCTGCGAAGCGCCCTGCCCGGTCTCCAGCATGATCTCGAAGACCTGCTTGGCCAATGTCCCCGAAAGGGTGCCATCGGCCACCAGTGCAAGCAACTCGGCCGCCCGCCCCGGCGTGACCGGGCCAGCGTCGATCGTCTCGCCGCGCCGGTTGAGCGCTCCGAACAATTCGGCGACCACCCAGTTCGCAGCCTGTTTAGGTTCGGCACCGGCGGTCAGCAGCTGGTCGAACCAGGCGGCCGTCTCTACTTCCGCCGTCAGCACGCCTGCATTGTAGGGCGTGATGCCTTGCGCTTCGTACCGCCGCCGCTTGGCGTCCGGCAGCTCCGGCAGGCTGGCTCGGCATTCCTCGACGAACGCCTCGTCCAGCTCCAGCGGGAGCAGGTCGGGGTCGGGGAAGTAGCGGTAATCATGCGCATCTTCCTTCGACCGCAGAGTCCGCGTCTCCCCCTTGTCGGGGTCGAACAGCCGCGTTTCCTGGGCGACCGCGCCGCCATCTTCGATCAGTTCGACCTGGCGCCGCGCTTCATGCTCGATCACCTGCATGACGAAGCGGACGCTGTTGACGTTCTTGGTTTCGGTCCGGGTGCCTAGCTCGGCGCCCGGCTTACGCACGCTGACGTTGACGTCGGCGCGCATTGAACCTTCTTCCATATTGCCGTCGCACGACCCGACGTAGCGCAGGATTGCTCGCAGCTTCCGCAGATAAGCCCCTGCTTCAGCAGGCGAACGCATGTCCGGGCGCGACACGATTTCCATCAGCGCGACACCGGCGCGGTTGAGGTCGACGTAGCTCATCGTCGCGTGCTGGTCGTGCATCAACTTGCCCGCGTCCTGCTCGACGTGGATCCGCTCGATGCCGATGGTCTTGGCGCTGCTCTCGTCCTGCTCATCCAGCAGGACCTCGATTTCGCCCTCCCCGACCAAGGGATGGAACAGCTGGCTGATCTGATAGCCCTGCGGCAGGTCGGCGTAGAAATAATTTTTCCGATCGAACCGGCTCCACCGGTTGATCTTTGCATCGAGGGCCAGGCCGGTGCGCACCGCCTGGCGGATGCACTCGCGGTTCGGGACCGGCAGCATCCCGGGCATCGCGGCGTCGATCAGCGACACCTGCGTGTTCGGCTCCGCACCGAAGGCGGTCGCCGCGCCGGAGAACAGCTTGGACGCAGTAGCGGTGATCTGTGCGTGGACTTCAAGGCCGACCACGACCTCCCACTCGCCAGTCTCGCCCTTGATTCGGAAAGGCGCGCTTGCGTCAGCCATCACCACCACTTCTCCGCCTTGGCGGTGAATCCCGCTCGCTCCTCGATCGCCAGCCCGGCATCCAGCACGATCTGCTCGTCCATCTCGTTGCCGATGATGTGCAGCCCCAATGGCAGCCCCTGCGCGTCGAGCCCACCCGGAACGCTCATTGCCGGCAGTCCGGCGAGGCTGGCCGGCACCGCGAAGACGTCATTGAGGTACATTGCCAGCGGGTCGCTCATTTTCTCGCCGATACCGAACGCCGCGCTCGGCGCGGTCGGCGTCAGGATCAGGTCGCACTGTTCGAACGCGCGGGCGAAATCCTGCTTGATCAAGGCCCGCACCCGCTGCGCCTTCGTGAAGTAGGCATCGTAGAAGCCGGCCGACAGCACGTAGGTGCCGATCATGATCCGCCGCTTGACCTCGGCGCCAAAGCCCGCGGCTCGCGTTGCGGAATACATGTCGTCGAGGGTCTTTACGCCCTCGACCCGCATCCCGTAGCGAACCCCGTCGTAGCGGGCGAGGTTCGACGACGCCTCGGCCGGCGCGATGATATAATAGGTTGGAAGCGCATATTTGGTGTGCGGCAGGCTGATCTCGACCGGCTCGGCGCCCGCGTCGCGCAGCCACTCAATGCCACGATCCCACAGCGCATTGATGTCGTCGGGCACACCGTCAATCCGATATTCTCTGGGAATGCCGACACGTTTGCCTTTGAGATTGCTCGATAAGTTCGCTTCCCACTGCGGCACCGGCGCGTCCAGCGAGGTGGAATCCTTCGGGTCGAACCCGCTCATCGCTTCAAGCAGGATCGCGCAATCGCGCACCGACTTGGCCATCGGCCCCGCCTGGTCGAGCGAGCTTGCGAACGAGACGATGCCCCAGCGCGAGCAGCGGCCATAGGTCGGCTTGATCCCGCAGATGCCGGTGAAGGCTGCCGGCTGGCGGATTGACCCGCCGGTGTCCGTGCCGGTCACCCCCGGCGCAATGTCCGCGGCGACGGCCGCAGCCGATCCGCCCGACGATCCGCCCGGAGTGAGCGAAACGTTGCTGCCGTCGTTGCGCCGCCATGGGCTGATCACCGGCCCGTAGGCGCTGGTCTCGTTCGACGAGCCCATCGCGAACTCGTCCATGTTGAGCTTGCCCAGCATGCCCGCGCCCGCCTTGCGAAGGTTGGCGACGACCGTGCTTTCGTAAGGCGGCTTGAACCCCGACAGGATCTTGCTTCCGGCGGTCGAGTCGACGCCCTTGGTCGCGAACAAGTCCTTGATGCCCAATGGGATGCCGGCAAGTGACGCCAGTTCGCTAGAACCCCGGGCGGAATCCGCGACAGCCGCGGCCGCCAGCGCGTCGTCGGGCGTCTCGACGGTATAAGCGTTCAACTGCCGAGCGGCGGCGACGGCGGCGTTGTACGCCTCTGCAATCTCCCGGGCGGTGAATTCGCCGGAGCGGAAGCCATCGCGCAGCTGGGCAATCGTTTTCGACGTCAGCTCGCTCACTCGATCACCTTCGGGACTGCAAAGAACCCATGTTCGGCGCCCGGTGCGTTGGCCAGTACCGCGTCGCGGCAATTACCGTCGGTCACCGAGTCTTCGCGCAGGCGCAACTTGCTTTCGATGACCGTCGCCAGCGGCTCGACCCCATCGGTGTCGACTTCGCCGAGCTGCTCGACCCAGCCAAGGATATTGTTGAGTTCGGGCACCAGCCGGCCAAGCTCGTCATCGCTCATGGCGATGCGGGCAAGCTTGGCAATATGGCGGATCTGTTCGGAGGTAACGGACATAGGAACCTTGTCTGGACGCATCGACCGGCGATGCTTGGGGGGGCGGATAGCGGCGGCCTGTGGCAGCGGCAAGCTCCGCGGCCAGACCGGACCCGCCGTCGCGCTTGCCCCTGCCCCGCGCCTCGCCTAACCGCCGCCGCCAATGTGCGCCCGCCGTTTCCTGATCGTCGTCACGATCCTCACGCTGATGGCGGTGGGCGCGGCCTTCGCCGTCTTCCAATGGGGTGGCACCGCCTTGTTGAGCCAGGCCACACCACAGGGACATTACCAGGCGCCGCCGCCGAGCAGCGGGCCCGACTATGCGTCGCTCGACAGCTGGGTGGCGCGGCCGGGCATTGCGGAAGACCCTTCCGGATGGCGACCGCCCACCGCACCGCCGTCGACGGCGTCCGGGCCAGCCCACGTATTCTACATCCATCCCACCACATATTTGCTCAGCGATCGCTGGAACGCGCCGCTGAAACCCGGCGGCGATACCGAGTTTCGGACGCGCCTGTTCGTGCAAAGCCAGGCGAGCGCGCTCGCGGACGCCGGAGACGTGTGGGCGCCGCGTTATCGCCAGGCCGCTTACGGCGCGTTCCTGCTGAAAAGCGCGGACGCAGCGCAGGCGCTGGATCTTGCCTATTCCGACGTTTCGGCCGCTTTCAGGACATTTCTCGCGGCTGTTCCTGCTGACGATCCGATCGTGCTCGCCGGACACAGTCAGGGCTCCCTACACCTGATGCGTTTGCTCGCGGACTATCGCCAGCAGCTCGACGGCCGGATTGCAGCAGCCTACGTCGTCGGCTGGCCGGTCAGCCACACCGCCGACCTGCCCGCGATCGGACTGCCGCCGTGCGCGACGCCAGGGCAGTCCCGATGCCTGCTGACATGGCTGACATTTGGCGATCCGGCCAACCCCTCGATCCTGCTCGACGCCTGGGAAAAGGGTTCCGCGCGGTCCGGCCAGCCGTATCGCCGCGAAGACATCATCTGCGTGAACCCGATCACTGGAACCGACAAGGGTGCGGCCGTGCCCGGCGACAATCCAGGGACGCTCGTCCCGTCGGGCAACCTCATGACCGCCGAGCTTCAGCCGGGGCGCGTCGGCGCGTCGTGCGAGGAGGGATTGCTCAAGCTCAACGGCGACGTGCCGACGATGGGCCCGTTCGTGCTTCCGGGCAACAATTACCACGTTTACGACTACGCCTTGTTCTGGGGCGCAATCCGCCGCGATGTCGGGCGCAGGGTCGCGGCATGGGCGCGCTGATTACCTCCACCCCTTCCGAATTCATCGAGGCGCTCGCGGCGCCGGGCAAGCTCGCCGGGCTCGACGTCGGTACCAGGACGGTCGGCCTCGCCACCTGCGATGCCGGCTGGCATTTCGCTGGCCCCGCCGAGACCATCGGCCGGACCAAGTTCACCGCCGACCTTGAACGCCTGCGCGCCTTCACCGTTCGCGAACGGATTGTCGGGCTGGTCGTCGGCCTGCCGCTCAACATGGACGGCAGCGACAGCCCGCGTACGCAGTCGGTGCGCGCATTTGCCCGCAACCTTGCGCCGCTCGACCTGCCAGTGCTGCTGTGGGACGAGCGCTGGTCGACGCAGGCCGTCGAGCGCGCGATGATCGACGCCGACGTCAGCCGGGCCAAGCGCGCCGAGCGCGTCGATGCCCTCGCCGCCGCCCATATCCTCCAAGGTGCAATCGACGCGCTGGTCAACTTGCCGGCGCCGGAATAGGCAGCTGGTCGTGGACATTTTTTCGATCGACAGCCTGACCGACGGTCACATCGCCGCGATTCTCGACCGCGCCGACTTGCACCTCGCTGCCAATCGTGAAAGCCGCCGCTCGACGACGCTGCGCGACAAGATCGTCTTCAACCTGTTCTACGAAAACTCGACGCGCACCTTGATGTCCTTCGCGACGGCGGCACACCGGCTTGGCGCAAGCGTCGTTACCCTTCCCGTCGGGCAATCCTCAGTGAAGAAAGGCGAAACGCTGGCGGACACGGCGCGGACGCTCGGCGCCATGCGCCCCGACGCGATCGTGATCCGGCATCCCGAAACCGGGGCGCCGTCGAGGGTGGCCGAACTGGTGGATGCCCCCGTCCTGAACGCTGGCGATGGCACCAACGAACATCCGACGCAGGCTCTCCTCGACGCCGCGACTTTGCGCGCACACTTCGGCCGGGTCGACGGCCTGACCGTCGCCATCTGCGGCGACATTCGTCACAGCCGGGTCGCGCATTCCAACGCCCTGCTCCTGCCCCGCCTCGGCGCCAATGTCCGGCTTGCCGGCCCGCTGGAGTTGATGCCCGACGAGTTGAGCGCGCGGCCAACGGTCGACGACGCCATTGCGGGCGCGGATGTAGTGATGATGCTGCGGGTCCAGCGCGAACGCCTGGACCGGGATCTTGGCGACGGACCTGGCGAATATCTCTCGCGCTACGGCCTTACCGCCGAGCGGTTGCGCCGGGCTGCGCCGAACGCGGTGGTGATGCACCCGGGCCCGATGAACCGTGGCATCGAAATCGAGGATTCGGTTGCCGACGATCAGCAGCGGTCGCTGATCACGCGCCAGGTCGAATATGGTGTCGCGGTCCGGATGGCCTGCCTTGAGCTGGCCGCCGGGGCCATCGATTAGCGCGAAGCGAAGCGCACCGGCGAATCGCCGGCTACTCGGCGCACGAAGCAGCTTTGGCCACTGCTTTTGAGCGTACCGCACAGCTTCTGCGCTTCTTCGGCAGAGGCGAAGCCCTTCACCGACAGGCGATAGACGGTGCCGGCACCGGCATCGAACCGGGCGCTCATCGGGCGATAGCGGTTAACCGCCGAGTGGCGCTTGGCGATGGCGTTCCATGCCGAGGCAACCCGTTGCGGGGATCCGTACGCGCCAAGCTGGACGACCGCATCGGCCTTGCCGTTGGCCAATCCCCCGGCGGCCGCCTTCCGTACCCGCTTGGTGATCGCGACGTAGCTGGCGGTCTTGGGCTGTTCGTCGAAGCGGACCGGCACGGCTTCGGCCGGGGCCGAAGCGGCGGCGAACAAGGCGGCGGTAACCGGCTGTTCGGGCATCGGCAGCGGCTTGGCTTCCGGAACCGGCGGCAGTGCCGGCGCAACCGAAACGGGTTCGAACGACGCGACCTGCTGCACCGGCTGCGGTGCGGGCATCTGGACAGCAGCGACCTGAACGTTGGCGGCTTCGGGCTGGGTCAGTGCAA
The DNA here is from genome assembly GCF_011302055.1 of Sphingomonas sinipercae. Lineage (NCBI taxonomy): Bacteria > Pseudomonadati > Pseudomonadota > Alphaproteobacteria > Sphingomonadales > Sphingomonadaceae > Sphingomonas > Sphingomonas sinipercae. The sequence continues at coordinate 1,361,378 of NZ_CP049871.1, forward strand.
GCCGGCTCGGCTGGCCCGGGTCTGCAACCGGGGTGACGCCGGTCAGTGCGGCGACCTGGTCCGATGCATGAACCGGCTTGGCGATCTGCATCCATTGTTGCAGGCGCTGGTTGAGATCGGCGGCGGCGACATCCTGGGCCGCAACCGTGCGTGCTTCCGTCCAATCGCCGCTCAATGCGTAGGCGAGTGCCAAATTCTGGCGGATGCGTGAGTCGGCGCCAGGCTGGCGAGCAGCCTGGTTGAGGACGGCGATCGCATCGGCGGGAACGCCGGCAAGCGCCATCGCCAGTCCGTAATCGGCAACGTCGAGCTGGCCCTGGGCCGATTGCAGCCGACCGATTGCCTGGCTATTCTTGCCCTGGGCGATTTGCGCGAGGGCGAGTTTGAGCACCAGCTTCGGCTGGGTGGGATCAAGCGCAATCGCATCGCGGAACGCCGCTTCCGCCGAAGCGAACCGACCGGCCCCGAAATAGCTGTTGGCAAGCACCGCGCGGAACAGCGCATCGTTCGGCTTGCTCTCGACGGCGCGCTCAGCAAGGCTGACGGCCTCCACATAATTGCCCGAGTCCAGCGCCGCCAGAGCCCGGCTACCAATGCCGATGTTGGACCGATCGACCTTGGAAGCCGTCGCCGTGGACTTGTGACCGCCGATTGCGCAGCCTGGCAGCGTTGCCGAGATGGCCAGCGCCGAAATCGCGGTACCGAGGCGGAGCGATCGATTCATGGTCTAGCCTTTCCGTTTGGCTTTCTCTGCCAGCGCTTCAAGCTCCGGCATCGAGTCCAGCAGATGGTCGAGGGCCTGCGTGACGAATTGCTGCGCCGAGCGGCCGTCAATGGCGCAAGCAAGGCGAAGCTTGAGGTGACGGTCCGCGTCGAGGCGAAGCGTGAATGCCGCGCGATCCTTGCTGCCCGGAGCCGGTCGCGGCTGCCGTGAGCGGCGCGGCGCGGGCGACGGGACCACCGTTTCGGCAACCGTTTTCATCCGCGTCCCAGCAAGGGCTACCACCGGTGCTGGCGCAACGTCGTCGACCTGTGGATCACCCACATCGGCGGCGTCGAGTTCGGGCACGTAAAGTTCGGCCGTCTCGTCCTCTTCTTCGCCGGCATCGTCCGGCTCGTAGGTCGACAGCCGTCCGGCAATCTCCGCCTGCTGGCTGTGCACGGGGGAATCGACCGGAGTGAGGCCCGCAAGCGGGTTGCGCGACGGTGCCTGGACCACTTCGCCGAACGCGTCATGATCAGCGTCCGCCAGCGAGGTCGGAGCGGGCTTGGGCGGTTCGAAGCCCATGTCGTTCCAGCCGAGATCCTCAAGGCCGTTGCCGACCTGGCCGAACCCTTGCGGGCGCATCGCTGGCTTGGCCGCACCCTTGCGGGCCAGAAGCCCGGAAGAAAGCGAAGCGAAAGGCTTGGGTTCGCTGTTCACGCCGGCCCCCGTCACTGACCGACGACTCGGCGGCCGAAGCCACCGACGGGACGCGGACTGGCCTGGCTGATGCCGGGCGCGACGTTCGGGGCCGCGAAGACGGTGCGGCGGAAATTCTTTTCGAGGCGGTCGGAGATGTAATCCCAAAGCTCGACCACTTCCTTGGCGGAACGGCCGTTGGGATCGATTTCCATCACCGTTCGGCCGTCGATCATCGAAGCTGCGAAGTCGGTGCGGTGGTGAACGGTGACCGGAGCGACGGTGCCATGCTGCGACAGCGCGACCGCAGCCTCATAAGTGATCTTGGCTTTCGGCGTCGCTGCATTGACGACGAAGATGAGCGGCTTGCCGGCGCGATCGCAAAGATCGACGGTGGCGCCGACGGCGCGAAGGTCGTGCGGGCTCGGCCGGGTCGGAATGACGATCAGCTCGGCGACGGCGATGACGCTCTGGATTGCCATGGTGATCGCCGGCGGCGTGTCGATGACCGCCAGTCGGAAACCTTGCTGGCGCAAGACTTCAAGATCGGAAGCAAGCCGCGCGACGGTCGTCTGGGCGAAGGCCGGCATCTCGGCTTCGCGTTCATTCCACCAATCGGCAAGGCTTCCCTGCGGGTCGATGTCGATAAGGCAGACCGGGCCTGCCCCCGCCAGCTGCGCCTGCACCGCGAGATGGCCGGAGAGCGTGGTCTTGCCCGATCCGCCTTTCTGCGATGCCATAGCCAGTACGCGCATGCTCTTCCCCTAACCCCGTTACGATCGATCGATGGGTGAAGTGGCACTCAAGGCTCTAAAATCTGGTTAATGTGCGCCGGCACGGTTGCCCTGAAGTCCGCCGCGGCTACTCTGCGGATCGAGGGAGGAGCCGCGGTGCTAAAATTAACTGCGCTATCGGTAATGGCTGCGGTCGCGATCGCCGGCACCGCTGCTGCCGCGCCGACGGTTCGGCAAGGTATCGACGCCTGGCAAAAGCGCGATTTCACCACTGCGGTCGCAATTTGGCGCCCGCTTGCCCAGCAGGGGGATTTGGACGCAGCCTTTAACCTCGGCCAGGCCTACCGGCTCGGGCGCGGTGTGCCCACTGACCTCGCCGCAGCGCAGCGGTGGCTGTCCCAGGCCGCAGGCGGCGGCCACACCGATGCACAAACGACGCTAGGCCTGTTGCTTTTCGATAGCGGCGACCGCGCCTCCGGTGTCCGCTGGCTCAAGCTCGCCGCCGAAGCGGGCGAGCCGCGGGCGCTGCTGATGCTCGGCACCGCTCTGTTCAACGGCGACGGCGTCCCAAAGGATCGGGTGCTTGGCTATGCTTATGTCAGCCGCTCGGCCGCGCAAGGCTTGGCCCCCGCCAGGACGACGCTGAAGCAAATGAACGGGCTCATTCCCGTTTCCCAACGCCAGAAGGGCGTTGCCGTCGCCCGTGCGGCTGCTTCGAAGCTCAAGCCATCGCGCAGCCCGGTGGCGCCGACAGGGCCCACCAAAACCACGGCCGCGCAAGGCGGAGGCTGGCGCATCCAGCTTGGCGCGTTTTCGCAGCGCTCTTCGGCGCAGGCCCTGTTCGACCGCCTGTCGCCGGCTTTAGGTGGCAAGGTCGCCAATTACGTCAGCGCCGGCGCGATCACCCGGTTGCAAGTCGGTCCATATCAAAGCCGCGCCGCCGCCGCTTCGGCGTGCGCCGCGCTCAAAGGCCAGGCCTGCTTCCCGGTTCCGGCAAAGTAATCAGCCCTGCACCCATTCCCGCTTGCGGATGCCCTGGGCCCACAACAGAGCGTCCAGGCCATGGTGATCGAGCCGCGCGTCGGCGATTTCAATGAGCGCCGGCTTGGCGCGGAAGGCGATGCCAAGGCCCGCCTCCGCGATCATCAGCCGGTCGTTGGCGCCGTCGCCCACTGCAATCACGTCCCCTGCCGCCAAGCCAAGCTCTTCTCGGGTTGCCAGCAAGGCGGCCTGCTTGGCGGCCCCATCGATGATCGGGTCCGCCACCCGCCCGGCCAGCTGCCGACCGTCGAACACCAGCATATTCGCCTTGACCCGGTCGAACCCGACCAGGCGGGCGATCGGTTCCGCAAAAGACAGGAACCCGCCCGAAACGAGCAGCGCGCTCGCCCCGCCTGCCCGCATCGTTCGAACCAGCGTTCCCGCCCCGGGATTCGGAACGACGCGTTCGGCCAGGCAGCGGGCAATGGCATCTTCGTCCAGGCCCGACAGCAGCGCGACGCGTTCGCGAAGCGCGGCCTTGAAGTCGACCTTGCCCTGCATTGCCCGCTCGGTGATCTCGGCCACTTCGCGCTTCAGGCCGGCAAAGTCTGCGAGCTCATCGATGCATTCCTGCCCGATGATGGTGGAATCCATGTCGGCCACCAGCAAGCGGCGGAAACGCGGTTCATCCGGCTGCACCACGACGTCGACACCGTCGATGGCACTCAGCGCCCATCGTGCAGCCGCAAGGTCCGCGGTGAACCGCAGGTCCGCCGCGTCGCCTTCGTCGATCCACTGCGCGAACTGGGCGTCGGCATCGAACTCGCGAAGCAAGCCAAGCGCGCGGTCGATCAGCCTATCATCAAGCCGTCCCGCTGCTATCAGCGTTGCAATGCCCATTCGTCCTCCGCTCGCTTTAATCGCCGGGCCGACCGCAAGCGGCAAGTCGGCACTTGCGCTGCGCCTTGCGGAAGCGGTGGATGGAGTGATCGTCAACGCCGACAGCGCGCAGATTTACCGCGACTTGCCGATATTGTCGGCAGCCCCCACGGCTGACGACCAGGCTCGCGCCGAGCACCGCCTCTACGGTTTCCGCGATGGGGCAAATCCATGCTCGGCCGCGGACTGGGCGGCCCTCGCCCGGCGCGAGATCGAGAAAATTCATGCCGAGGAGCGCCTGCCCATTCTGGTCGGCGGAACCGGCCTCTATATTCGTACCCTTCTCGACGGGATCGCGCCCGTGCCGCCGATCGATCCGTCAGTCCGCGAATATGTGCGGGGGCGCGAGGTCGAAGCGAATTGGGCCGAACTGGCGAAGGCCGACCCCGACGCCGCCAAGTGCCTTGGGCCACGGGACACGACGCGGGTTTCCCGCGCGCTTGAAGTCGTGTTGTCGAGCGGGCGTCCCCTGGCGCATTGGCAGCAGCTGCGCGAAGGCGGAATCGTCGCGTCGGTTACGCTCCACCCGATAGTTCTGATGCCGCCGCGCGCCTGGCTGTACGAGCGATGCGACCGCCGCTTCGTCGCAATGTGGAATGGCGGTGCGCTGCCAGAGGTCGAACGACTTCTTGCCCGGCAACTCGATCCCGCGCTGCCGGTCATGCGCGCGATCGGCGTCCGCGAGGCGACTTCCTTCCTGCGCGGAGAGGTCACCAGCGAAAAAGCGCTCAGCCAAGGTCAGCAAGCCACGCGCAATTATGCGAAGCGCCAATATACCTGGCTTGCCCACCAGCCGCCCGCCCAATGGCGGCGGTTCGCCGAGCCACTGACGGACGAAACCAGCGACGATGCTCTGGCCCTGCTTCACCCGAAAGCGTAGTCGCCCGGCATGGAGCTGATCCGCGAAGCCGACATCGACCCCGCGCCGCTGGTCGGCAAGCGGGTCGCGATCATCGGCTTTGGCAACCAGGGCCGGGCGCAGGCGCTGAACCTGAACGATTCGGGGATCGAGGTCGTCGTCGGCCTTCGTGAAGGTTCACCGAGCCGGGCCGAGGTCCAAGCTGCCGGCATTGCCGTCTCCCTCCCCTCAGAAGCAGCCGGTGATGCCGACCTGGTCATGTTGCTCGCACCGGACGAGACACTGCCGAAGATTTACGCCGGTCTCGAGCCGATGCTTCGTCCGGGAACGGCGCTCGGCTTCAGCCACGGCCTCGCCATCCATTTCCAGCAGATCCGGCCCCGCTCCGACCTCGACGTCTTCTTGGTTGCCCCCAAGGGGCCGGGAACGGCGCTTCGCTCCCTCTACAAAGAGGGCAAGGGAATGATTGCGCTTTGGGCCGTTGCCCAGGATTCGACCGGCACCGCGCGCGCCACTGCGCTCGCTTACGGCCGCGCCATCGGCTGCGCCCGCGCCGGCCTCATCGCTTCATCGTTTGAAGAGGAAGCGGTCGCCGACCTGTTTAACGAGAATGCGGTCGTCTGGGGCGGGGTGCCGGAGCTTCTGCGCGCCGGCTTTGAGGCGCTCGTCGGGGCCGGGGTCACGCCTGAGATCGCGTACATGGAGTGCGTCGGAGAGCTGAAATTGCTCGCCGAGCTGATCGAGGCGCGCGGCATCGCCGGGATGCGCGAGGTGATTTCCAACACTGCCGAGTTCGGCGCCGAAATAGGCGGTCCGCGGATCGTCGACGCAGGCGTGCGCGACCGGATGCGCAGCATCCTCGCGGATATCAAGTCAGGCGAGTTCGCCCGAGCCTTGAGTGATGAGGCCGCCACCGATTATCCCAAGCTGCGCGCGGCCCGCCAACGGGACCGGGCAGCGATCCTCGAACGAACGTTCGTTCGGCTTCGGGATCTCGGCGGCAACTAGCCGATCAAGTCGGCGGCGAAGCTTTCGCGATCGCCGACGGACGCACGCTCGATATAGGCGCGCTGCAGCTTGCGATGGGCCTCCGCCGCAGTGCCGTCGGTCGCGGATTGGGCAAGCTCGAGCTCTTCGGCGGCGCGCTGCGCATAATAGGCCCGGTCCTTGGCGCTGTGCTGTTCCATATGCCTGCTCCTCGCTTGGACGACGCTTATAGCACAAGATGACGCGAAAGTCGTGCTGACGGCTCGGCCTGGCCCGTCATCCAGGCGCGTGGACGGAACCGGCGAAGAGGGAGAAAGCCAGGAACAGCGCCAACACGGACAAAACGACCGACGATCCGGCATAGATCGCCGCCTCGCCATAGGCGTTACGCTGGATCAGCAGGACGGTGTCGAGCGAAAACGCCGAAAAGGTGGTAAAGCCGCCCAGCACGCCGGTCGTCAGAAACAGCCGAAGGTGCTGGTCGCTGCCACCGCGCGCCAGCCAATAGCCTGCAAGCGCCCCCATCGCGAACGACCCCAGCACGTTCACCGCGAAGGTCGCGAAGGGAAATCCTGAACTTCCTCCGCCCGGCGCCAGCAGGTTGACGAAATGCCTCAGGGCGCCGCCCAGGCCGGCACCGAAGAACACGATCAGATAGGTCATCAAGCGCACTCCCGCACCGCTTCAACGGCCGAACAATTTTTCCAGGTCGCCCTTGGCCAGCTTCACCCACGTCGGGCGGCCGTGGTTGCACTGGCCCGATCGCGGAGTCACTTCCATCTCCCGCAGCAAGGCATTCATCTCGGCGACCGAAAGCACCCGCCCTGCCCTGACCGATCCGTGACAGGCGATGGTCGCTTCGACCAAGTCCAGCTTTTCCCGCAGGGACAACGCCGATCCCAACTCGGCGATCTCCGCCGCAAGGTCGGCGAGCAAGGGGGCGAGATTCGGACTCCCCAAGGCTGCGGGAACGGAGCGGACGAGCAAGGATGTCGCCCCGAAGCGCTCAATTTCCATTCCCAGTTGCGCAAGCTCGCCCGCCGCGGCCTCAAGCCGGTCGCAATCCGGTTCGTCGAGCTCGATCACGTCGGGGATCAGCAGCTCCTGGCGCGGCACCGTTCCTTCGGACCTCGCCGCCCGCAGCTTTTCCAGGACGAGCCGCTCATGGGCGGCATGCTGGTCGACGATGATCAGCCCCTCGTTCGTTTCCGCGACGATGTAGGTGCCGGCGACCTGCCCGCGAGCGACGCCCAACGGATAATTCTGGAGCGGCGCAATCGCAGCTTCGGCGCGGGCGGCGGGTGCAGCGCCGGCCATCGCGAACCGCGCCTGCCCGTCGTTCACCGCGGCCGCCGAGGGCGTTGCTTCTGCGGCTTGCATCTCGCTGGTCGTCCATTGCAGCGGCGCCATCGCCTGGTCGCGAGCCGCACTGCGATGCCCTTCCGCGTCGAGCGCCGCGCGTAGGCCGCCGATGATGAGGCCCCGGATCGCCGCCGGATCGCGAAACCGCACTTCCGTCTTGGCCGGATGCACGTTGACGTCGACGTCGCCCAGCGGAACGTCGAGGAACAGGGCAGCGATCGGGTGACGGTCGCGCGCCAGCATGTCGCGGTAAGCGGCACGGAGCGCCCCCACCAGCAATCGGTCCTTCACCGGCCGCGAATTGACGAACAGGAACTGCTGGTCGGCCATCCCCCGATTGAAGGTCGGCAGGCTGACGACGCCGGTCAGTGCAACGCCGTCGCGTACGCAATCGATTCCAACGCCATGCCGGTCGAGTTCCGCCGCAAGCAGCGCCGCGACCCGCGCGGGCGGCGCCGAGGGTTGCACCGACAGCACCTGGCGCCCGTCATGCTCCAGGCTGAACGCAACATCGCTGCGCGCCATCGCCAGCCGCTTCACCGTGTCCAGGCAAGCGGCATATTCGGACCGTGCCGAGCGCAGGAACTTGCGCCGCGCCGGGACCTTGCCGAACAGATCCTCGACCCGGATGCGGGTTCCGGGCGGCAAGGCCGCTGGCCCCTCGCCCGCCCTCGCCCCATGATCCACCTCGACACGCCATCCGTCGCCGCCGCGCGTGCGGCTATCGATGGTCAGACGGGACACGCTTGCGATCGAAGGCAACGCCTCCCCGCGAAAGCCAAAGCTCGTCACCCGGTCGATGCTGTCGTCGGGAAGCTTGGAGGTCGCATGCCGTTCAAGCGCGAGGCGCATGTCTTCCGGCGACATCCCGGAGCCGTCGTCGGCGACCTCGATCATCCCGATGCCACCGCCCGACAACCGGATCGAGACCGATCGCGCGCCGGCGTCGAGCGCATTCTCGACCAGCTCCTTGAGCGCGCTCGCCGGGCGCTCCACCACCTCGCCCGCGGCGATGCGATCGATGAGCTCGGATGGCAGTCTTCTTATTGACATGGGATTGGGTCTAGCCCAATCCGAGCCACCCCGCGAAGCGCTGATTTTCCGGCGGAAATTTAGTTCGCGTTCAATGGGTAAAGTTTAATTTCCAATGTAGCCGGGGGGATGTCCGGCTGCCGGGGCAAGGCGGAGAGCTGATCGGAATGTTCTGGACTAAGTGGTTCAAGTGGATGTCCCACGACATGGCGATCGATCTCGGGACCGCCAACACGCTCGTCTACGTCCGCGGCCGCGGCATCGTCCTCAACGAACCGTCGGTGGTGGCCATCGAAACCATCAACGGGGTCAAGCGCGTCAAGGCGGTCGGCGACGACGCCAAGCTGATGATGGGCAAGACCCCGGACCAGATTGAGGCGATCCGGCCGCTGCGCGACGGGGTCATCGCCGACATCGATGTCGCCGAACAGATGATCAAGCACTTCATCCACAAGGTCCATGGCGGCAAGATGCGCGCCTGGCGTTTCCCGGAAATCGTCATTTGCGTGCCGTCGGGTTCGACCAGCGTCGAACGTCGCGCCATCCGCGATGCCGCTTCCAACGCTGGCGCCAGTCAGGTCTATCTGATCGAAGAGCCGATGGCCGCTGCGATCGGTGCCGACATGCCGGTGACCGAGCCGATCGGCTCGATGGTCGTCGATATCGGCGGCGGCACCACCGAAGTCGCCGTGCTTTCGCTGCGCGGCCTCGCCTACACCACGTCGGTCCGCGTCGGCGGCGACAAGATGGACGAAGCGATCAGCTCCTACGTCCGCCGCAACCACAACCTGCTGATCGGCGAAGCCACCGCCGAACGCATCAAGCAGGAAGTCGGAATCGCCAAGCCGCCGACGGACGGCATCGGCAAGACCGTGCACATCAAGGGCCGCGACCTGGTCAACGGCGTGCCGAAGGAAATCTCGATCAACCAGGGCCAGATCGCGGAAGCGCTTTCGGAGCCGGTTGGGACGATCGTCGAAGGCGTCCGCATTGCGCTTGAGAACACTGCCCCCGAACTGGCGGCGGACATTTGCGACCAGGGCATTGTGCTCACCGGTGGCGGCGCGTTGCTTCAGGGACTCGACGAGGTCTTGCGCGACGAAACCGGCCTGCCGGTCACGGTTGCCGAGGATCCGCTGACCTGCGTCGCGCTCGGCACCGGCCGCGCGCTCGAGGAAGAGCAGTTCCGCGGCGTTCTCCAGACGGCTTGAGGCGCTGACCGATGGCGCCGCCGGCGGGGCCGCGCCCAGGCTGGTCGAGACGCGCGCAATATGGCGTCTTCTTCAGCCTGATCGCCGCGATTATCGGGATGGTGATCGGGGTCGTCCTGCTTGCCCTTTCCATCGCTGCGCCGAAAACCTTCGCCAGCCTTCGCGGCGCGGGCCTCGACCTCGTTTCGCCGATCAGCGGCAGCCTTTCGCAGGTGAATGCGACCGTTTCGGGCCTCGCGAGCGGCGCTGGCAGCTATTGGGACGCGGCGCGCCAGAATAGCCAGCTGCGCGCTGAGCGCGATGCCATGGCCCGCCAGCTCATCCAGGCGCGCGCAATCCTTCTCGAAAATCGCGAACTCAAGGCGGCGCTCCAGATTCGCCAGCAGAGCAAGCAGCCCGTGGCTACCGGTCGACTGGTCAGCTCGTCGTTCCAAAGCCCGCGCCGGTTCGCCATCCTCTCGGTCGGTTCCTCGGACGGGGTTGAGGTTGGAATGCCGGTCCGTTCCGCCGGCGGCCTGATCGGGCGGGTACTCGATACCGGCTCTATCGCTTCGCGAATCCTCCTCGTTTCCGACCGTGCCAACATCATTCCGGGCCGACTGCTGCGGGGTGGCCAGTCCATCATCGTCCAGGGCCGCGGCGACGGCACTGTGGAATTGCGCCCACTGGAAGTGGGCAAGAATCCGTTCCGCCGCGGCGACGTGATCATCACATCGGGCGTGGGCGGCCTCTATCCGCCGGGCGTGCCGGTCGCTCGGGTCGCAAGGCTGCAGGACGATGGCGCCATCGGCGTGCCCGCCGCCGACCCGGGTTCGACGATCCTGGCACTGGTCGAACGGCCGTATGAACCGGCGGCGGAGGAAGTCGTGCCAGTGCCGGACTCGATGCCCTGATGGTCCGCTCGGCGCTCAGGGCGAACCGCCGCGTCGGTCAGGGCCCGGTTCCCGGTGCCCAATATATTCCCGCGATTAGCGTTGGCCTCGCAAGCTTGCTGGCGGGGCTTCCGATCATCACGCAGAACGGCTGGTTTCCAAGTTTCGCCTTCCTCGTGCTGATCGCCTGGCGGCTGCTTCGCTCCGACCCATTCCCGGCCTGGTGGGCAGCGCCCCTGGGCCTGTTCAACGACTGCGTCAGCGGCCTTCCGATAGGCTTCTCGGTCGCGGTCTGGACTGGCTCGATGCTGGTGCTGGATCTCGCCGACCGACGGACCCTGTTCCGCGACTATTGGATCGAATGGGTGCTCGCGACAGTGCTGATTGCAGTTCATTCATGGTTGCAGTGGCAAGTAGCTGGGTGGATGGACGCAATCCTGCCCCTGAGCGGCCTGGTCCCGCAGATCGTCATCTCGGCGCTGGCCTTCCCGTTGTTCGCCTGGTTCGTCTCCCGGCTTGACCGCTGGAGGCTCGGCCGGTCGTGAAGCATCAGCGGGTCACTACCGTTCATCAATCGCTGACTTTCTCCCGCCGGATGACCATCGTCGGGGCGGCGCAGGCTGCTGTCGGCGCCTTGCTGGTGGGCCGGCTGGGCTGGCTGTCGGTGGCGCAGAGTGAGCGATACAAATTGTTGTCCGAAAACAATCGGGTGCAGCTTATCGTAGTGCCACCGAGGCGTGGCTGGCTGGTCGATCGCAAGGGTGTGCCGATCGCGATCAACCGGAGCGATTTTCGGATCGATATCATCCCGCAACAGCTCAAGGATCCGGAGCCGACGCTGCGCAAGCTGGCGCAATTGCTGGAACTCGACCGTGACGAAATGGATCGCATCCTCAAGGAGCTGAAGCAGAGCCACGGTTTCCAGCCGGTCCAGGTGGCGGAAAGCGTACCCTATGAAAAATATGCGGCGGTCATCGTCCGCCTGCCCGAACTCCCCGGCGTCCAGCCGATGCGCGGCTTCTCCCGCTTCTACCCGGCTGGGCCCGCCGTCGCCCACCTGGTCGGCTACGTCGGCACGCCTTCGGCGGAAGATTACCAGAAGACGAAAGACCCTCTTTTCCTTACGCCGGGTTTCAAGATCGGTAAGCAGGGTCTTGAAAAGACGCTCGAACCCTATTTGCGCGGCGTTCCCGGCGGGCAGCGGATCGAAGTCACCGCGGGCGGTCGCCTGGTCAAGGAACTCGATCCCAAGCCGGACCGCAGCGGCAAGACGGTACAGCTGACAATCGATGCCGGGCTGCAGGAATATGTTGCGCGCCGAATGGGCGACCAGTCGGGCGCCCTGGTCGCGCTGGACATCGATTCGGGCGACATCCTCGCCTTTGTTTCGATGCCCGCGTTCGACCCCAACAGCTTTAGCGGCGGGATTGGCCGTACCGAATGGAAGATGCTGTCGGAAGATGACCATCTGCCCCTTCTCAACAAGGTAACGCAGGGGCTCTATCCGTCCGGATCGACCATCAAGCCCGCGATGGCCCTGGCCTTCCTGAAACAGGGCATCGACCCGAAGCAGCGCATCCACTGCCCGGGTGGTCTGCGCATCGGCAACCGCTATTTCCGCTGCGACGCGGTCCACGGCTCGGTGGATATGCACGCCGCGGTCGAGCGCAGCTGCAACACCTATTTCTGGGCGATGGGTTTGCGGACGGATCCGGCGCTGACGACCGGAATGGTCAATTACCTCGGCTACGGCGAGGAGTTCGACCTGCCGCTTACGACCCAGCGGTTCGGCACGATGCCCAATCCGGAATGGCTGAAGCGCAAATATAAGCGTGAGTGGCAGGGCTATGACTCGGCTAACACCTCGATCGGCCAGGGTTATGTGCTGGTCAATCCGCTACAACTAGCGGTGATGCCGGCGCGCCTCGCATCGGGGAAGCTTGTGCAGCCGCAACTCTTGGCCGGCGCTCCGCGCAAGCCCTTCAAGGTAGTCGGCGCCGATGCCGAGCAACTCGATTACATCCGCAAGGCGATGTCGGCCGTCGTCAACGAAGGCGGAACCGGCGTCGGCTCGAAACTGCCGCTCGACGGCATCCAGATGGGCGGCAAGACCGGCACGGCGCAAGTCTTTCGCCTGACTGAGCGCGGAGTGAGCAATTCCAACTGGAAGCTGCGCGACCACGCTTTGTTCATCGCCTTCGCGCCGGTCGACAAGCCGAAGTATGCAATCGGCTGCATCATCGAACATGGCGGGTTCGGCGCGTCCTCCGCCGCCCCGGTGGTGCGCGACAGCATGACCTACCTGTTCGACCAGCAAAAGGCGTGGGACGCGCTCGGCCCCCTCGAAAAGCAATGGGGCGGGACGCTGGCCGAGCGTAACGCGCGCCGCTCCGCCGCGATCAAGGCGGCCGCCCAGGCGCGTTCGACATGATTTCATCGGCGATCATCCCGCAGCCGCTGGCGAAGCTCCCGTGGCGGCTGATTTTCCTGATCCTTGGCATTTCGCTGATGGGCTTGCTGACCCTCTATTCGGCCGCGGGCGGTTCGATGCGCCCTTGGGCCCTGAAGCAGGCGGTGATCTTCGGGGTGTTCCTGGCCGTTGCGCTGGGAATGTCGACGATCCGGGAATCGACCATCAAGACCGCGACCTTCCCCATTTACGGGGTCGTGCTGGTCATGCTCGTCGCGGTCGAGATGCTCGGTTTCGTTGGCAAGGGGGCGCAGCGCTGGCTGGACGTCGGGCCGATCCGCCTGCAGCCAAGCGAGTTCATGAAGCCCGCGATCGTGCTTGTCCTCGCCCGCTTCTACGACCTGCTTCCGCCCAGCGCGACGCGCACCTGGCGCGGGCTGTGGCCGGCGGCGGCGCTGCTCGGCGTTCCCTTCCTTCTGATCCTCGTGCAACCGGACATGGGCACCGCCCTGATGGTCATGCTGATCGGCCTGACCGTGATTTTCGTTGCCGGCGCGCCAATGTGGATTTTCCTGGGCGGGGCGGCGGCGGTGGCGGCGGGCATGCCCCTCGCCTACGCCCTGATGCACGATTACCAGCGCAAGCGCGTGCTGATCTTCCTCGATCCGGAAAGCGACCCGCTCGGTTCGGGCTACCACATCACCCAGTCGAAGATCGCGATCGGATCGGGAGGCGTGTTCGGCAAGGGCTATCTCCAGGGCAGCCAGAGCCACCTCGATTACCTCCCCGAAGGGCACACCGACTTCGTCTATGCGACGATGGTCGAGGAATGGGGACTGATCGGCGGCATCATCTTGATCCTCGCCTTCGCTCTGGTCATCCGCTGGGGTATGCGCGTCAGCCGGCGCGCCCGCTCCCGCTTCGCCCAGCTCGCCGCGGCCGGCCTTACCGCAACCATCTTCTTCTACGTCGGGATCAACCTGATGATGGTCATGGGCTTGGCCCCGGTCGTCGGGGTACCGCTGCCATTGGTCAGCTATGGCGGGTCAGCGGTCATGACGATGATGCTGTGCATCGGCCTGCTGATGGCGATCGAGCGCCAGCAGCGCAGCGTCTCCTCCCTTTCTTGAGCAACGGTTTGCCGCTCAGGCGTGGCGATCGGGAGCTGTAACCTTTCACCTGCATCGCAAGCGGGCTACACTTGAAGTCATGACGGAAGGCGGGGACGGCATCCGGTTCGATTGGCGACGCGGCGGCGCGGCGGCGGGCGCATTCTTCGCCATGCTCGTCCTGCTTGGGATGGTTTTCCTGGTCAAAGTCTCCAACGACGCGCGCGACGAAGCGCTGCAACTTGAACGCCATGCCTATGACGTCACCCTGCTCACCCGGTCGGTCGATGCCAGTATTTCCCGCTCCGAAGCTGCCTTGGGACGGTTCGCGCTCGACGAAGACCGGGACACGGGCAACATCTACTACGACCAGTGGAGCCTGGCTGGACGGCAGATCGAGCAGCTCAAGAGCCTGCTTCGGAACGACAGCCGACAGCTCGAGCGGGTCCACGCGCTGGAACGGCTCTATGACAATCTCGGCGGGCAATTTGCCACGGCCGCGCGAATCGTTGCGACCCGCAGCGGCGCCAACGGCCTGAGTTACTATTATTCCGCAACCAAGTCGGGCGTCGGCCCGGCCCTTCGCTCCAAGCTTCGCGAGGTCGCGGACAGCGAGCGGGTCGCCTTGCAGGACCGGATGCAGCAAACGCGCTTGTTCTCGGCACGCGCCGACCAGCTTACCGATTACCTTAGCTGGCTCGGTGTCATCGTCGGCTTCGGTGCAATCTTTCTCGGCGTCATCGCCATCCAGGCCGTGCGCCAATTCGCTTACGCCCGGCGCGACGCGGAAAATGAGTCGCAACGCGCCGAGTTGCTGGAACAGGCCGTCGCCGAACGCACGCAGGAGCTTCGCACCGCCAACGAGGCGCTGCGCGCCGAAGCGGAGGAACGCCAGGCGGCGGAAGCGCAGCTTCGCCAGGTGCAGAAGATGGAGGCGGTCGGCCAGCTCACCGGCGGCATCGCACACGACTTCAACAACATGCTGGCGGTCGTCGTCGGCGGCGTCGACCTCGCTCGGCGGCGGCTCAATGGCCCGCGCCGAGAAGTGCTCAACCATCTCAACAACGCAATGGAAGGAGCCACTCGCGCAGCGGCGCTGACCCGGCGGCTGTTGTCGTTCGCCCGTTCCGAGCCGCTGCTGCCGGAACGCGTTGACGCTGCCGAACTGGTCGCGGGGATGTCCGACCTCCTCGACCGGACCTTAGGCGAGCGCATCAGGGTGGAAGTCGATCTCGCCGCGGAAACCTGGCCGATCTACGTCGATCCGCATCAATTGGAGAATGCGATCGTCAACCTTGCCGTGAATGCCCGCGACGCGATGAACGAGATGGGCGCGCTTCGCATCGCCACGCGCAACGTAACGCTCGGCGCCAGCGAGGTCGGCGACGTCCAGGCCGGCGACTATGTGCAGGTATCGGTCACTGACACCGGCTGCGGCATGACCCCGGAGGTGATCGAGCGCGCGTTCGAGCCTTTCTTCACCACCAAGGCGGTCGGCAAGGGCACCGGGCTCGGCCTCAGCCAGATTTTCGGTTTTGCCCATCAGTCCGGCGGCGAAGTTGGAATCGACAGCCAGCTCGGTCGCGGCACCACCGTCTCGCTCTATCTGCCCCGAACGCGGGTCGAAGCACGCGCCCGGCTCCATGCCACGCAGCGGGTCGACAACGATGTGACGGTGCCGGGGGCACGCATCCTGGTGGTCGAAGACGATCCGCGGGTGCGAAGCTCGACCGTCGAAGCGCTTCAGGACCTCGATTACGATCCTATCGCGTGCGACAGCGGCGCCGAAGCGATCCGGCTGTTCGACTCGCGCACGTTCGACCTCGTCATCAGCGACGTCATCATGCCGGAAATGACAGGGCCGGAACTCATCAAGGTGCTCAAGGAACGGCGCACCGATTTCGCGGTCCTGTTCGTCACGGGCTACGTCGGCGAGGGCGAGAGCGACGACCTCATCGGCCATGAGCTCCTGCGCAAGCCCTTTACGGTAACCGCGCTCGCATCCGCGGTCGGCGCCGCGCTGTCGCGCGGCCCTAGCGCACGGCCCCGGTCTTCAGGAGCCGCGGCAGCAATGTGATCGCGCCCAGCAGCGGGTGACGCCGCTGCCATGGCTTGAGCTCGATGCTTGCGCCGCTGTGCCGGTTGATCTTCCAGACGATGTAATCCGCGCCCCCGGCGAAGGTCGCGCTTGCCTTGGCCAGTCGGACTACCGACAGGATTTTCCCTTTCAGACGCATACGCTTCCACCATTTGGTTGCGACTGCTTCTGAAATGGAGTTTGGCGCTTGCAGCGCCGCTTCCCCAAAGCGCTCGTAACGCACCGGATCGGCATCCACGATCGCCGCCGAGCGGTCCGACCGTTCCGCCCTCAATTCCGATGCGAAGGTGTGTGCGAAGGCCGCCTTCCATAGGTTCCCGATGGTCTGCTGCGGCGCCGTTACCGGACGGGTAAAGCCCAGCAGCGTCGGCGCGCACTGGGCGATAGCGGCAACAACGGCGTCCCTCGCCTGCTCATCCTGCGCGTAGACCAGACGCGCAGGCTGGGCGAAGCGCGCCAGCACCGACGTGCTGCGCGCCCGTTGTCCACACTCGCGGACCAGGTCGGCCTGACTGAGGACGGCATATTTCGCCACCAGCCCTTCATGCTCGAAATAGAAGACGTTGGGCGGGATCAGGCGATTGGCGAGGGCGAGCCAGCGCTTGCCATAAGCAGCGGGATAGCTGGACACGATCAGGTAGAAATCGAGCATCAACCCTTCGAGCTGCTGCTGGCGCAGGCATGAGCCGTAGAACAAGACCGCTTGCGAGGAGGCGCCATACAGCGCCGCGATTGCCTCTGCCATCGCACGGACGCGAGGATCGACCGGCAGCACCAGCTCGTCGCGAACCAGTTCGCGAAGTTCACTCATCGGCTTGAACTTTAAGCGGCGAGCTTGACGAAAGACAGCGGCTGCGCCGGCGTCAGGCGGATCGGGTGACCGACCCGGGCGCTGAACGTTTCGCCGTCCAAGATGACGTTGGACTGGTCGCCTTCGATGTTGATCTCGTCGGTTTCCTGCAAGTGGACGCCCCGCAGCTTAACCGCGCTCAACTTGCCAAGAATGGTGGCGAACGCGGCCCGCAACATGGACCACGGCCGCTCTTCAATCGCCAACAGTTTGAGCCCGCCGCGCTTGGTCGTGCCCATTTCGCTATTCAGCAACAGCTTGTCGAGCGTGGTGACGGCAAGGATCGCAAAGCGTCCGGACAGCTGCCCTTCCGATCGCATCGAAACGCGAAGATTGGGCGCAACCGGCGGCAGGAAGTCGGCGCGAAGCCGAAACACGATGCGCAGCAGGACGGCCAATATGGTCAGGACGTGGCTGACGCTGTTCGGCAGGCCCAGCGGGTAGATCTTGTTCCGGCAATAAAGCATCGTTTGCGCCAGGCCGGCGCCGCCCAGGAACATGCCGATCACCGGCTTGGCCGTGCCGTCGGTCTGCAAGGCGATGAGCTCGCGCGCGACGAGATGCTCCGTCAAATCATGCTGGGCGAGCGCAACCAGGCGCTCGAGCGAGGCGATCGGGTCGCCATGCGCACCAAGGTCGAGGGCAATCAGGTTGGTCTTGCCGCTTGGCAGGACCGCCACCGGCGGCGGCGTGTCGCCGAAATGCCCGCCATTGTACATTTCCGTCAAAGCGGCCTGCACCGTGCCGTCACCGCCGTTGATAACCAGCATCTTCGGCCGCACGCGGGCAATCGTCTTCAGCCCCTCGCCGACCTGGTCGACGCGTTCGACTTCATAGTGGAAAATGTCGGGATGGTCCGCGCAATAGCTGCGGATCCGCGCCAATTGGGCGATGTTCCCGGTCGATTTCGGATTCGACAGCAACGCAATTCGCGGCCGCCGCGAAACCGCGCCGACGCGTGTTCCGTCGCCCTTTGAAGGTCCGGCGTCTGGCTGATGCGTTTTCAACATGATTTCGCTGGCGAGTCCGCTATGAGATCAAACCCTGACATGGGACACGCCCGGGCAGGGTCTATGTCGGATGCCTTTGCGGCCAAATCATGGTGCAGGAACGTCGAATTTGCGCGCAGTTGGATTGATCGACCGCTATCTCGCGCGATCGATAGCGGTGCCGCTCATCGGCACCCTTCTGCTTGCGGCGATGCTGCTCGTCCTCGACAAGATGCTTCGCCTGTTCGATTTCGTCGTGAATACGGGCGGTCCGGTCAGCGTCGTGTGGCGGATGCTGGCCAATCTGCTGCCGGAATATCTCTCGCTCGGAATACCCATCGGACTCCTGCTTGGAATCCTTCTCGCATTCCGCAAGCTGGCGCTATCGTCCGAGCTCGACGCGCTGCGCGGGATCGGTGTCGGCTATGGCCGGATGCTGCGCATTCCCTACGTCTACGCTGTTTCGCTGATGGCGCTGAACATGCTGATCGTCGGCTACCTGCAGCCGATCGCCCATTACCGTTACGAAGGGCTTCGTTTCGACCTTCGTTCGGGCGCGCTCGGGGCATCGATCAAGGTCGGAGAGTTCAACCGCTTCGGCAAGCGCATCACCCTGCGCATCGATCGCAGCGAGGACCAGGGTACGCGGCTGGAAGGGATTTTCGTGCAGGTCGACAATCCCAAGGGCGGCAGCGTCGCCGCGACCGCCGAGCGCGGCCGGTTCCTGGCGACCGACGATCCGGAGGTGATCCTCTTCCGGCTCGGCAATGGGCGGCTGATCCAGCAGGCGCCGAACTTCCCTGCGCCCCGCACCCTGACCTTCGCCAGCTACGACCTGCCGATCCCGGTGCCGGCAATCGACCCCTTCCGCCGCCGCGGCACCGACTTTGAAGAGCTGTACCTGCACGAGCTCTTCCGCGTCGGTTATGGCGGCGGCGCCACCGACCGCGAGCAGCAACTCGGCGCGCAATCCAACCTCAACTTCAGGCTGGTCGAGGTCGTCGTCATGCTGTTGCTGCCGCTGCTCGCCGTCGCCCTCGCGGTGCCGCCGAAGCGAAGTACTTCCGCGCTGGGCATTTTCGTCGGGATCGTGCTGGTCGTCGCCTATCACAAGGTCAATCAATATGGGGAATATGCCGGCGAGCAGGGCCGGATCGATCCGATCCTAGCGATGTGGGTGCCGTTCCTGCTGATGAGTGCGCTAGTCCTGTGGATGTACCACGTGATCGCACACCGCCCGGGCGGCCAGCCGATCGGCGCGCTGGAACGCGCCGCCGCCTTGATCGGGCGTCGAATCCGTTCGCTGTTCCGACGGTCGCGTACGGCATGATCAACCTTCGCCTCTTCCCATCCCGGCAACTCGCTTTGTACACGGTAAAGCTGTTCATCACGCGCAGTGTCGCGGTGCTGATCGGCCTGGTTCTGGTCCTGATGATGCTCGATCTCCTCGGCGAATCAGGCAAGATCCTGGCCGTGCCCGGCAACGGCGATCCGGAGTTATGGCGCTACGTATCGCTGCGCATTCCGGTGTTGATCACGACCTTCCTGCCCTTTTCCGTGCTTCTTGGAACGCTGATCGCTTTTGTCGGGCTCAACCAGAGCAGCGAGGTCGTGGCGATGAAGGCGGCCGGTGTGTCGGCGCACCAGATGCTGGCCCCGATCTTTTTCGCCAGCCTTGGCATCGCAGCCGCCCTCTTCGTCTTTAACGAGCAGGTGACGGTCAATTCGGCGCGCGTCGTTCGGGCGTGGAGCGACAATGACTACAAGCCGATCCCGCCGGAGCGCGGCATCCTGACCAATGTCTGGGTGCTCAAAGGGGGAGACCTGGTCCGCGCGCGGCACATCGGTGGCCGGGGCAGCGGTTTCCACGCAGAAGGCGTCACCATCTACGAACGGAGTGATGGTGCGCTCAAGCGGATCATTGATGCGCAAAAAGCGGTCCCGGCGCGGGATGGGTGGGTCTTGCAGGGTGTCACGATTTACGATTCCAGCATGAACGTCGTCAGCAAGGTCGATCGCCAGTTCGGCTTGCAAGGCGTGACACCGCAGCAGCTGACGCTTTCGCGGGTCGACCCGGACACGACGAACTTTTTCGAGCTTCGGCGCAAAGTCGAGGAAATGCGCGACGCAGGCCTGCTCACGGCCGAAGCCGAGGCTGGCCTGTGGCACAAAATTGCCGGCCCGCTGTCCTGCGCGCTAATGCCGCTGCTTGCCGCCATTGCCGCCTTCGGCCTGGCGCGATCGGGGCAGGTCCTGCTTCGTGCAGTTACCGGCATGGCGCTTGGCTTCGCTTACTTCGTGGCCGACAATTTCAGCATCGCGATGGGCAATGTCGGCGCTTACCCGCCGCTGATCGCGGCCTGGGCGCCGTTCTTCCTGTTCCTGCTCGTCGGCGAAACCGTGCTGATCCGCACCGAGGAGTGACCGCTTAAAGCAAGGTCCAGGCTGCACCGATCGTCAGTGCCAAGACGACCATGCTCGCCGCCAGCGAGATCGCCGCGGACCGGCCTTCGCGCCGGGCATAAGCGATCACGATCCCAAGCTTCACCGCCATGTTCGCAAGAATGGTCCCCGCCAGCGCCATGCTCGCCAGCCATGGAGCAATCGCGTCTGCCGGAAGCCCGCCGGCAGTGACGATCGCGACATCGACGTCCATGCTGCCCATGACCAGCAGCAGGACGGCCAACCCCTCCTGGCCAAAGCGGCCTTGCGCCCAGGCCGCCGCGACCGCCGCAACCGCGACGAAAGCGACGAAACCGAGCGCTGGCAGGAGGGCGATCGGGTTGCCCGGCGGCGCCGGCCCCTGGTGCGTCGGCGCCTTTCGGTAGAGCCAGTAGGCAGCCGCCGCCTGCGTCAATAACGCGGGCACGACCAACAAGGTAAATTCAACGAGGAATCGGGTCGCGAGTACCGCGACCAGCACGATGACTCGAAGGTACATGACGGTGCTGGCAAGCGCGATCCCGGCGGGCTCGGCGCCGCCGCCCTTCCCGCTGCCGAGCCGCTGCGAAAGCGATTGGGTGACCGCGGTGGAGCTATAGAGGCCACCGATCAGTGCGGTCGCAACGGTGCCGTGCCTAGCGCCGAACAGGCGGTTGGCAACGTAACCGGCAAATGAGAAGCCGGTGACCAGCACTACGACCATCCACAATTTCTGCGGATTCCACGCCCCATAGGGGCCGAAGTCGCCGCTCGGCAGGAACGGCAGGACGGCGCCGGCGATCACCGCAAATCTTGCCAGCGCCTTCACGTCGGCCTCGTCGAGCCGGTCGATAAACCGGTGGGCTTCCTCGCGCAGGGCGAGCACCAGCGTCACCAGGGTGGCGCCGGCAATTGCCAGGCCCGGCCGGCCGCCTCCGGCAAGAAACCCCAGCCCGACCGTGACCAAGGCAGCCACCGGAGTCGTCGCGTCCATCTTGTCGTCGCCGGTCCGGCGGCTGTAGCCAACGACGACCAGCGCAGCAGCGGCGGCCGCGATCCCGCCCCCGGCGAGCGCCTGCCCTGATGCTCCAAGAAGACCGGCAATGCCCGAGCCCAAGCCCAGCAAGGTGAAGGTGCGGATCCCGGCAAACCGGCTATTGTCGCGCAGTTTCCGCAGGTTCCATCCGCGCTCAATTCCAACCAGCAGGCCGCAGGCGAGCGCCGTCGCCACCGCCAGCGCCTCCACCGCCCAGTCAGGCCAGCCGTTCAGCATGCCAACGCAAATGATCGGTGATGAACGTCGAGATGAAGTAATAGCTGTGGTCGTAGCCTTCGCGCCGGTAGACGGTCAGCGCGACGCCGGCATCCGCGCACACTTGCTCAAGCAGCTCCGGCCGAAGCTCCTGCTCCAGGAACGGATCGGCGGTCCCGACATCGATCAACAGCTCGGAAAGTCGCGCGCCGTCCTCGATCAGCGCAACAGCGTCGTGACGCCGCCAAGCTTCCCGGCTTTCGCCCAAATAGCCGGCGAACGCCTTTTCACCCCACGGCACCTGGCTCGGTGCAACGATCGGCGCGAACGCGGAAACGCTGCGGAAGCGGCCAGGATTGCGCAAGGCGATGGTCAGCGCGCCATGACCCCCCATCGAGTGGCCGGTAATGGATTGGCGCTTGGGATCAATCGGGAATTCAGCCGCGACTAGCCGAGGCAATTCTTCGGTTACGTAGCTCCACATGCGAAAATGTGTCGCCCATGGTTCTTCCGTGGCATCGACATAAAAGCCGGCGCCCTGCCCAAAGTCATAGCCTTCAGAATCCGGCACCCCTTCGCCGCGTGGACTCGTGTCCGGAGCGACGAAAATCAGCCCAAGCTCGGCACAGGCGGCGCGATACTCGCCTTTCTCGGTCACATTCGCGTGGGTGCAGGTCAGTCCCGACAAATACCACACGACCGGCAACCTTCTCCCCTGCTCCGCTTGCGGCGGGAGGAAGATAGAGAAGGTCATGTCGGTGCCAGTCGAATTGCTGGCATGCGACACGACCAATTGCCTGCCGCCATGCGATCTGACGTCGGAAACGACCTTCATCGTCACTGTTGCGGCCGGTGAAGCCCGCACAATTTGTTGCCGTCGGGATCGCGCAGGTAAGCGAGGTAGAGCTTGCCGAACGCATTCTCGCGATAGCCCGGCGGGTCGCAGCCCTCGCAGTCGGCACCGCCCGCCTCAAGCCCACGCCGATGCCAGGCGTCGACCTCCTCCGGGCTATCGAAGTTAAACCCGATCGTGCCGCCGTTGGCCTGCTTCGCGGGCTGCCCGTCGATCGGCTGGGAGACCATGAACACCGACCCCTTGTTGCGGTAGGCGAGGCGGCCCTTGTCATCCTGGTGCCCCTCCTTGCCGAACAGTTTGTCGTAGAAGCTCTTCGACTTTTCGACGTCGTTGGATCCGACCATCACGTGACTGAACATAGTACGTCCCCCTACAGCTCGACGGCGTGCGTCGCGGTTGCCATGTCGCCAGTGTTCGGCGTGTCGTTCGGATCGATCAAGAGCAGTTTCACCTCCCCGCGCCGGGCGGCCGGCCGGTGCTCCGTGCCCGCCGGCACGATCAGCAACTCCCCCGGCCCTACGGTCACCGTCCGGTCGCGAAAGTCCATGTCGAACTCCCCTTCCAGGATCAGGAACAGCTCGTCCGTCTCGTCATGTTTGTGCCACACCCACTCGCCGCTGGTCTTCACCAGCCTGACTTCATTGTCATTGTAGCGGGCGACTATCTTGGGCGCCCAATGTTCGCTGAACGCGCCCAGCTTTTCCGCAAGGTTGACCTTCGTTGGCGACCGGTCCGGCAGCATCGTGAGACCTCCTGTTAAGTTGCGATTCGCAACGGTCTCCTACATTCCTGGCGGGGTCAATAGACCACCACGCTGCGGATGCTTTCACCGGCATGCATCAGATCGAAGCCGCGATTGATCTCGTCGAGAGTCAACACGTGGGTGATCATCGGGTCGATGGCGATCTTGCCGTCCATGTACCAGTCGACGATCTTGGGCACGTCGGTGCGGCCCTTGGCGCCGCCGAATGCGGTGCCGCGCCAGTTGCGGCCGGTCACCAGCTGGAAGGGCCGCGTTGAGATTTCCCTGCCCGCTTCCGCGACGCCGATGATGATGCTCGTGCCCCAGCCGCGGTGGCAACATTCAAGCGCGGTGCGCATGACCTCGGTATTCCCAGTCGCGTCGAACGTATAGTCCGCCCCTCCGTCGGTAAGTTCGACGACCCTGGCGACGATGTCGTCGCGACTCATGCCCTTGGTGTTGAGGAAATCGGTCATGCCAAACTTGCGGCCCCATTCCTCGCGGTCGGGATTGATATCGACGCCGACGATCCTGTTGGCGCCGACCAGCTTCGCGCCCTGGATGACGTTGAGGCCGATCCCGCCAAGGCCAAAGACGACGACGTTGTCCCCCGGCCGCACCTTGGCGGTCTTCACGACGGCGCCGACGCCGGTGGTGACTCCGCAGCCGATGTAGCAACTGGTCTTGAACGGCGCGTCCTTGCGGATCTTCGCGACGGCGATTTCCGGCAGCACGGTGAAGTTCGAAAAGGTCGAGCAGCCCATGTAATGGAATATCTGCTGCCCCTTGTAGCTGAAGCGGCTGGTGCCGTCGGGCATCACACCCTTGCCCTGGGTGGCGCGGATCGCGGTGCACAGGTTGGTCTTGCCCGACAGGCAGGACTTACACTGGCGGCATTCGGGCGTGTACAGGGGGATGACGTGGTCGCCCGGCTGCACGGACGTTACGCCCTGCCCCACTTCGCGGACGATGCCGGCGCCTTCATGGCCCAGGATGGCGGGAAACAGCCCTTCGCTGTCGAGCCCGTCGAGCGTGTAGGCGTCGGTGTGGCAGATGCCCGTCGCCATGATCTCGACCAACACTTCGCCGGCGCGTGGACCATCGAGATCGACCTCGACGATCTCCAGCGGCTGCTTGGCCTCGAAAGCGACGGCGGCGCGGGACTTCATTCTCGGCTCCTCTGCAATTGACCGGGCGATGCCACAGCTCGCCCGCAACTCCAATCCGAA
Organism: Sphingomonas sinipercae; assembly: GCF_011302055.1. NCBI lineage: Bacteria > Pseudomonadati > Pseudomonadota > Alphaproteobacteria > Sphingomonadales > Sphingomonadaceae > Sphingomonas > Sphingomonas sinipercae. The sequence goes on from NZ_CP049871.1 coordinate 1,385,713, forward strand.
GCTCCGTCGGTTCGAACTGCCGCACACGCCGGATCCCGGCGTGCCAGCGCCTGCGCCAATTCCGGGAGTGCAGCGCTAACCGGAACGATCCCAGGTCATCGGTGCTGGCGTCATCCCAAGCGGTTCCATGCGTCCCGCCGGCAGGGCTAGATACATCCCTAGAAATGCCAGTTAACTAACTGATTTTATTGGATTTTTATTCTTTACTCCTGAGATTTGCCTGCTTAGCTTTCGATCTGCAGCCAGTTACGCTGGCGGCAGTACCGACGAGTAAAAACGGGAGAACAGGGATGAAGAAGGCAATTCTCGCAATGGCCGGGCTGATGTCGACGAGCATGCTCGCACAGCCGGCATTTGCGCAGCGGGCTGGCGACAAGATCGACGGCAGTTACATCTGCGTCTTCAACAAGGGCGCTGTCGGCCGCGGCGCCGCTGCCGCGGAAGCCAATCGCGCCGCCGCCTCGGTCGGCGGACGTGTCAATCACGTCTATAGCGTCGCAATCCGCGGCTTTGCCGCAAACATGTCGGCCCAAGCCGTCGAACGGATGCGCGCCAACAATCCGAACATCGCTTATTGCGAGCAGGATCAGGTCATGAGCACGCCGCCGATCCAGGCAGCGGCACCGCCCAGCGGCGGCGGGAGCGTTCAACCGGCCCAGGAAACCCCGCGGGGCATTGCGCGGGTCAAGGGCGGCGTTGCCGGCACCTTCGCGACGGCCTGGGTCATCGACACCGGGCTGGATTTCACGCACCCGGATCTCAACACTGACGCAGCGCGTAGCCGCAGCTTCCTCCGCGACACGTCGCCGGCCGACCAGAATGGGCACGGCACGCACGTTGCCGGAACGATCGCTGCCCGTGACAACGCGATCGGCGTCATCGGCGTTGCGCCGGGCGCAACGGTCGTCGCGGTTCGAGTCCTCGACCGGCGCGGCAGCGGCGCAAACTCCGGCGTGATTGCCGGGGTTGATTACGTCGCCCAATACGGCCGTCCTGGCGACGTCGCGAACATGAGCCTTGGCGGCGGCGTGAGCACTGCGCTGGACCAGGCCGTGATCGCCGCAGCCGCGGGGGGCGTCCGTTTCGCACTCGCCGCTGGCAACGAAAGCGACAATGCCAACAACCACTCGCCGGGGCGCGCCAACGGCCCGAACGTTTACACCGTTTCGGCCTTCGCGGTCGGCGACAAGTGGGCGAGCTACTCGAACTTCGGCAATCCTCCGATCGAGTTCTCCGAACCGGGTTCGGCGATCAAGTCGACGTGGCTGAACGGCGCCTACAACACGATCAGCGGGACTTCGATGGCGACTCCGCACCTGGCCGGCCTGCTGCTTTCCGGCGCGGTTCGCACGGACGGCAATGTCATCAACGATCCCGACGGAAACCCTGACCCGATCGGCGTCAAGTAACCATCAACCTGATCATGGAGGGGGCGGCCGTTGGTCGCCCCCTTTTTTGTGTCCGCCGCCCGCCTTGCCTCGCTTTGGTCGTTGCGCCAATGCTCAGCCGATGCAGAAAACCGCGCTTGAGGGGCGTCACGCCCTGATCACTGGCGGAGGCACCGGGATCGGTGCGGCCGCGGCTCGACGATTGGCAGCGGCCGGCGCCAAGGTCACGCTGACCGGACGCCGGATGGAGCCTCTGCAGGCTACGGCGCAGCCGCTGGGCGGCACGGCGCTTCAATGCGATGTCAGCGACCGCGATCAGATCGACCGTGCTTTCGCTGAGGCTCGCGAAACCAACGGACCGATCGACATGCTGGTGGTCAACGCCGGCATCGCCGACAGCGCGCCGTTCCACAAGATGACCCGCGAAAGCTGGGACCGGATCATTGCCGTCAACCTGACGGCTGCCTTTGATTGCGCGCAGGCGGCCCTCCCCGACCTGATGGTCAGCGCGAACGGTCGGCTCGTCTTCGTCGCCTCGGTCGCCTCACTGCGCGGCGTTCCCTACGCAGCCCATTATGCCGCGTCGAAGCATGGCCTGTTGGGTCTGATGCGTAGCCTCGCGGTCGAATATGCGAAGACTAACCTGACGGTGAACGCAGTGTGCCCCGGCTATGTCGACACGCCGATGACCGATCAGTCGATCGTCCGGGTTTCGAAGCTGACCGGCCGCAGCGAGGATCAATCGCGTGGCGCGATCAGCGACATGAATGCCAGCGGCCGCCTGGTCGATCCCGAAGCCATCGCCAACGTCATCGCGATGTTGTGCCTCCCGCTCAGCCGCGACATCACCGGCTCGGCCGTGACCATCGACGGCGGGACCAACGCATGAGCTTCGACCCGGCAGGCTTCCGCCCGCGGCATTTCCGCTGGGACCTGTCCGGCAAGGTCGCAACGATCACGCTCGACCGCCCGGAACGCAAGAACCCGCTGACCTTCGAAAGCTACGCCGAACTTCGCGACACCTTTCGCGCGCTGACCGACGCCCCCGCGGTCAAGGCGATGGTGATCACCGGCGCCGGCGGCAATTTCTGTTCCGGCGGCGACGTGCACGAAATTATCGGGCCGCTCACGCGCATGGACCGCTCCGGCCTGCTCGATTTCACCCGCATGACGGGCGACCTGGTCAAGGCCATGCGCGCCTGCCCGCAGCCGATCGTCGCCGCGGTCGAGGGCGTCTGCGCCGGTGCGGGCGCGATCATGGCGATGGCCAGCGACCTGCGAATCGCGACGCCCAGCGCTAAGGCCGCTTTCCTCTTTACTCGCGTCGGGTTGTCGGGGGCCGACATGGGCGCCTGCGCCATCCTGCCGCGGATCATTGGCCACGGGCGCGCGGCCGAATTGCTGTTCACCGGCCGCAGCATGAGCGCAGACGAGGGGCTGGCATGGGGCTTCTGGAACCGGCTGAGCGACGACGTCCTCGCCGATGCGCAAGCGCTCGCGGCGGACCTCGCCAACGGCCCGACCCTTGCCCACGCCATGACCAAGCGGCAACTCGACGCGGAATGGCATGTCGGGATCGACACGGCGATCGACATGGAGGCGGAGGCGCAGGCGGATTGCATGCAGACCAACGACTTCCGTCGCGCTTACGAAGCCTTTGCAGCGAAGCAAAAGCCGGTTTTCCAGGGCGACTGATGGCGGATTCGACATTCCTCTCCTGGCCGTTTTTCGAGGCGAAGCATCGGGAGCTTGCCGATCGACTGCACGGCGTTGCCGCCGAACTGCCTGCCCACGGCAAGAACATCGACGACGACTGCCGGAGTCTGGTGCAGGCGCTCGGCGGGGCTGGGTTGCTCAAGCTGTGCGTTGCCGACGGCGACCGGCGCCCCGACGTGCGCAGCCTCGCGCTTGCGCGGGAGACGCTTGCCTATCACTCCGGCCTCGCCGACTTCGCCTTTGCAATGCAGGGGCTCGGCTCGGGCGCGATTTCCCTGTTCGGCACGATCGAGCAGAAGCGCGAGTGGCTGCCTGCGGTCGCCTCGGGCCAGGCGATTGCGGCCTTCGCAATGACCGAGCCCGAATGCGGATCGGATGCGGCCAATATCGCGACGTCGGCGATGCGCGAGGGCAATGAGTGGGTGCTGGTCGGGGAAAAGACCTACATTTCCAACGGCGGGATCGCCGATTTCTACCTGACGTTCGCGCGCACCGGCGAAGGCGAAGGGTCGCGCGGACTGACCGCCTTCATTGTCCCGGCGGATGCCGTCACCATCGAGGAGCGGATCGACGTCATCGCGCCGCACCCGCTGGCCCGAATCAAGTTCGACAAGGCCCGCATTCCCGCCGACTCCGTCGTCGGTGAGCCGGGCGACGGTTTCCGCGTCGGCATGGAGACACTGAACCTGTTCCGGGTCACCGTCGCCGCCGCGGCGCTTGGCTTTGCGCGCCGTGCCCTGGACGAAGCGCTGGGGTTCGCCAGCAGCCGCCGCCTGGGTAGCAAGACCCTTGCGGACAATGCGGTGACGCAGGCGAAAATGGCCGACATGGCGACGGCAATCGATGCCTCGGCGCTGCTGGTCTATCGCGCCGCCTGGCAACAGGACGTCGGTGGGACCGACAACCGGCGCGCGGCGGCAATGGCCAAGCTGCACGCGACCGAGGCCGCGCAGCAGGTGATCGATGCAGCGGTGCAGATGCACGGCGGCGCTGGCGTCACGCGCGGCGTCAAGGTCGAGGAACTCTACCGCGACGTTCGCGCGCTGCGCATCTACGAAGGGGCGAGCGAAGTGCAGCGGCAGATCATCGCCCGCGACCTGCTGAAGGAATTTCGCGCATGAACGTGCTGCAACCGCCCGGATGGCCGCGGCCAAAGGGTTATTCCAATGGCATCAGCGCGCGCGGGCGCCTCATCTTCACCGCCGGCGTGGTCGGTTGGGATGAGCAGCAGGACTTCCGCTCGCCCAACATCGCCGACCAGTTCGAACAAACCTTGCGCAACATTGTCGCGATTCTCGCCGAAGATAGGGCCGGACCCGAGCATGTCGTACGGATGACCTGCTACGTCATCGACATGCAGGCGTATCGCGACCATCTCGGCGCCATCGGAGAGGCGTGGCAGCGAGTCATGGGCCGTAACTTCCCGGCCATGGCCCTGGTGGAAGTGCAAAGTCTCGTCGAACCGGCGGCCGAGATCGAGATCGAAGCCATCGCCGTGGTGCCCGATTGAGTTACGACAGCTTCGTCCGCGACCGCTTGCCACCGGCGGAGTTGTTGCCCGAATTCCGCTTCGACCTGCCGGAGCTGCAATATCCGGAGCGGGTCAACGCGGCCGCCGAGCTGCTGAAAGGCGGGGCGGCGGACGCGCTGGCGGTGGTCAACGCGCACGGCCGCTGGACCTACGCCGACCTCGACAGCTTCAGCGGACGCATCGCCCGCCTGCTTGTCGAGGAGGAGGGCCTCATCCCCGGCAACCGGGTCCTGCTGCGAGGTCCCAATTGCTACACGATGGTCGCTGCCTGGCTGGGCGTGCTGAAGGCCGGCGGGGTGGTCGTCGCGACCATGCCCCTGCTCCGCCCCGGCGAAATCGCCACGGTCATCGAGCGCGCGGAAATCAGTCACGCGATCGTCGACAGCCGCTTCATCGGCGATTTTCGCGAAGCGGTCGAGCAGACGCACTTCGTAAAGCACCTCATCAAATATGACGGCGACCATGGCCACGGCGAGCTGGAAACGCGCACCGCCTCGCTGCAGACGCTGCCGCCTTTCGACACCGGCCGCGACGATCCGGCGCTGATCGCCTTCACCAGCGGCACCACCGGCGTCCCCAAGGGCTGCGTCCAGTTCCACCGCGACATATTGGCCCCGTGCGACACCTTTGCCCGGCACCTGCTCGGGCCGAAGCCGGGCGACATTTTCATGACTAGCGCGCCAATGGCCTTCACCTTCGGCCTTGGCATCGCGCCGCTGTTCCCGCTTCGCTTCGGCGCGGCGAGCGCGACATTGGAACAGGCCAACCCGCAGGCCCTTATCGAGGCGATCGCCAAGTTCGGCGTCACGCATCTCGGCACGGCACCGACCGCCTATAAGGCGATGCTGTCGCAGCCGGGTCTGGACGGCGCGCTCAAGTCGCTGCGCACCTGCATATCCGCCGGCGAACACCTGCCCGAAGCGACCTGGCATGCGTGGAAAGTCCGTACCGGCATCGGCATCATCGACGGCATCGGATCGACCGAAATGATGCACATCTTCGTCTCGGCGGCGGGTGAGGAAATCCGTCCGGGCTCGACCGGCAAGGCGGTGCCAGGGTACGAAGCGGCCGTCCTCGACGACCGTGGCGAACCGATGGACGAAGGCGTCGGCCGCCTTGCGATCAAGGGCCCGACCGGCTGCCGCTATCTCGATGACGAGCGGCAGCGGAATTACGTTGAGAATGGCTGGAACGTCACCGGCGACACGTACCGCAAGGATACCGACGGCTACTTCTGGTACCTCGCCCGTAGCGACGACATGATCGTCAGCTCGGGCTATAATATCGGCGCGCCGGAAGTCGAAAATGCCCTCCTCGCCCACCCCGCCGTCGCCGAATGCGCGGTGATCGGCGTTCTGTGCGCCGAGCGCGGGCAGAAGGTAAAAGCGTTCGTCGTCCTCGCCGACTTCGCCGAGCCCAGCGACGAACTGGTGAAAGGCCTGCAGGACTTCACCAAAGAGCGGATCGCCCCCTACAAATATCCGCGCGAGGTCGAATTCGTGGACGCGCTTCCCAAGACCGCGACGGGGAAGCTCAAGCGGAGCGAGCTAAGAAGCTAACCTTTGCGGCACGCCGCCAGCGCATCGTCAATCTGTGAGTCGATATGAGATGTGCCAGTTCTCTTTGCGGCGAACGGTTCGAGCAATGGCGCAAGCGAAGTTTCCGCTAAATCGGCCGCCGCCTGAAAGATCGCATAGCAAGCCGTTTTGCGGGCAAGTTCCCTCGTCACAAGCGAGATTGCGACTTGGCGATCCCGTTCCACTAAGGCCTGAATTGCCTCTCCTCGCACATATACATCTTCGTCTTCGGCTGCTTCTCGCAGCGCATTGCGAACTTCGACCGTAGGCGGGCCGTGATGGCCAAGCAGCATTGCTGCATAATCTCGATTTGACCGGTCTTGATCCTTCGTCATGCCGATCAGAAGAGAGAGGTTTGCTCGTCCAAATTCCGAGTCATCGAGCACGACTTCCTCGTTCATGATGGACACAAGGAACTCGGAAGCGGGAAGATAGGGTTCGTCGTCCCAGCTCACTCAAACTCCACGATGACCTGATCGACGGCGAGGCTGTCGCCGGCCTTCGCGGGCGTTGCCTTGACCGTCGCCGCCTTGGGGGCGCGGAGGATGTTTTCCATCTTCATTGCCTCCATCACCGCGACCGGCTGGCCGGGCTCGACCTTGTCGCCCTCTTTCACGTCCAGCCGGGTCAGCAGCCCCGGCATCGGCGCCAGCAGCAGGCGCGACAGGTCCGGCGGGACCTTTTCGATCATATGCCGCGACAGCTCGGCGACGTGCGGCGGGAGGACCTGCACCGTGTGACTGGCGCCGCGGGTCGTCAGCGTCATGCCGCGGCCGCTGCGCTCCACCTGCACCGTCCGCCGGCGGCCGTCGATGCTGACCGAAAGCATCCGCTGGCCGGGCGCCCAGCTGCCGACCAGGTCGATCATCTTGCCGTCGTCGAGGACGCCGAACGCGCCGCCGTCGTACGGCTTGATCCGCACCCGGTGTTGATCGCCATCGACCGTGACGACCCGATCGGAGGAGGTCGTGCCCGGCTCGCCCAGCTGATGATCAACGCTCGCCGCCCGCTCGTCGGTTATCGCGCCGATCAATCCGCCAACGATGGCTAGATCCGACAGCAGTTGCGGATCTGCCGGCGCGCCTTCGAACCCTTCCGGATATTCCTCGGCAATGAAGCCCGTAGTGATTTCCCCCGAGCGGAAGCGCGGGTGCTGCATTAGTGCGGATAGGAAATCGACGTTGTTGCCGATGCCCTCGATCTGGAATGCGTCGAGCGCGTCGACCTGCGCATCGATCGCCGCCTCGCGGGTTGTCCCCCAGGTCACCAGCTTGGCGATCATCGGGTCATAGAACATGCTGACCTCGCCACCTTCGAAGACGCCGTCGTCGACGCGCACCTTCACGCCATTGTCGGACTGCTCTGGCGGGGAATAGCGCACGAGCCGCCCGGTGCTTGGCAGGAAGCCGCGGTACGGGTCTTCGGCATAGACGCGCGTCTCAACCGCCCAGCCGTTCAGCTTCACGTCGTCCTGTGTGAACCCCAGTTTCTCCCCTGCCGCGACACGGATCATCTGCTCGACTAGGTCCAGGCCCGTGACCTCCTCGGTCACCGGATGTTCGACCTGCAGCCGGGTGTTCATCTCAAGGAAGTAGAAGCTCTTTCCGGTCGGGTCCGCGCCGGAGACGATCAGCTCGACCGTGCCCGCCGAATAATAGCCGACCGCCCGGGCCAGAGCGACGGCCTGCTTGCCCATGCTTTCACGCATTTCGGGCGTGACGAAGGGCGACGGCGCTTCCTCGACCACCTTTTGGTGGCGGCGCTGGATCGAACATTCGCGCTCGCCCAAATAGACGATGTTGCCGTGCTGGTCGCCGAGAAGCTGGATCTCGATGTGGCGCGGCTGCTCGATGAACTTCTCGATGAACACGCGGTCGTCGCCGAAGCTGTTGAGCCCCTCGCGCTTGGTCGCTTCGAAGCCTTCGCGAACGTCCTGCTCGGACCAGGCGAGCCGCATGCCCTTGCCGCCGCCGCCGGCCGATGCCTTCATCATCACCGGATAGCCGATGTCGCCGGCGATCTTCACCGCGTCGTCGGTGGTGGCGATGTCGTCGAGATAGCCGGGCACGATGTTGACCCCGGCATCCCGCGCCAGTTTCTTGGACTCGATCTTATCGCCCATCGCCGCGATCGCCTTGGGCGGCGGGCCGATGAAGGCGATCTTCTCCTTGGCCAGCGCCTCGGCAAAACTCGTCCGTTCCGACAGGAAGCCGTACCCCGGATGCACCGCCTCCGCGCCCGTCGCCTTGCAGGCGTCGATGATCAATTCGGCGTTGAGATAGCTTTCGGACGCCGGCGCCGGCCCGAGGCGCACGCTCTCATCCGCCATTTTCACATGCGGCGCGCGGGCATCGGCGTCGGAGTAAACCGCGACGGTCTTGATGCCCATGCGCTTGGCCGTGCGGACAACCCGGCACGCGATTTCGCCGCGATTGGCGATCAGGATTTTCTTGAACATCTCACCTCAATCGCCTGCATGAACATGCCGGTCTAGATCATCAGTAGGAATGGCATCGCGATCGACACAATGCCGGCCAACACCCCACCTCCAGCCTCTCATTCTACGGGCTCATCGAGCGGCGGACGGTTGTGGCCGAGCAAGCGCAGCACTTCGTCGGCGGCATCTGCCAGGTTGGTGCCGGGCCCGAAGATCGCCTGCACGCCAGCTTCCCGCAACATGCTATAGTCTTGCGCCGGGATGACGCCGCCGGCGACGACCTTGATGTCGGCGCGGTCCAGGTCGCGCAGGTGACCGATCAGCTCGGGAATGAGCGTGCGGTGCCCCGCCGCCAGGGAGCTTGCGCCGACGACGTCGACGTCTTTCGCAACTGCCATCTCGGCTGTCTCGCGCGGCGTCTGGAACAGCGGACCCGCAACAACCTCGAAGCCGAGATCAGCGAACGCCGAAGACACGAGGTTGGCGCCGCGGTCGTGACCGTCCTGGCCCATCTTGGCGACGAAGATGCGGGGCTTGCGGCCAAGCCGTTCGGCAACCGCGCGCGTGCCTTGCTCCGCGCCCTTCCAGCGAGCGTCGCGGCGATTGCCGCCGTAAATGCCGCGCACCGGAGCGGGCGTCGTCGCATATCGGCCGAAGGCGCGCTCCAGCGCATCCGAAATTTCGCCCAGGGTTGCGCGCGCCCTCGCTGCCTCGACCGCAAGCGACAGCAGGTTGGTGTCGGCACGCGCGCCCTGCTCAAGCGCGTCCAGGGCCGTTCGGACGACGCCCTCATCCCGGCCCGACTTAACCTGCTCCAGCCGCGCGATCTGCCCGGCGCGAACCTTGGCATTGTCGACTTCGAGGATGTCGAGTTGGTCCTCTTCGGACAAGCGATAGCGGTTGACGCCGACGATCACTGTCTCGCCCGTGTCGACCTTGGCTTGGCGAGCGGCCGACGCTTCCTCGATGCGGTGCTTGGGCAAGCCCTCGGCGACCGCCTTGGTCATGCCGCCATGCGCCTCGACCTCGTCGATCAGCGCCTGCGCCTTTTCTTCCAGCTCCCGGGTAAGCGCTTCGACATACCAGCTTCCGCCGAGCGGATCGGCAACCGCCGTCACCCCGCTTTCCTCGGCCAGGATCAGCTGCGTGTTGCGGGCGATGCGCGCAGAGAAATCTGTCGGCAGCGCGATCGCTTCGTCGAAGCTGTTGGTGTGCAGCGACTGGGTGCCCCCAAGCACCGCGGCCAGCGCCTCGATCGTCGTCCGGACGATATTGTTATAAGGGTCCTGCTCGGTCAGCGACACGCCACTGGTCTGGCAGTGGGTGCGCAACAGCTTCGACTTTTCCGACTGCGCGCCGAGGTCGGTCATGATCCGCGCCCACAAGGTGCGCGCCGCGCGCATCTTGGCGACCTCCATGAAGAGGTTCATCCCGATGCCCCAGAAGAAGCTGAGGCGCGGCGCAAAAGCATCGATATCGAGCCCGCTCTTCACCGCCGCACGAACATATTCCATGCCGTCGGCGAGCGTGTAGGCCAGCTCCTGCACCGCCGTCGCCCCGGCTTCGTGCATGTGATAGCCGGAGATGGAGATGCTGTTGAACTTCGGCATCTCGCGCGACGTGAAGGCGATGATGTCGCTGACGATCCGCATCGAAGGTTCGGGCGGATAGATGTAGGTGTTGCGGACCGCGAACTCTTTCAAAATGTCGTTCTGGATCGTGCCCGTCAGCGCGGCGCGGTCGACGCCCTGCTCCTCCCCGGCGACGATGAAGAAGGCCATCACCGGCAGCACCGCACCGTTCATCGTCATGCTGACGCTCATCTCGCCGAGCGGGATGCCGTCGAACAGAAGCTTCATGTCCTCGACGGTGTCGATCGCAACGCCGGCCATGCCGACGTCGCCAGCAACGCGCGGATTGTCGCTGTCGTAACCGCGGTGCGTGGCTAGGTCGAAAGCGACGCTGAGCCCCTTTTGCCCCGCGGCGAGGTTGCGACGATAGAAGGCGTTCGATTCCTCGGCCGTCGAGAAACCCGCGTACTGGCGGATGGTCCAGGGCCGGCCCGCGTACATCGTCGCATAAGGCCCGCGCGTGTAGGGCGGCAGGCCAGGATAGCCGCTGTCGATGCCGTTTGCGTCCTCAGGACCGTAGACGGTCTTGAGCCGGAAACCCTCCAGGGTCTCGCGGGACAAATCCTTGCCCTTTGACTCCTTGTCGGCGAGCTTTTGCCAATCGTTTCGGGTCGCCTTGTCTGTCATCGCGCTTGCACTAGCCGCTTGGCAGCCGGACCGTCCAGCATCAGGCGAGAAGCTTCAAACCGGCGATCGCGGCGACGATGATAAAGATCAGCATGATCCTGATGAGCGTCGTCGGTTCATCGAACAGCATCATTCCCACGACCACGGTGCCGACTGCGCCAATGCCGCCCCACACGGCATAGGCGGTGCCCATCGGGATGGAGCGTGAGGCCAGCTCGAGCAGGGCCATGCTGACCGCCACCGAAACCAGGAAGGCGACTGTCCATGGCAAGTTGCGAAAGCCGTCGACGAAGCGCAGCGACGTGGTGAAGCCGACTTCGAACAGCCCGCCGATGATCAGGTAGAGCCAAGGCACTCGTGTCTCCCGCTGGACGGCGCGCCGGGTTCGTCTATCCTGCAACGATGGGGGTCGCCAAGAGGCTGGGGAAAAGCATTGCGCCGCTGCGCTTCGTGGCCTTCGTCGTCGTCCTGATCGTCACCTCCGCGATAGCGGGATCGCTACTCGGACTGGAGCGCGGCGGCATGATCGGCTTCGACGTCGCCGCCCTCGTCTTCCTCGGGTCCGCAATCAGCCTCTTCAGCGCCACACCCTCGCAGATGCGGCGGAGTGCGGCTGAAAATGACGCCAACCGATTGCTCCTGCTGGTCATCAACGTCGCGCTCGCCGCGGTGACTTTAATCGCGATCGTCGCGCTGCTGCAGGACAAGGCGGCGCTTACGCCCGCCGACAAGTTGCTGGTGGTCCTGACGCTGGCCCTCGCCTGGGGTTTCGGCAACGCCGTCTACACGCTGCACTACGCACACCTTTTCTATTCCTCGGCGGACGGCGGCAAGGACGCGGCCGGACTCGTCTTCCCGGGCACGAAGGAACCGCGGTTCGCCGATTTCGCTTATTTTGCTTACACTCTCGGCGTTGCGGTGCAGACGTCCGACGTCCAGGTGACCTCGCCACAGGTGCGCAACGTCGTCACCGTTCACTGCATCGTCGGCTTTTTCTTCAACCTCGGGGTCCTGGCGCTGATGATCAACGTCCTCGGCTCGAGCTAGGTCGCGGCCTCAAGCTTCGGGCTCGCCTCTTCCGGCATTCGCGCTGCCAGCAGGCAACCGGCGACGATCAAGACTGCTCCGGCCAGCGTGAAAGGCGACACGCTCTCCTGAAAGAACAGCCAGCCGAACAGCACCGCCCACAAGAAAGCGGTATATTCCGTCGCTGCCAGGTAGCTCGCCTCGGCGCGGGCATAGGCCCAGGACAGCAGCAGCATGGACGAGACCGCGAGCGCCGCCGCGAACAGGATCCACGGCCATTGCGCCAACGGCGGTACGGGGAAATCGAAGACCGCCATCGCGGCAAGCAACACGGCGGTCACGATGACGCTTTGGAAAAACGTGATTTCCATCGGGTCGGCGACCAGGGCCTGGCGTCGCATGATAATGATGTTCAGCGCGTAGAGCGCCGCTGAAACCAGGATCGCCGCGCTTCCGATCAGCGCTTCGCGGCCGAGATCGGCCTGCGCCTGCCCGACAAAGATGACGACGACGCCGCCGAATGCCACCACTGACGCGCCCACGGTCTTTGGCCCAACTTTTTCATGCAGCATGATCGATGCCAGGTAGAGCGCGATCAGCGGCGCGATGAACGCCAGCGCCACCGCCTGCGCAAGCGGCACTCGCCCGATGCCCCAGAAAAAGAGGAAGCCCATGCCCGTCGACAGGATGCCACGGGCCAAGTGGATGCGCATGGTCGAGCGTTCGGGCCAACCCTTGCGCTTCGGAAGATAGAGCGCCCCCGACAGGAATATGCCGGTGAGATTGCGCCAGAACATGGTCGCGATCGTGCCGATCGCCAGCACCAGGCCTTTCATGACCGCGTCCATGCCGGAAAACAGTGCGATGCCGAGCACGCCGACAAAGAAGGCGATGAGCGGCGGATGGTTTGGGCGAGTCACCGCCGCGCGTTATTCGGACTATTCGGCGGCGTCGAGGATTGGTTCGTGGGCCGCCGCAGCTTCGAGTTCTGCAGCTTTCGCTTCCACCAGCGCGACGATGTGGTCGATCATGCCCTCGTCCTGCACATGGTGGTCGGTCACGCCCGACAAATAGACCATGTGCTTGCCATTGCCGCCGCCGGTGATTCCGATGTCGGTTTCGCGCGCTTCGCCAGGTCCGTTGACGACGCAGCCCAGCACCGACAGCGACATCGGCGTCTTGATATGCTGCAGTCGCTCTTCGAGCTTCTCGACGGTGCGGATCACGTCGAATCCCTGGCGCGCGCAGCTTGGGCACGAGACCACGCGTACGCCCCGGCTACGAATGCCGAGCGACTTGAGGATCTCATAGCCGACCCGCACTTCCTCTTCGGGCTCGGCGGAGAGCGACACGCGAATCGTATCGCCGATCCCAGCCCACAAAAGCGAACCGATGCCGATCGAAGACTTGACCGTCCCGCCGATGAGTCCGCCCGCTTCGGTGATGCCAAGGTGCAGAGGGCAATCGACCGCCATGCTGAGCTGCTGGTAGGCAGCGACGGCGAGAAACACGTCCGACGCCTTCACCGCGACTTTATAGTCCTGGAAACCATGGTCCTCGAGGATTCGGATGTGGTCCAGCGCGCTTTCGACCAGCGCTTCGGGACACGGTTCGCCATACTTTTCGAGCAGGTCCTTCTCCAGGCTCCCCGCATTGACGCCGATCCGGATCGCGCACCCGTTCGCACGGGCCGCGGCGATAACCTCCCTGACCCGGTCTTCCGAGCCGATGTTGCCCGGATTGATGCGCAGGCAGGCGGCACCGGCGTCGGCGGCTTCCAGCGCGCGCTTGTAGTGAAAATGGATGTCGGCGACGATCGGCACCCTCGCCTCGCGGACGATTTCGCGCAGCGCCGCAGTTGCCTCCACGGTCGGGCAGGACACCCGGATGATGTCCGCCCCAGCCTCTTCGCAACGGCGAATTTGGTCGATTGTCGCCCGCGCGTCCTCGGTCGGGGTGTTGGTCATCGTCTGGACCGAGATCGGCGCATCGCCGCCGACGGGCACCGCGCCGACCATGATCTGGCGCGAGAGACGGCGTTCGATGGTTCGCCACGGGCGGATTGCGGACATGCCCGTCATATAGGCGCTCTATGGCGCGCCGGCAAAGGCGGCCCTAAGGCCCGGCACAACGGTTGCATCGTCGTCGATGCGCGGCTATCTGGCCCCCGCACCGGCGAGCATAGCCGCCGGTCGCGGCCTTCCAGGCATGGACGTATAGCTCAGTTGGTAGAGCAGCTGACTCTTAATCAGCGGGTCCTAGGTTCGAGCCCTAGTGCGTCCACCACTTCCCACAGCGACGACGAACCACGGTAACTCGGCGGATGACTTTCAGTCCTTTGCCTGGAGGACGAATGGGATCGCGTTTGGGGGTACCGAATTATCAAGCCGCGACACTTGCAAAGCCGCCAACTGTTCGGTCGAGAGTTCTGCAAGCTCGGCCTGGGTCAGGTAGCGAGGGACCTCTCGCCTGAGGAAATCCAGAAGGTCCGTCTCATCATCGGGTGCCTCGGGAAATCGGATGCGAACGTCGGCCGCTGTGCGGCCCAGATATCGGAACGTACACCGCGACGCGGTCGGATGACTGCGAATTTCATCGACACCGCCTGACAAGCCAAGCGAAATGCCGCGAAGCACGGGTGGCGCTCGTTCCGGACGGTTCGTTAGATAAACCACCACCTCATCAAATAGATGTTCCTTTTCCACCATGAAATAGAGGTGGCTCATCACGGGGAAGACGACCCCCCGATAGGTGAAGTTCACGTCGTGGACTGTGCACGGCAAAAGGCCGGCCTCATCCGGCCGCTCGATGACGCAAAGTTCACGCGACAAAGCCTGGGTGTCTGTTCGACTGAACGACCAAAATACGAGCTCCCAATACCCGCTAACAAGATCACTCAGCCGGGAAAGTGCAGTGAGGTCGCGGGTGCGCGCTGCAAACTCCAAGCCAGGGAGCCCACCCGACATCACCGACAATGCGTCCTTCGACGATAGATTGAGCTGGACGGCGATGTCACGCGGCGTCGCGTCAAAGTCCAAGGTGGGCAGTCGAAGCAATTCCCTGATCAGTTCGCGATGCCGTTCCCGCAGGAGCCGGGTGCCGTTGAGAAGACGCCGAGCGTAATCCAGATCGCAGCCAAGCGCTTTCTGAAACTCCCGTTCGAAGGACGCATAGCTTTTGAGCTCCACGGACTGGGAGCGGAGCGCCAGCTTGATCACGTTCTTGGGCACGAGGCGCGGGCTGGGCATCAAAGAATCCGTAAGCGTTGGAAGCCGGTCCGAAAGTTGTCCTTTCCGGACTCAGACGTCGTAGTTCAATGAAGTTACCGGTATCAATAAGTGGGGTGGAAATGAAATCACCAGCGCGAATGCTTGTTTGGCTGCTAAGCGTGCTCTCATCGGCGCCAGCGGCAACACCCGGCTTGGCTAAATCGGTCGATATTCCCTGCGAAGCCGGCGCCTACGGATCGCCCGACGGACGTACACTTGCACTAACGCAGTCTGGATCGAGCTTCGAATACACGCATCTCGACGGGCGGATCGGGGTTCTCTCTCATCCCAAGACCCGAGTCCATTGCGCAGCGGGTGGTGTTAACGTCACACTCCCGAACGACACAGTCGAATTCTGGCCGCGCATTCCACTCAGGTTAACGCGGACGACTTTCGTAAGCGACGGGGCCCGCCTTGCCGGCTTGTTGGTCGAGCGAACAGACGCATCGACGTCCACCCCTTTGGTCGTTTCCGTCCAAGGTTCCGGTGATGAGCCGTACACCAGTGCCCTTTGGCACATGCAATTCACGCTCTCGGCGCAAGGCGTCAGCACCTTCGTTTATGACAAGCGCGGAACCGGGGAGTCCGAAGGCCTTTTCACGATGAATTTCCAGCAACTCGCTCGCGACGCGAGTGCCGCTGCGGTAGAGGCCAAGCGATTGACGCACGGGCGGCACGGCCGGTTCGGCTTCTATGGCTTCAGTCAGGCCGGCTGGGTCATCCCCCTGGCTGCCAAGCAGGTCCCCACCGATTTCATCGCGATTGGGTACGGCATGGCCTATACCCCGATCGAGGAAGATGCCGAGGAAGTTGCGCTCGAATTGCGGGCGAAAGGCTTCGACGATTCGGCGATTGCGGTTGCCCGCCGTCTCACCGCTGCAACAGCCGTTGTGATTGGCTCTGGTTACCGGCGGGGGATAGACACGCTGGCCACACTTAAACGCCAGTATTCCGGCGAACCTTGGTACAAACATATCCGGGGGGAGTTCAGCGGACGAATATTGCGCGCGACCCCTGCCGAATTGCGGGGTCGTGCGAAATCGCCCAATGACCTCGGCCTGCCGTGGCATCATGATGCGATGGCGGTCCTGCGCACCCTCACGGTGCCACAATTGTGGGCGCTTGCGGAGCAGGATCGAGTAACCCCTTCGCTGCTTACCCGCGACCGCCTTAAAAAGTTGCAGTCCGAAGGGCTACCGATCGACATCGCGATGTTCCCAAATACCGACCATGGAATAAGGGAATTCATCCAGCATCCGGACGGTTCGCGAACGCATACTCGGTACGCCGACGGCTACTTCCGGTTGCTGGTCGATTGGATCAAAGGCTCAGTGTCGCCGCCGTACGGGAAGGCGACGTACCTGCCGCGGCCTAAGAACTGAGCCTCTTCGACCATACGGAGTTAATCTCAGCCGGCCACCATCCGGTGGAGCGTTCGGCGTTCGGCGTTGACCCGATCCTAGCGCGCGCTTTGTGTCATGCCTATCTATGCTCCGACGCTCAATCAGGGCATCGAGGAGCATCGACATGACCGACGCCGCGACGCGCGAATTCGACCTTTCCCCGCCCACCGACGATCAGTTGGAGGCGCTTGCGGCCGATCTCGATGCGGACGAGCGGCGAGTGCTCCTGCAACACGGCACCGAAGCGCCCTTCTGCGGCGTGTTTTTGGACGAGAAGCGAGCCGGGGTATTCACCTGCCGGCTGTGCGGGCTGCCGCTGTTCACCGGCGGGACGAAGTTCGAAAGCGGCACCGGCTGGCCCAGTTTCGGGCAGCCATTGGCCAAGGAGCACCTCCGTTACATCCGCGATTCCAGTTACGGCATGGTGCGAACGGAGATCGTCTGCGCCCGCTGCGGTGGGCACCAGGGCCATGTGTTCCCAGACGGTCCGCCGCCTACTGGCGAACGTTACTGCATCAACTCGGTGTCGCTGGCGTTCACGCCCACCGGCGAGCCCCTTCCCGACAAGCTTGGCCGAGGCGCCCCAGAAGGCGAACCTTGGCCCGAATAGCGCCTAAAGCGCGCCTGCCTTCCCTTGAATAAACCACGATCGCTCACCCGGCGGTTATACCGGAGCGGTTTCTGCTCGACTTACACGGACGGCAAATCTAGCAAACCGAGGTCTTGTCAGAGTCTTCTCCACCCCCTCCGCTGAGCGTAGTCATGCCGGTTCACAACGCCGGCGAGCATCTGGACAATGCTGTCCGGAGCATTCTCGACCAGTCGTTCCGCGATTTCGAGTTCGTCATCTACGACGACGGCTCCGACGACGGCTCCCGCGAGAAGCTGCGTGGGTGGGCGGAGAAGGACAAGCGGATCCGGCTGGTCGAGAGCAGCACCAACCTGGGTCCATCAGGCAGTTCGAACCGGGTTGTGGCCTTATCCAGCGGGCCGATCGTCGCTCGCATGGACGCGGATGACATTTCCCACCCGGACCGGCTTCAGCAGCAGATGAACCTGTTGCGCGATCGGCCGGACGTCGGCCTGGTCGCCAGCCTGTGCGACATCATCGATCCTTCAGGCAAGAAACGCCGGGGTCCAGAGCCCTGGCGGCTGACCCGGCGATCCTGGTTTTCGCCCTTCCCGCACGGATCGATCATGTACCGTCGAAGCATCGCGGAACGGATTGGCGGCTATCGCGCGGAGTGCGAATTCTGGGAGGACCAGGATTTCACGCTCCGAATGAGCCATGAAACCAACATCGCCGTCATTCCGGCCGCGCTTTACCAGCACCGCCAGTCGGACAGCAGCACACGCGTCTCCTCCAGGCAGGACCGGGTCGAAGCAGCGGTCGACCTGATGTACGATTCCCTCGCCCGGCTTCGCGCTGGCGAGGATTATGAGGAGCTGCTCGCGAACCGGTCGCAGCGGCGGGGCAAGATCAACCCGCGCGTTTTCGTGGCGCTTGGTTCGCTGACCTTGTGGGCAAACGAAAAGCCGCGCCTGTTCAAACGCGTGTTGGAGCGCGCGGATCTGGGGCCGAACCTGGCTTCGCTGAGCGCGCTGGTCTGGGCCGGATGGGCGTCGCTGAGCCCGAGCACATTGAGGATGTTCCTGCATTCGGTCATGGCAGCCCGCAACGTCTTCGCGTCGACGAGCATCTCCGGGCCGGAGGCCGTCGTGTGGCACCCGCCGCGCCCATACAGCGCGCCCGCGCCGGCCGAAACGGCCGAGCGGCAGGGCAGCTGACCCAACCCAACCGGGGCTGATTCACGCACATGAAAAAGGCGGCCCGGAGATCCGGACCGCCTCTCACATACAGCGATGCAAGCGAATTTAGCGCTTCGAGAACTGGAAGCTGCGGCGTGCCTTGGCGCGGCCGTACTTCTTGCGCTCCACGACGCGCGGATCGCGGGTCAGGAAGCCTTCGCGCTTGACGGTCGTGCGAAGCGCCGGCTCGTAACGGGTCAGCGCCGTCGAAATGCCGTGACGCACCGCGCCCGCCTGGCCGGACAACCCGCCGCCCTTGACCGTGGCAATGACGTCATACTGACCCTTGCGATCGGTAACGTCGAACACCTGGTTGATGACCAGGCGCAACGTTGGGCGAGCGAAATAAACTTCCTGCTCGCGGCCGTTGACGACGATCTTGCCGGTGCCCGGCTTCAGCCAGACGCGCGCGACGGCGTCCTTGCGGCGGCCGGTCGCATAAGCGCGGCCCTGTTTGTCGAGCTGCTGCTCACGAAGCACAGCTTCGATCTGCGGACCCTGGGTCGACGCGCCATGGTCATCGGCGGGCGCTTCCGCTTCGGCAGCCGCAGGCGCGGCAGCTTCAGTCGCCGCGGCCTCGGGGGCAGCGGTTTCCGGTTCGGCGCTGGTCAGAGCGGCGAGATCTGAAAGGGACTTCTTGTCGGCCATTATGCGCCCACCTTGTTCTTGCGATTCATCGAGCCGACGTCGAGCGGCTGCGGGCTCTGCCCGGCATGGGGATGCTCGGTGCCGTTGTAGAGGTGCAGCGCACGCATCTGGTCGCGGCCCAGCGGACCGCGCGGAATCATGCGCTCAACAGCCTTCTCAAGCACCCGCTCAGGGAAACGCCCTTCGAGTACCTTGCCCGCGGTGATTTCCTTGAGCCCGCCGGCGTAACCGGTGTGCTTGTAATAAATCTTCTGGTCCAGCTTGCGGCCGGTGAACTTCACCTTGTCGGCGTTGATGACGACGACATGATCGCCGCAATCGACGTGCGGGGTGAAGCTCGGCTTGTGCTTGCCGCGCAGGATGTTGGCGATAATCGTCGCGACGCGCCCGACCACCAAACCGTCGGCATCGATCAGATGCCATTTCTTATCGACCTCAGCCGGCTTGACCGACTTGGTCGTCTTCATCAGCGCCTTCATGGCGTTTCTGCCTCTTCTAACGAGAAAAGCGACGCACTTCAGGCGCCGCCGTCGAGCGGCCGAATGACAGAGAGGTGGCAATTCGTCAAGCAAACAGCGGACTTGCTGACGGGTATTATATTACCGCAGGGATCGAACGCCGGACTCGACCCACTCGCTGAAGCCCCTCGCCGCCTGGTCGACCGGCCACTGGGTAATCGCTGGCACCTCATAACTGTGAAGCTCGGCGATGCGGGCGATCAAGCTGTCCGCGGCCGCAGCCGTCGTCTTGAGGATTGCAGGCGTTTCGTCGGTGACTTCGACCTTGCCTTGCCAGCGATAGATCGACCGGCACGGCGCGAGAATATTGATGCAGGCGGCGAGCTGCTCTTCAACGACCTGCCGCCCGACCCGCTCGGCCTCCTCGACGCCCGCAAAGGTGCAGTAGATGGAAACGACGCTCATCGCGTCCGGCCGACAACGTGCGCGCCCCACACGCAGGCGACGAGCACGAGTGCGCCGACGGCCTGGTGAAGTGCGGCCAGCCAGATGGCGACGCCGGTCATTACCGTGGCGATACCGATGATGATCTGGGTCCCGAAGGCCGAGTGGATCGCGACCGAGGCGCGGCGGCCGTCGGCACCTTTCACCTTGCGCGCAAACAGGACGAGCGCGGCGACCATCACCCATGCCCACCAACGGTGGACGAAGTGGACCAGGTACGGATCGTTGGCGAAGGCGAACAAGGCGCCCTTCGACCAATCGACGCCTTCCGGGAAAAGGCGGTCGTTCATCAGCGGCCAGGTGTTTGCCACTTGCCCGGCGTTGAGCCCTGCCACCCACGCCCCGTAGAGCAACTGGACAAACAGCACGCCAAGGGCGCCAACGGCAACGGCGGTCAATCGCGCCGGTTGATCCCGACCGGTTATTGCAAGCCGGCGCAAATCCAGCGCGAACCAGATCAATGCGCCCATGATGGTCAGCGCCAGCAGCAAATGCGCGGCAAGCCGAAAGTGGCTGACGTCGGTCCGGTCGGCGAGCCCGGAGCTCACCATATACCAGCCAAGCGCGCCTTGCAGACCTCCCAGCACCAGCAGGCCCACCATCTTCCAGCCGTAACCCCGCGGAATTTCGCGGCGGACGGCGAACCACAGCAACGGTAGCGCGAACACCACCCCGATCAGCCGGCCCAGCAGCCGGTGAACGAATTCCCACCAGAAGATCTGCCTGAACTGGGCGAGCGTCATGCCCGCGGGTCCATTGATCTCCTTATATTCCGGAATCTGCTTGTAGAGGTCGAACGCACGCTCCCAATCCGCATGGGTCAAGGGCGGGATCGCCCCGGAAACCGGCTTCCACTCGGTGATCGACAAGCCGCTTTCGGTCAGGCGGGTGATGCCCCCGACAACGACCATCGCGAACACCATTGTGGCGACGAGAAACAAAAGGTTGGAAAGCGCCAGCGGCTTCGGGTTGGCCCCTCGGGCGGAAGGCGCCGGGCGGGCGAGCGTCGAGGTCATGAGGCGGGGCATATGCACTCGACCAACCGCCGTCACAAGTCGTCGAACGGATGCAGATGTGATGTTGTAACCTGACCGAAGGCGGGTTATATCGTCGCCCGATGCCGCAGCAGTTTCTTCATACCCGCGCTCTCGACCGAGTCGCCATCGGCATTTCTGGGCTTTGTCTTGTGCACTGTCTCGGTACCGCAGTGGCGCTTGGCCTGCTGGCCAGCGCCGGCGGAGTCCTTGGCGCACCGATCATCCATGAAGTCGGGTTGACGCTGGCGATGGCTCTTGGCGCGATCGCCCTTGGGCGCGGCGTCCTCGATCATGGGTTCATGATGCCCAGCGCGGTCGGCGCCCTGGGCCTCGGGGTGATGGGCGGGGCGTTGCAGCTTCCCCACGACGGCAGCGAGGCGCTTTACACGGTCATCGGCGTCGGGCTGCTCGCCCTTGGGCACCGGCTCAACTTCCTGGCCGCCGAGTAGGCGTTGCCGCGGCCCGGTCGCGGGCCTATCTTACAGCCATGTCCGCGCACACCCACCAGCTTCATCATGGCGAATCGTTGCTTGAGGCGGCGCAAAGCCGCCTTGAGGACAAGGGCGAGCAATGGACGGAAATGCGCTCCAACGTTTTCGAAACGCTCGCCGGCTTCGACCGTCCCGCAAGCGCCTATGACATCGCCGAAGCCGTTTCGAAGTCGCAGGGCCGCCGCGTCGCTGCAAACAGCGTCTACCGGATCCTCGACCTGTTCGTCGCAGCCAATCTGGTGCGGCGGGTGGAAAGCGCCAATGCCTATATCGCCAACCAGCACCCGGACTGCCTGCATGACTGCATCTTCCTGATCTGCGACAATTGCGGACAGGCCGTGCACCTGGATGACGACAAGGTGTCCGGCGGCATTCGTGAAGCGGCCGCCGGCGCCGGCTTTGCCGCCCGGCAGCCCGTCATTGAGGTGCGCGGGACCTGCGGCGATTGCGGCGAATAAGCCTCGCCTGAGCAAACCCTGAGCATTCGCTGAAAAACCTCGCCTTTGGGCTAGGGCCGGTGACATCGTGGTGGCTTCGGGATAAGCGGAAATCATGTCAGACCGGCCCGATACGCCCCTGCTCGACCAGGTTCAGTTTCCCAGCGACATCCGCTCCTTGAGCAAGGAGCAGCTGCGCCAGCTGTCCGACGAGCTCCGGGAAGAGATGATCTCCGCCGTTTCCGTAACCGGCGGGCACCTTGGCGCTGGCCTCGGCGTCGTCGAGCTTACCGTCGCGGCCCACTATGTCTTCGACACACCGAACGACAAATTGATCTGGGACGTCGGCCACCAGGCCTATCCGCACAAGATCGTCACCGGCCGGCGCGACCGCATCCGCACCTTACGCCAGGGCGGCGGCCTGTCCGGTTTCACCAAGCGCAGCGAGAGCGAATACGACCCGTTCGGA